>CAVTSL010000007.1:0-283062 GCA_963737405.1 uncultured Actinomycetes bacterium
GACGAGGACGTACTTCCGCGGACGCGACATGGCGGTCGGACGGTGGTACCCGACCGCGACGGTCTTGCCGCGACGGGCGCGTGCTGACGTTCGCGGGCGACAGCATCGCGCAGGACCGGCCGGGCAGCCGCACCCCTTCGAGGACGCCTCGGTCGACTCGCTCCCGTCGATCTACAACCCGGCGACGAACACGTGGACCGACCTGACGAGCGCGAGGCTCACCTCCCCGCTCTATCCGTTCATGTTCGTCCTCGCGGACGGCAGGGTGTTCGACGCCGGCCCGGACACGACGACCCGCATCCTCGACCCGGCAACGTCGACCTGGACGACGGTCGGCGACGAGCCCGATCGACGGAATAGCGCCGTCATGTATCGCCCGGGCAAGATCATGAAGGCGGGCACGTGGGCCGACCCGGACTTCTTCGGCCCGAAGACCTACAACTCAGCGCGCGGCACCGCCGTGATCGACATGAACGCGGGAACGCCCGCGTGGCGGTCGACGGCGTCCATGGCCTTCCCGCGCTCGTACCAGAACATGACGCTGCTGCCCGACGGGACCGTCCTCGCGAGCGGCGGGATGACGACGTCGGACGGCACGGACCGACGAAGGCGGTGCTGCCCGCGGAGATCTGGAACCCGGACACCGAGACGTGGACGACCGTGGCGCCGCTTGCAGAACGGCCGCGAGTACCACTCGACGGCATTGCTGCTCCCGGACGGGCGGGTGCTGATGGCGGGCGGCGGCGCGCTCGGGCTGGCCGCGCGACAGATCAGAAGAACGCCGAGATCTACTCGCCGCCGTACCTGTTCAAGGGGCCGCGGCCGACGATCACCACGTCGCCCGCGCGGCGCGGCTACGGACGAACTTCGACGTCACGACGCCGAACGCGGCACAGATCGCGAAGGTCTCGCTGATCCGGTCGCCGTCGGTGACGCACGCGTTCGACCAGAACCAGCGCTTCCAGTTCCTCAACTTCACCGCGGGAGCCGGAAAGGTCACGGTCCAGGCTCCCGGCGAACGCGAACGTCGCGCCGCCCGGCGACTACCTGCTCTTCCTCGTCGACACCAACGGCGTCCCGTCGGTCGGGAAGTTCGTCCGGCTGTCGTCGACCGGCGACACGACGCCGCCGACGGCGCCGAGCGAGCCTGACCGCGACTCCCCACGTCCGGTCAGGTCAGCCTGAACTGGGGCGCGGCGACCGACGCGAGCGGGATCGCCGGCTACAACGTCCACCGCTCGACGACGGCCGGCTTCACGCCGTCGGACGCGAACCGGATCGCGCAGCCGGCCGGCACGACGCTACACGGACAACGGCTTCCCGCCGGCACCTACTACTACAAGGTCGCCGCGAACGACAACGCCGGCAACACCGGGCCGCCGTCGAACGAGGCGACCGCGCTCGTCCCGACCGGCCCGCTGCCCGGCCTCGTCGGCTCCTGGGGCTTCGACGAGGGAGCCGGCACGACGGCCGCCGACAAATCGGGCAGCAACAACACCGGGACGCTCTCGAACGCGACGTGGTCGACGACGGGCAAGTACGGCAACGCACTCTCGTTCAACGGCACGAACGCGTCGGTCGACGGTTCCCGACTCGAACTCGCTCGACGTGACGACGGTCTCACGGTGGAAGGCTGGGTCAGGCCCACGGGGCTCGGCGGCGGATTCCAGACCCTACTCGTGAAGGAGCGTCCCGGCGACCTCGTCTACGGGCTCTACTCGAACTCGGACTCGAACCGCCCACAGTCGCAGGTGACGACGACGAGCGGCCTGCGGCTGCTCGACGGCACGACCGCGCTGCCTGCCGCGCTCTGGTCGCATGTCGCCGTCACCTACGACGGAACGACGCAGCGGCTGTTCGTGAACGGGACGCAGGTCTCGAGCGTCGCGGTCACCGGCACGATCAAGACCTCGAGCTCGCCGGTGAAGATCGGCGGCAACTCGATCTGGGGCGAGTGGTTCAACGGGCTGATCGACGAGGTGCGCGTCTACAACCGCGCCCTTTCCGCGCAGCGAGATCCAGACCGACATGAACATGCCGATCACCGCTCCCGACGCGGTCCCGCCGAGCGCTCCCGGCACGCTCGAGCGCCACCGGGGGGCTCGGGCAGGTCAACCTCAGCTGGGGCGCTGCGACCGACAACCTCGGCGTCGCGAGGTACAACGTCCATCGCTCGACGACGGCGGGCTTCACGCCCGACCGCGGCAACCGGATCGCTCAGCCGACCGGCACGACGCTTCACGGACACCGGCCTCACCGCCGGACGACCTACTACTACAAGGTGACTGCGGAGGACGCGGTCGGCAACGTCGGCGCCGCCGTCGAACGAGGCGAGCGCGCACGCGACCGCCGACACGACGCCGCCCACGGCGCCGACCGGGCTCGCCGCCAGCGGGACGCCGGGCCAGGTCGCGCTCACCTGGGGCGCATCCACCGACGCCGGCGGGGTCGCGCGCTACAACGTCCACCGCTCGACGACGCCGGGCTTCACGCCCTCGGCCGCGAACCGGATCGCGCAGCCGACGGGTACGAGCTACAACGACACCGGCCGTCGCGGCGGGCGACCTACTACTACAAGGTGACCGCCGAGGACAACGCCGGCAACTCGAGCGCCGCGTCGAACGAGGCGACCGCGACGGTCCCGACCGGCCGCCGCCCGGGCTCGTCGCCGCCTACGGCTTCGACGCGGGAGCGGCACGGCCGCAGCCGACCAGTCCGGCAACGGCAACAACGGGACGATCACGAATGCGACGTGGGCGGCGCGGCAGCGGGCAAGTTCGGAAACGCGCTGTCGTTCAACGGCGACGAACGCCTCGTCACCGTCCCCGACTCGAACTCGCTCGACCTGACGACCGGGATGACGATCGAGGCGTGGGTCAACCCGACCACGGCGCCGGCTTCCGCACGGTCGTCGCTCAAGGAGCGCCCGGGCGACCTCGTCTACGGCCTGTACGCGAGCTCCGACACCGAACGGCCCCAGTCGCAGGTCGACGGTCGGCTCCGTCCGCATCGCTCGACGGCGCCGTCGCGCATCGCCGGTCGGCACGTGGACGCACCTGGCCGCGACGTTCGACGGCACGACGCAGCGTCTGTTCGTCAACGGCACCCAGGTCGCGTCAGCTCGCGTCCGCGGGCAGCATCCTGACCTCGAACTCGCCGGTGAAGATCGGCGGCAACTCGATCTGGGCGCGAGTGGTTCAGCGGCCTGATCGACGAGGTGCGGATCTACAACCGCGCCCTCAGCGCCGCCGAGATCCAGGGCGACATGAACGTCCTCGATCAGCTCGCCGGACGCGACGCCGCCGAGCGCGCCCGGGCACGCTGACCGCGACGGGCACCGTCGACGAGCGCCCAGCTCAGCTGGGGCGCGGCGACCGACAACGTCGGCGTCGCCCGCTACAACGTCTACCGCTCGACACCGCCGGCTTCACGCCGTCGACGGCGAACCGGATCGCGCAGCCGACGGGCACCACGTACACCGACACCGGTCGCGGCCGGCACCTACTACTACAAGGTCGCCGCCGAGGACGCCGCCGGCAACATCGGGCCCGCCGTCGAACGAGGCGATCGCGCGGCCGTCGGCGACACGACGCCGCCCTCGGCGCCCGGCACGCTGACCGCAACCGGTGCGATCGGCAGAGCGACGCTCGAGCTGGGCCGCTGCGACCGACAACATCGGCGTCGTCCGCTACAACGTCCACCGCTCGACGACGGCCGGCTTCATCCCCGGCGCCGGCGAACCGGATCGCGCAGCCGACGAGCACGAGCTACATCGACAACAGCTCGCGCCCGGCGTCTACTACTACAAGGTCACCGCCGAGGACGCCGCCGGCAACGTCGGGCCCGCCGACGAACGAGGCGACGCGCGACCGTCACGACGGACACGACCGCGCCGAGCGCGCCGGCCGGGCTCGACGGCGCCGGTCACCGGGAGCACCGTCAACCTCGAGCTGGAGGCGTCGACCGACAACGTCGGCGTCGTCCGCTACAACGTCCACCGCGGCACGACGACCGGGTTCACGCCGTCGGCGGCGAACCGGATCGCGCAGCCGACCGGCACGAGCTACGCCGACGCCGGCCTCGCGTCGGGCACGTACTACTACAAGCGTCACCGCCGAGGACGCGGCCGGAAACATCAGCGCCGCCTCGCACGAGCTCACCGCAACCATCGGCGACACGACCGCGCCGACGCGCGCCGACCGGCCTCACCGCGAACGCCGCCGGGACATCGATCCGCTCAATGGACGGCCGCAACCGACAACCTCGCCGTCGTCCGCTACAACGTCCACCGCGGGACGACGACGCGGCTTCACGCCGTCGGCGGCGAACCGGATCGCGCAGCCGACCGGCACGACGTACTCCGACAGCGGCGCTCGCGCCCGGCACGTACTTCTACAAGGTGACCGCCGAGGACGCGGCCGGCAACGTCGGCCCGGTCTCGAACACGGCGAGCGCGACGATCGCCGACACGACGCCGCCGAGCACGCCGGCCAGCCTCGTCGCGAACGGCGGCGCCGGCCAGGCGGCGCTGACGCTGGACCGCCTCGACCGACAACGTCGGCGTCGTGCGCTACAACGTCCACCGCTCGACCGTCGCCGGGTTCATGCCGTCGCCGGCGAACCGGATCGCGCAGCCGACCGGCACGAGCTACACCGACCGTCCTCGCGGCCGGCACGTACTACTACAAGGTCACCGCCGAGGACGCCGCCGGCAACCTGAGCGCGCCCTCGACGGAGGCGATCGCCACCGTCGACGCGCCGCGGCCGATCGGGCTCGTCGCCGCGTACGGCTTCGACGCCGGGAGCGGGACGACGGCGGCCGACCAGTCCGGCAACGGCAACACCGCCACGCTCGCGAACACGACGCTGGGCGGGCGCGCCGCGGGCAGGTTCGGCAACGCGCTCTCGTTCAACGGCGACGAACGCCTGCGTCACCGTCGCCGACTCGGCTCGCTCGATCTGACGAACGGGATGACGATCGAGGCGCTGGGTGAAGCCGGACGTCGCTCGCGCGGATTCCACACGGTCGATCGTCAAGGAGCGCCCGGGCGACTGCGTCTACGGCGCTGTACGCCAGCTCCGACAGCAACCGGCCGCAGTCGCAGGTCGACAGTCGGCAGCGATCGCGGATCGCGACGGCACGAGCGCGATCCCCGCCGGCACCTGGACGCATCTCGCGGCCACGTTCGACGGGACGACGCAGCGGCTCTATCGTCAACGGCACGCAGGTCGCGTCAGCTCGCCTCCGCCGGCAGCATCGCGACCTCGACTTCGCCGTCCGGATCGGCGGCAACTCGATCTGGGGCGAGTACTTCGACGGCCTGATCGACGAGGTGCGCGATCTACAACCGCGCGCTGAGCGCGACCGAGATCCAGACCGACATGAACAGCTCGATCAGCGCGCCCGACGCGCGTGCCGCCGCAGCGCCCGGAACGCTGACCGCGACGGGCGGCCTCGGCCAGGTCGCGCTCGAGCTGGGGCGCTGCCACCGACAACGTCGGCGTCACGCGATACAACGTCTACCGCTCGACCGACGCCTGGCTTCACCCCGTGCGCCGGCAACCGGATCGCGCAGCCGACGGCGACGAGCTACATCGACACCGGTCTCGCGGCCGGCACCTACTACTACAGGGTCACCGCCGAGGACGCGGCCGGCAACGTCGGGCCCGGCCGGCAACGAGGCGAGCGCGATCGCGACCGCCGACACGACGCCGCCGACCGTCTCCGATCACGGCGCCTGACCGCGGGCGCGACGGTCGCCGGCACGGTCGACGTGACCTGCGAACGCCGCGGACAACGGCGGGGTCGCCGGCGTACAAGTTCACGGCTCGACGGCGCGAACCTCGGCGCCGAGGACACGGCCGCGCCGTATCGCGCAGCCGACTGGGACACGCTTCGCGACGCGGCAACGGGCCGGCACACACTCACGGCCGTCGCGCGCGACGGCGCCGGGAACACGACGACGTCCGCCAGCGTGGCGACGTCGACGGTGCACGAACACCGCGCGCCGCCGGGCTGGTCGGCGCCTGGGGATTCGACGAGGGCAGCGGCACGACGGCCGCCGACCAGTCGGGCAAGGGCAACAACGGCACGGTCGCGAACGCGACCTGGGTCGACGAGCGGCAAGTTCAACAACGCGCTCTCGTTCAACGGGACGAACAGCTGCGGTGACCGTCCCCGACTCGGCCTCGCTCGACCTGACGACCGGCATGACGGTCGAGGCATGGGTCAGGCCGACGATCGCCGGCAGCTGGCGGACGGTCGGTCGTGAAGGAGCAGCCCGGCAACCTCGTCTACGGCGATCTACGCGAACACGGACAGCGGCCGCCCGCCGCCGAGGTCTTCGTCGGCGGCGACGACCGCGGTGCGATCGACGGGCACCGCCGCGCTGCCGACCGGCGCGTGGACGCACCTCGCCGCGACCTACGACGGCACGACGCTGCGGCTCTACGTCAACGGCGCGCAGGTCGCGCAGCTCGCGGTCGCCGGCTCGATCCCCACGTCGAACTCGCCGCTGCGGATCGGCGGCAACGCGATCTGGGGCGAGTGGTTCAACGGCCTGATCGACGAGGTGCGCGTCTACAACCGCGCGCTGAGCGCCGCCGAGATCCAGAACGACATGAACCGGAGCATCACGCCCGACACGACGCCGCCGACGGTGACGGCGCGGACGCCGGCCCGAACTCGGCCGGCGTCAACGTCGGCACCTCGGCCACGGCGACGTTCAACGAGCCGATGAACGCCGGCATCGATCACGACCTCGACGTTCCAGCTCAAGGATCCGGCGAACGCGGTCGTGCCCGCGACGGTGTCGTACGACTCGATGCCGACGATCACGCGACGCTGACGCCGCAGACCGCGCTGCAGTACGGCGCGACCTACACCGTGACGGTCAAGGGCGGCGCGGGCGGCGTCACGGACTGCGCCGGGAACGCGCTCGCCGCGGACTCGAGCTGGTCGTTCACGACGGAGGCCTCGCCGCCGCCGATCCTCGTCGTCGGCTCGACCGCGAACCCGTTCGCGCGTACCTGGGCGAGATCCTCCGCAGACGAAGGGCTGAACGCGTTCACGACGATCGACGTCGCGTTCCTCTCGCCGGCGCTCCTGGCGCAGTTCGACGTCGTCGTGCTCGGCGACACGGCGCTGAACGCCGCGCAGGTGTCGGCGCTGAGCGGACTGGGTGAACGGCGGGCGGGAACCTGATCGCGATGCGGCCCGGACAAGCAGCTCGCCGGGCTGCTCGGGCTGACCGACGCCGGCGACGACGCTGGCGAACGCGTACCTGCAGGTCGACACGGCGGCGGCGCCGGGCGCGGGGATCGTCGGCAGCACGATCCAGTTCCACGGCACTGCCGACCGCTACACGCTGAACGGCGCGACCGCGGTCGCGACGCTGTTCTCGAACGCGACGACGGCGACGGCGAATCCCGCGGTCACGCTGCGGTCGGTCGGCGCGAGCGGCGGCCAGGCGGCCGCGTTCACGCTTCGACCTCGCGCGCTCGGTCGTCTACACGCGCCAGGGCAACCCGGCCTGGGCCGGTCAGGAACGCGACGGCGTCGCTCGGCATCCGGCCCGACGACCTCTTCTACGGCGCCAGGGCCGGCGACGTGCAGCCCGACTGGGTCGACACGAACAAGATCGCGATCCCGCAGGCCGACGAGCAGCAGCGGCTGCTGGTCAACCTGATCACGCTGATGGAGCGCGACAAGATGCCGCTGCCGCGCTTCTGGTACCTGCCGCGCGGCAAGAAGGCGGTCGTCGTGATGAGCGGCGACGACCACTCGCCGTCTCAGGCGCCGGGCGGCACGGCCGCGAACTTCGACGGCTTCAAGTCGATGAGCCCGGCCGGCTGCGTCGTCGCGAACTGGGAGTGCGTCCGCTCGACCTCCTACGTCTATCCGAACAGCACCTCACGCAACGCGCAGGCGGCCGCCTACATCGCCGAGGGGTTCGAGGTCGCGCTCCACCCGCAACGTCGGCGTCGTGCCCGACAGCGCCGATCTCGCAGGCCGAGCTCGCGCGCGGTCTACGACACGCAGCTCCCTCGTTCGCAGGCGAAGTACACCGAGCCTGCCGTCGCCCGTCTCGAGCCGCACGCACTGCGTCTACTGGCCGGACTGGGCCTCGGAGGCGAAGGTCGAGCTCGCGAACGGCATCCGGCTCGACGCCAACTACTACCACTACCCCGGCGAGCTGGATCGGCACGCAAGCCCGGCTTCATGACCGGCGGCGGCTTCCCGATGCGCTTCGCCGACACCGACGGCACGCTGATCGACGTCTACCAGGCGAACACGAACATGCACCGACGAGACGAGCCAGGCTACCCGGCGACCGTCAACGCGCTGCTCGACAACGCGCGTCGGCGCCGCACGGCTACTACGGCGCGTTCGGCGCGAACATGCACACCGACAACGCCGCGCCGCATCCCGGCGCCGAGGCGATCGTCACCGCCGCCCAGGCGCGCGGCGTGCCCGTCGATCTCGTACAAGCAGATGCTCGACTGGATCGACGGCCGCAACAACTCGACGATCCGCGGCCTCAGCTGGAACGCCGGGACGCTCACCTTCGTCACCACCGTCGGCGCGGGCGCGAACGGGCTCCAGACCCTCCTCCCGACCCAGGGCCCGAGCGGCACCCTCAGCGCGCTCAGCTGCGGCGGCAGCCCCAGGGCCTACACGCTCCAGACGATCAAGGGCATCCAGTACGCGATGTTCGACACGATCACCGGCACCTGCGTCGCGACATACTCGTAGCCTTCGAAGCGTACGCGTACGCCTCGGCGCGTGTTGACACGATACCCGCGCTGTCGGATAGGGCAATGCTTGACCTTCGCAGGGCGCCGCGGAGGCGGCTCTGCAGACGATGATTTCGTGTGATGCGTAAGCCCGTCTCGAACGGGCCTGCGTCGGCGTCGAGGGAAAACGGGGCCCTGATGCGTCGCGTGACGGCCCTCGTCATCGGCGTGGCAGCGCTTGCGCTGCCGGCTCCCGCCTGGGCGGCCGCGCCCGGCCTGGTCGCGGCGTATTCGTTCGACGAGGGTTCGGGGTCGGTGCTGAACGATGCCTCGGGGAACGGGCACAACGGCGACGATCACGGCGCGACCTGGGCGGCCGGCCGCTACGGCGGCGCGCTCTCGTTCAACGGCACGAACGCCTCGGTCGACCTCGGCGCGCTCGGAACCTTCTACCAGCGGCGGCTTCACGCTCGAGGCCTGGGTCCAGAAGCAGACGTCGACCAAGAACGACGTCGCGGTCGTCGGCACGCTGGGCCGGCGGCGGCGGCCCGATGCTCTGGGTCGACCACCTCGCGACCCGCTACCAGCTGACGATGAACAGCGGGATGTCCAACTACCTCGACTCCGGCCGCAACCCGATCGCCGGCCAGTGGCAGCATCTCGCCGCCACCTACGACCCGGCGACGCGACCGCCCGCTTCTACATCGACGGCACCGAGGTCGCGAACCGCTCGGTCAGCGTCGCGATCGGCAGCTCCAACACCTGGCGGATCGGCGCCTACGGCAGCCCCGCCGGCGGCTTCTTCGACGGCCTGATCGACGACGTCCGCATCTACAACCGCGCCCTCACCGCCGGCGAGATCACCACCGACATGAACCAGCCGATCGGCTTCGTCGACCCCTCGATCCCGACGACGCCGGGCGCCTTCGCCGTGACCGGGCAGCTCGCAGACCTCGATCTCGGTGCAGTGGAGCGCATCGACCGACGACGTCGGGCGTCACCGGCTACCGGCTGTACGCGAACGGGGCGCTCGCCGGGACGACCACCGGAACGTCGTTCACGTTCACGGGGCTCGCCTGCGGGACGACGCTACACGCTCGGCGTCGAGGCGTTCGACGCCTCGAACAACGTCTCGCCTCGCGCCGTCGCAGAGCGGCGTCGACGTCGCTCTGCGACGCACCGACCGGGGCCGTGGCGGCGTACTCGTTCGACGAGGGCTCGGGGTCGGTGCTGAACGATGCCTCGGGGAACGGGCACAACGGCACGATCAACGGCGCGACCTGGGCGGCCGGACGCTACGGCGGAGCGCTCTCGTTCAACGGCATCGAACGCCTCGGTCGACCTCGGCGCGCTCGGCACCTTCTACCAGCGGCGGCTTCACGCTCGAGGCCTGGGTCCAGAAGCAGACCTCGACCAAGAACGACGTCGCGATCGTCGGCAGCTGGACCGGCGGCGGCGGCCCGATGCTCTGGGTCGACCACCTCGCGACCCGCTACCAGCTGACGATGAACAGCGGGATGTCGAACTACCTCGACTCCGGCCGCAACCCGGTCGCCGGCCAGTGGCAGCATCTCGCCGCCACCTACGACCGGCAGCCGACCGCCCGCTTCTACATCGACGGCACCGAGGTCGCGAACCGCGCGGTCAGCGGCGCGATCGGCAGCTCCAACGTCTGGCGGATCGGCGCCTACGGCAGCCGCCGCCGGCGGCTTCTTCGACGGCCTGATCGACGACGTCCGCATCTACAACCGCGCCCTCACCGCCGGCGAGATCACCACCGACATGAACCAGCCGGTCTCGGGCGGCGGGCCGCCGCCGCCCGACGGAACCGCCCCCTCCGCGCCGGGCACGCTCGTCGCCACCGGTTCGGTCGGCCAGGTCGCCCTCAGCTGGGGCGCCGCGACCGACAACGTCGGCGTCACCCGCTACAACGTCCACCGCTCGACGACCGCCGGGCTTCACGCCGAGCGCCGCGAACCGGATCGCGCAGCCCACCGGCACGAGCTACACCGACAACGGCCTCGCCGCCGGCACCTACTACTACAAGGTCACCGCCGAGGACGCGGCCGGCAACGTCGGCGCCCGCCTCGAACGAGGCGAACGCGACCGTGACGCCGCCGGGAGACGCGACCCCGCCGTCAGCGCCGGGCACGCTCACCGCGACCGGATCGATCGGCAAGGCCACGCTCGGCTGGGGCGCGGCGACCGACAACGTCGGCGTCACCCGCTACAACGTCCACCGCTCGACGCACCGCCGGGTTCACGCCGAGCGCCGCGAACCGGATCGCGCAGCCCACCGGCACGAGCTACACCGACAACGGCCTCGCCGCCGGCACCTACTACTACAGGGTCACCGCCGAGGACGCCGCCGGCAACGTCGGCCCCGCCTCGAACGAGGCGACTGCGACCGTGACCTCCGACACGACGGCGCCAACGGTCTCCGTCACGGCTCCCGCGTCGGGCTCGACCGCGACCGGGGTCGTCACCGTCAACGCGTCCGCGAGCGACGCGGTCGGCGTCGCCGGCGTGCAGTTCCGGATCGACGGCCAGAACCTCGGCGCGGAGGACACCGTCGCTCCGTACTCGATCGACTGGGACACGCCGCGGCGAGCTCAACGGGTCGCACACGCTCAGGGCGATCGCGCGCGACGCGGCCGGCAACACACGAACGTCCTCGGCAGTCACCGTGACCGTGAGCAACGCCGGCGTCTCCACGACCGGCCTGCGGGTCGCGTACGGCTTCGACGACGGCTCCGGAACGGTCGCGCTCGACTCCTCGGGGGCCGCGCGCAACGGAACGCTCTCCGGCGCGACGTGGACGACGAGCGGCCGGTTCGGCGGCGCCGTCTCGCTCACGGGGCAGAGCAGCGAAGTCGATCCCCCGGCGCTCGGCACGTTCTACAAGACCGGTTTCACGTACGAGGCCTGGGTGCTCAAGCAGTCGACCAAGGTCGACGTCGGCCTGCTCGGAAGCTGGGTCTCGGCCGGCCCGATGATCTGGGTCGATCACGTCGCCGGCCGCTACCGCCTGACGCTCGGAGACATCGTTCGGCGACTACCTCGACTCCGGTCGGACCCCGCCGTCGGCCAGTGGCAGCATGTCGCGGCGACGTACGACGGCACCACCGCGCGCATCTACATCGACGGCGTCCAGACGGCGAGCACGACCTTCACCGGGAACGTCGGGGACTCGAACACGTGGCGAATCGGCGCATACGGCTCTCCGGCAGGCGGCTTCTTCGACGGGCTCGTCGACAACGTCAGGGTCTACGACCGCGCGCTGAGCCCGAGCGAGATCCAGCTCGACATGGTGTCGCGCATCCAGCCCGAGACGCATCCCGCCGACGGTCACCGCGAAGACCCCGGCGGACGGCGCGACGGCAGTCAACGTCGGCACGTCCGCGACCGCGACCTTCAGCGAGCCGATGACGGCGAGCTCGGTCACGACCTCGACGTTCCTGCTCAAGGACGCGTCGGGCGCGTCCGTCGCCGTCGAACGGTGACGTACAACGCCTCGACGAACGACCGCGACGCTGACGCCGACCGCCGCGCTCCAGTACGGCGCGACGTACACCCTGACGGTCAAGGGCGGGAGCAGCGGCGTCAAGGATCTGGCCGGGAACCCGCTCGCCGCCGACGTCGGCTGGTCGTTCTCGACCGAGGCGTCGCCGCCGCAGATCCTCGTCGTCGGCTCGACGGCGAACCCGTTCGGGATGTACCTGACCGAGATCCTCCGCAACGAGGGTCTGAACGCGTTCACGACGATCGACGTCGCGTTCCTCTCGCCGGCGCTCCTGAGCCAGTTCGACGTCGTGGTGCTCGGCGAGACCGCGTTGAGCGCGGCGCAGGTGTCGACGTTGACCGGCTGGGTCAACGGCGGCGGCAACCTGATCGCGATGCGGCCCGGACAAGCAGCTCGCCGGCCTGCTCGGGCTGACCGACGGCGAGCGGGACGACGTCGAATGCCTACCTGAAGGTCGACACGAGCGCCGAGCCGGGCGCGGGCATCGTCGGGGCACACGATGCAGTACCACGGCGCGCGCCGACCGCTACACGCTGAACGGCGCGACCGCCGTCGCGACGCTCTACTCGAACGCGACCACCGCGACCGCCAATCCGGCAGTCACGCTGCGCCGCGTCGGCTCGAGCGGCGGCCAGGCGGCGGCGTTCACGTACGACCTCGCCCGCTCGGTCGTCTACACGCGGCAGGGCAACCCGGCCTGGGCCGGCCAGGAGCGCGACGGCGTCGCCGGGATCCGCCCCGACGACATGTTCTACGGCGCGAAGGCCGGCGACGTCGCAGCCCGACTGGGTCGACACGAGCAAGATCGCGATTCCGCAGGCCGACGAGCAGCAGCGGCTGCTCGTCGAACCTGATCACGCTGATGGAGCGCGACCGCATGCCGCTGCCGCGCTTCTGGTACCTCCCGCGGGGCGAGAAGGCCGTCGTCGTGCTGAGCGGCGACGACCACTCGCCGGCCAGCGCCGGCGGCACGGCGAGCAACTTCGACCGGTTCAAGGCGCTCAGCCCGCCGGGCTGCGTCGTCGCGAACTGGGAGTGCGTGCGCTCGACGTCGTACATCTATCCCGACAGCGTCCTGACCAACGCCCAGGCGGCCGCCGTACGTCGCCGAAGGGTTCGAGATCGCGCTCCACCCGCGTCATCAGTCCGTGCCCGCGCGACCGACTGCCGCGAGCGCAGCTCGCAGCGCGTCTTCGACACGCAGCTCGCCGCAGTTCGCGGCGCAAGTACACGAGCCTGCCTGCGCCGGTCACGAGCCGCACCCACTGCGTCTACTGGCCCGACTGGGCGACGAGCGCGAAGGTCGAGCTCGCGCACGGGATCCGGCTGGACGCCAACTACTACCACTACCCCGGCAGCTGGATCGGCGCCAAGCCAGGCTTCCTGAACGGCGGCGGCTTCCCGATGCGGTTCGCGGACACGACGGCGCGCTGATCGACGTCTACCAGGCAGAACACGCCGATGAACGACGAGGCCGGGCAGGCATACCCGGCCACGGTCGACACGCTGCTCGACAACGCGCTCGGCCCGAGGGCTACTACGGCGCGTTCGGCACGAACATCCACACCGACAACCCGGCTCCGCACCAGCACACGAGGCGATCGTCGCCTCGGCGCAGGCGCGCGGTGTGCCCCTGATCTCGTACAAGCAGCTGCTCGACTGGACGGACGGGCGCAACAACTCGTCGATCCGCGGCTGTCGTGGAGCGCCGGGACGCTGACGTTCGAGACGACGATCGCAGCCGGCGCAAACGGCCTCGAGACGCTCCTTCCGACGCAGGGGCCGAGCGGAACGCTGACCTCGCTGACCTGCGGCGGCTCGCCGCGGCCCTACAGCGTGTCGACGATCAAGGGCATCCAGTACGCGGTGTTCACGCCGTGGCCGGCAGCTGCTCCGCGACGTATTCCTAGACCGTCAACGCGTCGCGCGCGTCCTGCGGCAACGACAAGAGCGCTCCGCCCGGGCGCTCGTCCACGGTGGACGTCACTTCGTTCACCTGTTCTGGGGATGCCACCGGTCATGAGGTCTTCCGATCGGGGTTGTGAACAGGTCGTTCGAATCGTTACGTCATTGACGCCCAGCAAGAACAGCTCTACTCTGCCGCGCTTCCGCGTCCGCAGACGCGTTTTGCCCAGTTCCTAGCACCTTCGCCGACAGGTCGAAAAGGGGGATCGCCCAGTGTCCCACCATGCCTCCAGAGGCTCGATCGCGGCCAGGCTCAGCCTTGGCGCCGCGCTCGTAGCTGCCTTCACCACGTTGCTCGCCGGCGGCGGCGGCGCCGCTGCCGCGGCTCCCGCCGGCCTTGTCGCCGCCTACTCGTTCGACGCAGGCAGCGGCACGACAGTCGCCGACGTCTCCGGCACCGGGAACACCGGCACCATCAGCGGCGCCACGTGGACCAGCGCCGGCCGCTACGGCGGTGCACTCATCTTCGACGGCGTCAACGACATGGTCAGCGTCGCCGGGTCGCCGTCGCTCCAGCTCACAACCGCGATGACGGTCGAGGCCTGGGTCCGCCCGACCGGGCTCAGCTCCGACTGGCGCAGTGCGGTCGTGAAGGAGCGGCCGGGTTTTCTCGACTACGCGCTCTACGCCCATGAGGGCGGCCCTGGGCCCGCAGGACACATCAACGTGGGCGGCCAGGACCGCTACGCGCGACCGGCGCCGTCGCGGCGAACACGTGGACGCACCTCGCGAGCACCTACGACGGGTCATCGCTCAAGCTCTACGTGAACGGCGCCCTCGGACCACGCTTGCAGCGTCAGGCCCCATCTCGACGTCGACGAACCCGCTCCGCATCGGGGGGAACGGCGTCTGGAGCGAGTGGTTCGCGGGTCAGATCGACGACGTCCGCGTCTACAACCGCGCGCTCACGGAGGCGGAGGTCAGAGCGACATGACGACCCCCGTGACGGCGCCGACCGGCGACGCGCAGGCCCCGTCGGCTCCCCAGGTCTCTCGACCAGCGCGATCGGCCAGACGTCGATCACCCTCTCGTGGTCGGCGTCCTCGGACAACGTCGGCGTGACCGGCTATGGCCGTTACCGCAACGGCGCGCTCCTGAGCAACGGGGCCGGGCACGAGCTTCGCGTTCACAGGCCTCTCGTGCGGCACGACCTACACGCTCGCCGTCGACGCGTACGACGCCGCAGGCAACCGTTCCGCGCCGGCACAGGTGACCGCCTCGACGAGCCCGTGCGCGACGCAGGACACGCAGCCGCCGTCCGTCCCGCAGGGCCTGCGCATCACCGGAGCACGCAGACGACGATCGGGATGGCGTGGAACGCCTCGAGCGACAACGTCGGCGTCGCGGGGTACCGCCTCTACCGGAACAACGTCGCGCTCACGACGATGCAGCAGCTGTCGTACACGTACACCGGCCTCCAGTGCGGCACGACGTACTCGCTCAGCATCGAGGCCTATGACGCGGCCGGCAACGCCTCGTACCGCCCCCAGGCGGTGGCGTCGGCCACCACCTCGCCTTGCTCGGCGGACGGCGAGGCGCCGACGACGCCGACCGGCCTGACGTCGACCGCGTCGACCGACACGTCGGTCAGCGTGTCCTGGACGGCCTCGACGGACAACGCCGGTGTCACTGGCTACAGCCGCTACGTCGGCACCTCGCTCGTCAGCAGCGGAGCGGGAACGACCTACACCTTCACCGGGCTCGCCTGCAACACCGCCTACACGCTCGGCGTCGACGCCTACGACGCGGCGGGCAATCGGTCGGGACGCGCCTCGATCAACGCCACGACGGCGGCCTGCCCGCCCGCCGGCCCGGCGACGGTCTTCATGTCGCCGTCGGGCGCCGACGGGAACCCGTGCTCCCAGGCGCAGCCGTGCCGCACCTTCAGCCGCGCGTACCGCGTCGCGGCGCCAGGTGCGATCGTGCAGGTCGCGGGCGGGTCGTACGGCGGCGAGTCCGTTGCCGTCGACGCCGCGAAGACGTCACCGAACGACGTCGTCTTCCGGCCGGCCGCCGGCGCGGCCGTCACCGTCACCGGTCAGATCACCATGAGCGCGGCGCACATCGAGTTCCGCGACATGACGATCAGCCAGGTCAACTTCAACCCCTCCGCGGACGACGTGACGCTCCGCAACGTCGTCAACCAGGGAATGTGGTGGCAGGGCTCGTCGAACATATCGATCATCGGCGGGGAGATCGCCTGCCCCACGTGCGACTACCACTCTCACATGCAGAACGGCGGGTCGCCGCTGAAGGCACCGACGAACATCCTCTTCGACGGCGTCTACTTCCACGACTGGCAGTCGCAGGCCGGTGAGCACGTCGAATGTCTCCAGATCCTCGGCGCGGACAACGTCACGATCCGCAACAGCACCTTCAAGAACTGTGGCACCGCGAACGGCGGTCGCGGCGCGACCGGCGAGCCTGCACCTGCAGGCCTACGGCACCGGGCCGCTGCCGAAGAACATCCTCCTCGAGAACAACTTCTTCTACCCCTCCGGCAACACGTACACGCTGCAGGGCGAGGACTTCGAGAACTTCGACATGCGCTACAACTCGCTCTCCGGCCCGCTGCTTCTCTACAACGGCCCGAGTGCGGGCACCGGCATGGACTTCGTCGGCAATGTCCTGCGCGCGAGCCCGTGTACTGCGCAGAACAACGCCGCCCCGATCAACTGGCGCTACAACGTGATCCAGGGCGGGACCTGCGGGTCGACGGACCGGAACGCGGCAAGCGGGTTCGTCGACCCGAACAACAACCTCCACCTGGCGTCCGGCGCAGCCGCGCGCAACGCCGGCGACCCCGCCGGCTACCCCGGCAGTGACATCGACGGCCAGGCGCGGCCGCTCGGCGGCGCACCCGACGCCGGCGCGGACGAGGCGGGCTAGACCGCGGGGGCAGGAGACGAGCGCGGCGTCCCGAGCTGCTCGGCGAGGTACCCACGGAGGTCCTCGCCGAGCCACGGGACGCCGCTCATCTGGCCTGCGGCGCGCGTGTCGTCGGCGAGCGCAGCCCTGAGCGCGTCCTCGTCCTCGACGAAGGTCGCGAGGCCCGTTGCGTCCATGCGGCGGGCGAGCTCGACCTGGTGGTCGTCGACATGCTCGCCATGCTTCTCGAGGCGCGCCATCACGATCGGCCGCTTGCCGTTCGCGAGCGAGATCATCACCGAGCCGACGCCCGCGTGCATGACGACGGCGCGGGCCTTCCGGATGTACCCGACGACCTCGTCGAACGGCAGGTACTCGGCCTGGACGCTCGCGCGCAGCGACCGCATGTCGACGGGCCGTACTGGACGACGAGCTCCTCGTCGAGCCCGAGGTCGTACACCGCGCGCAACATGCGGTCGAACGGCGCTTCGTGCGTGCCGACGGAGACGAAGATCATCGGGCGAACACGTTTCCCGCGTAGCGGCTCTTCGGCAGCGCGCGCTCCATCTCTGGCCACTGGACGTACGTCCGGTGCGCGATCGGCGCGACGAGGCGGCCGGTCAGCGACGGGCCTTCGATCCTGGTGAAGCTCTCGACGTAGACGATCCGCACACCGAGGAGCCGCCCGATCCACGCGAACGGCACGGCGACGCCGGCGCCCGTCGTGAGCAGGATCTTCGGTCGCACCTCGCGCAGCGTGCGCCACGCGAGCACGAGGTTGCGGAGGAGGTTCTTCAGGTTGCGGTTCGTCGGCGAGTGTGCGTACACGACGGGCTCGCCGCCGAGCAGCGAGCGCGAGTCGCTCTTGTCGAAGGTCACCCACACGTGCGAGTACGCACCCCAGACCGGCTCGAGCGCGAGCATCTGCTGGAGGTGCCCGCCCGACGAGCAGACGAGCATCAGGTCGGCGCGCTCGTTCGCCCGACCTCGAGCTCGGCTCTCGCGGCGTCCGGCCGCCTCGAGTGCGCGGCGGCGCAGGTTGCGCGGGCTCTGCTGCCGCCGCAGGTATGCGCGGGCGGCGGCATCCGAGCTGCGCTCGTCGCGCCGGATCGCCGATCGCGCATAGCCCCAGACCAGGCCGAGCGCCGCGGGCTCGCGTCGCGCGTTCCAGAGCGCGCGGAGGAGCAGGTACCACGCGCGGTAGCCGAGGTAGTACGCGGCCCCGCCCTGGTTGACGCGCGCACGCCAGGCCGTGCCGTCCCGCTCGCCCTCGCGGCGGTGATGGCGGAACGGGAGATCCTCGAACGCCACCGTCCGCCAGCCCGCGGGCGTTCGCCTTGAACTCGTCGACTCCGTCCCAGCGCCACGCGCTCCTCCAGCGGCAGGAGCTCCTGCGAGACACTCCCACCGGTACGCGCGCGACGCTCCCCACACGGTGCTGCCGGTCACGTACCGCTGCTGCCACCCGTCGCGCTGAAGCTCGTATGCGCTGCCGCTCGCGATCCCGAGCGACGCGTCGTCGTCGAACCGCGCGAGGAGCCCGGCGAAGTAGTCCGGGTCCATCGAGATGTCTGCGTCGACGTTCACGAGGATCTCGGGCGGATCGTCCTCGAGCGCGGTGATGCCTGCCTGGAGCGCGCGGACGATCGGGCGCGCCGCGTTCTGCGGCCGACGTGCCGGGAGACGAGAGCACGCGGATCCACGTCGTGCTCGCGCGGCGAGCTCGCTCGGCCACCTCCTGCGTGCCGTCGGTCGACCCGTTCTCGACGATGTACCAGGCGCGCGGCGCGGATCGTCTGCGCGGCAAGCGCTGCGCCGAGGCGCGGCAGGTTGTCGGCCTCGTCGCGGGCGGGAGTGACGACAGCGTAGGAGCGGATCATCCGACTGCGAGGCTCGCGCGCGCGAGCGTCTCGCGAGGCAGCGCACGCGGCAGGTACGACGACAACCACACCTCGAGCATCAGGACCGACAGAAGCACGTGGCCGTTCGAAGTGTCGGCGCCGGATGCGTGGTCCTTCACCAGCCGCTCGACCCCGCTGCGGTCGAGCAGCTCCGCGTAGCGCGGGTTCGTCCCGAGCAGGTAGTCGCTGATCGCGCCGCGCGTCTGCGCGCGGAACCACTCGTCGACGGCCTTGTGGAAGAACCCGATCTTCGGCTTGTCGATGATCCGATCCGGGATCAAGCCCGCGGACGGCGTGCTTGAGGACGTGCTTCGTGTCGAGGCGCCGGATCTTGTGACGCGTCGGGATCGTGGCGCAGAACTCGACCAGGTGATGGTCGAGGAACGGCACGCGAACCTCGAGCGAGTGCGCCATCGACGCGCGGTCGAAGTAGTGGAGCATGTCGTCGGGGAGGCCGAGCTGCGCATCGAGGTACAGCGCGGCAGGCAGTGGGTCGTTCCCGACGCTGCCGAGGCGCTCGCGTGCGATCCGCAGCGCGCCGTGGCCGTCGCGCTCGGCGAGCGGCCCGCGCACGAGCGCGCGTCGCAGGCCGGGGTCGAGCCGTCCGCTGGCACGCGAGCAGGCGTTCGGCCGGGTCCGCGGCGATCAGCGTGCGGGCCGCCCGGCCGAACCGCTTCGGTGCGCGGCGGAGCAGCGCGTCGCGCCGACTGCGCGCACGGGCCGGGGAGCCGCGACCACGTGCCGGCGATCGCGGCCGCGCGGTGCTTGCGGTACCCGCCGAGCAGCTCGTCGGCGCCCTGGCCGGAAAGCGCGACGGTCACGTGGCTGCGCCGCGAGCTCGGAGAGCGCCAGGAACCCGAGCGACCGACAGGTCGGCGAGCGGCTCGTCCATGAACCACACGAGCTCCGCAAGGTCGACCGTCTGTTCCGCGAACGAGAGCTCGAGCTCGTGGTGGTCGGTGCCGAAGTGCTCGGCGACGAGGCGCGCGTCGGCGAGCTCGTTGCCCTCGCCCGCCTCGGCGAAGCCGACCGAGAAGGTCTTCACCGGCTCGCTCATGTGCCGCGCCATCAGCGCCGACGATCACGCTGGAGTCGAGGCCGCCGCTCAGCATCGCGCCGAGCGGGACGTCGCTCATCAGCCGCAGGCGCACCGACTCGTCGAGCCCCGCCAGCAGCCCCTCCGCCGCCTCGTCGAGCGCTCATCTCGACGGGCGCGGGCTCGGGGTACTTCCAGTACGCGCTCGACTCGGACACCCGCGGCGTCCACCGATCAGCCGGTGCCCGGGCATCAGCTTCCGGACCGCCGCGAGCGGCGTCATCGGGCCGGGAACGAAGCCGAAGGTGAGGATACGCGTCGATCGCCTCGTAGTCGAGCTCGGTGCTCGACGAGACCGCTCGCAAGCAGGCTCTTCAGCTCGGACGCGAAGACGAGCAGGTCGCCGGCCTCGCGCGTAGTAGAGCGGCTTCACACCGAGGCGGTCGCGCGCGATGACCGCGCGGCGCTTGCGTCCGTCCCACAGCGCGAGGCCGAACTTGCCGCGCAGCTGCTCGGGGAATCCGTCGCCGCGCGTCCTCGTAGAGGTGCGGGATGATCTCGGTGTCGCAGCGCGTCCGGAACCGGTGGCCGCGGCCGGTCAGCCTCGAGCGCACCTCGTCGTGGTTGTAGAGCTCGCCGTTCTGGACGGCCCAGACGGTGTCGTCCTCGTTCGGGAACGGCTGGTGGCCGCCCTCGACGTCGACGATGCTCAGCCGGCGGACACCGAGCGCGACCCCTCCGCGCGGTACGTCCCGCGGTCGTTCGGCCCGCGATGCGTCATGGCGTCCGTCATCCGGTCGAGGACTTCCTGCTCGACGACGAAGCGGGGCTCACCCCGCAGCTGAACGACTCCGCAGATTCCGCACACGGCCTACTGAACGGTATTGGGACGCCGTTTCGGCGGCGACGGCCGATCGGCCAGAGGCTCGCCGGACGGGGCTAGCCGGACGGCTAGGAGGGCTTCGTCAGCGCGAGCCTGAGCGCGCGTGCGTGGCCGCGCCGGGCCGCCATCCCGCCACGGCTGACGGCGACGTGCGTCGCCGCCTCGAGGGCGATCCCGGCCCGCTCGAGCGCCGCGCCGAGCCGGCTGCGGTGCTTGGCCGCATAGCGCAGCCGGCTCTCCGCGAGCACCGGCAGCAGGTTCGTCCGCGGCTCCGACGCCCCGCCCTCGTGCTCGACGGTCGCCGCCGGCTCGAAGCGGAGCTCGTAGCCGGCGCTGCGGAGGCGACGGCAGAGGTCGATGTCCTCGGCGTACATGAAGAAGCCCTCGTCGAGCCCATCGAGCGCCTCGAGGGCCTCGCGGCGCAGGAGGATGCACGCACCGGAGACCCAGTCCGGCGTGCCCGGCTCGGCGTATGCGCGCTCGTCGCGGATCAGCTCGTCGGTCCACGACGCCGTTGGGAAGAGCCGGTGCAGGAAGAACGCGCGGGCGAACGTCGAGCGCAGCCGCGGGTAGCGGCGCTGAGACCAGTCGAGCGAGCCGTCGTCGTCGAGGATCCGCGGCGCGACTGCGCCGAGCCCGACGTCGCGCTCGAGGGTCGCCGCGAGCGCCTCGATCGAGGCGCCGTCGATCCGGGCGTCCGGGTTCAGCAGGAGCACGTACGGCGCGCGATCCCGCGCGCCAGCCGGCGTTGACGCCGTGCGCGAAGCCGCCGTTCCGCTCGAGCTGGATCGCCGTCAGCGGGAGGTCGCGGACGACCTCGAGGCTCGCCGTCGGGCGAGGCGTTGTCGGCCACGATGACGTGGACGCCGGCGAGTCCGACGAGCGGCTCGACACAGGCGCGCAGGCGGTCGCGGCTGTTGTACGAGACGACGACGACGTCCACCGAATGCCCGGCGCGGTCGTTCACGTGCGTGCGCCGTAGATCTCCGCGAGCTCCCGTCCGGCTTCGCGCCACGAGAGCATGCGACTCGCTTCGATGGTCGCTTCGCGGAACCGGCCGAGCAGCTCGGGCTCTCGGGACAAGCGGCGGAGGTGGTCCGTCAGCGCCGCGACGTCTCCCGGCGCGTGCACGAACCCGTCGACGCCGTCACGGCAGCGGGCGCCCGTCGCCTCCGAGACCACGAGCACGCAGCCGCACGCCTGCGCCTCGTACGTCACGAGCGCGCTCCCCTCCTCGAGCGACGGGAACACGAACACGTCGCTCTCGCGCATCAGCCTTGCGGGATCGGACACGAACCCGTGAAGCTCGACGCTCGGATGCTCGAGGAGCGGCTCGAGGACGCGCCGGTAGTCGGGCTCCATCGCGCCGCAGACGATGAACCGGCCGGTGTCCGCCGCGCCCGAGTCCAGCCAGGCGCGGAGGGCGTGGTGCAGACCCTTCCGCGGCTCGCACCGCCCGACGAAGATCGCCGTGAACGGCCTCGGTGCGTCGGCCGACGCGCCGTTGACGAAGAACGTTCGGTCGTCGTACCCGAAACGGTGCAGGACGAGCTTCTCCGCAGGCACGCCGCGGTCGACGAACGTCCTGAGCGCGTACTCGGACGGGACGAGGAGCGCGTCGGCGACGTCGTACTCCCGTTCTTCCCGTTCGAGCGCTTTCGCGTCGAAGGTGTGCGAGTGACCGGCGACGGGCTCGAGACCGAGCGAGGCGCGCTCGCGGGCGACGACCTCGTACGCGTGAGCGGTGTGCGTGTTCGGAACCTCGCGGAAGCAGGGGATGCCTCGCCGTCTCGCCGCCGCACACGTCTTCAGCGTCGCGCGCGGCCAGCAGTGGACGACGTCGACGTCGTCGATTCGTCCGAGCGCGGACGCGACTCGTCGGTCGTGGTAGCGATAGCTCCGGTCGACGCCCAGCGCGCGATGGGGCACGCGCCGCCCGAGCAGACGGAGCGTCTCGACGACGCGCACGTTCTCCGGGACCTCGGCGTGGACGGTTGTGCAGTACAGCGTGACCCGCTCGACGTACGCCGCGACCTCGCGCACCTGGTTGTACGCCGTCGTCCCGATGCCGGGCTTGCCGATCCCGTCGGGGAAGCTGTAGAGCACGTGCACGGCAGCGCCTGCTAGCGAATCGTCTGCATGCTCTTGGTGAAGCCGTGACGCGCGTAGTAGAGCCGTCTGTCGCCGGCGCGCTTCAACCGGAACGCCTCGCGCACGATCCGCTTCCCGCGGGCGCCGGGATCCTCGATCGGCCCTTGCGGCTCGAGCCACGCCGCCACCTCGGGGTGCGCCGGCCGCAGGGTGTCGACCAGCTGCGGCAGCAGCGACGGTGACATCGAGTCGTGGTAGTGGACGACGTCGACGGGCTCCACCTTCTTCGGGTCGTAGTTCTCGGGATGAAGCTGATCACCGGGAAGTTGTTCGTGTCCGGGACGGCTTTCCAGTTGAGGCCGAGGCGAAGCACCGTCAGGCCGAGGATCACCTGATCCATCCCGTGGACCTGCGCGTGGTTCCGGGAGACACCCTGGTCCATCGCGCGCTCGAAGTCGGAGACGAACTCGCGCCCGAACGACGTCGCCCGCCTGTAGGCGAACAAGCCTGCGTTCCAGTAGAACCGGATGCGGTGGCCGTCGCCCGTCGTGAGCCACGGCAGGTCGTCGACGTCACGCCCGATGAGCGCCGCGCAGCGCGACCAGAACGCGTCGTGAGGATCGTCGGAACCGGAGGAGCCGATCAGGCCGGTGTCCGGCGCGCTCGCGACGAAGTCGATCGCCGTCCGGGAGCTCGAGCTCGTTCGGCTCGCGGAGAAAGATGATGTCGCTGTCCATCCACAGGATCGCCTCGGAGTCGACGCGCTCCTCGACCGCCATCACTGCCTGGGCCTTGTTCATGTAGTGGTGCCAGACGTACCGCGTCTGGGGCCGGATGCGGACGAGCCGGACGTCGAGCTCCGTGAGACGCCGCCGCGTGCTCGACTCGAGCGGTGCGCCCATTCGAGGCGTCACCGCCACGACATCGAGGTCGCTGAAGCGCCCGCCGAAGCGGCGGAGGCTGTCGACCATCCGGATCGTCTTCGGCTCGAGCTCGCCGGACTCCACGCACGCGACGACGGTTATCGACGGTCGGTCCGTGGCGCGGCAGCCTCGGCGACTGATACGAGCTGCGTCCCCGTCATCGTCTGAGCACGCGAGGGCGGCTGGAACCAGCCGAAGCGCTTGTTCAAACCGGGGAAGAACGGCACCTTGAAGACGAGCCTCTTGATGGCAAGACGCTGCTCGCGACGCCCCAGTAGTCGGCCCAGAACTGATCCTTCTCCGGGAGAAGCAACGTGTAGTGCGGCCCACCGGTGTGGTGGACGACGAGGTCGGCGAGCACGGCAGCCTCGTACCCGATCTGGATGATGTCCTGGATGTACGCCTGATCCTCGAGCCAGAACACCTTCTTCATGTCCTGGCGAAAGCCACCCACGCGCTGGTTGAGCTCACGTGACGTCATCGCACAACCGCCTCCAGCCGGGCCGCGCAGCAGCCGGACGCCGTTCTCCTCCACGAGCGTGTACTCGTGCGGTCGAACGTGGTGCCGGAAGTGCGACGCGGGGTCAGCGGATCGTCAAAGAGGTCGGCCGCAAGAAACCCGATCTTGGGCAGCCGCACGAAGGCCTCGCGAAGCATCAGATCCCACTCCTTCGGAGCGTCCACGACATCGTCATCGAGCTCGACAAGAAAGTGCGCCAGTCGTGATCGCGAACTGCCTCGGCATACGCGTTTTAACCGATGTTCTTCTCGCTGTGGACGACGCGGATCCGAGGGTCGTCGAGCGTGTCGAGGTACGCTGCCGTCCCATCGGTGGAAGCGTTGTTCCAGATCACGATCTCGCTTGTCGCTGAGGACGTCCGCAGGAGACGTTCTCGACGCACTTCGGAAGGAGATGAACCCGGTTGTGGGTCAGGACGATGATCGTGATCGTCCGATTGGCACGTCTCGGGCGCCCTGGACCGCGGCGAGAGCTGTGCGCCTCCACGGGCAGGATCGTAGGAAGCGGGGTCACCGCGATCGACGGTCGGACGGCCAGGATTCCGAACTCGACCGGAACGTGCCTAGCCGGACGGCTAGCCGACCTCTGGTAACCGGTCGTGGCCTGCGGTCACACGGCCGACGATACGTTGTTCGAGATCCGTCGCGGAGCGCCTCCGGCGCGATCGGCCGATCCGCAGCGGCGTGGGCTGGAAGGCGCTGTCACAGGTCGTTTGGCAGCTCTCGCGCATGGCGGTCGCGCTCGTTCTCGCGCGTCTGCTCGCGCCGCAGCGACTGGGGGCTCGCAGCGATGGTCCTCGTCGTCTCGGGCTTCGTCGTCGTGTTCACGGACAGCGCGCTCTTCACGCGCTCATCCAGCGGCGCGACTTGAACGACGAGGACTGCTCGACGGTCTTCTGGACGAGCGCGGCGTCGGGCTCCCTCTGATGCTCGGTGGGTTCGCGCTCGCCGGTCCGCTCGCAGACTTCTACGGCGAGCCCAAGTCCAACCGCTCTTCGCGGTGCTCTCGGTGACATTCCTCGTCAATTCGCTCAAGACGACCCAGTCGGCCCTGCTCACCCGTGAGATGCGGTTCCGGACGCTCGAGCTCCGCTGGATCGGCGGCGGCGCTCGTCGGCGCCGTCGTCGGCATCGCCGTGGCGCTCGGCGGACTACGGGGCGTGGGCGATCGTCGCCCAGCAGCTCGCGGAGGCGGTCGTGTTCGCTCGTGTTGATCTGGTTCGCCACGCCCTGGCGCCCGTCGACTGCGTGTTCTCCGTTGACAGCCTCCGCCGGCTCGGCGGATTCGCCGGCAACGTGTTCGGGGAGAACCTGCTGTACCAGGCCGGCCGAAACCTCGGCAGCCTGCTGATCGGGCGGTTCCTCGGCGCCGCCGCGTCGGCGTCTACGCGCTCGCGACCAACGTCATCCTCGTGCCGTTCTCCGGCTCGCGGCTCCGCTCCAGCAGGTGTTCTTCCCGGCGTTCTCGGAGCTGAGCGAGACAGGGAGCGCGCATGGCAGACATCTGGATCCGTGCGAGCGCCTCGTCGGAATGGTCTCGGTGCCTGCGCTCGTCGGCCTCGCGGTGGTCGCTCCGGACTTCGTCGAGGTCGTTCTCGGTCCGCGTTGGAGCGAGGCCACGCCGGTGATCCAGATCCTCGCGTTGTCGGCTTGATCCAGTCGCTCCAGACCCTGAGCGGCGAAGTCCTCTTGGCGCTCGGGCGCGCGAACTGGCTCTTCCGGTTCGCGATCGTCTGGTTCGTCGGCAGCCGCCGTGTCCTTCGCCGTCGGTCTCGAGTGGGGCATCATCGGAGTCGCGGTCGCCTACACCGTCGGACAGCCTGCTGTCGAGCCGTTCCGCAGTACCTCGCGTCACGGGCGCTCGGCATCCCGGTCTCGAGGTTCGTCACGCGGTCTCCGGGATCTTCCAGGCCGCCGCCGTGATGGGCTGCGGCGCTGGTCGGCGCGATCGCTGCTGGTCGAGGCTGAAGTCGCGCCGGGCGTCCGCCTCGTCGTCCTCATCTGCTCGGCGCCGTCCTCTACGCGCCGCGTGCTTCTGGCGGGCGCGCGAGCTCGGCGCGGAGATCGTGACGGTGTGCGTCGGCGGCGGACGCGCGCTCGAGCCGGTCTTCGAGCAATACGCCCAGAGGAGCCTCTAGCCGTTCGGTTAGGCGGTCGCCGAAAACGCTGGCCCAACGGCCGTGGGCGCTGAGCGCGGCGCCTCCTAGCATCCCGTCGTGCTCGAGGAAGCTGCCCGCAGGGAGGAGCCGAACGGGCTCGTCGCGCTGACGCCGCGCGAGCTGGAGGTGCTCCGCCTGATCTCGTTCGGCCTCACGAACGCCGAGGCCGCCCGCCGGCTGCAGGTCAGCGTTCATGCGATCAAGTTCCATCTGGCAGCGATCTACAGCCGCCTCGGGGTCGCGAACCGGACAGAGGCGGCGGTCACGTACCTCCGCTCCATGGATGGCAACCTCGGCCCGAGCGCACAGAGCGACTAGGCGGAGGGGCTGACGATGGACTTCGCTCTCTATATGCGCGTGCTGTGGCGCTTCCGCGTCATCGTCGCTGATCGGGCTGCTGCTCGCCTCGATCCTCGCCGTGCTCTCGCTCGTCCGGGTCGGGACGGACGGCGTGTCGTACCGACAGGACAGCTCTCGCGGCGACACGACGCGACTGATCGTGACGCAGACGGGCTTCCCGAAGGGCGGCTCTACGGAGCAGGTCCCGGCGAAGGAGATCGACCCGAACGCGCCCGTGGTCGATCCGGGACGGTTCAACAACCTGGCCATCCTGTACTCCGAGCTCGCGACGAGCGACGCCGTGCGCGCGCTCATGCTCGGCGGAACGGGCCGATCCGCGGCAAGATCATCGCAACCCCGTCGTCGGCGGCGGCGAATTCAAGACGCAGCTGCCGATGATCGACCTGATGGCGATCGCGACAACGCCGCGCGGAGCCGTCCGGCTGGCGCAGCGGAGTGCAAACGCGTTACGGAGTACGTCCAGGACAAGCAGCGCGCGAGCAAGGTTCCCGTCGACGACCGCGCCATGATCCAGCCCGTGACCCGGCCGGGAAGGTACTGCTGTTCCAGCCGCGCTCGAAGACGATGGCGATCGTCGTCTTCGTCGCGTGATGTTCGTCGACGGTCGGCCTCGTCTTCGTGCTCGAGAATCTCCGGCCGCGCGGGCGCGAGCCCAACGCCACAGCGGAAGCTGCGCCGAGGACGCGCTGTGCCGCCACAGCAGCGACGCACGGCGTAGACGAGTGAGCGTCGCGGCCCCGGAGACCCGGCCGCGCTCGGCGCTTCCGGCTGTGCTCGTGGTGACGTCGCTGGCTGCGCTCGCAGTCGGTGTCGGCGACGGGCGCCTCGACGATCGGGACGTCGGTCGTCGCTTTGCTCGTGACCGTCGTCGCGCTCGCCCGCGCGACGGCGATCTCGTGGCCGAAGTTGATCGGCGCGCTGATCCTGATCATCCTGTTGATCCCGATCAGGCGGTACGCGCTTCCGGGCACGCTGCCGTTCCAGTTGGAGCTCTATCGCGTGTTCGTCGCGTTCATCGTGCTCGGCTGGTTCGCGTCGCTGCTCGTCGATTCGCGGACGAGTTTCGGAGGACCGGATTCGAAGGGCCGCTCTTCGTGATCGTCGGCGCGGCGTTCGCATCCGTCGTCGCGAACGCCGATCGCGTGGCGGCGGTCTCCTCCGAAGTCGAGAAGAGCCTGATGTTCCTCTTGAGCTTCGTGCTCGTTCTCTATCTGACGGTCAGCGTCATCCGAAGGCCTCGACGCGGTCGACTATCTCGCGAAGACGCTCGTCGCCGGCGGTGCGGTCGTCGCGTCGCTCGCGATCTTCGAGGCGCGGACCGGGATGAACGTCTTCAACCATCTTTCGCGCGTGATGCCGTTCCTGCACGACCTGGGGGACGTCGGCGGATACCAGCGAGCGGGCACAGCGAAGTTGCGCGTGTTCGGCTCCGCGCAACATCCGATCGCGCTCAGCGCCGCACTCGTCATGCTCGTGCCACTCGCGGTGTACCTCTCTCGGCGCTATCGCCAGCGACGCTGGTACGTGTGTGCGCTGGCTACTCGTCGCCGCATGCGGCCGCGACGGTGTCGCGAACCGGCGTGCTGATGTTCGTCGTCGTCGGCGTCGTGTTCCTCTGGCTTCGTCCGCGGGAGACCCGGCGACTCTGGCCGGTGATCGTCCTCGCGCCCGTCCTCATCCACTTCGCGCTTCCGGGGACGCTCGGCGCGATCAAACAGTCGTTCATGCCCGCCGGCGGCCTCGTTGCGGAGCAGCAAGCCAGCGCGGACACGGCCGGAAGCGGACGCCTCGCCGACCTCGGGCCGGGCCTCCAACTCTGGACGCAGCAGCCGCTCGTCGGCCAGGGATACGGGACGCAGGTCGTCGACCTGAACAAGGGCGGCGTCGAGTCGAACATCCTCGACAACCAGTGGCTCGGAACGTTGCTCGGCACCGGCATCGTCGGCTTCTTCGGCTGGCTGTGGTTCTTCGTCCGTGCGGTTCGGAGGTTCGGCGCCGAAGCGCGACGCGACGACTCGGAACGAGGCTGGCTGCTCGCCGCGATCGCGGCGTCGGTCGCGGCCTATGCGGTCGGCATGCTGACGTTCGACGCGTTCGCGTTCATCCAGGTGACGTTCCTGATGTTCATCCTCGTCGGGCTCGGAGCAGCGTTGCTCGCAGAGCGTCCGACACCGCTCGCTGTGCGAGCGCGCGCCGCCGAGCGGCCGCGACGACGTAACTCATTTACGTCATGTTTGTCCCGCGTTCGCTCTTTGCGAGCGGTTTGTGACGCCGATCGGCAGGGATGTGCTTGACGTGTCCGAACGGTGTTGTAGCCTGCGCAACTTACCCGACTGAGAAGCGACGCCCAGTGCTTCGAGTCATACCCCGGCCAGGGGGATGGCTCGGGTCGGATCTCTTGATCCGATTCTCGGTCGAAACCGATGTTGTCCCAACCGAAGAGCAACCATTCAGTTTGGGGATCGGCGCGAACGGCTCGCGTGGAAGCCGTTCACTCGATTTCGGGATGCCTGCGTCTCGTCCGCAGGCCGATGAAGCGACTCATGTGGGGAGCCGCACCCCGCAACCGCCGCGCACCCGTCGTGACGATTGCCGTCGCAATCGCTGCCACAGCACTCTGTGGGAGTGCGAACGCGCGTGTGAACGCCGGCTCGACGGAACGCGCGAAGGTCTGGGGGATCGAAGTCACGGGCGAGTCGCTCGGACTGCTCGACGCCCGAACCGCGCGGGCCGCACGTGAGGCCGGCGTAAACACGCTGCTGCTTGGAACCGAGGCTGACGCCGAAGCAGATCGCGCGCACGACGAGAATCGCGCGTCGCCATGGCTTCTCGCTGGCGCGCGTGCGCAACGCCGACGCGCAGCGCGGGATCCGGTGCACCTCCCGCACGGCATGGTGTGTTCCCACCTCCACATCGCGGGCGAAGATCGCGGCGCTTGCCGAGTCCAGCAGCGGAACGTCGATCGGGCTGAGAGTCCCACGCGCCGACAGCTTCCATTCGGTCTCGGCAATGACACCCGGCGGATCGCGTGTCATCGCGCTCGTCAAGCTTCGCGGAAAGCCGCGCAGGTCGGTCTGGGCGCCGCTGATCGAGAAGGCGCGGAGCGACGCCTCGCTGCACCTGGCCGTGTCCCCCGCGGGCCCCTCGCGCAAGCGCGCCCTGACGAGCTACCTCGGCTATCTCCGCTCGTCCGACCTGGCCGCTCCCCAGGCTCCGAGGCGCCTCGCGTTCGTCGGGGCGACTCCGACGAGCCTGCGATTGTCGTGGCAGGCGTCCAAGGACAACGTCGCCGTCACCGGGTACGGCATCTATCGAGGCGACACGCGTGTCGCAGAAGTGGCGACGACGAGCACGGAGCTCTCGGACCTGGCGTGCGGCACGACATACGCGATCGGTGTGGACGCCGTCGACGCGGCAGGGAACCGCTCGAAGCTCGCGACACTCCGGCCCGCGACGTCGCCTTGTCCGGAGTCTGCACCCGTGGGCGACGCCGGCCCCGCGGCCCCCGGGGCAGCGGCCGATACGTCGGCGCCGACCACACCCGGTTCGATCTCGACGAGCGGTGCGACCCAGACGTCGTTCATCGTCCTCTGGGCTGAGTCCTCGGACGACGTCGGCGTCGTCGGCTACGGCGTGTACCTCAACGGCGCGCCCGTCGGCGAGACGCCGTCGCGCTCGCTGACGCTCACAGGCTTGAACTGCGGCTCGAGCTACACGGTCTCGGTCGACGCGTACGACGCCGCCGGCAATCGCTCGTCCCCGACGACCACGACGACCAGCACGAGCGCATGCGCCGTCTCCGACTCGACACCGCCCACGGCACCGACAGGGCTCGCGCGGACGAGCAACACGACGTCGACGATTTCCGTCTCGTGGAACTCCTCCTCGGACAACATCGGGGTCGCGGGCTACCGGATCTACCGCAACGGCGTCGCGCAGGGCACGACGACCGGCACCTCGTTCACGGTCTCGGGGCTCACGTGCGGGACGTCGTACATCATCGGCGTCGCCGCCTACGACGCGGCCGGCAACCAGTCGCCGTCGGACACGGAGATCACGTCGACCGCCACGTGCCCGCCGCCCGACACGACCGCGCCGTCCCGCCCGACCGGGTTGTCAGCGTCGGCCACCACCGGGACGACGGTCTCGCTCTCGTGGACGGCGTCGACGGACAACGTCGCCGTCACCGGCTACGGCATCTCGAACGGGGCGACGTCTGTCGGAAACACGCCGTCCACGTCGTACACCGTCGCCGGCCTGACGTGCGGGACCAACTACACGTTCTCGGTCGACGCCTTCGACGCGGCCGGGAACCGCTCGGCTCCGGCGACGATCGCCGCATCGACTGCGGCGTGCCCGGTGCCCGACACGACGGCGCCCAGCGCGCCGCCGAACCTTGCGAAGGTCGGCTCGACCGCAACGTCGATCACGCTGAGCTGGAACGCGTCGAGCGACAACATCGGTGTCGTCGGATACACGACGTACCGCGGCGGGACGCTCGTCTCGACGACGAGCGCGACCTCGTGGATCTTCACCGGCCTCGCGTGCGAGACGACCTACACGCTCGAGGTCGAGGCATACGACGCGGCGAACAACCGCTCGTCTCGGAGCTCGATCACGACGTCGACCAACGCGTGTCCCGACACGACTCCTCCGTCGGTTCCGACGGGATTGACACGCACTGACGCGACGACGACGACCATCACTCTTGGGTGGAACGCAGCCACGGACAACGTCGGCGTGGCCGGCTACTCGACGTATCGCAACGGGACCGCGGCCGGCACCTCGTCGACGCCCTCGTACACGTTCACCGGGCTCACGTGTGGGACGACGTACACGCTGGGCGTCGAGGCGAGCGACGCGGCCGGCAACGTCTCGACGCGGAGCACCCTCAATGCGGCGACGACCGCCTGTCCGGACACGACCGCGCCCTCGGCGCCCGGCGCGCTCACGCGGAGCGCGTTCACCGGGACGACGATCACGCTCTCGTGGACCGCGTCCACCGACAACGTCGGCGTCACGGGCTACACCGCCTACAACGGCACGACGAGCGCCGGCAACACAACCGCAACCTCGTACACCTTCACCGGCCTCGCCTGCGGCACCACGTACACCCTCGCCGTCGAAGCATTCGACGCCGCGAGCAACCGCTCCACCAGGCCCAGCTTGGCGGCAGCGACAGCCGCCTGTCCGGACGCGACGGCGCCGAGCGCGCCCACGGCGCTGACCCGGAGCGCGTTCACGGCCACGTCGATCACGCTCGCCTGGACGGCTTCGACGGACAACGTCGGGGTCACGGGCTACACCGCCTACAACGGGGCCACGAGCGCCGGCAACGCGACCACCACCTCGTACACCTTCACCGGGCTCGCCTGCGGCACGACCTACACGCTCGGCGTCGAGGCGTTCGACGCCGCCGGCAACCGCTCCACCCGGCCGACCCTGAGCGCCGCGACCGCCGCCTGCGCGGACACCACCGCCCCCACCGCGCCCACGGCGCTCACCAAGGGCGCGACCACCACCACCTCGATCGCGCTGACCTGGACCGCGTCCACTGACAACGTCGGCGTCACCGGCTACAGCCGCTACCTCAACAGCACGCTCGACTCGAGCGGCACGGGGACCTCATTCACGTTCACCGGTCTTGCCTGCGGGACGACGTACACGCTCGGCGTCGAGGCTGCTGACGCCGCCGGCAACCGCTCGACGCGCGCCACGCTCTCCGCCGCGACGGCTGCGTGCCCCGACACGACCGCGCCGAGCGCGCCGACCGCGCTCACCCGCGCCTCGGCCACGACGACCTCGATCACGCTCTCCTGGACGGCTTCCACGGACAACGTCGCCGTGACCGGGCTACACGCCCTTCAACGGCACGACCGGCCAGGGCAACACGACCACGACCTCGTACACCTTCAGCGGGCTTGCGTGCGGCACCACCTACACGCTCGGCGTCGAGGCCTTCGACGCCGCCGGCAACCGCTCCACCCGGCCGACCCTGAGCGCCGCGACCGCCGCCTGCGCGGACACCGCGGCGCCCTCGACGCCCACCGCCCTGCTCGGAGGCTCCGCGACGGGGTCGTCGATCACGTTGAGCTGGACGCAATCGACCGACAACGTCGGCGTCACCGGCTACTCGACCTTCCGCGACGGTACATCGGTTGCGACGACGCCCGGCTCGCCGTACACGTTCACCGGCCTGGCCTGCGGGACGACCTACATCCTCGGCGTCGAGGCGTTCGACGCCGCCGGCAACCGTTCGAATCGCGCGACGGTCTCGGCGTCCACGGCAGCGTGCCCCGACACGACTGCGCCCGCGGCTCCCACCGCGCTGACCAAGGGCTCGACGACCACGACCTCGATCGCGCTGAGCTGGACGGCCGCGACGGACAATGTCGGTGTCACCGGCTACGGCAGGTATGTGAACGGCACCCTCATCTCGGGCGCCGCCGGCACGTCGTTCACGTTCACCGGCCTGGCCTGCGGCACGACGTACACCCTCGGCGTCGACGCCTACGACGCGGCGGGCAACCGGTCGACGCGCGCAACGCTGTCTGCCGCGACGGCCGCGTGCCCCGACACGACCGCGCCGAGCGCGCCGACCGCGCTCACGCGCGCCTCGGCCACGACGACCTCGATCACCTTCTCCTGGACGGCTGCCACGGACAACATGGCCGTGACCGGGTACACGCCGTACAACGGCTCGACGGGTCAGGGGAACACGGCCTCGACCTCGTTCACGTTCACGGGCCTTGCGTGTGGCACGACCTACACGCTCGGCGTCGAGGCCTTCGACGCCGCCGGCAACCGTTCGACCCGGCCGACCCTGAGCGCCGCGACCGCCGCCTGCGCGGACACGACCGCGCCGTCCGCGCCGGCCGGCCTGACCAAGGGCACCACGACTCCGACCTCGGTCGCCGTGAGCTGGAACGCGTCAACCGACAACGTCGGCGTCGCCGGCTACGGCTACTACCGCAGCGGCAACGCCGTCGGGAACGGAACGGGGACGAGCTACACGTTCACCGGGCTCACGTGCAACTCGACGTACACCCTGGCCGTGGACGCCTACGACGCGGCCGGCAACCGCTCGGCTCTCTCCACCCTCTCGGCGACCACGGCGGCCTGCCCCGACACGACGGCCCCGTCCGCGCCCACGGCGCTGACCCGGAGCGCGTTCACGACCACGTCGATCACGCTCGCCTGGACGGCTTCGACGGACAACGTCGGGGTCACGGGCTACACGGCCTACAACGGGGCCACGAGCGCCGGCAACGCGACCACCACCTCGTACACCTTCACCGGGCTCGCCTGCGGCACCACGTACACGCTCGGCGTCGAGGCCTACGACGCCGCAGGCAACCGCTCCACCCGGCCGCACCCTCAGCGCCGCGACCGCCGCCTGCGCCGACACCACCGCCCCCACCGCCCCCACCGCGCTTACCAAGGGCGCGACCACCACCACCTCGATCGCCCTGACCTGGACCGCGTCGACCGACAACGTCGGCGTCACCGGCTACGGGCGATACCTCAACGGGACGCTTCTCTCGAGCGCGACCGGAACCTCCTTCACCTTCACCGGCCTCGCCTGTGGCACCACGTACACGCTCGGCGTCGACGCCTACGACGCCGCCAACAACCGCTCCACACGTGCCACGCTGTCCGCCGCGACCGCCGGCTGCGCCGACACGACGGCGCCTTCTGCGCCGGCCGGGCTCGCCCAGACGCGCCGCCACGACGACCTCGATCACGCTCGGCTGGAACGCGTCGACTGACAACGTCGCCGTCACGGGCTACACGGCCTACAACGGGGCCACGAGCGCCGGCAACGCGACCACGACCTCGTACACCTTCACCGGGCTCGCCTGCGGCACCACGTACACGCTCGGCGTCGAGGCCTACGACGCCGCCGGCAACCGCTCCACGCGAAGCACGTTCAGTGCATCGACGTCGCTGTGCGCCGATACGACGCCGCCGTCCGTCCCGCAGGGTCTGCACACGGCCGCCGCGACGCAGACGTCGATCACGCTCGCGTGGAACGCGTCGACCGACAACATCGGCGTCGTCGGATACCACATGTACCGCGACAACATGCCCGTCGCCGATACGCCGAGTCTCACCTACACCTTCGCGGGCCTGACGTGCGGCACGCTCTACAACCTCGCGCTCGAGGCGTACGACGCCCGAGGGAACGTCTCGTACCGTCCCCAGGCAGTCGCCGTCGTCACCACGAACGCCTGTAACCCCGACAGCCAGGCTCCGACGACGCCGACCGGCCTCTCAACGAGCGGAGTCACCGCGACGCAGGTGACCGTCTCCTGGTCGGCGTCCACGGACAACATCGGCGTGACCGGCTACGGCCGGTACGTGAACGGCTCGCTCGCCAGCAGCGGAACGGGAACGAGCTTCACCTTCACGAGCCTGACGTGCAACACCGCGTACACGCTCGGGATCGACTCGTACGACGCGGCCGGGAACCGCTCGTCGCGCGCGTCGATCAACGCGACGACGAGTGCATGCACCGCCCCGCCCCGCCCCCGCCGCCGCCCCCGCCGCCCGGATCGGCAACCGCCAATCTCTGGATCGACACGAGCGGTGGCTCGCTGCACGCGGCAGGCGACCGCGGGCGCTTACGACGACGCGCAGGCCTGTGCCAGCTTCGAGGCGGCGTACGGGGCTGCTGCGAGCGGGGACACCGTGCGGGTGAGGGCCGGCACCTACGGCGCGCAGTTCTTCGCCGGCGGGGTAGGCGCCAGCCAGGGTGAGGGCAGCAAGGCGCTGACCTTCGTCGGTGAGACCGGGAACATGATCCGGCAGATCCATATCGGCTCGAACAACCTGACCTTCGACGGGATGAACATCGACGCCGGCGGCGTCAAGACGAGCGGGGCGGCGTTCGAGAACTCCGGCTCCTCGTTCCTGTTCAAGAACGGCAGGATCGGCAACGTGTTGGACGAGAAGGGCGCGGTGATCGACGGGGCGGGGGCGGTCTTCGACAACGTCCTCTTCCACGACGTCGTGCTGCAAGGCGCAGGGGTGCATCTCGAGTGCATCCAGGCCTACGCGGTGCCGAACTTCACGCTCCGCAACTCCACCTTCACGAACTGCGGGATCATGGGCTTGAGCCTCGGCTACCCAGGCTGGTGGAGCCCCTGCCGCCTCCCGTACAGCGGTGTGGTCATGGAGGGCAACACGTTCAACGCGCCGGTGCCGTCGAACAACTACGCGTTGGCGATCTGGTCGAACAAGGACTCTTGTAACGACACCTGCGGCTGGGGCGTGATGACGAACTACCGGATCAGGAACAACTACATCTGGTCGCTGATGAACCGCATGACCACCGACAGCTCGACGGTCATCTGCGGGAACAGAGGGCCGGGCGCGTCGGCCGCCTGGGCCGCGGCCTGCTAGTAACACCCTGCCGGTAACGCGCTCGCCGCGCAGTGGCGCTGCGCACCTCCAGGCGAGGATCCTCTGAAAGTCTTGCTCGTAGCGTTTTTGACGAACTAGCCGTCCGGCTAGGGGTGGTACCCTCGCCCACTTCGCAATCGACCTGGACGCTCGCGTCGGGGCCTTCGCCCAGCCCTTAGAGGCCCGGCGCGCGCGACCCCACAACCTAGGAGGTTCCATTGGGTTTCCTAGCGACCCACTGGCGCAGCCTTGCCCTCGCGGCAGCTGCGTGCACGCTCTTGCTCTTCGGCTCGCCAGGAGTCGAAGCCGCACCACCGACCGGCCTCGTCGCGGCCTACTCCTTCGAGACCGGAACCGGCTCGTCGGTCGCCGACGACTCCGGCTCGAAGAACACCGGGACGATCTCCGGCGCCACCTGGAGCTCGACCGGAAAGTACGGTCGCGCACTCTCGTTCGACGGCGTGAACGACATGGTGTCGGTCGCCAACTCGTCTTCGATCGACCTCAACAGCCGCATGACGCTCGAGGCGTGGGTGCGGCCGAACCAGCTCGGCCCCGACTGGCGGACGGTAGTCGTCAAGGAACGTCCCGGCTTCCTGAACTACGCGCTGTACGCGCACGACGGTGGCCCAGGCCCGAGCGGCCACGTCTACGTCGGGAACCAGGACCGGTACTCCCCGGCTCCCGCTCTCCCGACGAACACCTGGACGCACCTCGCGGCGACCTACGACGGAAGCGCTCTTCGCCTGTACGTCAACGGCGCGCTCGCCACCATGATGTCGGTATCCGGCACGATCGGGAGGTCGACGAACCCACTGCGGATCGGCGGCAACGCGATCTGGGGAGAGTGGTTCAACGGCTTGATCGACGAGGTACGGGTCTACAACAGGGCCTTGTCGGCCGCCGAGATCCAGTCCGACCTCAAGACGCCGCTCAGCGGCCAGCCGGCCGACACGCAGGCGCCGACCGCACCGACGTCGCTTCGCGTGACCGGCTCCACGGCGACGTCGCTCACGGTCGCCTGGTCGTCCGCGACCGACAACGTCGGCGTCGCCGGCTACGGCTACTACCGCGGCGGCAGTCTGGTGGAGAACGGAGCCGGTGCGAGCTACACCTTCAGCGGGCTCGCGTGCGGCACAACGTACGCACTCGCGGTCGATGCCTACGACGCCGCGGACAACCGTTCGGCCAAGGCGCAGCTCAGCGCCGCAACCAGCGCTTGCCCGCCGGCGGACAACCAGGCCCCGACCGCACCCGGGAATCTCCGCACCACGGGTTCGACGCAGAGCTCGATCGCAGTCGCGTGGAACGCCTCGAGCGACAACGCCGGCGTTGCGGGCTACGGGTACTACCGGAACGGCAGCCTCGTCGGGAACGGCACCGGCACGAGCTACACGTACACCGGGGTCGCGTGTGGCACGAGCTACACGCTCGCCGTGGACGCCTACGATGCCGCCGGCAACCGCTCCACCAAGACGCAGCTGGACGCAGCGACCGCGGCCTGCTCGTCGTCGCCGCCGCCGCCAGGGTCAGGGTCGGCGAATCTGTGGATCGATACGAGCGGTGGTTCGTGCGCGCGGCAGGCGAGCGCGGGCGCTTACGCCGATGCGCAGGCCTGTGCCAGCTTCGAGGCCGCGTACGGGGCTGCTGCGAGCGGGGACACCGTGCGGGTGAGGGCCGGCACCTACGGCGCGCAGTTCTTCGCCGGCGGGGTAGGCGCCAGCCAGGGTGAGGGCAGCAAGGCGCTGACCTTCGTCGGTGAGACCGGGAACGTGATCCGGCAGATCCATATCGGCTCGAACAACCTGACCTTCGACGGGATGAACATCGACGCCGGCGGCGTCAAGACGAGCGGGGCGGCGTTCGAGAACTCCGGCTCCTCGTTCCTGTTCAAGAACGGCAGGATCGGCAACGTGTTGGACGAGAAGGGCGCGGTGATCGACGGGGCGGGGGCGGTCTTCGACAACGTCCTCTTCCACGACGTCGTGCTGCAAGGCGCAGGGGTGCATCTCGAGTGCATCCAGGCCTACGCGGTGCCGAACTTCACGCTCCGCAACTCCACCTTCACGAACTGCGGGATCATGGGCTTGAGCCTCGGCTACCCAGGCTGGTGGAGCCCCTTGCCGCCTCCGTACAGCGGTGTGGTCATGGAGGGCAACACGTTCAACGCGCCGGTGCCGTCGAACAACTACGCGTTGGCGATCTGGTCGAACAAGGACTCTTGTAACGACACCTGCGGCTGGGGCGTGATGACGAACTACCGGATCAGGAACAACTACATCTGGTCGCTGATGAACCGCATGACCACCGACAGCTCGACCGTGATCTGCGGGAACACCGGACCTGGGGCGCCGAGCTCATGGGCGAAGGCCTGCTAGCGCTGCGAGCTCAGCGGGCGGTGAAGCGATCGATCGGCGTGCCGCTCTCGCCGATCGCGACGCCGTGGATGCCCGCGTCGTCGACGGCCAGGTAGAGAAACGCCTGGCGTGACTTCCCGGCGCGACGCGCGGGGAACGAGCTGGGACAGCGGCGGACGGGAGACGATCGTCTCCCGCCGCCGCTGACCACGTACGTCGTCTTTCCGGAGGCGAACCGCTGGTAGGTGCCGTCTTCTCCGCCAACGACCAACCGGACGCCGTAGCGCCTGAACAGCGGCGCCCACGACGCGCGGACTGCGGCGTTGCCGGCGTAAGCGCCACAGCTGTACGGAGGCTGACGCAGGACGACGATCCGCGGCACGGCTGCGGGTCGCGACAACGCGTGGCGGAGCCACTGCGTCTGCGCGGCGGTCACGGCGCCCGAGTTCACGGTGATCACTTCGACGTCACGCATGCGCTGGATCTGCGTCCGCCGAGCGGCGGCGAGCTTGATCGTCAGGTTGACGCCGTTGAGCTTCCGAAACGTTTGCAGCGCGCCGGTCAGGCTCCGTGAGGAGCGCTCGCCCAGGACGACGATGCCTGTGCCGTACTCGTAGGCGCCGGCATCCGGGGCCGAGCCGATCGGCCGGCTGTTCCCGTCGCGGTCGGCTGCCGGAGCGACACTTCGCGCTCCCCGGTTGATCGCCGGCGACGTACGCGTCAGACGAAAGTCGTTCCGGGCCGGGTCGGCCCAGCCGAACGGCGCCGTCACCGCTCTGCTGCAGGCCGGCGGGGCGCACGACGACGCGGGCGAAACGGCGCGATCCGTCGCCGAGCACTTCGTGCCGACGTTGTTCACGAACGTCGCCTGCGGGAAGCAGCTCCAATCGCCGATGTTGTTGGCCCAGACCGTTCCGGGGGCGGGCGTTCCGGCGCCGCTGACCGCGGACTCGAAGGTGTTGTTGACGACGCGCCAGTTGCGGAGCTCCTGCATGTCGCCGCCGTGGATCCCGAGACCGTAGTAGTGCCACCCCGAGCCGTTGATCGAGTGGCCGAAGACGTTGTTCTCGAGCGTCACGCAACAGTAGAGCGGCTGACCAAACCAGCTCCCTCGCTCCACGAAGAGGTCCATCGTCGCGCAGTTCCAGAAGCGGCTGTTGCGGATCGTCAGGTACGGGCCAAGCGAGAACACGCACTCGTTGTGGACGAGCTCGTGCGTCGCGCGGACGTCGTGGAAGCTGAAGTTGTCGAACGTCACGTGGCTGGCCCCAACCAGCGCGCCCTTCTCGTCTACCACGTTGTACGTGCTGCCGTTCTTGAACGTCGCGCGGTCGCCGCTGACGGCGATGCCCTGCCTTCCTTGCGTCGTCCCGGGTGTCTCCATGAACTTGGTGTCGACGTCGATCCGGTCGAAGGTGTTGTTCGTGCCGGTCACGTCGAGCGTCGCGATGTACGTCCCCCGGATCGTCGTTGCGCTCGATCTTGACGCCGACGAGCACGATGTTCGACGACTCGACCTTCGTCGTTCCGAACACGGGACGCGTCCCCTTCGCGGCGCGGATCGTCACGCGCTTCGACCCGCCCGGAAGACCTGGCGTCCGTACGTTCCGGCCCGAACGACGACGACGTCGCGCTCGGACGCCGCGGCGTACGCCGCCGTGGCGCTCGAGCAGGCGCGCCCCGCGAGGAAGGGACCTGCGGCCACCTGCCGGGTGCACGAGCCGCCGCTCGGGTCGACCCAGAGGTTCGCGCGCTCCGCCGTGGCGCCCGCGATCGAGACGGCGCCCGAAGCGCCGCTCGCTACTGCGAGAACCGCGACCAACGCGGCAAACGCAGCTGCCGACCCTCTCGCGTTGCTCCTTCTCACTGCACCGACCCTGACAAGCCTACGCGGGCTCAGTACGCGCCGCGCCTGCCGAGCACGACCGGGATCGTCTGGCAGAGGATCTTGAAGTCCCACCACACCGACCAGTTCGTGACGTAGAGGTAGTCGAGCTTCGTCATCTCCTCGAACGGGATGTCGTTCCGCCCGAGGACCTGCCACAGGCCCGTGATGCCGGGGGTCATGTCGAGCCGCCGCGGTCGCCCAGCCGGTGATCTTGTCGGCCTCGTAGACGACGAACGGGCGCGGGCCGACGAGGCTCATCTCGCCCTTGAGCACGTTCCAGAGCTGCGGCAGCTCGTCGAGGCTCGTGCGGCGGAGGAAGTTGCCGACCCGCGTGACGCGCGGGTCGCTGCCCTTGATCTTGAACAGCGGCCCGTCGACCTCGTTCATGTGCAGCACCTCGCTCCGGCGCTGCTCCGCGCCGACGTACATCGTCCGGAACTTGACGATCTCGAAGGTCGACCCGAGGCGGCCACGGCGAGGCTGCCGGTAGAGCGCGGGGCCGTTGCTGTCGAGCCGGATCGAGAGCGCGATCACCGCGAGCACGGGCGAGAGCAGCAGCAGCGCCATGCCGGACGCCAGGACGTCCACCGAGCGCTTCAGGACGCGCGCGCTCCGCCCGAGGCGGATCGGCGGCAGCGTCACGACCGGCATGCCCTCGATGTCGTCGAGCGTCGAGTGCGACGTGAAGATCTCGAAGAAGCGCGGGACGATCGACACCTGCACGTCGGGGCGGCGCACCGCGCGCACGAGGTCGAGCGTCTCCTCGTGGCTGCCCACGGAGGACGCGAGCAGCACGCGGTCGATCTCGTAGCGGTCGACGATCTCGGCGACCTCGTCCGGCCGGCCGAGGATCGGCGACGGGCGTCTCGGGATCGTCGCCGTCGAGGAAGCCGACGAGCTCGAGGCCGTACTCCGGGTGCGCCTCGATCTTGCGCTTCACGAGACGCGCCTCCGGGCCGCTGCCGACGACGAGCGTCCGCCGCGGCGACATCACGCGCGGGATGATCCAGCTGCGGATCGAGCCGCGGACGATCGGAACGAGCACGAGTGCCCCGGCGAGGAAGAACGCCGCCTCGACCGCCGTGTAGACCCACCAGTTGAAGAAGAAGTCGACGCCTTGCGACAGGATCAGGTAGCCGAGTGAGCCCGCGAGCATCGCGTGGAACAGGTCGCGTGTCTCGTCGAAGCTCGAGACGGAGATTCTCAGCGTGTCGTTCTCGTAGAGGTGGTACGCGGTGAAGACCGCGAGCCAGACGATCGGCGCGGTCGCGACGAGCAGGACGAGGAACCACGTGGGCGCCGAGACCGGCGGCAGCGAGCCGAGCTGGTCGGACAGGAGATAGGCGATGACGTACGCGAGCGTCAGCGCGACGAGGTCGCCTGCGATCAGCATCCACGTTCGCCCGCGCTTGAGCTGCCCGCGTGCGTGCAGCGCGGGTGCCGCGACGACCTGTTCGAGCCCTGCGCTCATCGACCGTTCTCCTTCTGCTTTCGCCGTCTGCATGCCGCCTGCGGGCGTGCCTCCTCCCCGGAGCGATGAATTGAGTCTAGGAGCGGGACGGCGGCGTTCTGTAGGCCAGAGTTTCGGCCTCTACCCCCGGCGAGGACCCACGCAAGACCCCCTAGCCGATCGGCTGGGTTGGCTCCGGCACCACTTGCACAACCTTCATGACCCGGGTGGCACCATCAGTCGTCGTCCTGGCGGTCGAGGAAGGACGGGCCGGAGATCGACTTCTCGTCGAGTGTCTGCGCGGTGCTTGGAGAGCCGCCGGAAGGGCGTGCGGAGCGCCTGCGCGCGCGCGCGCCCCTTCACGCGCCAGCTCTCACCCTCCTCCGGCACGACATCTGTGCGAACGCGCGGCGAGCGCAGCTGCCAGCGCCGGTCGTCGGGCGGCGGCTCCAGAACGGGGACAGCCAGCGCTCGAGGTGCGACTCGAGGACCGTCCGCTCGCGCACCGACTGCGAGGTGGCCCGCCCAGCTCCTCAGCGGCGCGGGACCTCCCCACGCTCGAACAAGGCGTCGGCGGCGGCGGCGGTAGCTCGCCACACGCGCTCGACTCCCCACGCCGCCGCGAGCGAGTCGACATCGGCACGCGACGACCGACTGCGCAACGGCGGCCACGTCGAGGAGATGGCCGATCCTGCGAGAGCGGATCGTGCGCCCACGAGTGCACCGCGAGGGCGAGCGACGTGGTGCGCGGGCGCGCAGCGTCTCGACGCCTGCGACCCCGATGCGACTCGGAACGGCAGCGTCGAGCAGATCGGCCGTCGGCGGCGGCGCCTGCCAGTCCAGCCACTTCGGCCTGTCGTGGATCTCGACGACGAGCGGCGAGCCCGGGCCAGCGGAGCGGCCGCAGGTGGTGGATGTTCCGAGTAGAGACGTTCGTCGCCGGTCGGCTCGAACCCGGCGTCGATCAGCTGCCTGTTGTGCGAGTGCTGCGTCGTCGACGAGGAGATCGAGGTCGCGGAAGGGACGGAGGGACGAGTCGGGGTAGTGCGCGCCGACCTCCAGCCCTTTCATCAGGACAATGCGCCCGTCGTACGCCGCTCGCACGCGTTGCAGCAGGTGCGTGGCGGCCAGCCCGACCATCATGCTCGCGTGCTCCTCCTCGGCAAGCTCCGGTGGAACAGGCCTTCCCTCGGAGCGCCAGTGCCGGGCGGCCACGAGGTGAATCCGGTGCACGCCGAAGGTCGTCGAGCGGTGGCCGCGCGGTCCGCGAGACGGCCGACGCCGTGCCAGATCGATGTCTGGCCACTCTCGGGCGCCGACGGCCCCACGGCGCTCGAGAGGTGTCTCTTCATCCGCGTCTCGATGCCAGGATGCCGAGTCGCTGCCCCGGGCGCAAGGCCTGTCCGGCCAGGCGAGACCCACTCCGACGAGGGTTGAAGAAGCATGCAGCCTTAGCTACGTTGAGGCGGCTCGGGCCCAGGCAGGGGGAAGGATGCGCAATGAGAGACGTCACGGGGGTTGGAGGCGGCGGAGCGGCCGACGGGCTCGCCCAGCCGCATCTCGCCACCGTTGACCGGCCCGTAGAGCCGACGCCCGACGTCCGTCGTCGTCAGCGCTCGAGACGTCGTGCGCCGATTCGGCGAGGTCGTGGCCCTCGACGGCGTTTCGCTGACCGTCCGAGCGGGTGAGATCCATGGGCTCCTTGGCCCGAACGGCGCAGGCAAGACGACGCTGATGCGCATTCTGACGGGACTCGTCGAGGCCGACGCCGGCGAGGTCAGCATCGCCGGCTGCGATCCCGCTCAGAACACGCGCGCGCTTCGGACCCGGATCGGTCTCGTCCCGTCAGGAGACCGGTCGCTGTACCTGCGCTTGTCCGGGCTCGAGAACCTGCTCTTCTTCGCACGGCTGCAGGGACTCCGGCGCCGGGCCGCGCTCGCGCGCGCGGCCGAGGCGATCGAGGCGGTCGGGCTCACCGACGCTGCCCGGGTCCGCGTCGGCGTCTACTCCCACGGCATGCAGAAGCGGCTCGTCCGTGGCGCGCGGACTGCTCACCGACCCGGTCGTGCTGCTCGTGGACGAGGCGACCCACGATCTGGATCCCGAGGCTGCGGACAACATCCGCAGCCTCGTCCGCGAGCTTGCGGCGCGGGGCACAGCGATTCTCTGGACGACGCAACGGGTGGACGAGGTGCGGGGGTTTGCCGACGCGCGTGACGCTGCTGGCCCAGGGCCAGGTGCGAGTTCGCGGGAACGGTGCCCGAGCTGATGGCGCACGCCCTGCCGAGACGCTATCTCGTTCAGCTCCGCGAGCCGCGACCTGCGGACCGCCGCCGCCGACGCACTGCGGGCGGCGCTGGAAGGGCTCGGCTCGATCACCGCGACGGCAGACGGCGGACACGATCACCATCTCCTCGCGCTTCGAGACGATGCAGCTGCTCGGCGACGCACTGGCGCGAATTCGCGACGCCGGGTACGAGCTTCTGGGGTGCCGCGACGAGCGGTCGGAGGTCGAGGAGGCCTTCCTGAGCGCTGACGCGGCGGGAGCGACGGATGATCGGCGCCGCGGAGCAGACTCCCGGGCGGTGGTCGCTGCTCCTCGAGGAGACGGCGAAGCTGCCGGCATTCGCGCGGCGGGACTTCCTCGTCGCCTGGAGCTACCGATTCGCCTTCTTCACGGACGCGCTGGCGCTCTTCCTCCAGGCGTTCCTCTTCTACTTCGTCGGGCTTCTCGTCGACGAGTCGAAGCTGCCGGAGTTCGGCGGCTCGCCGCGTCTCGTACATGGAGTTCGTCGTGATCGGCATCGCGCTCGCCGCCTTCCTGCAGATCGGGCTCGGCCGCGTCTCGGCGGCGATGCGTCGCGAGCAGATGATCGGCACCCTCGAGTCCATCCTCGTGACGCCGACCTCTCCGTCGACCATCCAGCTCGGGCTCCGTCGTCTACGACCTCATCTACGTTCCGCTCCGGACGGGGATCTTCCTCGTCCTCGTCGCGGTCGGCTTCGGCCTCGACTTCAACCTGGCCGGCCTCCTCCCCGCCACGCTCGTCGTGCTCTTCTTCATCCCGTTCGTCTGGGGACTGGGCCTCATCAGCGCCGCCGGAACGCTGACGTTTCGGGGCGGCTCGACCGGCGTCGGCTTCGGGATCACGATCCTGACGCTCGCGCTCGGGTGCCTACTTTCCGCTCGAGTTGCTTCCCGGCTGGTTGGAGGCCCTGGCCAAGGTGAATCCCATGGCGATTGCGATCAACGGCATGCGCGAGCCGCTGCTGGGTACAGTCGACTGGGCCGAGACCCTCGAGCACCTGCTCGTCCTCACGCCCATGTCAGCCGTCTCGCTGGCGGCCGGGCATGCGTCGCCTTCCGGCTTGGCACTCCAGACGCGAGCGTCGGCGAGGCACCCTCGGCCTGTACTGAAGGAGGCACGTCGATCGACGACAGCTCGCCACTCCGCAAGAACCCCAACGCGACCTTTCGCGCGCTTGCAGCAGGAGGGGGCGGCGTGCTGCTGCATCTCGAAACCGGCGAGTACCACGGCCTCAACGAGATCGGCTGCAGGATCTGGGAGCTCATCGACGGCGAGCGAACCGCGGCCGACGTCGATCGAGGCGATCCGCGCCGAGGTCGACGATCCGCCGGCTGCGCTGGCCGACGACGTCACCGGCTTCATCGACGCGATGCGCGAGCGCGATCTCATCCTGGCGGAGCGCGTGAGCGGTGCCTGCTTCGGCTTCATGCCCGTCTCCGAGCTGACGTTCGAGTATCTGCGGGACGGCGGCGGGGACCGTCTCGAGGTCAGTGAGCGGGACGGCGAGGTCGAAGATGCCGGAGGAACGCTCATCAACGAGTGGACTCCGATTCCGGAGAAACGATCGTGGGCCCGCCTCTACGACGATGGGGGGCGGTATCGCCTCTGGATCGACGGAAGCGGATCGTTCTACGTCGATCCGCGGATTCCGAGCGTCGAGCTCCCCGTCGGCCTCGAGTCGAGCGATCAAGCGCGAGGAGCGTCTCTGGGGTATCCCCGCGCTCCTCTGCTTTCTCGGACGCGCGGATCATCCACTCCATGCGGCCGCGGTCGAGGTCGACGGAGAGGCGATCCTGCTCGCTGCACCCGGATATTCAGGGAAGACGACGCTCGCGGCCGGCTTCGCCGCGGCCGGCTATCGCGTCCTCTCGGAGGACGTCTCGTGCCTCCGCCTCTCGTCGCCGCCCACACTCGTCCCGGGCCCCGCGATGCTCCGCGATCCGCCGTGACGTCGCCGACCGCCTCGAGCTCCCCGGAGCCTCCGAGGTCGCCGGCGGCGACGACCGCGTCCACTACTCGCTCGATCGCGCGAGCCGCGGCGACTGCAGCCCGCTGCCGATTCGTGCATTCGTGTTGCTGCGCCTGGCCGACAGCGGCATCACCCTCGAGCGCGTTCCCGCCGACCGACGCCCTGCGAGAGCTCTGGCCGCTCAGCTTCAGGCTGCCGACTCTCGAGGACCGCGCGCGCTGCTTCCAGGGCGTCACCGCCCTCGCCGACGCCGTTCCGGTGTGGAACCTGCACCGCCCGTTTCGGCTCGACCTGCTCGGGGACGTCGTCCAGAAGATCGTGGCCGATGCCTGACCACGCGCCGCTGTCGCTGCGGGAGAAGGTGCTCCTCGCAACGCGCGTCTGGGTGCGCTTCGCTCTCGTCAGCATCCGCGTTCGCCGGCAGCCGCTGCCGAGACTGGTCGCGCGGTTGACCGCGGTGGACGGCGGTCCGCCGCGCAGGCACGCACGCACCGGCGACGCTTGCCAGAGCTGTGGACAGGAGTCTTCGGATCGGAAGCCACCGGCCACGCTGCCTGATCAACGCGCTCGTCCTCTTTCGCCTCCTGCGGGAGCAGGGCGATCCCGTCGAGCTCGTGATCGGCCTCCCCGAGCAGGCGGACGACGAGCGGGCACACGCGTGGGTGGAGCTGGAAGGCCGGGACGTCGGTCCGCCGCCGGGTCGCGCCGGACACAGCGAGATGGCCCGTCTCTCCTAGATCAGCTCAGCTCCAGAGGTCGAGGAACGCATGAACCGTGGCGAGATCCTTCGCCCACAGGTAGTGCGAGAGCGGCATCTCCTCGCGTTCGAGCTGCTCACCGAGCGCTGCGTAGTCGACACCCGTCACCTGGTGCGAAGGATCCGAAAGCCAGTGCCGTAGCGCCGGATAGTCCAGGGCCATCGTCTTCGAACCAACGGTTCGCGTACGTCTTGTCACGGCGGTCGAGGATCTCGTCGGGGACGTCGCCCCGCAGCGCGTTGCGCACGAAGCCCTTCATCCGGTAGTCGGGGAACTTCGTCTCGCCGGGGAGGCTGAGGAAGAACTCCCAGAGATCGATGTCTGCCCAGGGTCGCCGCGCCCGAATGCCGAAGAGCGCATGCGAGTAGATGTCAGCCTCCCCGGTCGCGTCGGCGCCGAAGAACGGCAGCTGGGCGGCCGCCCAGCGCTTCCTCGCCGGACGCGCGCCGCTGCCGTCCCGTTCGGCGATCCGCCGAATGTCGATCCACGGCGGTACGAGTTGGTTCGGCCGACGACGAAAGCGACGCGCTTGCAGGAGGCGCGGCGTGAACGCGTCGAGGACTTCGTTCGCGAGGTGGCGGCGGCCGAGTCGCGCCGCCCGCTGCGACCGGAGCTGTCCCGCCGCCGCACCGAACCGTCCCTTCCACAACAGGTGCGTCACGAGATAGGCGCGTATCGCGGAGGCCTGCTCGGCGAACTCGCCGCTGAGGATCGTGCGGACACCGAGCCGCTGAGCGTGCAGGCAGCGCTCGGCGGTCCCTTCGGGCGACCAGGTCGACCACGGGCTGTCGAAGAGCTCGACCCAGTACTGCAACCTCTCGAGCCGCTGAGGCCCCGGCTCGTAGGTGTGCAGCGGTAGCTCCAGGTCCGCTGCGACAAGCTCGATGTAGCGGCTCTCGTCGCTCTCCGGAAACGACGGGTAGACGGCAGACAGCGCAGGAATCGGCCGTCCCCATCTCCGGACGTACTCTCGAGCGGCGAAGGTCGCGATCGGAGGCGAGTCGATGCCGCCGCTGAGCGAGACGACGTCCTGTCCGGTGAGCGCGCGCCGTACGGCCTGGTCGAGGAGGTGCCGAAACTTCTCCGTCGCCTCGGCCGGACGACAGCCTCGCCGTCTCGAGCAGGCTCTGGGGATCCCAGTACGGACGCGTGACGACGGGGCCGCTTCCTGCGATGAGCAGCGTGCCGGCGACGAGCCGCCGGACACCACGCAGTGCACAGCGTGTCGGCTCCTCGGAGTCGCCGTAGAAGATCGCCTCGACTGCATCCAGGTCGGGCTCGCGCGCCGCGTCGGCGCCACGGAGGACCTGCTTCGCCTCTGAGGCGAGATAGAGCGCATCTGCGTCCTCGCGGTAGAACAGCGTCTCGAGCCCGACCGGGTCGCGAAACGCCCACACCCGCGAACCGTCGGTCACGATGCCGGCAAAGGTTCCGCGCAAGCGTCTCGGCAGTGCCTCTCCGAAGGCACGCCAGCCGGCGAGGACCGATTCAGCCGGCGTCGTCGGATGCCGTACCGTCGGCGCCGCTCAGCTGTGCAAGCTCCTCGGGGTTGTCGAGCGTGCCTGCGTAGGCGACGGCCAGGCTCCCGGTGGACGCCAGCGTGGCTTCCTCGCGCCCCTGATGATCGGCGACGCCGATCGTGCAACGCCCGAGGGTCAGCACACGCGTGCTCTTCCCCCGGTGTGGCGCGGCTTCGAGCAATCGCTCGAGCGCCGCCTCGGCGTCGAGGCCCGATCGACTGAGGACAGCCCCTACGGCTGCCATCAACTCACGGTCAAGCGCGGCACGGCCCCGGTCAGGTTACGTGCCGGAGAAACGACTTACGGCGAGACGCCGCCCCCGTCCTCGGGATGGGAAAGCTCACAGTTCGTCGTTTCGATCCGGCAGTTGGTGAAGCCCTTGTGGTTGCCGTTGCCTGCGTTCGGCCCCCCTGGCGGGGTCGGCATGAACGTGTGTGCGGAGATCGAGCCATGGTCGATGATCCGCGGTGCTTCGTATTTCATGTCTATCTCCCTAGCAGCTGACGGTGAATCCAGAGTAGTCCTCTCGACCACGAATGCCACTAGCCGAACGGCGGGTTCTGCGCACATCTTTCTCCGGATACGTCTCCCAGGCTGTCGGGCGGGTGACTTGGGTGCCGAGCCTGTCGACTTCGTCTATCACCTTGCGAGCCCGGCCAGCCCGATCGACTACCTCCGCTTGCCGTTGCACACGCTGAAGGTCGGGTCGTACGGAACCCACAACGCATTGGGGCTCGCCAAGGCGAAGCGCGCCCGTTTTCTCATCGCCTCGACGAGCGAGGTCTACGGCGACCCGCTCATCCACCCCCAGCCGGAGACGTACTGGGGCAACGTGAACCCGATCGGTCCGCGCGGCGTCTACGACGAGGCGAAGCGCTACGCCGAGGCGATGACGATGGCGTACCACCGGCAGCAGGGAGTGGACACGGCGATCGTCAGGATCTTCAACACGTACGGCCCGCGGATGCGTCCCGTTCGACGGACGCGCGATCCCGACCTTCGTCCGCCAGGCGCTCGCGGAGAAGCCGCTCACGGTCTTCGGTGACGGGTCGCAGACGCGGAGCTTCTGCTACGTCGACGATCTCATCCGCGGCCTCGTGCTGCTCGCCGAGAGCGGCGAGCACTACCCGGTGAACATCGGGAACCCCGCGGAGATGACGCTGCTCGAGATGGCGGAGACGGTGCTCAGGATCACAGGCTCGTCGAGCGAGATCGTCTTCGAGGCGCTGCCCGTCGACGATCCCCAGGTCCGCCAGCCGGACATCACCCGCGCCAGGACGCTGCTCGGATGGGAGCCGACCGTCGCGCTCGAAGACGGCCTCCGCCGCACGATCGGCATCCCTGCGGGCGAACCGGTTCCCGCCTAGCTAGGGCCTCCGCGGCGCCGGCACCGGGTCCGGGAAGAACGCTTCCTTGACGACCCGCAGCACCTTCGTGCGGCTCCCTTCGACGACCGGCTGAAGGCCGCCGAGCTCGAGGCGCGCGAGCTCCACGCGTCCCTGCATCCGCAGCGTGCGTGAAGCCGAAGTCGGAGAGGAAGTCGCGCGGGAAGATCGTCTTGTGCACCTGGAAGCGCTCGTACGCACTCTCGCCCTCGGGATAGCGGTACGCGAACGCTTCGAGCGCCTTCGCGCCCTTGTCCTTCGCGTCGCCGATCGCCGCGAGGAAGAGCGACTGCATGACCCAGGGGCTCGACGACTCGACGAGGTACGCGCACGTCACGAGCACCGCGTCGTCGGAGGGCGGGCCGGCCGGCAAGTCGGCTGCGCGCGGGAACAGCTCGGCCGGCCCGTACTGCATCGAGCCGAGCGTCCGGCCGTTCTCGTCGAGATAGACGGTTCCCCACGCGCCCCAGTCGTCTTCCGCGCTGTCCATCCAGCGCTCCTTGTTCGCCTCGCGGGTTCCGCGCGACTGCCACCAGACGCACTCGTGGCACACCGTCGGCGTGCTGACGAGCGAACCGCGCGTGAGACCCTGGAGGTGCGCGGCCACTACGCGATCTCGTCGACGACGACGTCGACGCGCGTCGCCTCGACGTCGGCCATCCGCTTCAGATATTCGCGCACGCGCTCCTGTACCTCACGACCGACGTTCGGGATCGACGCACCCCACGCCACCGCGAGCCGCAGCTCGACGGTCACGCGCCCGTCGTCGAAGTCGAGCTTCACGCCGCGCCGGTACGGGAGCGCGCGCTCGACGAGGCCGTGCACGCCGGCGACCTGACGTGCGGCGTCGCCGGCGTAGCGGCTGAGGACGTCGGTCGAGATCGACGCGTGCCCCTCCATGGGCCGATTGTAGGAGGCCGCGCTAGGAAAGCTGGCGGGCCGAGCAGCGACAGTCGTGGCAGAGGGGCGAGCCGAGCTCCGCGAGGGCGGCCTCGACGTACTCGCCGCACGCGTAGCAGCGCCCCTCGCGTGTCAGGCGGAGCGATTCCTCGACCTCCGCCGCACGCGCGCGGCCGCGCCCTTCCTCGCGGGCGCTCGGACGCCGCTTCAGCTGCATTCGCATGCCCAAGGGTTCGCGCTAAGCATGGCGGCCCCTGCGGACGGCGTCCCCCGCCCGAAGTCCAGCTTTAGCGGAGGAAGCGGTGGACCCGCCGCCACGCCACGACGAAACCGGCGACGAGCAGCAGGAGCAGGACGAACGCCAGGACGGGCGCGAGGAACGCCAGCGCCGTCAGCAGTCCCGAGGTCGCGTCTTCGCCCAGCGAGACGAGCGGATTCGCCGTGCCCGCGGTCGTCGCGGTCGCCGCCGGCCGGACCGTCGCGCGCGCCGTGTGGATCGAGCCCGCGACGACCGCGCCGAGGACGAGCGACACGATCGACGGGAGGCTCGTCTCGTCACCGGTCGGCCCGACGAAGAGGAGCGCACCGGAGACCGGCGCGACGACTCCGCCGACGAGGTGCAGCGCGTGGTCCACGACCGGAACCTTGTCGCCGACGAAGTCGAGAGCCGTGAGCGTCCCGAGGACGACGAGGCCGGTCGTGCTCGAGAAGTCGTCGATCGGCCCCGCGAAGTCGACGACGCCGATGCGTTCGAGCAGCGCGCTGACGAACAGCGGCAGCCACGCGTTGAGGCCGGCCGCACCCGAGAGCCCGAACGCGGCGAGCACGCTCCCGGCCGCCGTGCCGATGTCCACGCGCGGAAGCTAACCGCTTCGGCGAAGGACCAGCTCGGTCGCCTCCGGCCGCGCGAAGAACCGGAACGGCACGAACGTCGTCCCGAGTCCCGGCGAGACGTGGAGGACGGAGCCGTCGCGGCGGTAGAACCCGCGCGTGTAGCGCCAGTTGAGGTGCGCGAGCCGCACCTTGCCGAGCCCGTACGGGATCGCGATCTGGCCGTCGTGCAGGTGGCCCGCGAGCACGAGGTCGTACACGGGCCGGATCCGGTCGTACACGTAGGGGTAGTGGCAGAGGAGGATGCGCAGGTCCGCGTCGGGATCGGCGAGGCCCACGGGATCTGCCCGGCCCGCTCGATACGTCGCCGGGTCGATGCCGACGATCTGCACACGGCGGCCGCGCACGTCGAGCACGACCGACTCGTCGCGCAGCAGATGCGCGGGCGAGAGGTCGTCGAGCTGCGACGGCGCGGCGAGCGGGTCGCGTGCGTCGCCGAAGTCGTGGTTGCCGAGGACGACGTAGCAGCGCTCGCCGAGCCGGGAGAGCAACGCGCGAAGCCGCCGCTCGCCGCGGGGGTGCGTCAGGAGGTCGCCGGTGATCGCGACGATGTCGGGCCGCCGCTCCTCGACCCAGCGCACCGCCGACTCGACCGCCCTCGTTCCTCCCGAGGGAACGCCGAGGTGGAAGTCGGACAGATGGGCGATGCGGAGGCCGTCGAGCTCGGACGGCAGCTCGTAGAGCGGCACCTCGACGCTCCGCAGGCGAGCCCAGCCGGCTTCGAACCAACCCCATGCGAGCCCCGCCGCGGCGGCGGACCCGAGGCCGCCGAGGATGGCTCGGGCCCGGTTCGCACCGGGCCCGAAACCGCCCCTCCGGTCAGATAGATGCCGGACGCGCTTCAGACTTGCGCTCAGACTTCGCTCAGACTTCGAGCTTCTCGAGCACCGGGCGCATCGAGACGATGTGGCGCTTGAACTTCAGCTCCGAGTCCTCGAGCCCGGCGGCGACGCCGATCAGCTGCGAGAGGTGGAAGATCGGCATCGGCGGAAGCGGCTCGAGGCCCTCGTCGCTCCTCGCCGCGTTCAGCTTCGACTGCCAGGCGTCGAGCGAGAGATGGCAGAGCGGGCACGGCGTGACGATGGCGTCGGCGCCGCGCTCGATCGCCTGCTCGATCGGCTGCACGAGCTCGCCGAGCGCGGTCTCCTCACGCGCCTGGATGATCGGAAAGCCACAGCACTTCACCTTCGCCGGATAGTCGACGACCTCTCCGCCGCACGCCTCGATGATCCGCTCGAGCGACCACGGGCGGTCGGGGTCCTCGAAGCCGAGCAGCTTCGACGGCCGCAGGATCTGGCAGCCGTAGAAGGGCGCGATCTTGATCCCCTTCAGCCCCTTGTGCGCCGACGCCTTGAGCAGCTCGAAGCCCTCGCCCTCCGCGACGAGCCAGAGGAAGTGCTTCACCTCGACCCCGCCCGAGTACGGCGGCACGCCCACCGCGGCGAGGTTCGTGTTCACGCGCGCCATCAGCGCGTCGTCGCCCTTGAGCATGAAGTCCGCCTGCCGCAGATTGAGCGTGCAGACGTTGCAGATCGTCATCAGCGTGTCGGAGCCGGTCGCCTCGGCGTACGCGAGGATCCGTGCGTTCAGGTGGAGGTAGTAGTCCGGCTCGGCCTCGTGGATGTCACCGGCGCCGCAGCACGTGACCGACTCGAGGTCGATCAGCTCGAAGCCGACCTTCGGTGCGAGCGCCTGCGTCGACGTGTCGAGCTCCTTCGCGGAGAGGGCGGCGAGACAGCCCTTGTAGTAGGCGACCTGCTTCACGCTTCCGTCCCCTCGGTCTTGTCCTCCTCGCGCAGGTGATAGTCGAGCTTCGCGAGCGCGCGCTCGCCCTGCACGATGCCCTCGTAGCCGAGGCGCCCCTGCTCGTGGACGATCTTGTGGAGCGCGCGCGCCTCGTCGACCTTGTCGGCGACGTGCGGCGGGATCGGGATCGGAACCTTGCCGTGGCGCGCGAGCCCCATCGCGAACTTCATCTGCGAGATCGCGGTGACGACTCCCTGCGTCTTCGGCACGAGCTCGGTCTCCCGGAGCCAACCCGTCGTCTCGGTCGACTTGATGAACCACTTTGCATGCTTGGCGCCCATGTCGGTGTCGATGTCCTGCTTGACGGCCTCGGCGCCGAGCTTGGCGATCGCGTCGCGCGGGTCGACTCCCTTCGGGCAGCGTTCGTTGCAGAAGTAGCAGCGGGTGCACTCCCAGATGCCGTGCTCGGTCGAGTAGTCCTCGAGCCGCTCGACCTTCGCCGCGTCGCGCGGGTCGCCGACGAAGCGCATGCCCTTTGCGAGCGCCTGCGGCCCGAGGAACGCGGGACTGGACTCCATCGCGTTGCACTCCGAGACGCAGCAGCCGCAGTTGATGCAGAGCGCCTCCTTGTCGATGACGTTCATGCGCTCCTGCGAGACGCGGTACTCCTTGCCCTCGGGCGGCTCCTCGTAGCCGGGCTGGAGCCACGGCTTCATCGCCTTGAACTTCTGCCAGAACGGCTCCATGTCGACGACGAGGTCCTTGTGGATCGGCAGGTTGCCCATCGCCGAGATCACGGGAACGTGCCCTGCCTGCACGATCTCGTACATCCGCGTCTTGCACGCGAGCACGGCCGCGCCGTCCATCCGCATCCCGCAGGAGCCGCAGATCATCATCCGGCAGCTCTTGCGGTACGCGAGCGACCCGTCGACGCGGTCCTTGATGATGTCGAGGACGTCGAGCAGCGTCACCCACTCCGGCGCCTCGACCTCGTACTCCTTGAGCGCGCGCTCGCCGGTCGTCGAGTCGAAACGCCAGATCTTCAGTGCGACCTGCATCGTCTTGTCGGCGGTCTCGATCGTCGCCACTAGTACGTCCTCTCTTTCGGCTCCCACTTCGTCATCGTCACGGGCTTCCAGTCGAGCTCGGGGCCGTCGTCCCAGCTCACGAGCGTGTGCCTGAGGTAGTTCTCGTCGTCGCGGTCCGGATAGTCGTACGGCCGCGCGTGCGCGCCGCGACTCTCCTTGCGCGCGATCCCGCAGACGACCATGCACTGCGCGAGCTCGAGCAGGAAGCCGAGCTCGAGCGCCTGCGTCAGGTCGCTGTTGAAGACGTTGCCCTTGTCCTCGACGACGACGCGCTCGTACCGCTCGCGGAGACCCTCGACGATCTCGCCCTGGCGCTGCATCTGGTCCTCGCGGCGGAAGACGCCGAAGTTCTCGTGCATCGTCGACGCGAGCTCGTCGCGGATCTTCCAGGGACGCTCACCCTGACTGCGGTCGAGCAGCGTGCGCAGCTCACGCTCGGCGTCGCTGAGGACGGACTCGGGAACCGTGACCGTCGTGTTCGCGAGCGCCCACTCGGCGGCATGCCGGCCGGAGCGCTTGCCGTAGGTGATCGTCTCCATCAGCGCGTTCCCGCCGAGTCGGTTCGCACCGTGCACCGAGACGCACGCGACCTCGCCCGAGGCGTACAGGCCCTCGAGCGTCGTCAGCCCCCAGACGTCGGTGTCGACGCCGCCCATGTGGTAGTGCGCTCCCGGCCGGACCGGGATCGGCTCGTAGATCGGATCGACGCCGGCGAACGTCAGCGAGAGCTCGCGCGTCCCGTGCAGCCGCTCGATGATCTTCTCCGCTCCGAGGTGCCGCAGGTCGAGCAGGACGTTGCCGTCCACCCCGCGCCCCTCGTCGATCTCGGTCTGCTCGGCGCGCGAGATGACGTCGCGCGACGCGAGCTCCATCGCGTTCGGCGCGTAGCGCTCGAGGAAGCGCTCGCCGTCCGCGTTCAGCAGGTACGCGCCCTCGCCGCGGCAGCCCTCGGTGATCAGCACACCGGTCGGCGCGAGCGTCGTCGGATGGAACTGCATCATCTCCATGTCCTTCAGCGCCACGCCGACGCGGAGCGCGAGCGCCATGCCGTCGCCGGTGCAGGCGTACGCGTTCGTCGTCCCCGTGTAGAGCCGGCCCGCACCGCCGGTCGCGAGGATGACCGTCTTCGCTCCGATCGCCTTGAGGCCGCCGTTCAGCAGGTCCCAGCAGATGACGCCCTGGCAGCGGTCGTCGTCGACGACGAGCTTCCAGGCGAAGTACTCCTCGTAGGTGAGGATGTCGCGCTTGACGATCTGCTCGTAGAGCACCTGGACGAGCACGTGGCCGGTGATGTCCGCGGCGTACGCGGTGCGCGGCGCGCCGGCCGCGCCGAAGGGACGCTGTGCGATCCGGCCGTCCTCCGTGCGCGAGAAGACCGCGCCCCAGTGCTCGAGCTGGTAGACGTCGTCGGGCGCCTCCCGGCAGAGGATCTCGATCGCGTCCTGGTCGCCGAGGTAGTCCGAGCCCTTGACGGTGTCGTACGCGTGCTGCTCCGGGTCGTCCTCGGACGCGTTCCCGAGCGCGGCGTTGATCCCGCCCTCCGCGGCCCCCGAGTGGCTCCGCGTCGGGTGGATCTTCGAGATCATCGCGACGTCGGCGCCCGCGTCGAACGCCTCGATGGCCGCGCGCATGCCTGCGCAGCCCGCTCCGACGACGAGCACGTCGTGCTTCGCTTCCACCGCTCCGGACGCTATCGGATAGCACCGTCGCCGGGCCTCGTAACGACCGGCGCGAATCGGGCCCGCCGCGGCCGCTGCGGCGGGCCCGAACTTCGGGTGACACCGGCTGCTACTTGGCGCACACCGCGAAGACGTCGACCCGCGCGGGCTGGTCGTCCGAGTTGATCAGATAGACGTTCCAGCTCGCCAGGTCCTCGCTCGGCGCGTCGTCGAGCGAGAACACGCCCTTCGACGTTCCGGAGCCGTGCTGATGCCAGCCGCCCGCGATCGCGCGCTCGCCGGCCAGACAGCCGGACCTGAACGCGCCTTCGGAGGTCGGGTTCATCGCTCCGGACGCCAAGCGCACCGTTGTCGACGCCACCGGGGCCGACTCGTTCAGCGCCGCGACTGCCGTGCCGGACAGCGCGACGAAGAGCGCCGCCAACCCGATCACGAGCCCCGGACTAGGAAGCCTCAACCGCTTCATTTGCTCACCTCCTCCTCTGCGTTTCTGGACGGCTGCCGCTCCGGCTGCCAGGACGGCTCCGCGCCGGCGGTTCGAAACTCGTCGACCACCGTGAGGTAGGTCGCGATCTCATCGAGCAGACGCTCGAGCCCACCGATCTCTGCCGCAGTCGTCGTCACCCTTCGAGGGTGCGCCCGGGCGCTCACACTCCGCTCACACGGAGGGCTTTCCGCTGCCGAGGCAGGGTGCTAGAAACGACCCATGCGGTACCGCATCCTCGGGCCGCTCGAGGTACAGGCGGTCGTCGATCATCCCGCGCTGCGCCGGCGCAAGCCGCGGATCGTCCTCACGATGCTTCTGCTGCACGCGAACGAGGTCGTCTCGACGGACGCGCTTGATCGACGCGGTCTGGGGCGACACGCCGCCTGCGCGCGCCCGCGGGCTCGCTCCAGAACTACGTCTCGCACCTGCGGAAGGCGCTCGGCGAGGACGCGGCTCGTGAGCGAGGCGGTCGGGATACATGCTCCGCGTCGAGCCGGGCGAGCTCGACGCCGAGGTGTTCGAGCGGCTCGTGCGCGAAGCGGCGGGCGCGCCGTCCGAGCGGTTCGCGCGGAGCGCCTCCGAGCCGCGCTGGCGCTCTGGCGCGGCCCGGCACTCGACGGACCTCGCGTACGACGGCTTCGCCGAGGCCGCGATCAAGCGCACTCGACGACGCGAGAGGCACGGCGTTCGAGGAGCTCGCGGACGGCCGAGCTCGCAGCTCGGCCGCCACGCCGAGGCCGCGGTCGAGCTCGAGGCGCTCGTCGCCGAGTACCCGTGGCGCGAACGGCTCCGCGGACAGCTGATGCTCGCGCTCTACCGGTCCGGCCGGCAGGCCGAGGCGCTCGAGGTCTACCGGGACGGCGCGGACGCTGCCTCGCGAGGAGCTCGGCCTCGAGCCCGAGCGACGAGCTTGCGCGCAGCTCGAGCGGGCGATCCTGACGCAGGACGCAGCGCTCGGGGTCGCCGACCGGTCGCACCCGCTGAACGCGAGCCGGCTGCCGACGGTGCAGAAAGGTCGTCACGGTGCTCTTCGCCGACGTCGCCGGCTCGACGCGGCTTGCGTCGATCGGTCGATCCCGAGACGCTCCGCACCGTGATGGCGTCGCTTCTTCGCGCGCGATGCGCGCGGTGGCCGAACGCCACGAGCGGAACGCTCGAGAAGTTCTCCGGCGACGAGGTGATGGTCGTCTTCGGCGTGCCGACCGCTGCACGAGGACGACGCGCTCCGCGCCGTGCGCGCCGCCGCCGAGATGCGCGACGCGCTCGTCCGAGCTGAACCGCGAGCTCGAGCGCGACCACGGCGTCCGGCTTGGAGATCCGCATCGGCGTCAACACCGGCGAGGTCGTCGCAGGCGATCCGGACGAGACACCCCGTTCGTGACCGGGGAAGCGGTGAACGTCGGGAAGCGGCTTCAGGAGGCGGCCGCTCCAGGCGACGTGCTGCTCGCACCGATAACCGTCTCGCTCGCCCGCGGGTCGATCGAGACGGAGCAGATCGGGACGCTCGAAGTGCGTGGCCGTCCCGAGCCGCTCGCCGACGCTACCGTCTGCGTCGGCCTCGTCGACGAGCACGTTCGAGTCGGCACGAGGAGACTAGGACGCGCTCGTCGGACGGCCGACGGCGAGCTGCGACAGGCTTCGAGCGGCGTACGACGCGTGCGCGCGGCAAGCGATGGGTGCACGGCTCGCGCTCGTCGTCGGCGAGCGCGGGGATCGGTAAGACGCAGACTCGTGCGCGAGCTCGTCAACGGGATCGACGACGCGCAGATCCTCGTCGGGCGCTGCGTCTCCTACGGCGAAGGCGCGACGTACCTGCCGCTCGTCGAGGTCGTGCGACAGGCGACGCGTCGAGACGATCGCTCGACGAGCTGCTCGAAGGACGTCGACGAAGCCGGAACGAGTCGCTCGCGTGCTCCGCGTCCTCGCCGGTGAGCTGGACGAGCCCATCGCAGATCGGCGAGGCGTCGTGGGCCGTCCAGCGCTTCCTCGCGGCGCTCGCGCGCGACACGCCAGTGGTCCTGATCCTGGACGACGTCCACTGGGCCGAGCCGGCGCTGCTCGACCTCGTCGAGCAGCTCGTCCAGCAGACGCACAGGCGTGCCGCTGCTCGTCCTCGCCCTCGCCCGTCCGGAGCTCATCGACAGGCAGACCGCAGTGGGCCGAGCATGCCGATGGTCCCGGCCGGCGTGCGGCTCGAACGGCTCTCCGACGACGACACGCAGGACGCTCGTCGCGAGCCGCGGCGGCACGCATCTCGAGACGCCCGTGCTCGAGCGGGTCGTGGCGACTCGCGGAGGGCAACCCGCTCTTCGCGGAACAGCTGTTCTCGCTCGTCCGCGAGCGAGGGCCTGACGCACTCGGCTCGCTCCCGCCCACGGTCGAGGCGCTGATCGCGAGCCGTCTCGACGGCCTTCCGACGACGCGAGCGCTCGGCGCTCGAACGTGCAGCGGTGATCGGTCGCGACTTTCGCGAGACTGGAGCTCATCGCCCTCTCGCCGCCGGACGAGGCCGCGATCGTCGGCCGAGACACTCTCGAGCCTGGAGCACGCCGGGTTCGTGCGGCGATCGGCGCGTGGCGGCGACCGACGACACGTTCGCGTTCCAGCACGTCCTGATCCGCGACGCCGCGTACGCCGGCGTTCCGAAGGCGCGTCGCGCCGAGCTGCACGAGCGTCTCGGCGACTGGCTGACGGAGCAGGGCGACGCACAGGACGAGAGTCGTCGGCTTCCACCTCGAGCGCGCGTATCAGTCGCGTCGACCAGCTCGGGCCGGTGGGACGCCACGGCCGCTCGAGCTCGCGGAGCGAGGCAGGCGAGCGCCTGGGGCGCGCTGGGCATGCGCGCGTTCCAGCGCACAGACATGCACCGCGACGACCAACTTGCTCGAGACGCGCGATCGTCGCTTCAGCCCGACGTCGTCCGAACGTCGCCGTGAGCTCCTGAGTCGAGCTCGGTCTCGCGCTCGGCATCGCTGGGCAGGGCGAGCGAGGGCCGAAGCCCTGCGCTTCGCGAAGCGCGTCGAGGCGCTCGCATCGGGCAGGGCGATCGACGCATGACTTCGCCGCGACGAGCTCGAACTGGCGGGTCGCGGAGGCGTTCAACCGTCGCGGGCGAGCCGGACGAGCTTGCTTCGAGCTCGCCGACGAACGCTATCCCGTACTTCGAGACGTTCGCGTGACCACCGGGCGCTCGGTCGAGCGTGGGTACTACGTCGGCTTCGTTCGCGGCGGGTTCTATCTGCAAGAACGCCGTGGTGGGAGGAGGCGCTCGAACGGGCGCTCGTCCACTACCGCGCGTTCGGACTGGCCGCCGACCGCGATGCGTCGGCGAGCTCGGCAGCGCGCTCTACTTCGGGCCTCGGCAGGTCGACAGAGGCGCTCCGACGGGCCGGGACGCTCCTCCGAGAGGACGCCGGGATCGCCGGAGAGGCGAACATGCTCTCCGTGCTGGCTCGCCGCACTCGAGGCGTTGCGCGGTCGGCTTCGAAGACGGCCCGCGCGGAACGTGAGCCGCGCCCGCTCGATCTACGACGAGCTCGGCTTCGCCGTCCCCACCGCGGCGCACTGGGCGTGACGCGGCCGCGCTGAGATCGAGCTCGTCGAGCGGGGACTATGCGACGGCCGCGACGGTCCTTCGCGCGGGGCTGCGAGAGCCTCGAGCAATTCGAGCAGTCGGGGGAACCTCGCGACGAACGCGGCGCACGCTCGCCGACGTGCTTCACGCGCACGGGAGCGCCGAGGAGGCGGAACGCTGGGCCGAGACCGCTCAACGGCACTCGAAGCCGGCGGATGTCAGTGCCGAGCTCTCCTGGCGCGAGCTCACTGGCGAAGATCCGCGCGGCCCAAGGAGAGCTCGCGGAAGCAGAGAGACTGGCGCGGGACTCGCTGGCGCTTGTCGCGGCGACCGACGCGACGTACCAGCAGGGCAAGGTGCTGCTCGCGCTCGCCGAGGTGCTCGACGCCGCCGACAAGCGCGACGAGGCGCGGGGTGCGTTGGACGAGGCAGTGGTCCTGTTCGAGCGCGAAGGGCAACACGGTCGGCCGAGGAACGCGCCATCGCCCTGCGACAGGGCCTGGTCGTCGCCTGACGCACGGAAAGCCCCGGGGACGGGGCAGTTCCGTGCGCTGAGCGGAGGCTCAGCCGCCGCAGGACGCTCGCCTGACATGCCGTCTGCGCCTGAGAGTTCAGCGCGAGCGTCGGCGCGGCAACCGCGAGCAGTGCGACCGAGAGGAGCACCGACGCGAGACGCGTGCGGGAGAGCTTGTTCGTCGAAGCGTTCATTCGTGTCACCTCCTTCCGGCCCGCACCGTCGGCCGGCGCGCAAAGGACGCGGTCACGGACGGCAAACGGGCCGCCAACGGCGCAGCAGAGGCCAGAAGAAGAGGTGGGCGCTAGGAGGTCGGGTCGCCGATCAGGGCCGTCGGCGCGACTCCTGCGCGCGCGGCGTAACATTCGCCCGTCCCTGTCTGCGAAGGAAGGAGCACGCGTGGCGAAGATGGCGTTCCGGCTGCCCCCGGCGGCCTCGGTGATCGAGAACCCGAGTCCTGAGGAGGCGAAGGAGCTCGCCGCGCGGATGCCGAATGCGCGCCCGACCCGCTACGGCAACCTCAACGTCTCGACGGAGGTCGTGAACCGCTCCAAGCGGTCGACGTTCATCGTCACGGACGAGCCCGACGGTCAGAACCAGTCGATGACGCGCGAGGAGGGCCTCAAGTGGGCCGAGGTCCAGGACGCGTACATCGCGGAGCAGGAGATGGTCGTCGTCGACGGCTACATCGGGAACGACCCCGAGTTCCGCACGCCGACGCGGCTCTACGTCGAGCTCGCGAACGCGAACATCGCCGGGATGCAGCAGGAGCTCTACTTCGACCTCGACCCGGACGAGGACTTCGAGCCGGAGCTCGTCGTCATCTACACGCCGAACCTCAAGGCAGAGGGCTTCCCGGACGACCGCCTGATCGCCGTCGACCTCGAGCAGGGCGTCACACGCGTCTTCAACTCGGACTACTTCGGCGAGTCGAAGAAGGGCGGCCTCCGCATGTGGAACAAGCTCGTCCACGACCGCGGCGGCCTGCCGCTCCACGCCGGCTGCAAGATCATCCCCACCGACGACGGAGAGAAGGTCGGACTGATCGTCGGGCTCTCGGGAACGGGCAAGACGACGACGACGTTCACGCGCCAGAACGGCTCGTTGCCGGTGCAGGACGACTTCGTCGCGTGGATGCCGAACGGCCACGTCTACGTGACCGAGAACGGGTGCTTCGCGAAGACGTTCGGCCTCAACGCCGACGACGAGCCGACGATCCACGGCGCGGTGACGCAGCCGGACTCGTACCTCGAGAACGTCTCGCAGCACGGTGACGACGTCGACTTCTACGACACGTCGTACACGCAGAACGGGCGCGCGACGTTCCCGTTCCGCGTGATCGAGTCGGCGGCCGACCGCGACATCGAGGACGCGCACTTCCTGCTCATCCTCAACCGCAACGAGAACATCATCCCGGCCGTGGCGAAGCTCGAGGGGCCGCAGGCAGCGGCCTTCTTCATGCTCGGCGAGACGCAGGGCACGAGCGCGGGCGGCGCGGACGAGGCCGGGAAGTTCCTGCGCGTGCCCGGGACGAACCCGTTCTTCCCGATGCCGCACGACCTCCAGGGCAACCGCTTCCTCGAGCTGCTCGAGGAGCACCCGCTCGACGTGTACCTCATGAACACCGGACGCGTCGGCGGGCCCGAGGACGACGAGCGCTCGAAGAAGGTCAGGATCAAGCACTCCTCTGCGATCGTGAAGGCGATCGCCGAGGGGACGATCGAGTGGGAGCTCGACCCGGACTTCCACTACCAGGTGGCGCGTCACGTGCCGGGGATCGACGACGAGGACGTCGACGTCCTCCAGCCGCGGCGGCTCTACGAGGCGACGGGACGTGCCGAGGACTACCGCGCGCTCGCCGAGCGGTTCAAGAGCGAGCGCGCCGAGTTCCTGCGGAAGTTCCCGAGCCTCTCCGACGAGATCGTCGCGGCCGTCCGGTAGCGAAACCGCATGCGAGCGCCGGTCGTAGTCCTGACGTGAAGCGCTCGGCCGTCGTCCTGCTCGCCGTCGTCGCCCTCGCGGGTTGCGGGGGCAACGGCAGCGGCGGGGGCGGCTACGGCGGAGGCGGCGGCGGGACGACGACGGCGGCGGCGCCGGCCGCGACCGGGACGAAGCAGACCGTGTCGCTCGTCGACTACGCGCTCCAGCCGAAGACGATCCGGCTCGACAAGCCCGGGACCTACACGTTCGAGGCGACGAACGACGGCCAGACCGAGCACGCGCTCGAGATCGAGGGCAACGGCGTCGAGGAAGAGACCGAGACGCTCGCTCCGGGAGCCAAGGGAACGATCACCGTCGAGCTCAAGATGGGCGAGTACGAGATGTACTGCCCGATCGACAGCCACCGCGACCGGGGCATGGAAGGCAGCCTCGACGTCGCCGGCTAGATCTGCCAGTTGCCGTCGCGGAGGATCGGCACGCGTGAGCCGTCCGTCGCGACGCCGGTCACTGCGACCTCGTCGCTCCCGATCATGAAGTCGAGGTGGAGCTCCGAGCGGTTGATCCGCCCGCGGTCCTCCTCGCCGACGAGCGACTCGTACGCGCCGCCGAGTGCGAGATGGCTCGCCGCGTTCTCGTCGAGCAGCGTGTTGTAGAAGACCGTCCCGAGCGGGCCGATGCGTCCCTCGCGGTCGACGAGCGCGACCTCGCCGAGCCGTCGGGCGCCCTCGTCCACCGATGCCCGTCCGCGGAGTGCCTCCCCGCCCACGTCCGCGTCGATCTCGACGGCCCGACCGCCCTCGAAGCGCACGCGGATCCCCTCGATCAGCGTCCCGTCGTTCAGCACGAGCGGCCGCGTCGAGCGGACGACGCCCTCGGCTCGCGCCGGGTCGGGTGTGCTCGTGAGCTCCTCCGAGGGGAGGTTCGCCACGAACCCGAGACCGTCGACAGTCGTCTCGGTCGCGTTCTGCCAGTTCGAGGTCGGCAAGAGGCCGACGATGAGGTCTGTCCCGGGGCCTTCGAAGTGGACCGAGTCGAGCCTGAGCTCCGAAAGCCTCCGCCCCACGTCGCCGGTCTGCGCGAAGCGCTCGCGCCACGCGGCAACGGGATCGTCGGCGTCGAGGCGTGTCACATACGAGATCTCCTCCCAGAGCCGTGCAAGCGGATCGTCCGCGTCCGGATACACCTGGCGCCCCCACCCCTCGGTCGGGCCCGGCATCACGAGCCAGTTCGTCGTCCTGTCGTTGATGACGCCGAAGTTCTCCTTCACGCGCGGGAGCAGATCACGGCCGATGCGTGCCGGGTCGAGGTCGTTCAGGAGCCCGGGATGCGTGGCGCCTGCGATCGAGATGTGCGCGCCGTGCAGCTCGCCGAGCCCGAGGGCACGCTGCCCGTACCACGGCGGGACGTAGTCGAGCGTCGACTCCTCGGCGTGCTCGATCCGCACGCGCTTGACGTGTGGGTCGAAGTACCAGACGTCGACGAATCGCGCGCCGCGCCGGTACGCGTGCGCGACGATCGTGCGCGCGAGCTCGTGCTGTCCGTACTCGGCGTTGACGTTGACGACCTGCCCGGGCTGCACGTTCGCGCCGTACTCGACGGCGAGCTGCGCAAGCCGCTCGCGGAGCTGCGTTCGGTCGTCCACGGGGAGGCGATCCTAACGCCGCGCCGAACCTCCCTGCGTGGACGCCCTCGAGCGCTTCCTGGCTTCGCCGTCCCTCTCGGAGGCGACGCGCCGCTCGTACCGGTTCGATCTCGAGCCGTTCGTCGCGTGGCTGAACGCGCGCAAGACGACGCTCGAGCAGATCGACGCGCGCGTGCTCTCGGAGTACGCGGCGGAGCTCGGGCGGGACCGCCGCAGGCTCGCGCCGGCGACGATCGCGCGCAAGCTCGCCGCGATCCGGTCGTTCCTGCGACACGCACTCGGCGCTGCCCGCGTGCCCGAGGGGTCGTTCGCGCCGCGACGGGCGAGAAGGCTGCCGGACGTCCCGCGCACCGCCGACGTCGACGCGGCGATCGAGGGCGCGAGCGGCGAGGGGCCGCTCGCGCTTCGGAACCGCGCGCTGCTCGAGCTGGTCTACTCGGCGGGCCTGCGCTCGCGCGAGGCGATCTCGCTCGACCTCGGCGACGTCGACTTCGAGCAGGAGACGGTCCACGTGCACGGCAAGGGCGGCAAGGAGCGCGTCGTCCCGCTCGGCGAGGAAGCGTCGCACTGGCTCGCCCGCTACCTGCGCGAGGCTCGTCCGGAGCTCGTGCGCGGCGCCGAGGCGGCCGTCTTTCTCTCGGCGCGCGGACGCCGTCTCGACACGAGCACGCTCAGACGCATCTGCCCGAACCCGCACAAGCTCCGGCACGCGTTCGCGACCCACCTGCTCGAGGGCGGCGCCGATCTCCGGACGATCCAGGAGCTCCTCGGCCACTCGTCGCTCTCGACGACGCAGGTCTACAGCCACGTCGACGGAAAGCGCCTCAGGCGCGTCTATGACCGAGCCCATCCCCGATCCTGAGCTCGACGGCTTCCTCGCGCTGCTCGCGGCCCGCCGCGCGCCGCGCACGGTCGACGCGTACCGGCGCGACCTCGAGCACTTCCGGCGGTGGCTCGGTGCCGCACCTTCCGGCGCAACGACCGACCAGCTCGAGAGCTATGTCGCGCAGCTCCGAGCCGACGGGCTCTCGCCCGCGACGATCGCGCGCCGGCTCGCGTCGCTTCGCTCGCTCTACCGGCACCTGATGCTCCTCGGCGCGCGCGCCGACAACCCGGCCGCCGAGCTCGCATCGCCGCGCCGCGTGCGACGGCTGCCGCGCACGCTCTCGCCCTCCGAGGCGGAGCGCCTGATCGAGGCCGCGAACGGGACGACGCCGCGCGCGCTCCGCGACTCCGCGATCGTCGAGCTGCTGTACGGCGCGGGCCTTCGCGTCGGCGAGCTCGTCTCGCTCGACAAGGGCAGCGTCGACCTCGACGAGCGCCTCGTCCGCGCGCTCGGGAAAGGCTCGAAGGAGCGGATCGTCCCGGTCGGCCGCCGCGCCGTCGACGCGCTGCGTCGCTATCTGAGCCGCGGGCGCCCGTACCTCGACACCCGCCACCGCCCGGAGCTCTTCCTGAACGCAAAGGGCGGGCCGCTGACGCGCGCCGGCGTCTTCCTCATCCTGCGGCGCCTCGCCGGAAAGGCCGGGCTCGAGCCGGAACGCATCCATCCGCACCTGCTCCGGCACTCCTTTGCGACGCACCTGCTCGAGGGCGGCGCCGACCTCCGGAGCGTCCAGGAGATGCTCGGCCACGCCGACCTCGCGACGACCGAGCTCTACACGCACGTCTCCGACTCGCGACGCCGCGAGCTGTACTTCCGCGCACACCCACATGCGCGCAGGCGTTTGGAAGCTCGCCGAACGGCAAAGGGCGAACATGAATGAACGGAATCACTCCTCAACTCGTCGGTCTGCTGGCCGCGACGGGCGTGGGTGTGTGGATGGCCGTCGCCGGCGTGCAGAAGAACGCCCTCGAGTGGAAGCGGCAGAAGCGCACCTGTCCCTCGTGCGGCCGGGAGATCCAGGGCCGCACCTGCGGCCACCATCTCTAGACCGCTAGCGCGGCGCGCCCGACTTCTTGCGGAGGAGCTCCGCGACCTTGCCCGCCGTCTCGCGCAGCTCTCGGTTCTGCTCGTCGTCCTCCGCCAGCCCCTTCAGCAGGCGGATCGTGTCCGGCTGCGGCGACGCGTTCTTCAGGCAGACGATCGCCAGCCGCCGGACGGCCTCGTTGCCGTCCGCGCTCGCGAGCGAGTGCAGCTTCGGCCGCACCTGGTTGACGACGCCCGGATGGTCGCGCGAGAGCGACTCGAGCGCGACGAGCGCCGAACCGCGGCAGGCCGGGCTGTCGTCCTCGAGCCCGCGGCGCAGGAGCTCGGTCTTCTGGCGGAAGCGGAACTGCGCGATCGCGCGGTAGGCCTGCGCGCGCACCCGGAAGTCAGGGTCGCGCGCCGCCATCTCGAGCTCGTCGTCCCACTGGAGCCGCAGCGTCGCGAGCGCCTTCTCGTCGCCCGCGGTCGCGAGCTCCTCCGCCTGCGCGGCGGCCTCGGCGAGCGTCAAGCCGGTTGGAGCGACCTGGGCGCCGGGCCGACGTACTTCGCCGAAGGCCGGAACAGCCGCCCGGTCCGCTTCTGCTCGAGGATGTGCGCCGACCAGCCGGCGACGCGCGAGCACGCGAACATCGCGGGCGCGAGCGGCGGCGGGATCTCGGCTGCGTCGAGGACGACGGCGGAGTAGTACTCGACGTTCGTCGCGAGCACGCGCTCGGGATGCCGCTCCTGAAGGACGCGGAGCGCGACCTGCTCGAGCTCCTCCGCGACGTCGATGTTCGGCGCACCGAGCTCGCGGGCTGTGCGCTTCAGCACGCGGGAGCGCGGATCCTCGGCGCGGTAGACGCGGTGGCCGAAGCCCATGATCCGCCTGCCGCTCTCGAGCGCGTCGCGCACCCACTTCTCCGCGTCGCCGAGCTCCGCGACCTCCTCGAGCATCGGCTTCACGTACGCGGGCGCGCCGCCGTGCAGCGGGCCGGAGAGCGCGCCGACGGCCGACGAGAGCGACGCGCCGCAGTCCGCGCCGGTCGACGCGGTCACGCGCGCGGTGAACGTCGAGGCGTTCAGGCCGTGCTCCGCGGTGCAGATCCAGTAGGTGTCGATCGCCTTCACGTGCTTCGGGTCGGCCTCGCCGCGCCAGCGGAGCAGGAACTTCTCGGCCGCGGTCGTCCCTTTCGCGACGACGTCGTCCGGCGCCGGCTCGCGGCCGTCGGCGACGGCGGCGGAGCGCGCGACGATGCCCATCATCTGCGCGGAGAGCCGGCCGAGGTCCTCGCGCGCCTGCGCGTCGGAGATCTCGTTCAGCTTGCCGAGCTTCCAGGTGCCCGCAAGCCGCGCCGTCTCCGCCTGGAGGTCCGCCGGTGCGTTCCCGGTCAGGGCCGCAGGCTCGTACGGCTCGGGGTCGGGCATCTTCGAGCTCAGGTCGTTGTCGACGAGGAGCCCCCACACGTTCTCGTAGGGGTAATGGCCGACGAGCTCTTCGATGTCGACGCCGCGGTAGCGGAGCGATCCGCCCTCGCGGTCGGGCTCTGCGATCTCGGTCTCGACGGCGACGACGCCCTCGAGGCCAGGCTTGAAGTCGTTCATCGGGCTGGAATCTACCCGACTGCTTCCTGGCTCCCGGCGGGGGAACCATCGCACGGTTCCCCCGCACCCCCTCCCTTGGTCCGCTTCGCGGACAGGCGCCTCGCGGCGCCCGATACAGTCCGCCCCCGGGAATGGCCCACCGTGTGACATTGATCCCCGGCGACGGCACGGGTCCGGAGCTGACCGAAGCGACGCGCCGCGTGCTCGAGGCGACCGGCGTCGAGTTCGACTGGGACGTCCAGCCGGCCGGCGAGGAGGTCATGCACGAGCACGGCGGCAACCCGCTGCCGGAGCCGACGCTCGAGTCGATCCGGAAGAACGGCGTCGCGCTGAAGGGCCCGATCACGACGCCCGTTGGCGGCGGCTTCCGCTCCGTCAACGTCGGCCTCCGGAAGGCGCTCGACATGTACGCGCAGGTGCGCCCGTGCAAGAGCTACCCGGGCGTGCGCTCGCGCTTCGAGGACGTCGACCTCGTGATCATCCGCGAGAACACCGAGGATCTCTACGCGGGGATCGAGTACGAGCAGGGAACGCCGGACGCCGAGGAGCTGATCTCGTGGATCGAGTCGAAGGGCGGCTCGCTCCGCTGGCGCGACGCCGGGATCTCGATCAAGCCGATCTCGGTCACCGGCACGCGCCGCATCTTCGAGTTCGCGTTCGACTACGCGCGGAAGATGGGCCGCCGCAAGGTGACGGCGGTGCACAAGGCGAACATCATGAAGTTCAGCGACGGGCTCTGGCTGCGCGTCGCCCGGGAGGTCGCGGCCGAGAACCCGGACGTCGACTTCGACGACCGGATCGTGGACAACATGTGCATGCAGCTCGTGCAGCGCCCCGAGGAGTACGACGTGCTCGTGCTCCCGAACCTCTACGGCGACGTCCTCTCCGACCTCTGCGCCGGCATGATCGGCGGGCTCGGGATGGCGCCGGGCGCGAACTACGGCGACGACGCGGCGGTCTTCGAGCCGACGCACGGCTCGGCGCCGAAGTACGCCGGCCAGAACAAGGTCAACCCGATGGCGCAGCTCCTCTCGGGGATGCTGATGCTGCGCCACCTCGGCGAGGACGAGGCAGCGGACAACCTCGAGCGTGCGATCGCCGACGTGATCCGCGAGGGCGAGAGCGTCACGTACGACATGAAGCCGACCCGCGACGACCCGACCGCCGTCGGGACGAGCGAGGTCGCGGACGCACTGATCGAGAAGCTCGGAGTGCGCGTCTGATGCGCCGCAAGGTCACGGTCGTCGGCGCGGGGAACGTCGGCGCGACGTGCGCGCAGGTGCTCGCGCAGCGCGACTACGCGAACGTCGTCCTCGTCGACATCAAGGAGAACCTGCCCCAGGGCAAGGCGCTCGACATCGACCAGATGGGCGCGGTGCTCGGGTTCGAGCCGAGCGTCGTCGGGTCGAACGGCTACGACGAGACCGCCGGCTCCGAGGTGGTCGTGATCACCGCCGGCCTCCCGCGCTCGCCGGGGATGAGCCGCGACGACCTCGTCACGACGAACGAGAAGATCGTCACCTCGGTCACCGAGCAGGTCGTCGCGCACTCGCCCGAGGCGGTGCTGATCGTCGTCTCGAACCCCCTCGACGCGATGTGCCACGTCGCGCAGAAGGTCTCCGGCTGGCCGCGCGAGCGCGTCTTCGGCATGGCGGGGATCCTCGACACCGCGCGGTTCGCGACGTTCATCGCGTGGGAGACCGGCGCATCGGTGAAGGACGTCACCGCGATGGTGCTCGGCGGCCACGGCGACCAGATGGTCCCCGTCGTGAGCGCGACGACCGTCGGCGGCGTTCCGCTGACGAAGCTCGTCGCGGAGGACAGGATCGACGAGATGGTCGAGCGGACGCGGAAGGGCGGCGGCGAGATCGTGAACCTGCTCGGCACGTCGGCCTGGTACGCACCGGGCGCAGCCGCGGCGCAGATGGTCGACGCGATCTGCCTCGACGAGAAGCGCGTGCTCCCCTGCACGGCCCTGCTCGAGGGCGAGTACGGGATCGACGGGCTGTACATGGGAGTCCCGGTCAAGCTCGGCGCGAAGGGCATCGAGGAGATCGTCGAGCTGGACCTGAACGACCAGGAGCGCGCGTGGCTCGACGAGTCGTCCGCGGCCGTGCGCGACGTGGTCGGCGTCCTGACCACCTGAAAATGCTGCGCATTTTCAGGTGACGCGATGGATCTCGGCCTAAAAGGGAGAACGGCAATCGTCTGTGGCGGGTCCGCGGGGATCGGCCTCGGCGTCGCCGAAGCGCTCGCGGGCGAAGGGGCGAACGTCGCGATGTTCGCGCGGAACCGCGACCCGCTCGAGCGCGAGGCCGAGCGGCTCGGTGCGCTCGCCGTTCGCGGCGACGTCTCGAACCCGGCCGACCTGAGGCGGCTCGTCGAGAAGACCGTCGACGCCTTCGACGGGATCGACGTCCTCGTGAACAACTCCGGCGGCCCGCCCCGGACGAGAGCCGTCGACCTGACCGACGACCTCGTCGAGGAGGCTGTCGAGCTCCTGCTCCTCTCGGCGATCCGGCTGACGACGCTCTGCCTGCCGTATCTCGGCAAGAGCGAGGCCGGCCGGGTGATCAACATCACGTCGAGCACCGTCAAGGAGCCGGTCGACAACCTCGTGCTGTCGAACACGGTCCGCCCGGGCGTCGTCGGCTGGGCGAAGACGCTCTCGCGCGAGCTCGCGGCGCAGGGCATCACGGTGAACTCGATCGCGCCCGGACGGATCGACACCGAGCGGATCCGGGAGGTCTGGCCCGACGGCCCGACCGAGGCCGACCTCGCCACGATCCCGATGCGGCGGCTCGGCAGGCCGCGCGAGGTCGGCGACGTCGTCTGCTTCCTCGCCTCCGACCGCGCCTCGTACGTTACGGGGACGTTGATTCCGGTCGACGGCGGCATGATCCGAAGCCTCCTTTAAGAAACCGCGTCTACGATCACGCCGTGCTGCGGCTGTTCTCGCCGGCCCGGCTCGCCGTCGCCGGGCTCCTGGTCGCGGCTGCCGCCTTCGCTGTCTGGGTCTTCCCCACCGACAGCTACATCTTCCTGCCCAACGAGGCGCACCCGGTCGCGCCGCTGGTCGAGGTCCAGGGCGGCCACGATCCGAAGGACGGCGGCATCTACTTCGTCGACGTGCTCGTCCGCAAGGCGACCGCGCTCGAGCGCATCTGGCCGGGCTCGCGGGAGGGCGCGACCATCGTCCCGGCCGACCAGGTCAAGCCGCCGGGAGTCAGCGAGGGCGAGCGCCGCCGCGAGGAGCTCCAGGAGATGAAGATGTCGCAGCAGGTCGCCGCGGCGGTCGCGCTCCGCTCGCTCGGCTACAAGGTGGTCGCGACGCCCATCGGCGCGCGCATCGAGTTCGCCGACCCCGAGGCGCCGGCCGGAGGGAAGCTCCTCCCGGGCGACGTCGTGACCGCGATCGACGGGAAGCGGGTCCGCGGCCCGAGCGGCCTCCGCGCCGCGATCCGCGCAGCCGGCACCACGCACGATCTGAAGCTGACCGTCAAGCGAGGCTCGAAGACGATCGAGACGACGATCCGCCCCGAGCGCGGCCCCGACGGCCGCCCGGTGATCGGCGTGATCGTCTCGCAGGCAGCGTCGATCAAGCTCCCGGTCGACGTGAAGATCGACACCGGGAACGTCGGCGGCCCGTCGGCCGGGCTCGCCTTCGCGCTCGACGTCGTCGAGGAGCTCGGCAAGGACGTCGACCACGGAAACCGGGTCGCGGTGACCGGCGCGATCGAGCTCGACGGGCACGTCGGGCAGATCGGCGGCGTGAAGCAGAAGACGATCGGCGTCGAGCGCGCCGGGATCAAGGTCTTCCTCGTTCCGGCTGGGGATAACGCGCGTGAAGCGCGCAAGTACGCACGCAACGTCCGGATCATCCCTGTGACAACTTTTCAACAGGCGTTGCGGCAGCTGGCAACTTTGCCGAGCGCCGCCCAGAATTAGCGAGATTTCGCCAGTTTCGAAGAGGCCGCAAAATGCGTCCGTTTCGTGAACGGGGTCGTTGAACCCCGCACGATCCGTCGTAGACTCCACGCCTGTTTGTTCCAGCGGTTAGCGGCGAGCAAAGGGGATGATGAGCAAGACGGGCCAACCAACCTGCGATGATTGCTACTTCCGGCGCGCCGGTCTCTGCGCGCTCGCCGGGGACGCGGTCTGCCCCACCTTCCGCGCCATGAAGCGCGGTTCCCTCGTCCCGCCGAAGCACCCCACGCTCGTCCCGCGGACCGAGTCCGCCCGCGCAGCCGCGCTCGTCTAGACGGACGCGCCTGCGGGCACGAGCGCCGCGAGCCGCGCCACGCCTTCGGCGATCTCGTCGGGCGAGACGTAGCTGAACGCCAGGCGCGCCGACTGGTCGCCGCCCCCGCCCGGCAGGAAGAAGTCGCTGCCCTTGACGAACGTGACTCCGTCGGCCTCGGCCTGCTCGAGCAGCCGAGCGGTGTCGACGCCGAGGTCGAGCCAGAGGAAGTAGCCGCCGTCGGGCCGACTCCAGGTCGCGCGGCCGGCCAGCTCCCGCTCGAGCGCCTCGAGCATGGCGTCGCGGCGCGCCCCGAGCAGCTCCCGGACGCGCTCGAGGTTCGGCTCGAAGGCGCCGCGACGGACGAACTCGAAGACGGTCGCCTCCGAGAGCAGCACGGGCGTGATGTACGTCGCCGTCGCGGTCGCCTCCAGCTCCCGGGCGAGCTCGGCGGGAAGGACGAACCAGCCGACGCGGACGCCGGGCGCGATCGTCTTGGAGAACGACGAGCTGTAGATCGTCCGCTCGCCCCCGGCGAGCTCGAAGAGCGACGGCAGCGGCTCGCCCTCGTAGCGCACGAGCCCGTACGGATCGTCCTCGAAGAGCAGCAGGTCTCGCTCGCGCGCCAGCTCGGCGAGCCGCCGCCGGCGCTCGGCTGAGAGCGTGCGCCCGCTCGGGTTCTGGAAGGTCGGGATCGTGTAGAGGAGCGCGGGGCCGTCGAGCTCGGCCTCGAGCGCGTCCAGGTCGAGCCCTTCGTCGTCCTGCGGCACGGCGACCACGTCGGCGCCGAGCTCGCGCAGGATCTTCAGCGGCCGGTCGTAGGTCGGAGCCTCGACGAGGAACCGCCGCTCGCGCGCGAACCGCGACGCGAGGAACACGAAGCCCTGCAGCGAGCCGTTCGTGAGCAGGATCCGGGACGGCTCGACGCCGTGCCGCTCGGCGAGCCACTCCCGGAGCGGGCCGTAGCCCCCGCCCGCGCCGTAGGAGAGAACCGTCCGGCCGTCTCGCTCGATCGCGGCGCGCGCGCAGTCTGCGAGCTCCTCGACCGGGAGGCACTCGGGCGCCGGGATCCCCCGGGCGAACGAGATCGGCGGCATCGACCGAGTGTAGAGAGCCGACCGGGCCGTCAGGTTCACTTCACAGCGTGATCCGGACGCTCGCGGTCCTCTGCGGAGCGCTCGCACTGGCCGCCGCGGGCTGCGGCGGCGACGAGTCGGCGTCCAAGGAGTGGGCCGACGACTTCTGCACGAGCGTCGGTGACTGGCGCGACGAGGTCGAGGGGGCGGCTTCGGACCTCGCGGATCCGAGCACGCTCGACGAGCAGACGCTCGACGAGGCCGTGCGCAGGGCTGTCGCCGCGACCGACGACCTGCTCGCCGACCTCGGCCAGCTCGGCCCGCCGCAGACCGACGCGGGCGACGAGATCGAGCAGCAGCTGAACGACCTCGAGGACGTCCTCCGAGCGCGGGCGAGCCAGACCCGCAAGGCGCTCGAGCAGCCGGCGTCGAGCGTCAGCGACGCGTTCGCGCGTCTCGCGACCATCGCCGAGCAGCTCGCCGACTCCGCGAAGGCGGTCGAGCAGACGATCGCGCGGGTCCGGAAGCTCGACCCGGCGGGCGAGCTCGAGCAGGCGCTCCGCGAGAGCGACGCCTGCGAAGGGCTCGCGCTAGGCGCGCGCGCCGGCGGCTTCGGCGACGAGCTGCGCGACCTCGGTCGGCGTCGTGCCGACGCGGACGCCGCAGGCCTCGAGCGCCTCCTTCTTCGCCTGGGCGGTGCCCGACGAGCCGGAGATGATCGCGCCCGCGTGCCCCATCGTCTTGCCGGGCGGCGCCGTGAAGCCGGCGATGTAGGCGAGCACCGGCTTCGACATCCGGTCGCGGATGAACTCGGCCGCCTTCTCCTCTTCGTTCCCGCCGATCTCGCCGACCATCACGACGAGCTCCGTCTGTGAGTCCTCCTCGAACTTGCCGAGGATGTCGATGAACGACGAGCCCGGCACGGGATCGCCGCCGATGCCGACGATCGAGGAGTTCCCGAGCCCGAGCTGCGCGAGCTCGTAGCCGATCTGGTACGTCAGCGTGCCCGAGCGCGACACGAGCCCGATCGCGCCCTCGGCGAAGACCTCCGCCGGGATGATCCCGACGTTCGCCTTGCCGGGCGAGAGGACGCCCGGGCAATTCGGGCCGATCATCGTGATCCCCTTCGGCCGCACGTAGGTGTAGACGCGGAGCATCTCGTGCGCCGGGATGTGCTCGGTGATCACGATCACCGTCCCGATGCCGGCGTCCACAGCCTCGTATGCGGCGTCGGCCGCGAACCGCGCGGGGACGAAGATGAGCGACGTGTTCGCGCCGGCGCGCTCGACCGCCTCGGCGACCGTGTCGTAGACAGGGATCCCCTCGACGTCCTGGCCGCCCTTGCCCGGCGTCACGCCGGCGACGACGTTCGTGCCGTAGTTGCGGTTGCGCAGGCCGTGGAAGCGGCCCTCGCTGCCGGTCAGGCCCTGGACGACGAGCCGCGTGTCGCCGTCGACGATGATCGCCACTAGCGTCTTCCTTCCCTTGAGCACGATCGAGCGGAGCGTGACCCGGCCGTCCGCGATCCGGTCGCCGAGCAGCTCGCGGACGCGCGCCGCGTCCGCCTCCGGCGTCTCGACGCGTGCGAGCCAGGGCTCGACCTCGACCGCCCGCTCGAACATCCGCTCGTCCTCGACACGCAGCCCCGCCTCCGCGAAGAACGACCGCCACTCGTCCTCCGAGTAGCAGCGGACATGCGTCGGGTCGCGCAGCTTCTCGGCTTCTTCGACCTCGTCGCCCATGAAGACGTTGTCCTGCACCACGACGCGGTCGCGCGAGACGCGCGCCATCTCGCCGAGCGCCGCGCGGACGTCCTCGAAGTGGTGCGGCGCGATGCGGCAGGCGACGACGTCGAAGGAGTCGTCGGCGAACGGGATGTGCTCGGCGGGCGCGACGACCGTCGCGTGCATGCCGGGAGCGGGATCGAGGCTGACGACGTCGCAGCCGGCCTCACGCAGCCGCCGCGCGACGTGCCCGCCGCCGGTGGCGACGTCGAGCGCCTGCACGCCGTGGCCCGGCTCGCACCACTCGATGAGGAGATCGAGGTCGGGGCCTTCCCGATGTGTCGCGCTCTCGCGGAACGCCTCGGCGCGCTCGGACCAGACGTCGGTCACGCGGCGAGCTCCACGGCGCGCCGGGCGGCCTCGAGCATCGTCGGCTCCACGTGGAGGTTCGGCGGCGACGCCTCGCCGAGGATGGCGCGCCCCTCCTCCGCGTTCGTCCCGTCGAGTCGCACGACGATCGGGTGCTCGATCGTCATCCGGTCGAGCGCGGCCAGGATCCCGCGCGCCACCTCGTCGCAGCGCGTGATCCCGCCGAAGATGTTGAAGAAGATCGACTTCACCTGCGGGTCGGCGGTGATCACCTCGAGCGCGTCGACGACACCCTCGGCGTCGCCGCCGCCCCCGAGGTCGCAGAAGTTCGCGGGCCGACCGCCGGCGAGCGCGATCACGTCGAGCGTCGACATCACGAGGCCCGCGCCGTTCCCGAGGATCCCCACCTCGCCGTCGAGCTTCACGTACGTCACGCCCTTCTCCCGCGCGGCACGCTCCTCGGGCGGGACCGCCTCGAGGTCGCGCATCTCGGCGATGTCCGGGTGACGGAAGAGCGCGGCGTCGTCGACCGTGAACTTCGAGTCGAGCGCCTTCACCTCGCCCTCGGGCGTCACGATCAGCGGGTTGATCTCCGACAGCAATGCGTCCGTCGCGACGAACGTGTCGTAGAGCTTCCCGACGATCGAGAGGATCTGCTTCTGCTCGTTCGGATCCTCGACGCCCGCGCCGTAGATCAACCTGCGCGCCTGCCAGGGCTGGAAGCCCTCGAACGGGTCGACGTGCAGGCGGACGAGCTTCTCCGGCGAGTTCTCCGCGACCTCCTCGATGTCGACGCCGCCTTCGGTCGTGAACATGAAGAGCGGCTTCTTCGCGCCGCGGTCGAACGTGAGCGAGAGGTAGTACTCGTTCGCGATGTCGGAGGCCTGCTCGATCCACACCTTGCGGACGACATGGCCGTTGATGTCCATGCCGAGGATCTGGCCGGCCTTCTCGCGCGCGTCGTCGGCGCCCTCGGCGAGCTTGATCCCGCCGGCCTTGCCGCGGCCGCCGGTCAGCACCTGTGCCTTGACGACCACCTGACCGCCGAGCTCCGCCGCCGCCGCGGCCGCCTCGTCGGGAGTCGTCGCGAGGCGACCCTCGGAGACCGGGATGCCGTGGCGCTTGAAGAGCTCCTTGCCCTGGTACTCGTAGAGGTCCACCGGCGCCGGACTCTAACGACGGTCGAGCTGCTCCCGGAGCGCCTCCAGCCGTCGGTCCCACGCAGCGCCGACGGACGTCATCCAGAGCGCAGCCGACTCGAACGGCTCCGGTGTCAGCCGGTAGCGCGACTCGCGGCCGGTCCGCGACCACTCGACGAGCCCCGCCTCCTCGAGGAGGTCGAGATGCTTCGCGACGCCCTGCCGCGTGATCGGCAGCCGCGCCGCGAGCTCCGTCGGCGTCTGCGCGCCGCTCGTCGAGAGCAGCTCGACGATGCGGCGCCGCGTCGGGTCGGCGAGCGCGGCGAAGACCGCGCCCGCCTCCCGATCGTCCTTACGCGCCGACTCGCGTCGCAAGGTACTCCCGCAGCTCTCCGAGCTCCTCGTCCCAGCCCTTGTCGTTCTGCTCGCGCGACGCCGGCGGCAGCGCGGCGAACCCGGACTCCACGAGATGGAGCACGGTTCCGTCCCCTGCCTCCTCGAGCGTGAACTCGACGAGCGTCGTCGTGCCGGCGACCGGGACCTGACCCGGCTCCCAGCGGTACGAGAACTTCCGCGGCGGATCGACCTCCTCGACCACGACCTTCACCTCCGTGTTCTCCCAGCGGAAGACGCCGCTGCCGCCCGGACGGAGATCGAGCTCCGTCTCCTTGCCGAACCACCCGCTGATGCGGTCGGGCTCGGTGATCGCGGCCCAGACCTCGTCGCGTGGCACTTCCAAGGTCATCGTCCGCTCGATCCTGTCGAGATCCATCTGTGCCTCCTTCGTTACGCAACCATTTGGTTGCGCGAATAATAGGCAACCCAGCGGTTGCATGTCAAGTGCTAGCTTGCTAGCAAGCATGGCCGAGGACGAGAAGCAGCAGTTCAACGTCTATCTCCCGCCCGAGCTGATCCGGTCGGTGAAGCACGCGTCGATCGACGCGCAGCAGTCGCTGTCGAAGTTCGTCGAGGCGGCGCTCCGCGCGGCCGTCGAGAAGAAGGAGGGCAAGCGGTGATCCTGATGCCGATCGTGTACGTGCGCGACATGGAGGCGTCGCTCGGCTTCTACGAGAGCCTCGGGTTCGAGGTGGAGATGCGGAGCCCGATGTGGAGCCGACTGCGCGCCGGCGACGGAGCCGCGCTTGCGCTCCACGGCGAGCTCGACGGAAACGCGGGGCACATCGAGCTCGCGATGAACGCCGACGATCTCGACTCCCTCGCCGCCCGCGACGACGTCGCGCGCGGGATCGCGGACGAGGCCTTCGGCCGCTCGCTCGTCCTCCGCGACCCGAACGGGCTCGCGATCCAGGTCAACGCCCACGACTAGTTCACTTGGCGTTTCGCACCTTGTAACCTCGGGGTTCGCCGCAACCCATTGAGGGAGGTTCGATGGACGAGCGCACCACGCTGACCGACGACGAGATCCAGACCGACGCAACACGAGCGGAGGTCGCGGACGACGACGATGCGGACGGCACTGACTCGACAGATGCGACCGACGCAGACAGCGACGACACCGACGCTGACTCCGACGGCACAGACTCGTCGTAGCACCAGCGCGCTCGCGCGCTGCATCGAGCCCGTCGAGGAGCACGTCTTCCTCGCGGACTACTGGGAGCGCAGGCCGCTCGTCGTCGAGCGGGACGAGCCTGCACGCTACGACGACCTCCTGACCACGGAGGACGTCGAACACCTGCTCGAATCGGGCAGCCTGCGCTCCCCCGCGTTCCGCCTCGTCAAGGCGGACACGAAGCTCTCCTCGGGCGACTACCTCGTCGACGTTCCCTGGCGTCCGGTGGCGTTCGGCGGCATGGCGGACGTCGCGGGGGTGGCGTCCGCGTTCGAGGACGGCGCGACGCTCGTCCTGCAGGCGCTGCACCACTGGTGGCCGCCGCTCGCGGCGTTCTGCCGATCGCTCGAGGCGGCGCTCGGACATTCGACGCAGGCGAACGCGTACTACACGCCGCGCTCGGCGCAGGGCCTGCCCGTGCACCACGACACGCACGACGTCTTCTGCCTCCAGATCTCCGGCGAGAAGCGCTGGCTCGTGTACGACCCGGTGTGGAACCTGCCGCTCAAGGACCAGCGCTACGACGCGAGCATGGGCGAGCCGGGCGAGCCGATGCTCGACGTGACGCTCACGCCCGGCGATCTGCTCTATCTGCCGCGCGGGTGGCTGCACCAGGCGAAGACCTCCGACTCCGACTCGCTCCACCTGACGATCGGCGCGAACGTCTACACGTGGCTCGACGCGTTCCGGGCCGCGCTCGAGGAGTGCGCCGTCGACGAGCCTTTCCGGCGCTCGCCCGAGGGCTCTCCCGACGAGCTGGTCGCGCAGCTCGCGTCACGGCTCGGCGCGGACGATGTGCGCCGGCGCATGCGCACGAAGCTCGTCTCGTCGCGGCGGCCGATCCTCGACGGGCAGGTCGACCAGCTGCGCGCGCTCCGCGACCTCGACGCCGAGACCGAGCTCGAGCGCCGGCCGACGGTGCTCGCGGACGTCGCGACGCGCGGCGATCGCGCGGTCCTCACGTTCGAGGGCCGGACGCTCGAGTTCCCGGCGCGCGTGCGCGGTGAGCTCGACTACGTGCTCGAGGCCGAGGACACGTTCCGGCCGTCGGATCTTCCGGGCAAGCTCGACGAGGCCGGCCGGCTCGTGCTCGTCCGCAGGCTCGTGCGCGACGGGCTGCTCCGGATCACCGGCTGACGACGAAGCGCCGCGGGCGGCGCGTCTCGGTCGAGTTGCACGTGAGGTAGTCCTCCGGGCCGAGCTCGACGCGCACGCGTCGCTCGTGCCGGCGGCCGCTCGTGTCCTCGAACACGAACCGCTCACCGTCCTGCTCGACGAGCCTGAGGTCGTCGAGGCCGAACAGCTGCGCGTGCTCGCGGACGTCGCGCTCCGCCGCCTGCGCAGCGAACGAGTAGCACGAGCGGCCGCGGTAGTGCGGGAGCTCGACCTGACCCGCGAGGTGGTTGTCGAGGACGTCGCCGGCGAGCTCGCGTTCGACGCGCCCGTAGTAGATGCCGTGTGGGAGGCAGACGAGGTTGCCTGCGAAGCGGTCGCCGCCGATGTGCGTCACCTGCCAGACCGCGTCCTCCTCGACCTGCTCCGAGAGCGCCTCGAAGAGCGGCCGGCCGTAGCGCGCGCAGCACGGATCGTGCTTCCCGTGCGTGCAGACGAGGAAGACCGGCTGGTCGATCGGGTCGCCGGCGGTCATCAGGTCGAGGTCGCGGAGATCGTCGTGCGCCTCGAAGGCGACCGAGCGAAGCGACTCCTCGCCCTCGACCGACGTTCCGGCGTAGGCGCGGAGCTCAGGACGGCCGCGTCGGTCGGGGCGCCTGATGAAGAGCAGCCGCGTGTGCGCGCGGGCCGCGACCTGCTCGCGGAGCGTCCGCTTCACCTGGTCGGAGAGCCCCGAGGCGCGGATCGCGTTCGGGCCCCAGAGGCCGCGGTACTCGACGAGCAGCCAGTGGTCGATCCGGCTCGCCGTGCCCGCGAGCGGCTCGCCGTTGTCCCTCGCGACGTCGCTGCAGAACGGGCGTTGTCTAGGCGCCGTCGTCCTCCTGGGCGAGCACGCAGATCACCTGACCATTCTGGACCGACTGCCCCGGGCCGACGGACAGCTCGGTCACCACGCCGTCGCGGTGCGCGGCGATCTCGTTCTCCATCTTCATCGCCTCGACGACGCAGAGGACGCGGCCGGCCTCGACGGTCTCCCCTTCCTCGACGCCGACCGAGAGCACCGTTCCCTGCATCGGGCTGATCACCGCGGCGCTTCCGCCTGCGCCGCCGCCGCGCGAGCGCTCCGCGCGCGCACGCGCGAGCTCGGCCCACGGCGGCTCGGGCTCGAGCACGGTCACGTCGTACCGGCGGCCGTCGACCTCGACGCTGGTCGTGCGTCCGTCGAGCCGCCCGCCGGGGCCATGGCCGACCTTGTGGCTCTGTGTCACGTGCTCTTCGGCCCGGCGTGCGAGCTCGTCCGACTCCACGACGCCGTGGCACGTCTCGCCCGCGACGAAGCACGGGTGCTCGAGGAGCGCCCGGTGGAAGCCGAGGAGCGTCTGCACGCCCTCGATCTCGAACTCGCCGAGCGCGCGCAGCATCCGACGGCGAGCGTGTTCGCGATCGACGTCGCGGACGATGAGCTTCGCGATCATCGGGTCGTAGAGCGGCGAGATCTCGCTGCCCTCCGAGACGCCGGAGTCGACGCGCACGCCGGGCCCCGTCGGCTCGCGGTAGTGCGCGATGCGGCCGGGTGCGGGAAGGAAGCCCTTCGAGACGTCCTCGGCGTTGATCCGGCACTCGATCGCGTGTCCGCGCAGCACGACGTCCTCCTGGCGGAGCGACAGCGGCTCGCCCTGCGCGATCGCGATCTGCTCGCGGACGAGGTCGAGGCCGGTCACCTCCTCGGTCACTGTGTGCTCGACCTGGAGCCGGGTGTTCATCTCCATGAAGTAGTAGGAGCCGTCGGGCGCGAGCAGACCTTCGATCGTCCCGGCCGAGCGGTAGCCGACTGCACGAGCCGCGTCGACCGCGATCGCGCCGATCCGTTCCCGCAGCTCGTCGTCGACGGCGGGCGAAGGCGTCTCCTCGATCAGCTTCTGGTGCCGGCGCTGGATCGTGCAGTCGCGCTCGCCGAGATGGATGACGTTCCCGTGCGCATCCGCGAGCACCTGGACCTCGACGTGCCTCGGGTTCTCGAGATAGCGCTCGACGTAGACGGATCGGATCCGCGAAGTACGCCTGGCCTTCACGGCTCGCCGACTCGAACGCGCGCGCCGCCTCGGCTCCGGACTCCACGATCCGCATCCCCTTGCCGCCGCCTCCGGCCGCGGCCTTCACGATCAGCGGGTAGCCGATCCCGTCGCCGAGCCGCACGATCTCGTCCGCAGAGGCGACCGGATCCGTCGTTCCGGGGATGATCGGCACGCCGGCGTCGCGCATCAGCGTCCGCGCCGTCGTCTTGTGGCCCATCAGCTCGATCGCCTCCGCGGGCGGTCCGATCCAGACGAGCCCTGCCGCCTCCACCGCGCGCGCGAAGCCGGCGTTCTCGGCGAGGAAGCCGTAGCCGGGATGCACCGCCTCCGCGCCGGTCGCACGTGCGGCGTCGAGCAGCTTCTCGACGACCAGATAGCTCTCGGCCGCCGTTTCTCCCCCGAGCGCGAAGGCCTCGTCGGCGGCCGCGACGTGCCGAGCCCCGCGGTCGGCGTCCGAGTAGACGGCGACCGACCGCAGGCCGAGCTCGCGAAGCGTCCGGAAGACGCGGATCGCGATCTCGCCGCGGTTGGCCACGAGGACGGTGGAGAAGCTGGACATCGTCGCGGCGTATTCTCCCCGCGGATGAGCCTGCCCGATTACCTGACCGTCGGCCGGGCCCTGTCCGTTCCGTTCGTCGTCCTCCTCTTCGTCTGGGACTTCCCGAACCACGCCTACTACGCGACGGCGCTCTTCGTGGTCGCGATGGCGACGGACTGGTTCGACGGACGCATCGCGCGGCGCCGCGGGCGGACGTCGCCGCTCGGATCGCTGCTCGACCCGATCGCCGACAAGCTCCTCGTCCTGTCGGTGCTGATCGTCCTCATCGGCGAGGGCGTCTTCCCCGCCTGGATGGTGGCGGCGATCGTCGCGCGCGAGTTCCTCGTCTCGGGGCTACGCCTGGCGGCGATCGAGCGCGGCGTCGTCGTCGAGGCGCGCGACCTCGGGAAGCTCAAGACGTGGTCGCAGGCGATCGCGGCGGGCGTCGGCGGGCTGGCCGCGGCCGGCGTCTGGAGCGACGACGTGGCCTGGTGGGCGCTCCTCGTCGCGCTCGTCCTGACGTGGGTCTCGGGGCTCGACTACGCGCGGGTGGCCCCGCGGCTCCTCCGCGGCAGGGCCGTCGCGTAGTCGAGACCGGCGCGGCGCCAGCGGCTGCGCTGGGCCGGATGCGCTTGTAGCACTGTGTTACTTGCCCCGACGGCCCGGCGGATCGCTTCCGCCGTGCCACCGTCGGGAACCGGCTTGATCTCGACGCGCACGGCGGCAGCCTAAAGCGTTCCGGCGAGCCGCCGATTGAAAGGGCAGCATGGCCCGCCGCCTCCTTCTCGTCGTCCTGCTCGGCCTGGTCCCGGCCGGGGCCGCGCTCGGCGCGAAGCCCGCGTCCTGGGCCTCCGCCGAGATCCGCCTGCTCGGCCAGGACCCCACGACCTTCCGGGCCGACGACACCGTCACCCGCGGCGAGCTCGCCGACCTCCTCACGGGCGCGACCGGGGCGCCGCAACCGCAGGTCGCCAAGCCCGAGGTGCCCCTGACGATGCAGGACCTCGACGCCCGGCTCGTGGCCGCGCTCGGCCTGACGAACGAAGCGAAGGCCTTCGCCGCCGCCGTCCGCACGGCCGGCCTCGCCCCTCCGTCACGCTTCGGGCCCGAGGTCGTGGCGCGCCTGCTCGCGCTCCGGACGAACCACCCGGCGAAGGACGACGCGCTCGAGCGGCTCCCCACCGACCCCGCGCCGCGCGCCGAGGCCGCGTACTCGACCGCGCAGATCGTCCGCTTCAAGGGCTGGGAGCTCACGCGCGTCCAGGAGGCCGCCTCGACCTTCACGCTCCCGACGCTCTCCGACTGGCAGCGCCGGATCCTGACGACGGCCGTCAAGCTCGTCGGCTACCCCTACATCTGGGCCGGGACGAGCGACCGGAGGCAGGTCGCGCTCGGCAAGACCGTCCCTGGCGGCTACGACTGCTCGGGCTTCGTCTGGCGGGTCTACAAGCTCCAGGCCTATGCGGGATCCGGGACGCTCGCCACGACGCTCGCCGGCCGGACGACCTACGCGATGAGCGGCGAGGTGCCGAAGGCGAAGCGGATCCCGGCCGCCGCGCTCCAGCCCGCCGACGTCGTCTTCTTCGGCTCCAGAGGCCCGAAATCGACCCCGGCTGAGGTCGACCACATGGGCATCTACCTCGGAAACGGCTGGTTCGTGCACTCCTCCCGCTACGGCGTGGCGGTCGAATCGCTCACCGGCTGGTACCAGCAGCGCCTCGCGTGGGCCCGGCGTCCGCTCGCCGAAGCGGGCCTCGCAGCCCGGTCCTAACTCGAAAGAGGGAAAAGGCCTGCAAAGCCCTAAATCACTCCATCGGGTGATGGCTGCAGCACCGTCCGAAAGCAAGAATCCGGCGGTCTGTCCCACCTGGACCTGGGGAGGTTCTGGAATGTTGCAGTGGAAGGTTCGTCTCGCGGTCGCTGCGGCCCTGCTGCTTGCGGTCGTCGGCGCCGACTTCGACTGGCTCCGCCAGTTCGGCTGGTAAGCACCTGAGTTGCGCGCGCCGGCGCTGCCGCCCGCACGACTCTCCGCGCTCGTCGTCCCCGTGTGCCTGCTCGGCCTCGGGGCCGTCGGCGTCGGAGCGTTTCGCCTGGTCACAGGCGGCGAGAGCCTGGGTGTCTGGCTCTCGATGGTGGCGTTGTTCGGTGCGTGCGTGCTTGCCGAGCGGTATCCGGTCGGCCTCGACGGTGTCGATGCCGGCGGCGTAACGCTCACCTACTCGTTCGTCGTCGCGGCCGCGGTGCTGTTCGGCTGGGAAGCCGCGGTCGTGATCGTGTTCGCGGCGACGGCGCTCATGCAGTTCCTGCAGCACCGTCCGCCGATCCGCGTCGCGTTCAACGCGGCGGTCTACTCGCTCGCGGCGGCAGTCTCGGGGCTGGCGATCGTCCCGCTCGACGACAGGATCACCGGCGTGCCCGGCCTGATCGTCGACGTCGCGGTCGTCGCGACCGTCAACTACTGGGTGAACACGCTCCTGATCACCGGCGCGGTCTCGCTCAGCTCGGGCAAGCCGTACATGGCGACGCTCCGGACGAACGTGCTCGGCACGGCGGTGCCCTTCGCGTTGATGGGCTCGGCCTCGCTGATGCTGATCGTGCTCTGGGAGCGGTCGCCGTTCCTCTCGTTCGTCCTGATCGGCCCGCTGCTCGCGATCGCGCTCTACCAGCGCTCGACGTACCGCGCGCTCCGCGCGATGCGGCTCGCGCTCACCGACCCGCTCACGAACCTCGGCAACCACCGACACTTCCACGAGCGCCTGCAGCGCGAGCTCGCGATCGCCGAGGAGAAGAACCAGCCGCTCTCGCTCTGCCTCGTCGACATCGACGACTTCAAGCGGATCAACGACCGCTTCGGCCATCCCGCGGGCGACGGCGTGCTCGGCCAGGTGGGGAAGCGCCTGCGCCAGGGCGGAGAGGCGTTCCGGCTCGGCGGCGACGAGTTCGCCGTCCTGATGCCGGCGATGAACGGACAACAGGCTTTCACGGGCGCGAGCTCGATCGTCGACCGCGTAGCGGCGCTCGACCTCGAGCACATCGGCCCGATCACCGTCAGCGCCGGCCTTGCGACCTTCCCGGTCCAGGGCGTCGGCCGCGACGAGCTGATCCGTCTTGCCGACTCGGCGCTCTACTGGGCGAAGGAGCACGGCAAGAACCAGGTGCGGGCCTATCGCCCGGACGTGGTCGAGCTGGCGGAACTGCGGCGTCTCGCCGCCGGCCCCGACCGGGCGGCCCGCTACCGCGCGGCGGCGAGCCTCGCGAAGGCCGTCGACGCGCGCGACGCCTACACGGGCTCGCACTCCGAGCGCGTCGGCGAGCTCGCGGCGAAGATCGCCACGCGCATGGGCGCCGACCCCGAGCTGATCGAGCTGATCCGGCTCGCCGGCTCCCTGCACGACCTCGGCAAGCTCGCGATCCCGGAGGAGATCCTCCGCAAGCCCGCCCCGCTGACAGAGGCCGAGCGCCTCGTGCTCGAGCGGCACCCGCAGATCGGCTTCCGGATGCTCGAGAGCCTCGGCGTCGACCCGGTCGCCGACTGGGTGCTGCACCACCACGAGCGCTGGGACGGCACCGGCTACCCCGAGGGCCTGCCGGCCGAGCGGATCCCGCTCGGTGCGCGGATCATCTTCGTCGCCGACGCGTACGACGCGATGACGTCCGACCGCGTGTACCGGCGGAAGCTGTCGACGCAGGACGCGCTCGCGGAGCTCCAGCGCTGCGCCGGCACGCAGTTCGACCCCGAGGTCGTGGCTGCGTTCGCCGAAGAGTTCGGGGCGCTTCGCCCCGTCCCCGCTCTCGCCTCGTAGCCACCGACCACTCGTTCGAGTGATTTGCGGGGGCTTCGGCCCCGCGCATGATGAGGTGACCGGCCACCGCGAGAGGGAATAGATGATGGACGTGCGTCCTGCCGCAAACCAGGGGTCGGAGGGCGTTGGGTCCGACCCGCACCACGCGCTCGCGCGCCTGCTGCCGCTGCTGCTCCCGGTCGTCGCGATCGGCGCCGCCGCGTTCGCTGCGTCGCTGATCGCGCTCGCGGCGGACCCGCCGTCGCGAACCTCGCTCGTGGGGCTGGTCGCCCTGTTCGCAGCCGCTGCGCTCGCGGAGGCGAACCCGGTGCCGATCGAACGGCTGCCTGCCGGGCAGATCTCGCTCGCCGCGGTGTTCTTCGTCGGGACTGCGGTCCTCTTCGGCCCGGCGGAGGCGGTCGTGTTGGCGGTCGGGGTGCGCCTGACGGTCGACCTGGTGCAGCGCCGCCCGAAGGTGCGACTCCTCTACAACACCGCGGCCTACGCGCTGAGCGCGGCGGCCGCCGGAGCGGCGGCGACGTTCATCGGATCGGAGACCGTCGGCAAGCTCGTGCTCGAGGTACTGGTCACGGCGGCGACCTACTACGTCGTCAACGTCGTCCTCATCGCAGCGGCGATCGCACGGTGGGAGGACGAGCGGTTCTTCGAGCTGCTCGGCACGAGCGCGCACGGGACGGCGGTGCCGTTCTCGATCATGGCGTCGGGGACGCTCACGCTCGCGGTGCTCTGGGAGCGCGCGCCGCTGCTGTCGCTCGCGCTGGTCGGGCCGCTCCTCGCCGTCGCGCTCTACCAGCGCTCCGCGCATCGCGCGCTCGTCGCGACGCGGCTCGCGCTCACGGACGCGCTGACCGGCCTCGGGAACCAGCGCCACTTCTATGACCGGCTCCAGCAGGAGCTCGACACGGCCGAGTCGACGCGCAGGCCGCTCGCGCTCGTGCTGCTCGACGTCGACGGGATGAAGCAGGTGAACGACTCGCTCGGCCATCCGACGGGCGATCGCCTGCTCGAGCTCGTCGCGTCGTGCCTCCGTCGTGGCGGTGAGGCGTTCCGCGTCGGCGGCGACGAGTTCGCGGTGGTGCTTCCGGGCCGGACCGAGAACGACGCGCTCGCGGTCGCCAACGCTCTCGTCGGGAGGATCACCCTCGTGGAGGTCGTCCCGGGACGCGCGACGCGGATCTCCGCCGGCCTCGCCGTCTTCCCTGCGAGCTGTCCGCAGCGGACGGAGCTCTACCGCGCAACGGACTCGGCGCTCTACGCGTCGAAGCGCGAAGGCGAGAGCCGCGTCCACGTCTACCGCCCGGACGACCCGCGCCCTCGGGGCGGCCGCCTAGGAGGGTTCGGCGGAAGGGGCCTCGTCGTCGGGGTGCGATGGTCGTTCCGAGGCAAGGACGCAGGGAGCGTCGATAGCCATAGCTATCGGCGGGACTGAGGACGCCGCGTCGGGGCGTCCAGCGCGGCCCGACGGCACAGCGCCTCTTGCGCCGAACCCTCCTAGAGCGGGATGTTCCCGTGCTTGCGCTTCGGCCGCTCCTCACGCTTCGTGAGGGCGGTCTCGAGCGCGTCGATCAGCACCGGCCGGGTGCGCCGCGGCTCGATCACGTCGTCGACGTAGCCGCGCTCCGCCGCCGCGTACGGGTTCGCGAAGCGCTCCCGGTAGTCGGCGATCAGCTCCTCGCGCCGCGCCTCGGGGTCGTCCGCTTCCGCGAGCTCGCGGCGGAAGACGATGTTCACGGCGCCCTCGGGCCCCATCACCGCGACCTCGGCGGTCGGCCACGCGAAGTTGAAGTCCGCGCGGATGTGCTTCGAGCTCATGACGTCGTACGCGCCGCCGTAGGCCTTGCGCGTGATCACGGCGAGCTTCGGCACCGTCGCCTCTGCGTACGCGTAGAGCAGCTTCGCGCCGTGGCGGATGATCCCGCCCCACTCCTGCGCCGTCCCGGGCAGGAACCCCGGCACGTCGACGAAGGTCACGAGCGGGATGTTGAACGCGTCGCAGAAGCGCACGAAGCGCGCGGCCTTCACCGACGAGTCGATGTCGAGCACGCCCGCGAGCGCACGCGGCTGGTTGCCGACGACGCCGACGGAGTGCCCGCCGAGCCGCGCGAAGCCGACGACGATGTTCTCGGCCCAGCGCTCGTGCACCTCGAGGAACTCGCCGCCGTCGACCACGCGCTCGATCACGTGCTTGATGTCGTACGGCCGCGCCGGGTCGTCCGGGACGATCGAGTCGAGCTCGGGATCCTCGCGGTCGACAGGGTCGCTCGGCTGCGTGTACGGCGGCGGGTCGAGGTTGTTCTGCGGCAGGAAGCTGAGCAGGTAGCGCGCGTCGTCGAGCGCCGACTCCTCGTCGGGTGAGATGAAGTGCGCGACGCCGGAGCGCGCCGCATGCGTGACCGCGCCGCCGAGCTCCTCGAAGCTCACCTCCTCCCCGGTCACCGTCTTCACGACGTCGGGGCCGGTGATGAACATGTACGACGTCCCCTCGACCATCAGCACGAAGTCGGTGATCGCCGGCGAGTAGACGGCGCCGCCCGCGCTCGGCCCCATGATCAGGCTGAGCTGCGGGATGACGCCGGAGCACTGGACGTTCCGCCAGAAGATCTCTGCGTAGCCCGCGAGCGAGACGACGCCTTCCTGGATCCGCGCCCCGCCGGAGTCGTTGATCCCGATCACGGGGCAGCCGAACTTCGCGGCGAGGTCCATCACCTTGCAGATCTTCTCCGCGAAGACCTCGGAGAGGCTCCCGCCGAACACGGTGAAGTCCTGCGAGAAGACGAAGACCTTGCGGCCGAAGATCGTCCCGTAGCCGGTGACGACCGCGTCGCCGTACGGGCGGCGCTCGAGCATCCCGAAGTTCGACTCGCGGTGGCGGACGTAGCGGTCGAGCTCCATGAACGAGCCGGGATCGAGGAGGCGGACGATGCGCTCGCGCGCGAGCAGCTTGCCGGCCGCGTGGTGCTTCTCGACCGCCTTCTCGTTGCCGGCGTGCAGCGCCTCGTCGCGCAGCGCGCGCAGACGTGCGAGCTTGCCCTGCGTCGAATCGCCGGTCTCCGGCGGGCGCTCGTCCGTCGTCGCCATGCTCGGAGCCTAACCGGGGGTAGAGTCGGCGGAGTGGGAACGCCTCCCCTCGACCGGTCGACGATCTGGCCGTACGAGGAAGGCGAGCCGGGCGAGTTCTACTACTCGCGCTACGGCAACCCGACGCAGGCGCGCGCGGAGCAGGCACTCGGCGAGCTCGAGGGCGGCGACGCGCTGCTCTTCCCGTCCGGAACCGGAGCGGAGACGGCGTTCGTCCTGTCGTTTCTCGAGCCCGGAGCGACGATCGCGCTCGCCGAAGGCGGCTACTACGGCACGTCCGTCATGTTCCGCGAGCTCGAGCGCTGGGGGCTCCGCTTCGTCGAGTTCGACCAGACCGGCCCGCCGCCCGAGGGCGTCGATCTCGTCTGGGTCGAGGCGCCGTCGAACCCGTTCCTGACGATGCCCGACCTCGAGGCGGCGGTGGCCCATCCGGCGCCGCTGCTCGTCGACGCGACCGCCTCGACGCCCGTCTACCTCCGCGCCCTCGAACGCGGCGCGGACTACGTCCTCCACTCCGCGACGAAGTACCTGAGCGGCCACCACGACGTGCTGCTCGGCGCGGTCGTGTGCAAGCGCCCCGACGACGCGGCACGCCTCAAGGAGACGCGCGGGCGAACGGGCATCACGGCGTCACCGGAAGCCGCGTGGCTGCTCCAGCGCGGCCTGCACACGCTCGACGTCCGCATGCGCCGCCACACCGAGAGCGCGACCGAGATCGCCGGCCGGCTCGAGCGCCACGATGCGGTCGAGCGCGTCCGCTACCCGGGATTCGGAGGCATGCTCTCGTTCGACGTCGTGGGCGGTGCCGACGAGGCGCGCCGGGTCGAGACGGCGACCCGTTCGATCGCGAACGCGACGAGCCTCGGGGGCGTCCGCTCGACGCTCGAGAGCCGCCACCGGTGGGAAGGCGACCGCGTCCCGCCGAACCTCGTCCGGCTGAGCGTCGGCCTCGAGCCGGTCGAGGAGCTCTGGGACGATCTGAATCAGGCGCTGAGCAGGTAGATTCTGGCCCCGACAGGGGTCAGTGATCGTAGGACTCGCTCATTCGCGGCTGAATAAGAGCGTTCCGTTGAGGGAATACGCGTCAGCGACCCCGCGGAACCCGCACCCCTCGCCCACTAGGAGGAACCCACCATGGCTGCCGTAGATCGACGACGCCGTTCGGCGTCGGCACCGCCGCCCGACGGCGCGGTCGTCGACGCCGACCTGCAACCACTGCTCGACGCGCTCCGTGCCTCACGGGCCGGCGAGACGGGGATCCGCCTCTCGACGCGCAAGGCCGGGATCGTGGGCGAGCTCGGCCGTGCGTTCAACGACCTGGCGGTGAACCGCGAGCGGACGACGAAGGAGCTCGTGCGGGTGAGCAAGGCGGTGGGTCGCGACGGGCGCCTGAGCGAGCGGGCGAAGGTCGAGGACGCTTCCGGCTACTGGGCGGCGAGCCTCGAGGCGATGAACTCGCTGATCGACAACCTCTCACGGCCGACGCGCGAGGTGGGTCGCGTGCTCGACGCCGTGGCGCAGGGCGATCTCTCGCAGAAGATGGAGCTCGAGATCGCGGGGCAGCCGGTCAAGGGCGAGTTCGCCCGGATCGGCTCGACCGTGAACGCGATGGTCGAGCAGCTCTCGGCGTTCGCCGCCGAGGTGACGCGCGTGGCGCGCGAGGTCGGCACCGAGGGCCGCCTCGGCGGCCAGGCGAAGGTCAAGGGCGTCTCGGGCGTCTGGAAGGACCTCACCGACTCGGTCAACCAGATGGCCTCGAACCTCACGGCGCAGGTGCGGAACATCGCGGAGGTCACGACCGCCGTCGCGAACGGCGACCTGAGCAAGAAGGTGACCGTCGACGTCAAGGGCGAGGTGCTCGAGCTGAAGAACACCGTCAACACGATGGTCGACCAGCTCGACATCTTCGCGGACGAGGTCACTCGCGTCGCGCGCGAGGTGGGCGACGAAGGGATCCTCGGCGGGCAGGCGCAGGTGAAGGGCGTCAGCGGCGTCTGGCGCGACCTGACCGAGAACGTGAACACGCTCGCGGGCAACCTCACGAGCCAGGTGCGGAACATCGCGAACGTCACGACGGCGGTCGCGAACGGCAACCTCTCGCGGAAGATCACCGTCGACGTCAAGGGCGAGGTGCTCGAGCTGAAGGAGACCATCAACACGATGGTCGACCAGCTGCGCTCGTTCTCGTCCGAGGTCACGCGCGTGGCGCGCGAGGTCGGCACCGAGGGCCGCCTCGGCGGCCAGGCGAACGTCGGCGGCGTCTCGGGCGTGTGGAAGGACCTGACGGACAACGTCAACACGCTCGCGGGGAACCTCACGAGCCAGGTGCGGAACATCGCCGAGGTCACGACCGCCGTCGCGGACGGCGACCTCTCGCGCACGATCACGGTCGAGGCGGCCGGCGAGGTCGCCGAGCTGAAGAACACCGTGAACAGGATGGTCGACCAGCTCTCGACGTTCGCCGCGGAGGTGACGCGCGTTGCGCGCGAGGTCGGTACCGACGGCCGCCTCGGCGGCCAGGCGGAGGTCGAAGGCGTCTCCGGGGTCTGGCGCGACCTGACCGAGAACGTGAACACGCTCGCCGGGAACCTCACGAGCCAGGTGCGGAACATCGCCGAGGTCACGACCGCCGTCGCGAAGGGCGACCTGACGAAGCAGATCACGGTCGAGGCCGCGGGCGAAGTCGCTGCGCTCAAGAACACGATCAACACGATGGTCGAGCAGCTGTCCGCGTTCGCCGACGAGGTCACGCGCGTCGCCCGCGAGGTCGGCACCGAGGGCCAGCTCGGCGGCCAGGCGCAGGTCGAGGGCGTCTCGGGCACGTGGCGCGCGCTCACGGAGAGCGTGAACAACATGGCCTCGAACCTGACGAGCCAGGTGCGGAACATCGCCGAGGTGACGACGGCCGTCGCGACGGGCGACCTCAGCAAGACCGTCACCGTCGACGTCAAGGGCGAGGTGCTCGAGCTCAAGCGGACGATCAACACGATGGTGAAGCAGCTGTCCGCGTTCGCCGACGAGGTGACGCGCGTCGCCCGCGAGGTCGGCACCGAGGGCCGGCTCGGCGGCCAGGCGCAGGTGAAGGGCGTCAGCGGCGTCTGGCGCGACCTGACCGAGAACGTGAACACGCTCGCCGGCAACCTCACGAGCCAGGTGCGGAACATCGCCGACGTGACGACCGCGGTCGCGAACGGCGACCTCTCGCGAAAGATCACCGTCGTCGCGTCCGGCGAGGTCGCAGAGCTGAAGGAGACGGTCAACACCATGGTCGACCAGCTCGCGACGTTCGCCGACGAGGTCACGCGCGTCGCGCGCGAGGTCGGCACCGAGGGCCGTCTCGGCGGACAGGCGCAGGTGCGCGGCGTCTCGGGCGTCTGGAAGGACCTGACCGAGAACGTGAACACGCTCGCCGGCAACCTCACCAGCCAGGTGCGGAACATCGCCGAGGTCACGACCGCGGTCGCGAACGGCGACCTCTCGCGGAAGATCACCGTCGACGTCAGCGGCGAGGTGCTCGAGCTCAAGGAGACCATCAACACGATGGTCGACCAGCTGCGCTCGTTCGCCGCCGAGGTCACGCGCGTCGCGCGCGAGGTCGGCACCGAAGGCCAGCTCGGCGGCCAGGCGGAGGTCGAGGACGTCAGCGGCGTCTGGCGCGACCTGACGGAGTCCGTGAACTCGATGGCCTCGAACCTCACCTCGCAGGTGCGGAACATCGCCGAGGTGACGACCGCGGTCGCGCAGGGCGACCTGGGCAAGAAGATCACCGTCGACGTCAAGGGCGAGATCCTCGAGCTGAAGGACACGATCAACACGATGGTCGACCAGCTCGGCACGTTCGCCGCCGAGGTCACGCGCGTCGCGCGCGAGGTCGGCACCGAGGGCCGGCTCGGCGGCCAGGCGCAGGTCGAGGACGTCAGCGGCGTCTGGCGCGACCTGACGGAGAACGTGAACGACATGGCGGCCTCGTTCGCATGGCAGGTGCGCGCGATCGCCGACGTGTCGACGGCCGTGACGCAGGGCGACCTCACGCGGTCGGTCACCCTCGACGCGCGCGGCGAGGTCTCGGACCTCAAGGACAACATCAACCAGATGATCTCGACGCTCCGCGACACGACCCAGCAAAACGCGGAGCAGGACTGGCTCAACTCGAACCTCGCGCGGTTCGGCGGCCTGATGCAGGGCCAGCGCGACCTGAAGGCGGTCTCTCGGCTGATCATGAGCGAGCTCACGCCGCTCGTCACGGCGCACCACGGCGCGTTCTTCGTCGCCGAGGACGCCGACGAGGAGACGACGTTCCGCCTCGTCGCGTCGTACGGCTACAAGGAGCGGAAGAAGGTCGCGAACAGCTTCAAGCTCGGCGAGGCGCTCGTCGGCCAGGCGGCGCTCGAGAAGCAGTCGATCCTGATCACCGACCCGCCCGACGACTACATCCGGATCGCGTCGGCGCTCGGCGAGGCGGTGCCGCGGAACATCATCGTGATGCCGGTGCTGTTCGAGGACCAGGTGATGGCCGTCCTCGAGCTCGCGGCGTTCCATGCGTTCAGCCCGGTCCAGTCGACCTTCCTCGAGCAGCTCGCGGAGACGATCGGGGTCGTGCTGAACACGATCCAGGCGAACATGCGGACGGAGGAGCTGCTCGAGCAGTCGCAGTCGCTCGCGCAGGAGCTCCAGAGCCAGTCCGAGGAGCTGCAGACGCAGCAGGAGGAGCTCCAGCAGCGGAACGAGGAGCTCGAGGAGACGGCCGCCACGCTCCGCGCATCGGAGGAGCTGCTCCAGCAGCAGCAGGAGGAGCTCCAGCAGACGAACGAGGAGCTCGAGGAGAAGGCGCGGCAGCTCGAGGAGCAGAACGCGCGCATCGAGATCAAGAACCAGGAGATCGAGCTCGCCCGCTCGGCGCTCGAGGAGAAGGCGGAGCAGCTCGCGCTCTCGTCGAAGTACAAGAGCGAGTTCCTCGCGAACATGTCGCACGAGCTGCGGACACCGCTCAACTCGCTGCTGATCCTCGCCAAGCTGCTCACGGACAACACGGAGGGCAACCTGAGCGAGAAGCAGATCGAGTTCTCGCAGACGATCCACGCGGCGGGCTCCGACCTGCTCGTCCTGATCAACGACATCCTCGACCTCTCGAAGGTCGAGGCCGGGAAGATGGAGCTCGCGACGAGGGACATCGGGCTCGGAGACCTCCGCGAGCGCCTCGAGCGGGCCTTCGAGCCCCTGGCGGTGCAGAAACGGCTCGAGTTCGAGGTCGCGGTCAGCGGCGCGAACGTCGCACCGGCGATCAACACGGACCCGCAGCGGCTCGAGCAGATCATTCGCAACCTCCTCTCGAACGCGTTCAAGTTCACCGACGAGGGAAGCGTCACGCTGACGATCGGCGAGGGCCCGACCGGCGACCGGTACATGAACGAGCGGCTGAACCACGCCGACCGCATCGTGTCCTTCGCGGTGTCGGACACCGGAATCGGGATCCCGCACGACAAGCTGCGGCTGATCTTCGAGGCGTTCCAGCAGGCCGACGGGACGACGAGCCGGCGCTACGGCGGAACAGGCCTGGGCTTGTCGATCAGCCGCGAGATCGCCGTGCTGCTCGGCGGCGAGATCCGGGTCGAGTCGACGCCCGGCAAGGGCTCGACCTTCACGCTCTACCTCCCGGCGACGTACTCGCCGCCGGCAGTCCGGACTCACGTCCCGGTGCTGCCCGCGACGAACGGCGACCTGACGGCCGAGCCGGTCCAGGAGTTCGACGCGTCGCTGCTCCTCCCCGGCGACGTCTCGGACGACCGTGAGTCGCTCGAGAACGGCGACCGGACCGTCCTGATCATCGAGGACGACGCGGACTTCGCGCGCACGGTGCAGGAGGTCGCCCGCGAGCACGGCTTCAAGACGCTCGTCGCGATGCGCGGCGACACCGGCCTCGCGCTCGCGCACGAGTACACGCCGGACGCGATCGTGCTCGACCTCGTCCTGCCGGTCATGGACGGCGGAGCGCTCCTCGAACGGCTCAAGCACCACCCGGCGACCCGTCACATCCCCGTGCACATCGTCTCGGCCGGCGACGGCCGCCAGCAGGCGCTCCGCGCGGGCGCCGCCGCGTACCTCGAGAAGCCGATCACCCGCGAGGGCCTCGCCGACGCGTTCGCGTCGATCTCGACCTTCATCGCCCGGAGCGTGCGCAACCTGCTCGTGGTCGAGGACGACGAGGATCAGCGCAGGTCGATCGTCGAGCTCGTCGGCGTCGGGGACGACGTGAACGTCGTCGCGGTCGGCTCGAGCGAGGAGGCGCTCGCGGCGCTCGCGGAGACGACCTTCGACTGCATGGTCCTCGACCTGAAGCTTCCCGGGAAGGGCGGCTTCGCGCTCCTCGAGCAGGTGAAGAAGAGCGAGGCGCACCGAGGCGTGCCGGTGATCGTGTACACCGGCAAGGACCTCACGCGCCAGGAGGAGACACGCCTCCGCAAGTACGCGGAGACGATCATCGTCAAGGACGTCCGCTCGCCCGAGCGGCTGCTCGACGAGACCGCGCTCTTCCTCCACCGCGTCGAGTCGCACCTGCCGCTCGAGCGGCGGCGCGTGCTCGAGCAGCTCCACTCGGCGGACGCGGTCTTCCAGGGGCGGAAGATCCTGATCGTCGACGACGACGTCAGGAACGTCTTCGCGCTCGCGAGCGTGCTCGAGCGCTACGGCATGGAGGTCGTCTACGGCGAGAACGGGCGCGAGGGCCTCACGAAGCTCGAGGAGCACCCGGACGTCGACCTCGTGCTGATGGACATCATGATGCCCGAGCTCGACGGCTACGAGACCACGCGCGCCGTGCGCGAGCAGGAGCGCTTCAAGAAGCTGCCGATCATCGCGTTGACCGCGAAAGCGATGAAGGGCGACCGCGAGAAGTCGATCGAGGCGGGCGCGTCCGACTACATCACGAAGCCGGTCGACACGGATCAGCTCCTGTCCCTGATGCGGGTTTGGCTGTACCAGTAGCGGTGTCGACAGAGGTTCGTGACGTCGAGGAGATCGAGGTCGCGCTCCTGCTGGAGGCGATCTACCGCCGCTACGGGTTCGACTTCCGCGAGTACGCGCCGGCGTCGCTGAAGCGGCGGCTCTGGCGCCGCGCGCACGCCGAGGGCGTCGAGACGATCTCGGCGCTCCAGGCGCTCGTGCTCCACGACCCCGCGTGCATGGAGCGCCTGCTGCTCGACCTCTCGATCAACGTCACGGCGATGTTCCGCGACCCGTCCTTCTACGCCGCGTTTCGCGCCAAGGTCGTGCCGCAGCTCCGCACGTACCCCTTCACGCGCATCTGGGTGGCGGGCTGCTCGACGGGCGAAGAGGTGTACTCGCTCGCGATCGTGCTCGAGGAGGAGGAGCTGCTCGACCGGACGCGGATCTACGCGACGGACATCAACCAGGCGGTGATCGAGAGCGCGCGCCTCGGCGTCTTCCCGCTCGAGAAGATGCAGGAGTACACGCAGAACTACCTCGCCGCGGGCGGCAAGCGCGCGTTCTCCGAGTACTACCTCGCGAGCTACGACGGCGCGGTCTTCGACCGGAGCCTCGTCGACCACGCCGTCTTCGCGCAGCACAACCTCGTCTCCGACCACGGCTTCAACGAGTTCCACGTGATCGTCTGCCGCAACGTGATGATCTACTTCGACCGCTCGCTGCAGGAGCGCGTCTTCGAGCTCTTCCACGAGAGCCTGGCACGCCTCGGCGTCCTCGCGCTCGGCCACAAGGAGACGATCCGGCTCTCGAGCTTCGCGCGGCACTACGAGGAGGTCGACCCGGTCGAGAAGCTCTGGAAGAAGGTCTCGTGACCTACGAGCTGATCGTGATCGGCGCGTCCTGGGGAGGACTCCACGCCGTGGGCGAGATTCTCGCGGCGCTCCCCGAGGACACCGATGCAGCCGTCGTCGTCGCGCAGCACCGTCGCGCGGACGCGGTCGAAGGCGGCCTCGCCGGCCTCCTGCGCCACCGCACCAGCCTCCCCGTCGCCGACGTCGACGACAAGGCGCCGATCGAGCGGGGCCGCGTCTACCTCGCGCCGCCCGACTACCACCTCCTGGTCCAGAGCGGCTACTTCTCGCTCTCGAAGGACGCCCACGTCCACTACGCGCGGCCTTCGATCGACGTGCTCTTCGAGTCAGCCGCCGACGCCTACCGGGAGCGGGTGATCGGCGTGATCCTGACCGGCGCGAACGCGGACGGAGCGAAGGGGCTCGCCGAGGTGAAACGGCGGGGCGGCGTCGCAGTCGTGCAGGACCCCGGTACGGCCGAGCGGCGCGAGATGCCGAGCGCCGCGCTTGCGGCGACCGCGGCGGACGCGGTCCTCCCGCTCTCGGAGATCGGCCCGTTCCTCTACGGCCTCGTCTGTCTGCCCACAGTCGCCCGGACCGAGGCGTGAGCGCCGTCCCCGCCGTCGGCGTCCTGCTCGTCGACGACGTCGACGAGAACCTCGTCGCGCTCGAGGCGATCCTCGAGCCGCTCGACCAGCGGCTCGTGAAGGCGCGCTCGGGCGAGGAGGCGCTCCGCGCGATCCTGCGCGAGGACTTCGCCTGCATCCTGCTCGACGTCCAGATGCCGGGGCTCGACGGGTTCGAGACGGCCGAGCTGATCAAGCAGCGCGAGCGCAGCCGCCACATCCCGATCATCTTCCTGACCGCCATCTCGAAGGAGGAGCGGCACGTCTTCCGGGGCTACTCGGCAGGAGCCGTCGACTACCTCTTCAAGCCGTTCGAGCCGGAGATGCTTCGCTCGAAGGTCTCCGTCTTCATCGAGCTCCACCTCAAGACCGAGGAGCTCCGGCGCCAGGCCGAGCTGCTGCGCGAGCAGGAGGTCGCCGCGGAGCGGCGGATCAGCGAGGAGCGGTACCGGCAGCTCGCGGACGCGATGCCGCAGATCGTCTGGACCGCGGACCGCGAGGGCCGCGCCACCTACTACAACCGGCGCTGGTACGAGTACACGGGCCAGAGCGTCGAGCAGGCGAACGAGTCCGGCTGGACGCTGGCCGTGCACCCTGACGACCTGCCCCGGACGTTGGCGAAGCGGACGGAGACGCTCGAGTCCGGCGCGGTGTTCGAGGTCGAGTACCGCTTCCGCGCCGCCGACGGGACCTACCGCTGGCATCTCGGCCGTGCGGTGCCGCTCGCGGGAGCGGACGGCGAGATCGACTTCTGGATCGGCACCGCGACCGACATCCACGACCACAAGCGCACGCAGCAGGCGCAGGAGTTCCTGATCGAGGCAGGCGCACTGCTCGGGCGGTCGCTCGACTACATCGACACGCTCGAGGCCGTCGCGAAGGCTGCCGTTCCCGCGATCGCGGACTGGTGCGCCGTGCACGTCGTCGAAGGCGGCGTCCTCCGGCAGCTCGCGCTCGCCCACGTCGACGAGCAGAAGCTCGTCTTCGCCGAGGAGCTCCAGCGCAGGTATCCGCCGAACGAGGAAGGGCCGGCCGCCGACGTCATCGGGAGCGGCAAGGCGCAGCTCGTTCCCGAGGTGACCGACGAGATGCTCCGCTCGGTCGCGCGGGACGAGCTCCACCTCGACCTGATGCGCGAGCTCGGTCTCCACTCGTACATCGGCGTCCCGTTGGTCGCGCACGAACGCGTCTTCGGCTCGATCACGCTCGCGACGGCCGAGTCGGGGCGCCGCTACGACGAGACCGACCTGCTCTTCGCCCAGGAGCTCGGACGCCGGGCGGCGATGGCGATCGAGAACGCGCGCCTCTACCACGAGGCCGAGGAGCGCGCGCAGGCGGCACGCGTCCTCCAGGCGGTCGGCGACGGGGTCGTCCTGATCGACCTCGAGGGAGTCGTGCGGCTGTGGAACCCCGCGGCAGCGCGGATCACCGGGCTCGACTCGGACGAGGTCGTCGGGCGGCCGATCGCGGAGATCGTGCCGGGCTGGGAGGCCCTCGCCCTTCGCATCCCCGTCACCGAGGATCCGGGCGTCGCGCGCGCGGAGACGACGCCGGTCGAGATCGGAGGACGCGAGCTCTGGGTCTCGGGCTCCGGCGTCGCGCTCGAGGAGGGGACGGTCTACGCGTTCCGCGACCTGACCGAGGAGCGCGCGCTCGAGCAGATGCGGAGCGACTTCGTGGCCACCGTCTCGCACGAGCTCCGCACGCCGCTCGCGGCGATCTACGGCGCCGCGCTCACGTTCCAGCGACCCGACCTCGCGCGCGAGTCCGACCTGCGCAGCCACCTGCTCCAGGTGATCACGGACGAGTCGGCGCGGCTCGCGTCGATCATCGAGGACCTCCTGCTCGCGAGCCACCTCGACTCGGGGAAGCTGCACCTCTCGATCGTCGAGTGCGACGTCCGCGAGCTCACGGCCGCCGTCGTGTCGGCCGCCGAGACGCACCTTCCGGCGAACGTCACGCTGGCGCTCGGCGTGGACGGCGACGTGCCGCTCGTCCGCGCCGATCCGAACCAGCTCAGGCAGGTGATCGCGAACCTCCTCGACAACGCGGTCAAGTACTCGCCCGACGGCGGCGACGTGCACGTCGGCGTCTCGGCGAGCGGCGGCTCCGTCCGGCTCTCGGTGGCCGACACCGGGCTCGGGATCCCGGCGACCGAGCAGCGCCGGATCTTCGAGAAGTTCTATCGCCTCGACCCGAACATGACGCGCGGGATCGGCGGCACCGGCCTCGGCCTCTACATCTCGAGGGAGCTCGTCCGCCGGTTCGACGGGCGCATCTGGGTCGAGTCGCAGGAAGGCGAGGGCTCGACGTTCCACGTCGAGCTGCCGGTCGCGACGGTTGCGGCGCGTCGGCGCGCCGCGACCGTCTCGTCCTGAGGAGGGCTTGGCGAGACAGGCGCTGTGCCGCCGGGCCGCCCCGCCAAGCCCTCCTAGCCGAAGCGCTCCACGAGCAGGCCGTGGCGCAGGCCGCGGTCGCTCACCGTCAGCGACGCAACGCCGAGCTTCTCCATCACCGTGCGGACGATGCAGGCACCGGCGAGGATCACCTCGGCGCGCTGCGGCTGGAGCCCGACGATCTCACGGCGCTCGTCCGCGGTTCGGGTGCGGTAGAGCTCGATCTGCCGGTCGACCTCGGCGCGCTCGAGCTCGGTGCCCTGGACGACGTCCGCGTCGTACTTGGCCAGGCCGTGCTTCACGGCGGCGAGGTTCGTCGCGGCGCCGCCCATCGCGACGAGCCGGTCGGGCGACGGTCTGCCGTCGAGCTTGGCCAGGTCGGCCGCGATGGCGTCTCGTGCGGCCTGGAGCGTCTCCTCCGTGACGGCGCCGCCGAGGCCGAAGCGCTCGGTGAAGCGAGCCGCGCCGACGTTCACGCTGAACTGCTCCTCGACGTCGCTGCCCCGGCCGAACGTGAGCTGCGAGCTGCCGCCGCCCGTGTCGAGGACGACGAGCCGTTCGGGCGTCCCGCCGAGACCGAGGCCGGACATGGCGGCGAGGTATGCGAGCCGCGCCTCCTCCTCGCCGGGGATCACCTCGATCTCCACACCTGTCCTCGCCCGTACGGCGTCGACGAAGGATCGGGCGTTCGAGGCGATCCGGAGCCCTGCGGTGCCGACGGCGGCGATCGCCTCGGCGCCGTTCTCGCGCGCCTCGTCGGCCATTGCGGCGATCGCGTCCTCGGTGCGCCGCATGGGCTCGGCGTTCAGCTCTCCCGCCTGGTCGAGCCCCTCGCCGAGCCGTGTCACCTCGGCGCGGTCGACGAGCGTTATCCACGTCCCGTCCGCCGCGCGCTCGCCGAGGTGGAACTTGACCGAGTTCGTGCCGACGTCGAGCACGGCGAACCGGTGCGCGCCGAACCCGAGGAGCGCCGCGAGGCCGCGTGGGAAGCTGACGTTCGAGACGGAGGCGAGGCCGAGCTCCCGCAGAGCCGCGAGCACGCGCGCCGGGTCCTCCGACTCGACCGCGACCGTCTCCGTCTCCCGACCGTCGGCGCGGACGGAGGTCAGCTCGGCCATCGCGCCCTCGATGGTGTAGCGCCGACGGGTCTTGTGGACGTCGACCGCGATCAGGTCGGCGCTCGGGACGACGACCTCGTCGCGGAGCTGCTCGAGCGTGTAGGTGGGCCGCTCGAGCTTCGGCGCCGAAGCTCGTGCTCCGGCAAGGGCTTCGGCGACGTCGCCTGCGGGCACGGGAAGCTCCACCTTGAGCGCGGGCGTCCACTGCTCGAGCCCGTGTTCGTCGACGGCGACGAGCCGTTTGACGTCCAGCAGGTGGTCCCGGACCTTGACCGTGTCGCCGCCGTCGTCGGACAGCACGTAGACCTCGTCGCTCTCCTGCACGGCTTCGGGCTCGAGTTCGGCCATGCGCTGTGCGGCGTCCGCAACTGCGTCGCCGAATGACCGCCACTCCCACCTCGGGACGATCTCAGAGATGATTCACCTCGTTCTGCGTAGAGCCGGAGGCCGGACTCGAACCGGCGGCCCACGGTTTACAAAACCGTTGCTCTACCAACTGAGCTACTCCGGCGCTGCCGGGGATGGTAGCCGGGGCTACTGGAGGACTTGCCGGCCGCGCTGGTGCTGGAGCACCTTGCGCTTGACGCGCTGGAGCGCGTTGTCGATCGTCTTCGTGTCGACGCCGAGCTCCTCGGCCATGTCTTCGTACGAGCTGCCCTCGAGGTAGAGGCGGAGCGCCTCGGACTCGAGCTGCGAGAGGCCGGTGCCGAGCGTGAAGACGAGGCTCTGCAGCTCCTCGCTCGAGATGACGACGATCGGCGGCTCGTCGACCGCCGGGCCCGGCAGCGCGTCGCCGAGCGTGCAGTCGCTCTCCGAGTCCTGTCCCGCTGGTGTCTGGCTGAAGGAGACGTAGCCGTTGAGCGGCGCGTGCTTGAAGCGGGTCGCGGTCTTGATCGCCGTGATGATCTGCCGCGTCACGCAGAGCTCGGCGAACGAGCGGAACGACGTCTCCTTGTCGGCGCGGAAGTCCCGGACAGCCTTGTACAGGCCGATCAGGCCCTCCTGGATCAAGTCCTCCGAGTCGCCGCCCGCGAGGAAGTAGGAGCTCGCCTTGAGGCGGACGAAGCCCGAGTAGCGGCGGATCAGCCCGTCGAGCGCGGTCGAATCGCCGTTCCGCGCGCGCATGACGAGCTGGAGGTCCTCGAGCTCGCGCTGGGCCCGCGACGGGGACTGGACGTAGTGGGCTGGGCGGGCTGCCATGGCGCGGGAGGGTGAACTCTCACCCTGAAGTTGAGGTGGAAGATAGCAATGGCTGGTCCAAGTTACAAGACGTTTGCACAGGACCCATTTTGATACGAACAGACGTTCGCCCGCGGCTATTCGCCGCGGCGAAGCCGCTCGAGCCGCTCGCGCGTCTTCTCGTCGACGCGGTCGGCGAGGCGATGCGGACGGTCCTCGGAGTGGGCTGCCGCCGCGGACTCGGTCAGGAACCGCTCGGACGAGACCGTGCGCACCTCCTGGCCCGAGACGCCTCGGATCACGCTGTCGGACGAGACGATGCACACGGCCTCCCGGGCGCGGTGATCGGCCGCGAGCCGCTCGAGGAGCGCGTCGGCGTTCTCGGCGAAGCGGATCTCGAGCAGCCCGATCCGCTCGGTCTTCCCGGTGCCGTCGAAGACGAGGATCCCCCGCGCGCCCGACGCGCCGACGAAGCTCGCAAGCCTGTCGATCAGCTCGGTCGGCCCGTCGAAGCTCCCCGCGTGGAGGAGGTTCCAGCCGTCGAAGAGGTAGAGCGTCGGATCAGCCACGCTGCCGCTTCGCCTCGTACATGAGGACGCCGGCGGCGACGCTGACGTTCAACGACTCCACCGTGCCTTCGAGCGGAATCGAGACGAGGTCGTCGCACGTCCGGCGGACGAGGGGACGCAGCCCCTTCCCTTCCGCACCGAAGACGAGCGCGAGCCCGCCGGACAGATCGGCCTCCCACATCGAGCGCGGCGCGTCGCCCGAGGCGCCGACCACCCAGAGGTCGCCGCTCTTCACGTCGCCGAGGAAGCGCGCGAGGTTCGTCACGACGCCCACCGGCACATGCTCGACGGCGCCCGCGGAAGCGCGCGCGACCGCCGGCGTCACCTGCGCCGATCCGTGCGCCGGCACGACGACTCCCGTCGCGCCGGCCCCCTCGGCCGTCCTGATCACCGCGCCGAGGTTGTGCGGGTCGGTCACCTGGTCGAGCGCGACGAGCAGCGGGCGGTCGGTCGCGGCGAGCTCGTACGGATCGGCGTACCGGTACGGCTCGACCCACGCGAGCACGCCCTGGTGGTCGCGTGTCTGCGCCGCCTCGGTGAGCTCGCGCTCCTGCTTCACCTGCACACGCTTGCCGTTCTCGCGCAGCCACGGCTCGGCCGCGAGCGCGCGCTCGGTCGCCCAGAGCTCGAGCACGCCGCGCTGCCCGCGCATCGCCTCGCGGACGGGGCGACGGCCGTAGACCTGCTCGCGCGTCACGGGCGCGGGACGAGCTGGAAGCCGCCTTCGGAGTCGCGCACCTCCCACCCCGCGGCCTCGATCTCCGACCGGAGGCGGTCGGCGTCCTCGAAACGACCCTCCTCGCGCGCACGGAGCCGCTCCTTCGCGAGCTCGACGGCTTCGGGGGGCGCCTCCGGGAGCTCGGCGAGCGACTCGAGCCCGAAGATGCCGAGCGCCCGCCGCAGAAGCTCGTGGTCGCGCCACTCGTGCATCACCGCGAGCGCGTCGGGCGTGTTGAAGTCGTCCTCGAGAGCGCCGGCGAACCGCTCCCAGGCGCCCTCGGGTGCCGGCTCCGAGGGCGACCGGAAGACGTCGCGAAAGCGCTCGGTGCGCGCGGCCGCCGCGCCGAGCGTCTCGTCGGTGAACTCGAGCGGCTTGCGCCAGTGACCCGTCATGTAGAAGACGAGCAGCGTCTCCCTCCCCCACGTCGCGAGCGCGTTCTGGAGCGTCACGACGTTGCCGAGCGACTTGTGCATCTCCGCCGTACCGAGGCGCAGGAGGCCGTTGTGCATCCAGAGCCGCGCGAACTCGTGCCCGAGCGAGCGAGACTGCGCGAGCTCGTTCTCGTGGTGCGGGAAGACGAGGTCGAGGCCGCCGCCGTGGATCTCGAAGACCGGGCCCGAGGTACTTCTCGCTCATGGCGGAGCACTCGATGTGCCAGCCGGGACGGCCGCGGCCCCACGGCGAGTCCCACCACGTGTCCTCGCCCGGCTTGTTCGCCTTCCAGAGCGCGAAGTCGCGCGGGTCCTCCTTGCGCGGGTTCGGCTCCTGCTCCTCGACCATCTCGGGCCGCTGGCCCGAGAGCCGGCCGTAGTCGGGGTAGCTCGCGACGCGGAAGTACACGTCGCCGTCGACCTCGTACGCGTGCTCCGTCGCGATCAGCTGCTCGATCATCGCGATCTGCTCCGGGATCGTCTCCGTCGCCCGCGGCTCCACGTCCGGGCGGCCGAGGCCGAGGCCGTCCGTGTCCTCGAGGTACCACGCCGTCGCGTTCGTGGCGAGCTCGGCACTCGCCCCCGGCGCTGCCTCGTAGATCTTGTCGTTCACGTCGGTGATGTTGATCACGAGCGTCACGTCGTAGCCGCGCTCGACGAGCCACCGCCGCAGCCACATCGCGAGGACGAACGGCACGGCGTTGCCGACGTGGATGCGCTGGTAGACGGTCGGCCCGCACGAGTACATCCGGATCGGGCCGGGCGGCGCCGGGAGCTCGTCGAGCGTGCGCGAGAGGGTGTTAGAGAGCCGCATCGACCCTCCGCAGCGCCTCGTCGCGGGGGAGCGCCGCGATCACCGCCCACAGCTCGGGCCCGCGCTCGCGACCGGTCAGCACCCGGCGCAGCGCGCGGAGGTCGCCGCCCACGGCCTTGAGCTCCCGGACGATCTCCTTCGGCTCGGCGCCGCCGCTCGCGAGCTCGCGGAAGCGGAGGAGCGTCTCGGGCGGGACGTCGGCGACGGGCGGCGTTTCCAAGATCGAATCAGCGTAGTCACGCGCCTCGTTCAGGTCGCGCGCTCCGCGAAGCGCCGGGACGACCGAGACCGGGACCCCGACCCGCGCGGCGAGCTCCTCGTCCGAGAGCGACGCGATCGCCTCGATCGCGAGCCGCCTGATGCGCGGGAGGTCGAGGTGGACGTCGTGGGCCGGGCGGCCGAGCTCCTCGAGGTACGCGCGCACGGCCTCGGCGGGGATCCCGGCGTCCCTCAGCGACTCGACCGTCGCACCCTCGGCGCGCTTCGAGAGCTTCCTGCCGTCCTCGCCGAGGATCAGGCCGTGGTGGACGTACACCGGCGGCGCGGCGCCGAGCGCAAGCGCGAGCCTGCGGTGCAGGTCTTCGTTCGGCCGGTGGTCGTTGCCGCGGACCACGTGCGTGATCCCGAAGTCGATGTCGTCGACGACGCTCGCGAGGTGGTACGTCGGCCGTCCGTCCTCGCGGAGGAGCGTGATGCCGTCGAACCGGTCGCCGAGCTGCGCGGCCGCCTCGCGATGCCGCTCGGCGCGCTCGCTCTGCCGAACCGGCCCCTCGTCCCAGTCGACGCCGAGCCACTCGAGGTCGCGGAGGATCGCCTCCTCGCCGCCGGGGACGTTGCGCGCGGCGTCCGTGTCGTCGATGCGCAGCAGCATCCAGTCCGCAAGGCTCCGGCCCGCGACGGCGCTCAGTGCGTTTCCGACGTGGAGCGTGCCGGTCGGGCTCGGAGCGAAGCGCGTTCTCGCCTCACTCGGCACGCGGTCGATGCTAACGGGCGGCGGCGCTCGCCTCCCGCGGCGTGCTAGACAACCGGAGATGCCGCAATGACCAGATTCGTCGTCGACTCGAGCGCCGTCCTCCACCTTGCGCGCAAGAAGGTCGAGGTCGCAGGCGCTCATGAGCTCCTCGCGCCGACGCTCCTTCGCTCGCAGACGCTGTCGACGCTGCACGAGGCCGTCCACCGGGGCGAGATGCCTGCCGACGAGGCGCGCGAGCTCCTCGACCGCATCGGGCGGATCAAGATCAGGCTCCTCGGCGACGCCGTGCTTCGCCGTCGGGCCTGGGAGGTGGCGGATCGGCTGGGATGGGCCTCGACCTACGACGCCGAGTACGTCGCGCTCACTCAGCTGCAGGCCGACGCGTTCGTCACGCTCGACGCGAAGCTCGCGCGCAGCGTCAAAGGGATCGTCGAGACCGCGTCTGTCGACGCGCTGAGCTGAGCCGGAAGCCGTGCAGATCACCCGGAACGGCATCGACACCGGCGCAGGGCCCAGCGAGTGGTTCACCGGCGCGGTCTACGTCGACTCGGTGGCGGCGCCGGCAGCCGGGTCGCGACTGAGCGCCAGCAGCGTTCACTTCACTCCGTCCGCGCGGACGGCGTGGCACACACACCCGAACGGGCAGACGATCTACGTCACCGAGGGCGTCGGGCTCGCGCAGCGCCGCGGCGGCCCGATCGAGGTGATCCGCCCCGGCGATCGCGTGTTCTTCGAGCCGGGCGAGGAACACTGGCACGGCGCCGCGCCGACCCGTTTCATGACCCACCTCGCGATGCTCCTGGTCGACGACGAGGGCAACTCTGCGACGTGGGGTGACCACGTGACCGACGAGGAGTACGGAGCGGCGCCGCAGATCGACGACTGACTCGACGGCACCACGACTTCGCCGTTCGGCCTCGAGGCTCAGCGGCCGGCAGTCGGTGCGGTCACCAGCCCGAGTTGTGTCAGGACCTCGACTTGGTCGTAGTAGATGCGGATGGAGTTGATCTTGCCGTCTTGCACTCGGAAGACTCCGACGAAGGGGAAGTCCAGGTTCTTTCCGGTTGGGGGAATCTCTGTGCCGTCCGGCGAGCGCCAGGTGCCCGTGTGCGTCCCGGTGTACCTCGCCTGCTCCACAACGGTCTCCCCCTCCGCGACCAGGACGACGTCACTGCTTCCACGGTCGGGAGCCGCGGTCACGAGCGCGTCGAAGTACTTCTCCTTGAGGTCCGCCAACCCCGAGATGCTCGCACCTCCGGGTCCCTCGTAGACGACATCGTCGGTATAGAGCGCGGCCCATCCATCACGATCGAATGCGTTCCACCGTTCAATGGCTTGCTCGAGGACCTTCTTGGCTTCGCTCACTGTTTGCCTCCCTGGCGTCCCGGCGGCCCGTGCGAATGTACGCCACCGCTGCACCTCGTGAGCCGTGGCGGCCGTTCAGGCAGTCTTGAGCTCATGGTTCCCGAGGCCAACCTGGAGCAGACCGAGCACGGGCTCGTCCCGAAAGGCGAGGGATGGTTCGTGCTCAACCTGCGCGACGCCGAGTGGCGTCACGCCCGCGGCCGCGGCGCCGTTTGTGTCGCGCTGGACGACTTCGAAGGCTGGCGGCGAGCCGCGCAGCTCGGCGTCAATCCGTTCGTGCTCGAGCCCGGCGAGCCCATGGCCATGTACCACTGGGAGGCCGACCAGGAGGGCTTCCTCGTCGTCTCGGGCGAAGCGGTTCTGATCGTCGAGGGCGAGGAGCGGCCGCTGCGCGCCTGGGACTTCGTGCATTGCCCACCGAACACGAAGCACGTGATCGTCGGTGCAGGAAGCGGCCCCTGCCTCGTGATCGCAATCGGCTCGCGCGAGCGGTCCGAGGAGCCCGACGCGCTCGGCTTCGCCGTCGACGAGGTCGCGAAGCGCCACGGTGCGAGCGTCGAGGAAGACACGATGGACGGCGGCGTCGCGTACGCCCGCGTCCCGCCGCGCGAGCCGACCGCGTATCGCGACGGCTGGCTTCCCGAGTAGCGCTACGTCACGGTGCGGCGCAGTCGCGTCCAGCAGACGTGCGTCTCCCACGGCCGCCGATACTCGTCGGCGTCGAGCAGCGACTTCACCTCGTCGACGAGTGGCAATCGCTCGTCGTCGGGGAGGTCCGCGACCCAGCCCATCGAGGCGAAGAACGCGACCAGCCCCTGCCGGTCGACCGTCTGCTCGTTCGGCAGACGCGCCTCCCGAAGCTCCTCGAACGGCGCCGCGTCGAACGCGACGCGCCACGCGCCCGATTCGTAGCGGGTCGTGTTGAGGTCGAGCGGGTCGTAGCCGAGCTCGGCCCGGTCGAGGCTGCGCGCGCTCAGAAGCTGCTCGACGGCCGCGATCGACGGCTCGGTCGGCCCGGCCGGAAGGTTCCACATCAGCACGAGCGCGCCGCGCGGCCGCAGCACCCGTGCGATCTCGCTGAGGGCGCGTTCGCCGTCGAACCAGTGGAAGGCCTCGGCTGCGAAGACCGCGTCGACCGAGGTATCGGCGAGCGGGATCCCTTCGGCGCTTCCCGCGAGCACGTCGGCCTCCGGGCAGAGCGCCGCGAGCCGCGCACGCATCGCGTCCGCAGGCTCGACGGCGACGACCCGATCGAACGCCGTGACCAGCAGGCGTGTGAGCTTGCCGGTGCCCGCGCCCACATCGAGCACCGTCGCCGGAGCCGGCACGCCCGCGATCTCGACAGCCTCGGACGGGTAGCCCGGCCGGCCACGCTCGTAGTCGTCCGCCCAGCGGTCGCCGCTGCCGCCCGGCATGCCGATGTTCGGCTGCCAGGCCTCAGGCGTCGACGAGCTTCCCGCCCCAGGTTGCAGGGTCGACGTCGTCGAGCGTCTCGGAGAACGTCCAGCGGTGGCCGGCCGGGTCCTCGGCCGTGTACTGGCGCTCGCCGTACTCGAAGTCGGTCGGCTCCATCAGGATGCGCGCGCCGTGCTCCCGGGCGCGCTCGCAGTGCGCGCGAGCATCGTCGACGCGCACCAGGACCAGGTGCGTGACCTCGCCCGCTCGCGGCGGCCGCTGCTCGCGGCGGACGTCGGCGACGATCACGGCGCCGTCGCCGAACCTGAGCTGCGAGCGATGGCTCTCGCCGATCTGCAGCCGCTCCTCGAACCCGAACGCCTTCCCGAGCCAGTCGACCGCGTCGCGAACGTCTGGATAGACGAGCACGGGAACGACGACGTCCGACGGGATCGAGCGGTTCGCCTTCACGGCGTCACCGTACCGCCCTCGCCGCGCCTGCTCATGGGAGCGGAAGGTCTCCCTTGCCGTCGAGGCAGTCGGCGAGGTAGAGGGCCGTCCCGAGATCGCCGCTCCAGAGGGAGTAGTCGAACCGCCCGTAGGCCGCGCGCACCCGCTCGACCTGCTCGATCGCGTGCATCGCGAAGGCTCGCGCCCGCGCCAACCACCGCTCGTCGCCGGTGCGCGCCAAGAGCGTGAGGAACGCGTATCCGTTTCCGGCCGTGCCGTGGCAGAGGTTGGCGCCCTTGGCGAGCGGGCCGGCGAGCCACACCAGCTCGCCTCCCGCCAGCGCGAGATCCTCCTCGAGCAGGTCCCCGAGCGACGTCACGATTCCCGGCGCCCCGTGGCACCACTGCACGCGGATCGAGCCGTCGCGCCGAGAGGCGAGCTCGTCGCCGGCCATCGGGGGCCAGTTCGCGAGCCCGTCCTCCTCGACGACGAATCTCCGCGCGACCTCGGCCGCGAGCGGGTCGTCGCCGAGCGCGAGCACGCAGCCGGCGAACCCGTGCGCCGGCCCCAGGTAGCGAGTGCGTGTGCCGAACAGGTTCTGCTCCCAGACTCCGTCTTCGTCGCGCTCCCCGCGAAGCCAGTCGGCGCTCTCGGCCCAGAGGTCGTCGAGTTCGAGCTCCCGCGCGATGAGCATCGTTCCCGGGCTGCCCCACATCAGCTCGCGGCGTTCGTCGCGGGCGTTCTCGGAGATCCGCCTTGCGAGCTCGTCGAGGTTCTCGGACGAGGGCGCCAGCCGCTGGAGAACCAGGCGGATGCCGGGCTCCCCGAACACGTAGCTGCCCCGCGGATTCTCCTCCGGGAAGTCGGGCGGAGCGTCGAGCGACCGCTCGAGGTACGGGACGTAGTCTCGTCGAAGGTCGACGATCCCACGCTCGTCGAGCCGCCGAAGCGCGTCGACGACCCCGGCCCCACCGGAGTAGATCGTCCGGAACCTGCCCTGTTCGCCCGCGAGCGGGTGCGAGTCCCAGCCGTCGTCGAATGCGTCCTCGGTGTCCGCGACGATCGCGCGGATCGCGTCGTGTGCGCGCTCGGCGTTCCACGGCTCGTCCGTGAGGCGCTCGTGCGCCTCGGGCTGGTACAGCACGCGTCGAGCCTAGCGCCGCGCGGAACTATCCTCGCCCGGTGCAGCAACAGCTGCAGGCGCTCCGCGACGTCGCCGAGCTCTTCGAGCGCGACGGCTTCGACTACTGGCTCTTCGGCGGCTGGGCCGTCGACTTCCACGTCGGCGAGGTCACGCGCGCACACGACGACGTCGACCTCGCCGTGTGGCTCGCCGACGCCGAGGCTCTGGGATCACTCCTCGAGGGACGCGGCTGGCGGCACGTGCCGTACCCCGACGAGGACGGCGGGACCGGCTACGAGCTCGGCACCGTCCGGGTCGAGCTGACGTACCTGAGGAGCGACGACGACGGACGGATCTTCATCCCGCTCCGCGCGCGCGACGCGCTGTGGTCGGACGCGCCGCACGGGACCGACGCGCGCGAGCTGCTCGGCGTGCGGGCTCGCGTGATCCCTCTGGATCTGCTCAGAGCCGGCAAGTCGTCGCCCCGCGACGATCCCGACGATGCAGCGAAAGATCGCGCCGACTTCGAGGCGCTCTCGCGGCTCAGGTAGCGCGGTCGAGCTCGCCGATCAGCACCACGTAGCCGTCGGGATCGATGACCCGGAACTCGCCGGCAGGCATGTAGAACGGATGCGTGATCTCGCCGACGTCGACTCCGGCCGTCTTCAGCTCCTCGTGCAGCCCGCGCACGTCCGGCGACCAGCAGTAGAACAGCACCGCCTGATCCGCCGCCGGCACCGGCCCGTCGGCGAGCGCAAGCATCAGCCGAGCACCGGCATCGTTCGGTTCGTCCGCGGGGCTCGAGACGAACGCCCACGCGAGGACGCCGTCGCTCTCGTAGCTGTTCCTCACCTCGAGCCCGAGGCGGCGGTAGAAGTCGACCGATCGCTGCACGTCGGCGACGTGGGCATACGGCGTGAGCCCGTCGATCGGCACGGGCCGATCCTTCCACACGCCGGAGCGCGCTTTACTTCGGTCCTGCCTTGAGGAGCGAACCGGAGACCCACTACGCGACGAGCGGCGACCTCCAGATCGCCTATCAGGCGTTCGGCGCCGGCCCGGATCTCGTCTGGGTGCCGGGGTGGGTGTCGCAGCTCGACCTGTATTGGGAGGAGCCGTCGCTCGAGCGGTTCCTCCGACGTCTCGCGACCTTCGCCCGGGTCGTCGTGTTCGACCGGCGCGGGCTCGGACTGTCCGATCGGGTGAGGGGTGAGAGCGCGACCGCGCTCGAGCAGCGGATCGACGACATCCGCGCGGTGCTCGACGATTTGCAGGTCGAGCGGGCGGCCATCTTCGCTCAGGGCTATGGCACACCGATCGCCTCGCTCTTCGCGGCAACGTACCCGGCCCGCACCTCCTCGCTCGTTCTCTACAGCCCGAGCGCGAAGGCCGGGTTGCGAACGGACGACTACCCCTGGGGGTCGACGGTCGAGGAGCAGGCCGCCTGGCGCGAGAAGTCGGTGCGCTCCTGGGGCACGAGCGAGTTCGCGGCCGAGTGGCTCGCCCGGCTCGCCCCCTCCGCTGCTGGGGATGCGCGTGCGATCGAGTGGACGGCGAGAGTCCTGCGAGCCGCCGGAAGTCCGACCTCGTTTCGCGCCTACTCCGAGATGAGCTCGAGAGTGGACGTCCGGGCGGTGCTCCCGCAGGTCCGCGTTCCGACGCTCGTGCTCGTGCGCGAGGAAGCGAAGCTTCCGAAGGGCGGCGTCGACGTCGACGGCGTCGCGGAAGCGCGCTGGGTCGCCGAGCAGATCCCGGATGCATCGTTCGCCCTCCTCCCCGGCCGCGACTACCTGCCGTGGATCGGCGACCAGGACGCGCTCATCGACGAGGTCGCGGCGTTCGTCACCGGCGATCGGCCGGTCCGGGAGCCGGACCGCGCCCTCATGACGATCCTCTTCACCGATCTCGTGCGCTCGACGGAACGCGTCGCGGAGCTTGGCGACCTGCGCTGGCGCGAGCTGCTCGAGCAGCACAACAAGACGGTCCGCCGCGTGCTCGAGCGCTACGACGGACGGGAGGTCGATCGCGCGGGCGACGGATTCCTTGCGACGTTCGACGGCCCCGCACGTGCTGTGCGAGCCGCGCTCTCGATCGTCTCGGAGCTGGCGCTCCTGGGTCTCGAGGTTCGTGCAGGCGTCCACACCGGCGAGGTCGAGCTGGTCGAAGATGGAATCGGCGGCATCGCGGTGCACATCGGCGCCCGCGTCGCTGCGCTCGGGACGGCGGGCGAGGTCCTCGTGACGCGGACGGTGAAGGACCTCACGGTCGGGTCCGAGCTCGCTTCGAAGAGCGCGGAGCGCAGGCGCTGCGCGGCGTTCGGGGCAACTGGGAGGTCTTCGCCGCGAGCACGCCGGAGACGTTTGCGTGAAACGGGCCGACGAGATCGAGATCCGCCGGCTCCGGCCGGGCGAGCTCGACCGCCACCTCGACGGGCTCGCGGACGTCCTCGCGGACTGCGTCGCGGGCGGCGCGTCCGTCAGCTACATGTGGCCGTTCTCGCGCGAGCAGGCGCGCGAAGCGTTCGAGGCGTTCGGCGCCGACGCTGCGCGCGGCCGACGCCTGATCCTCGCCGCGTTCGACGGCGACCGGCTCGTCGGCACGGTGCAGGTCCACCTGGCGCTGCCCCCGAACCAGCCGCACCGCGGCGAGATCGCGAAGCTCCTCGTCCACCGCTCGGCGCGTGGGCGCGGCGTTGCGCAGCTGCTCATGGAACACGCCGAGGCCGAGGCGCGTGCGGAGGGCAAGTCGCTGCTCGTGCTCGACACCGTGACCGGCAGCGCGGCCGAGCGCCTCTACGACCGCCTCGGCTGGACGAGAGTCGGCGTCGTCCCCGGCTTCGCCCTCTACCCAGACGGCCGACCCTGCGACGCCACCTTCTTCTGGAAGACGCTCGGATGACGAACCTCGGCGATCTCGTGCTGACCCGGCCGTCTACACGGTGCCGAGTCGCTCGGCGACGCCTGCCGGGAACGGGTCGGCTGCTTGCGTGTACCACTGCGGGTGGGCTTCGGCTGCCCACGCGTCGAAGATCGTCACGAGTTGCCTCACGCGCCGCTGGTCGGCCGCAGCAGCCTCCTCGGCGCTGACGAAGCCGCTGAACCCGTACGGCATGAAGGGTGCAAGCGATGCGTTCATCGCGACGGCGAGCGGCTCTCGGGAGTCTCGCCAGGTTTCGAGCTCGACGGCGAACTCGACGTCACCAACGCGCTCCCAGCCGGCGTCGGCCATCTCCTCGACGACGTCGCGGCCGTTCGGCATGCTCGCCTCGAACGCAACGCCAGACGGCGCCGCGACGGCCCGTGCTGATGCACGCTCCCGCGCGCACGCCTCTGCGAAGGTGCGGATCGCGTCGAGCCCGTCGTCTTGATCGTCGAACACCGGGCGCATCGCGCCACGTGCGACTGAGTCCTGAACAACGAGGTACGGCGTCCCTTCGAGCGACCCCAACGTCTGCTGGTGTCGGTCGTTTCCGACGATCCCGAGCAGCGGGACCTCGGCCGCCCAAGCCCGACCGTGGCTCTCGGAGATCAGTTCACCGCGAACACGCAACCGCAGTCCCGGAACGTATGTGTGGGAGAGGAACCCGTCGACGCCGCCGCGTGCGTGGTAGCCCACCTGGAACATGGCGTCGATCCCGTGCTCGCGAAGCTCGTAGACGTTCCACGTCTCGAGGCGCGCGCCAGGCGGCAGCGAAGCCGCTGCGACGTTCACGGTGTTCCCGCCATGGTTGTCGAGGACGACAAGCTCGGATGCGCCGCCGGCGAGCAGCCCTTCACACACCGCACGGACGTCAGCTTCCAGCCGCGGCTTTCCCGTCTCCCAATACTCCGGCATACAGCCGAAGATCTCGCGCACGCCGCGGAGTTGCGAGGCGCCCTCCATGTCCACGCTCACCGCGACGACCATCCGTTCCCATCCTAGAAGCCCTGGCCGCCGGGGTCGCGCGCGCTGCGCGGGGCCCTTTAGTCTCGCGGGCGTGGACGTGCTTCTCCTGGCCTGGTTCCGCAAGAATGGCGCCGATCTCCCCTGGCGAGAGACGACGGATCCGTACGCGGTCCTCGTATAGCGAGGTCATGCTCCAGCAGACGCAAGTGACGCGCGTCGTCCCGCGGTACCTCGCGTGGCTCGAGCGCTGGCCGACCGTCGACGCGCTCGCTGCGGCGTCGCCGTCCGACGTGATCCGCGAGTGGCAGGGGCTCGGCTACAACCGCCGCGGGCTCAACCTCCACCGCGCAGCGAGCGTCGTCGCCGAGCGCGGCTGGCCCGACGACCTGACCGAGCTGCCGGGAGTCGGGCCGTACACCGCCGCTGCGGTTCGGTCGTTCGCCTTCGGAGATCCGGTCCTGCCGCGCGACACGAACGTGCTGCGGGTCGAGGAACGCACCGGGCACCGCTTCGACCACGTCTGCGGCCAGGCGCTCATGGACCTCGGGCGCACGGTGTGCCTCGCGCGCGTCCCGCGCTGCGAGGTCTGCCCGCTGGCCGAGCGCTGCCCCTCCCGCGGCCGGCGCTACGAGCCGCTGCGCAAGCAGGGGCGCTTCGAGGGCTCCTTCCGCCAGCGCCGGGCGGACACGCTCCGGCTCGTCGCGGCCGGCCCTCGCTCGCTTGCGAGCCTCGACGCGGACGCGGTCGCGGCGCTCGAGCGTGACGGGCTCGTCGACACGAGCGGCGGCGTGGTGCGGCTACCCGGTGAGCGGCGCGTGTCGTAGCCAGACGTTCGGCTCGACGTGACGGCCGATGCCGTCGCGCACGTACAGCGGCGCGAGCCCGCCCGGGAAGACGTAGTCGCCGTCGCCGGGAAACGCCATCCCCGTCCACTCCTCCCAGTCGGCGGCCGGCGCCTCGATCGTCATCGACGTCGGACACGGCCCGAGCACCTCGCCGCCGACCCGCTCGTGGAGCCGGATCCACGGGTCGAAGTGCGAGCCGTCCTCCCGCCGCCACTGCACGTAGTCCTCGATCGGGATCAGCGGGTAGAGCGACTTGCGCGTCGGGCGAACCGGCGCGATCAGCTCGCGCAGCCCGTGCGAGCCGGCCGCGCGGCGCATCTCGTCGAGCATCCGGCTCGAGAGACGCTGACCCTGACGATCCGGGCGCACCGAGATCGCGAGCGCACACAGCACGTCGGGCTCGCGTCCGCTCTCGAACGCGCGCAGGAACGCGTCGTCCCACCCGCTCGGCAGGTCGTCCGCGCTTCCGTCCCAGGCGGTGGGCACGGAGTGCAGCTCGGCGACGAGGTCGTCGCCGTCCAGCAGCGCGAGCTGGAAGCCGGGGAAGTCCTCGTAGAGTCGGCCCCAGTAGAGGTTGCCCGGAACGTTGTGGTGCATGTACTCCGGGAACGTCGGCCGCGACAACGTCGCGAACCTGATCTCGCGGAGGTCCTCACGGTCGGCGTAGCGGACGACGTTCAATTGCGCACGAGCAAGGCGACGGACTGCGCCGCCAGTCCTTCGCCTCGCCCGGTGAAGCCGAGGCGGTCCGTCGTCGTCGCGCGGACGGCGACGCGCAGCTCGTCGACTCCGAGGGCAGCGGACAGCCGGGAGCGCATCTCGAGCCGGTACGGCGCGAGGCGCGGCTCCTCCGCCGATCAGGATGCAGTCGGCGTTCACGAGCTCGAAGCCGAGGTCGCGCACGCCGGCGTACGCGCGCGCGAGCAGGTCGAGCGACGATGCGCCCTCCCACTGAGGGTCGCCGGCGGGGAACATCGCGCCGATGTCGGCGAGGCCCGCGGCGCCCAGGATCGCGTCGATCAAGGCGTGCGTCAGCACGTCGCCGTCGGAGTGGCCGGCGAGCCCACGCGGGTACGGGATCTCGACGCCGCCGAGGACGAGCGGCACACCCTCCTCGAGCGCATGCGCGTCGACGCCGATGCCGACCCGGTAGTCGGTCATCCGAGCGGCTCCTGGCGCGAGCGCCGGCCCTCGAACACGGTGACCGTCTCGAAGCCCGCGGCGCGCGCGAGCTCGACCGCACGGTCGAGGTCGCGACCGACGTCGTCGGCCAGGTGTGCGTCCGAGGCGAGCGTGATCCGGCGTGCACCGCGGAGCAGCTCCGCGTCCGGATAGAGGTCGCCGACCGGCTTGCGAAGCCCGGCGGTCGAGACCTCGAGGGCGACGCCGTCGAGCGCATCGATCACCGGCTGCCAGTTCCACTCGACACGGTCGCCGAAGATCTTGACGAGATCGGGGTGCGCGAGGACGTCGAAGTGGCCGCTCCGCGCGGCCGCCTCGAGCTCGCGCGCGTAGAGCGACCAGACCTCCTCCACCGTGTTTCCCTCCCAGAGCCCTGGGCGCTGGTCGACCGCGAGACCGTCGATCCAGTGCACCGAGCCGAGCAGGAAGTCCCACGGGTAGGGCTCGAGCACCGTCGCGAGCTGCTCGGCGTGCTCCGGCACCCAGTCGACCTCGAGCCCGAGCTTCACCGGAAGGCCGCGACGCTTCGCCTCGAGCACGGCGTCGCAGTAGCGCTCGAGGCTCTGCGTGCAGCGTTCGAGCTGGTACGGCAGCGACCAGGCGAAGCCGGTCTCTGCGAAGTAGTAGACGTGCTCGGTGAGCCCGATCTCGTCGACTCCGCGCGCCCGGGCGGTCTCCACGTAACGCTCGACGGCCTCGACGGTGTGGTCGACCTCCTCGGAATCGCCGCGCGAGCGGCGCAGGTGCATGTGGTAGTCGACGAGCATCGCCGCATTCTGCCCCTCGATCGGGGGATGCCAGCCGCCGTGGCACGCACACGATTCGAAGGTCGTGCGCCGTTTCCGCCGCCTCGCCCCGACGAGCCCGCTTCGCGAGCGCGCGTTCGCGCTTCTCTTCGCGGGGCGGACGATCTCGATGCTCGGGAGCACGATCGCGCCCGTCGCTCTCGCGTTCGCGGTCGTCGACCTCACGGGCTCGCCTTCCGACCTCGGCCTCGTCCTCGGCGCGAGCTTCGTGCCGCAGATCCTGTTCCTCGTCGTCGGAGGCGTCTGGGCAGACCGCGTGCCGCGGCACCTCGTGATGGTCTTCGCCGACCTCGTCGGCGCAGCCGCGCAGGCGACGCTCGCCGTGCTGCTGCTGACCGGGACGGCACAGGTCTGGCACGTCGTGTGCGTGGCCGCCGTCCGCGGCGTGGCCGCTGCGTTCTTCGTGCCCGCGTCCCACGGCGTCGTCCCGCAGACCGTGAGCCCGTCGAAGCTGCAGCAGGCGAACGCGATCCTCGGCTTCTCGCGCAACGGGACCGCGTTGGCCGGTGCGGCGGGCGGCGGGCTGCTCGTCGCGGGCCTCGGCCCCGGTCTCGCGCTCGCCGTCGACGCAGCGACCTACGTCGCCGGCGCCTGCTTCCTCGCCTGCCTGAGGCTCCCCGCGCTCCCGGTCGTCCGGCGCCGCTTCATGACGGAGCTCCGCGAGGGTTGGGCGGAGGTGCGCTCGCGACGGTGGCTCTGGGCCGTCGTCGTGCAGTTCACGTTCATCAACGCGTTCTCGTGGGCCGCGTTCTTCGTGCTCGGACCGTTCGTGGCCGCGACGTCGCTCGGCGGCGCTGCGGCGTGGGGGCTGATCCTCACCGCCGAGGCCGCGGGGATGCTGGCGGGCGGCCTGCTCGCGCTCCACCACAGGCCGCGCCGACCGTTGCTCGTCGGGAACGCGGCGCTGCTCCTGATCGCGCTTCCGCTCTGCGCGCTCGCGCTGTCGGCGGGGCAGCTCGTGATCGCAGCGGCGGCGTTCGTGGCCGGCGTCGGCGTCGAGTTCTTCGAGGTGCTCTGGGCGACGACGCTGCAGAACCGGATCCCGGCGGAGCGGCTGTCCCGTGTGAGCTCCTACGACTGGCTCGGCTCGTTCGCTCTCGTGCCGGTGGGGACGATCCTCGTCGGCCCGCTCGCGGCGACGATCGGGTTCGCCGACACGCTGTGGATCGCGGCAGGTGTCGTCGTCGCGAGCTCGACGGCGGTGATCCTGTTCGGCGGCGTGCGACAGCTCTGGGATTCGCCGGCCGCCGCGGTCGAGCCGGCGCCGCGCCGCGCCCTCGCCGCCTAGAGCAGTCTCTCCACGAGCTCGAGGTCGCTCGGCTCCGTCACCTTGAGGAGCCGGTGGTCGCCCGGCACCGCCGCGACTCGCCCGCCTGCGGCCTCGACGAGCGACGAGCAGTCCGTCGCCGCGCCGATGTCGCCGCCGAGCGCGCTTCGCAGGACGTCCGCGAGGAACGCCTGCGGCGTCTGCACGGCGACGAGCTCCGCCCGGTCGAGCGTCTCGACGATCGCTCCGTCGCGCGCGCGCTTCACGGTGTCCGACACCGGCACCGTCGGCACGGCCCCCTCGAAGCCCTCGGAGAGCGGCTTCAGCACACGCTCGATCACGTCGTCGTCCACGAGCGGCCGCGCTGCGTCGTGGACGATGATCACCGCCGCGTCGTCGCCGACCTCGGCGACCGCCGCGCGCACCGACTCTGCGCGCGTCGCACCGCCGGTCACGCACGCGACGACCTTGCCGGCGCCGAGCTCCTCGGCGAGGAGGATCGCCGGCTCCTCCCACTCGGCAGGCACCACGACGACGATCGAGTCGATCCATTCGGACGCCTCGAGCCGCTCGAGCGGCTCCGCGAGCAGCGGCCGGTCGCGCAGGTTCGCGAACGCCTTCGGCCGGTCCAGCCCGAGCCGCTCGCCGCTTCCTGCTGCGGCGAGAACGGCCCAGACGGACATTCAGGAGGACTAGCGCGCGGCCGCGGTTGCCTTCGCGCGCGGTGTGCGCTTCTTACCGTTCGTGCCCACGTTGGACAGCACGCCCTCGAGCCATTCGGCCGCTTCCTCGGCGTCCATGCCCTTCGCGTACATCAGCTCGGAGGCGAGGATCTTCTTCGCCTTCACGAACATCTGCTTCTCACCGGTCGAGAGACCCTTCTCGTGGTCCCGGAGCGAGAGGTTGCGTACGACCTCTGCGAGCTCCAGCACGTCACCGGTCTTCATCTTGTCGCGGTTGTGCTTGAAGCGTCGGTTCCAGTTCTTGGGCATCTGTGTGCCGCCGCCCTTCAACGCCTTCACGACGACCTCGACCATCTTCTCGTCGATCACCGGCCGGAGGCCGACGGCCTCGGCGTTGTCGGCAGGCACCTGCACCGTCATGTCGTTGTGCAGGATCCGGATCGTCAGGTACTCGCGCTTCTGCCCCAACACCTCGCGCGACTCCTTCTTGACCACCGTTCCCGCCCCGTGGTGGGGGTAGACCACCTTCGCACCGACCTTGAACAAGCCGCGTCCTCCCCTTCTGGAGTCCCTATCCGCCAAGAAAGCCGGCGCGATCGTCTGCGCCGGCGTACGTCACAGAATCGTAGCATTTCCAGGGCTTTTCGGCAAAAGCCCTGCTCGGAGCGAACTTCTCCTTCAGAGCTGCAGGTAGCGGTCGACCAGGTTGTGCTCCTGGAGGCGCCGGAGCCCCTCACGGATGTCCCGGGCCCGGACCGACCCCACCCCGTCGACGGCCTCGAGGTCGCGCTGAGAGGCCCTGACGATGGCCTCGAGGTTCGCCATGTGCTCGACGACGTGGCGGATCACGCTGTCCGGGAGGCGCGGGATATGGGAGAGAACCCGGTACCCGCGGGGGCTCACGGAGTGGTCCAGCGGGTTCGTCGTGGCGGGGTAGCCGAGCACCGCGAGCAGCTCGAACTCGAGCAGCTCCTTGTAGGCGAGCTCGGCGAGCGCCTGGAGCCCCTCGCGGGTCGGGTCGACGCCGCCCTGGGCGTGGTAGTCGTAGACGACCGCCGCCTTCTCCCTCGGAACCTCGCCGACGAGCTCCTCGAGCTGCATCCGGATCATCCGGCCCTCGCTGCCGAGCTCGACGCAGGCGCGCTCGATCTCCTCGGCCATGCGCGTGGTCAGCTCGGCGCGCTGGAGGACGACGAGCACGTCGTCGAGCACGACGGCGTTCTGGAACTCGAGCGCGGTGAGACGGGTGAGGACGTGGTCGAGGCGCGCGCGGTACGTCTCGAGCGTCGCGAGCGCCTGGTTCGTCTTCGAGAGGACGTCGGGGACCTGCTCGAGCTGATAGCGGCGCGTCCCGAGGAAGACCGTCACCGTCTCGCGCTGCTGCGAGATCGAGATCACGAGGGCGTCGGTCTGCTTGGCGACGCGCTCGGCCGTTCGGTGCCGCGTTCCCGTCTCGCCCGAGGCGATCGTCGGATCCGGCATGAGCTGGACGTTCGCGTACGCGAGCCGGCCGAGATCGGCGTTGACGATGATCGCGCCGTCCATCTTCGCGAGCTCGTAGAGGAGCTGGGGCCGGAACGGCAGGCCGAGCTTCATCCCGCCGGAGTAGAGGAACGAGAGCTCCTCCGGGTCGCCGATCACGATCAGCGCGCCCTCCTTCGAGCGGATGATGTCGTCGATCCCCTGGCGGAGGTCCGTGCCCGGCGCGACCTGCGCGATCGCGGCGAGCAGCACGGGATCGCGCCTCAGGTCGAGCTCGGCGCGCGTGCGGGGAACGCCGACCTCCGGCGCCCAGCCCTCGCGTTCAGTCGGGTTGCGCTCCTTCTCCACTCGTCTCCAGCCCCGCTCTCGTCGCCTCCCGCAGCGTCTCCGCCTGCAGCAAGGCTAGCGTCCCCCTTCCGCTCGTGCCAGACGGCACGAGTGCCGTCTTCAGGCCGAGCTTCGTGCACTCCTCGAGCCTGCGCTCGGCCTGCGCGGCCGGCCGGAGCCTTCCGGTCAGCCCGATCTCGCCGAACGCGGCGAGGCCCTCGTGCACCGGCCTCCGCTTCGCGGCCGACGCGATCGCGAGGGCGACCGGGAGGTCGGCGCCCGGCTCGTCGACCCGCACGCCGCCCGCGACGTTCACGAAGACGTCTGCCTGACCGAGGCCGATGCCCGCGTGCCGCGAGAGCACGGCGACGATCATCGCGAGCCGCTTCGGATCGACGCCGGTCGCGACGCGACGGGGCATCGCGAGGTCGGTCTGCGCGACGAGCGCCTGGACCTCGAGCAGGATCGGCCGCGTCCCCTCGAGCGCGCACGCGACGGCCGACCCGGGCTCGCCGGCGACGGTGCGGCCGAAGAGCTCGGAGGGGTCGGGCACGCCGACGAGACCGGCGCCCGTCATCTCGAACACGCCGAGCTCGTTCGTCGAGCCGAAGCGGTTCTTCGCGGCCCTGAGAACGCGATGCGCGTGGTAGCGGTCGCCCTCGAACTGCAGCACGCAGTCGACGAGGTGCTCGAGCACGCGCGGGCCGGCGACGGCGCCGTCCTTCGTCACGTGCCCGACGAGGATCGTCGCGACGCCCGACTCCTTCGCCACGCGGAGCAGCCGGGCGGCCGACTCGCGCACCTGCGCCACCGATCCGGGCGCGGATCCGAGCTCGGACGAGTAGAGCGTCTGGACCGAGTCGATCACGCAGACGTCGGGGCGCTCGCGCTCGAGCGTGGCGCAAACCGTCTCGAGCTCCGTCTCGGCCAGGACCTCGACGCGCTCGGCGCCGCCGAGCCGCTGCGCGCGGAGCTTCACCTGGGCGGTCGACTCCTCGCCCGTCACGAGCAGCGCGCGCCGGTCCTTCGAGATCGCGGCGAGCGCCGTCAGGAGCAGCGTCGACTTGCCGACGCCGGGCTCGCCGCCCACGAGGACGAGCGAGGCCGGCACGAGGCCGCCGCCGAGCACGCGGTCGAGCTCGGGCACTCCCGTCCCGATCCTCGCGGCCTCCTCGGCCTTGACGTCGACGAGGCGGAGCAGCGGCCGCGCCGTACCACCGCCCTTGGTCGGCGCGGCGACCTTCTCCTCGGCGAGCGTCCCGAACGCGCCGCAGCCCGGGCACTTCCCGAACCAGCGCCCCGCGGCGTAGCCGCACTCCGAGCACGCGTACTGGACGGCCGCCTTCGCCATGACGCCACGCTAACCGCGGCGCAGGACGGCGACTGTGCCGATTCTGTAACTACGTCAGACGGTCGCCGGTGACACGCCGGATCTCGTCCACCGTCGACAGACCCTCGAGGCAGAGCCGGAGCCCGTCCTCGCGAAGCGTGCGCATGCCCTGCGCGACGGCCGCCGCGAAGATCCGCTCGGCCGAGTCCTCGACGAGGCTCCTGACGTCGCCGCGGATCGGCATCAGCTCGAAGAAGGCGACGCGCCCGCGGTATCCGCTGCCGCCGCACGCGTTGCAGCCGACCGCGTGCCAGAGCGTCGCCCCGGCCGCGACGTCCGCGCCCGGCGGTGCCGGATAGCTCTGGCGGCAGCTCTCGCAGAGCCTGCGCGCGAGCCGCTGCGCGACGATCAGGTTGAGCGAGCTCGCGAGCATCCCCGACGGGACGTCCATCTCGCGGAGCCGCGCGATCGCACCCGCCGCCGTGTGCGCGTGAAGCGAGGTGAGCACGAGGTGGCCGGTCATCGCCGCCTGCGTCGCGATCGAGGCCGTCTCCGCGTCGCGGATCTCGCCGACGAGGAGCACGTCCGGATCGCTGCGGAGGATCGTTCGCAGCCCGCGCGCGAAGGTCAACCCGCCCTTCTCGTCCACCTCGCTCTGGTTCGCGTCGGGCAGCTCGTACTCGATCGGATCCTCGACGGTCATGATCACGCGACCCGAGGCGCCGATCCGGTCGAGCGCCCCGTAGAGCGTCGTCGTCTTCCCGCTGCCCGTCGGCCCGCACACGACGATCGCGCCGAACGGCTGCTCGAGCGCCTCGACGAAGAGCGAACGCGAGTGGTCGTCGAGCCCGAGGTCGGTGAGGCGGGGACGTTGTCCGCGTCGGCTCAGGATCCGGAGGACGACCTGCTCGCCGTGCCGGAGTGGAAGCACCGCGATCCGGAGATCGAGCGGCTCGCCGCCGAAGTGCACCGAGACGCGGCCGTCCTGCGGGATGCGCCGCTCCGCGATGTCGAGCGAGCCCATGACCTTCAGCCGGCTCGAGACTGCGGGCTGCATGTGCTTCGGCACCTCCGCGACGTCGCGCATCACGCCGTCGACGCGCATCCGGACGAGGAGCCGGTCGCGCTTCGGCTCGAAGTGCAGGTCCGATGCGCCTTCCTCGATCGCGGTCGTGAGCAGCCGGTTGACGAGCGAGATCGTCGGCGTGCTCGACGCCATGTCGCGGATGTCGTCCACCCGGGATTCGTCCTCGCTCTCGGGCTCGACCAGCGTGAGCTCGATCCGCGCGCGGTACGCGCGGTTGAGCGCCTGCTCGAGCTGCGTCTGCTCGACGACGACGGGTCGGAACTGGATGCCGAGCGCGAGCTGGATGTCGTCGACCGCCCGGAGGTTCGTCGGGTCCGCGAGCGCCAGCTTGAGCGCGCCGTCCTCGAAGAAGCCGACGGGCAGCGCGTCGAAGCGGCGCGCGAGCGCCTCCGGCAGAAGCTTGACGGCCTCGGGGTCGACGTCGAAGCCGTCCAGGTCGATCAGCTCGAGCCGGCACTGCTCTGCGATCGCACCGGCGACCTGGCGCGTCGTGAGCATTCCGAGCTCGGCGAGGACCGTTCCGAGGCGGCCGCCGTGGTGGCGCTGTGCCTCGAGCGCCTCCTCGAGCTGTGCGACGCTCACCAGGCCCGATCCGGTGAGGATCGCGCCGAGCGGGAGCCAGCGAACGTCGTCGAGCGTGGCGCTCATGACCGCCTCGGGCGGTGGTGGGTGATGTGCCGCAAGTCCATGGTCCGCAGGAGCGCGCATGCGCGCTCACGTGACGAATCGGCAGGCCCGTCCACGGCCCCGATCATCCGATCGAGGTAGGCCCCGGACTACGCAGCCTCGGGGACGGGCGCCGGACGCCGCGTCACCGTGGCGATCACGAGCCCGGCGAGGATGCACGCGGCCCCGAGCAGCTGCTCCCGGGAGGGCGACTCGTCGAGCAGGATCGCCGCGAAGACGACCGAGCAGAGCGGCTGGAACGTCAGCATGACCGACGACAGCGCCGCCGGCAGGCGCGGGAGCGAGATCGCGATCAGCAGCCAGCCGAAGACCTGCGAGCTCAGGGCGAGCACGATCAGCCAGGCCGTCGCCGAAGGGCCCGGCGTGAGGTCGAGGTCCCCCGCGACGAGGCCCCAGAGCCCGCAGCCGACCGCGGACGCGAGCGTCGCGTCGTAGAGCGGCCCGGCGGCGCGCCGGAGGTCGCTGCTGCCTTCGCGAAGCGTCAGCAGGAACCCCGAGTACGCGATCCCCGTCAGGACGCCGAAGAGCGCCCCGAGCGGCGGGTTCACGCCGTACGCCCCGTCCTCGAGGACGCCGGAGATGAGGATCACGCCCAGACCGACCACGGGAATCGCCGCGAGCGCGGCCCGCGGCGGGCGCTCTCCCAGCACCAGCCAGGCGAGGAGCGCCACCAGCACGACCTGCGTGTTGCCGAGCACCGTCGCGAGCCCCGCGCCGACCTGCTCGATCGCGTGGTGCCAGAGGATCAGGTCGGCGGCGAAGAACGCCCCGGCGATCCACGCGAGCCGTCGCGTACGCCAGGGACGCGGGCCGTACCGGCGGTCCTCGAGCCGGGCCAGGAGCCAGAGCACCGGGAGCGCCCAGACACAGCGGTAGAACGCGCCGGTCGTCGGCGAGACATCGGCGTAGCGGTAGAGGATCGCCGAGAACGAGATCGCGAGCGCCCCGAAGAGCACGAGCGGGACGGGACGGCGGCCGAGCCTCGACGCGGGCATCCCCGCGTTCTACCTGTCCCCTGAAAAGGAAAAAGGCGGGCCGCCGCATCGCCCGCCTTCTCGCCTTTGGAGGGCGCCCGCCGCATCGGCGCCCGTCCTTCGTTGCTCCCGGAGTCTGGCCGACCGGTCTCGCTTGATTCCTCCCCCTTTCGCTGATTCACCTATTCGGTTCACTTTTTCACCCTTGTGGGGTAGGCGGGACCACTCCGGATGGCCCAGAGTGTGTTCGCGAGAGGTCGTGGGGGGCCGCAGCCCACCTCTCTCGCGGCGGACGGCGACTCGGATACCCGGGTCGCCGTCGACGTTTCCGGGGTTAGGCTGCGCCCGTGGACGAGCGGCTCGATCGCTACGCGGAGCTCGCAGTGCGCGTCGGTGCGAACGTCGCGCCGGGGCAGATCGTCGGTGTCAGCGGGCTGCTCGCGCATGCGCCGCTCGTGCGGGCGATCACGCGCGCGGCCTACGCCGCCGGCGCCCGCTACGTCGACGTGGAGTACTTCGACATGCACGTACGCAAGGCGTTCGTCGAGGGTGCGCCCGAGGAGTCGCTCGACTGGAGCCCTCCGTGGCGGCTGGCCCGGATGCAGGCCTTCGGCGACGCGAAGGCGGCGAGCATCTCGATCACGGGCGACCCCGAGCCCGACCTTCTCGCGGACGTCGACGGCGAGCGGGTCGGTCGCGCGGTTCCGAAGGAGCTCCAGGAGCTCGGAGGCAGGCTCGTCCTCGACGAGGAGCTGATCAACTGGACGGCGGTCGCCTTCCCGAACGAGGGCTGGGCGGAGCGGATCTTCGGCGAGCCCGACGTCGAGCGGCTCTGGGAGGCCGTGGCGTTCGCGGTTCGCCTCGACGAGCCGGACCCGGTCGCCGCGTGGCGCGAGCACCTCGACCGGCTCAGCGAGCGCGCGAAGGCGCTGAACGCACGCGAGCTCGACTCGCTCCACTTCCACGGCGGCGGCACCGACCTGACGATCGGCCTCCTCCCCGAAGGGAACTTCGAGGCGGCCCGCTTCCACACCTCGTGGGGCCGGGAGCACGCGCCGAACATGCCGACCGAGGAGGTCTACGTCGCGCCCGACGCGCGCCGGACCGAGGGCGTCGTCCGCTCGACGCGCCCGCTCGCGCTGCTCGGCACGCTCGTCGAGGGGCTCGAGCTGCGGTTCGAGGGCGGCAGGGTCGTCGACGTGCAGGCCGCGCACGGTGCCGACGTCGTCCGTGCGCAGACGCAGCGTGACGAGGGAGCGGCGCGCCTCGGCGAGGTCGCGCTCGTCGACGGCTCGTCACGCGTCGGGCAGACCGGGCTCGTCTTCTACGACACGCTGTTCGACGAGAACGCGACGTGCCACATCGCCTACGGCAAGGCGATCACGCGGACCGTCGCAGGGTCGGGCCACCTCTCGCCCGAGGAGCGCGACGCGCACGGCGTCAACTCCTCGTCCGTCCACACGGACTTCATGATCGGCGGCCCGGAGGTGAGCGTCGACGGGATCACGGCGTCCGGCGAGGTCGTGCCGATCCTGCGCGACGACGCGTGGGTGCTTAGCTAGCTCTCGTCGGACTGCTCGGGCTCGGCCGGCGCCTCGGGCGGCACCGTCACGGACTCGACCGACATCGCGCCGGGGATGACCGTGATGTCGACCTCTTCCGTCTCCGGCTTGCGCGTGACGAGGATCGTCGAGCCCGACTCGAGCTCGCGGCCGAGCACGAAGTCGGCGAGCGGATCCTCGATGTGGCGCTGGATCGCGCGGCGCAGCGGCCGGGCGCCCATCGTCGGGTCGTAGCCCTTGTCGACGAGCAGCTCCTTCGCCTCGTCGGTGAGCTCGATCGTCACCTCGTGCATGGCCATCTGCTCGCGCAGGCGGCGGAGCATCAGCTCGACGATCGTGAGGATCTCGTCCCTCGACAGCTTGTGGAAGACGATGACGTCGTCGATCCGGTTCAGGAGCTCCGGGCGGAAGACCTTCTTCAGCTCGCCCATGATCCGGCTCTTCATCTCGTCGTACGAGAGGCCGGTGTCGTCGCCGACCGAGAAGCCGAGCGTCTGGTTCTTCGAGATCGTGCCGGCCCCGATGTTCGAGGTCATGATCACGATCGTGTTCCGGAAGTCGACGTGGCGACCCTGCGCGTCGGTGAGCCGGCCGTCCTCGAGGATCTGGAGGAGGATGTTGAACACGTCCGGGTGCGCCTTCTCGATCTCGTCGAGCACGACGACCGAGTACGGCTTGCGGCGCACGGCCTCGGTCAGCTGGCCGCCTTCGTCGTAGCCGATGTAGCCCGGAGGCGAGCCGACGAGCCGGGACACGGAGTGCTTCTCCATGTACTCCGACATGTCGAGCTTGATCATCGCGTCCTCGTCGCTGAAGAGGAACTCGGCGAGCGTGCGGGCGAGCTCGGTCTTCCCGACGCCCGAGGGGCCGAGGAAGATGAACGAGCCGGTCGGGCGCTTCGGGTCCTTGATCCCCGCGCGCGCGCGCCGGATCGACTTCGAGACGGCGACGATCGCCTCTTCCTGGCCGATGAGCCGCTTGTGCAGCTCGCCCTCCATGTGGATGAGCTTCTCCGACTCCGCCTCGGTGAGCTTGAAGACGGGGATGCCCGTCCACATCGAGACGATGTCCGCGATCTCGTCCTCGCCGATCTCGGGCTGCTCCTCGGCCTCGGCCGAGTTGCGCCACTGGTCCTCGAGCTCCCGCTTCTTCTGCGTGAGCTTCCGCTCCTTGTCGCGGAGCGACGCGGCCTTCTCGAACTCCTGGTTCTCGATCGAGTCTTCCTTGTCCTTGCGGACCTTCTCGATCTCCTCCTCGAGCTCGCGGTAGCGCGGCGGCGCGCTCATCGTCTTGATGCGCATGCGCGACGCGGCCTCGTCGATCAGGTCGATCGCCTTGTCCGGGAGGTGGCGGTCCTGGATGTACCGGTCCGCGAGCACCGCGGCGGCCTCGAGGGCCTCGTCGGTGATCTTGACGCGGTGATGCGCCTCGTAGCGGTCGCGGAGGCCGCGCAGGATCTGCACGGTGTCCTCGGTCGCCGGCTCGTCGACGCGGATCTGCTGGAAGCGGCGCTCGAGTGCGGCGTCGCGCTCGAGGTACTTGCGGTACTCGTCGAGCGTCGTCGCGCCGATGGTCTGGAGCTCGCCGCGCGCGAGTGCGGGCTTCAGGATCGACGCTGCGTCGATCGCGCCCTCCGCTGCGCCGGCGCCGACGAGGTTGTGGAGCTCGTCGATGAAGAGAATGATGTCGCCGCGCTGGGTGATCTCCTTCATCACCTTCTTCAGGCGCTCCTCGAACTCACCGCGGTACTTCGAGCCGGCGACGAGCGCGGCGAGGTCGAGCGTGTAGATCTGCTTGCCCTTCAGGAGCTCGGGCACCTGGCCGCCGGAGATGCGCGCGGCGAGGCCCTCGACGACGGCGGTCTTGCCGACGCCGGGCTCGCCGATGAGGACAGGATTGTTCTTGGTGCGGCGCGAGAGGATCTGCATCACGCGCTCGATCTCGGTCTGGCGGCCGACGACCGGGTCGAGCTTCCCCTCGGCCGCGAGCTTCGTCAGGTTGCGGCCGAACTGGTCGAGCAGCTTCGAGCTCTTCGACTTCTCGCCGGCCGCGCCCCCGCCGCCCTGCCGCCGGCCCGGGCCGGAGAGCATGCGGATGATCTCGTTGCGGATCTTCTCGGCGTCGGCGTCGAAGTCGAGCAGGATGCGCGCGGCCACGCCCTCGTTCTCGCGGACGAGCCCGAGCAGGATGTGCTCCGTGCCGATGTAGTTGTGGCCGAGGCTGAGCGCCTCGCGCAGCGCGAGCTCGAGCACCTTCTTCGCGCGCGGCGTGAACGGGATCTGCCCCGTCGTGACCTCGTCGCCCTGGCCGACGATCCGCGCGACCTGCGCCCGGACCTCCTCGACGGTGATGTCGAGCGACTCGAGGACGCGCGCGGCGAGCCCCTCTTCCTCACGGAGGAGTCCGAGGAGGATGTGCTCGGTGCCGATGTAGTTGTGCTTGAGGGCGCGCGCTTCGTCCTGGGCCAGCACGACCACCTGGCGGGCACGTTCCGTGAAGCGTTCGAACAAGGTACGAGGATGGTACCCGACTCCTCGGCGCCTACAGAGACCGCCTCACAGCCTCTTTACGGCTTCCCGAGCGGGGTGCGCCGGGGGTCGATTCCCCGCTCCTCAGGGGACGTTTTGGCGGGCGGCCGACCGAGCAAGACTCCTCTGACGGCGCCTGCGGCAACGGGGTAACACCCTCGTGTCACTCCTCTCCCCACCCGTTGCCCCGGCGCCGGCCTTCTTGCGGCCGCCGACCGGGAGATCTAGCTCTCGAGAACCGCGGCGTCCACGAGCAGCGGGTCCCGGCGAACGAAGTCCACCACGTCCGCCAGGGTCTGCTCGAACGTCCGGGTCGGCTGCCAGCCGATCGCCTCGTGGATCTTCTCGATCGACGGCGCCCGGTGGAGCATGTCCTCGATTCCCTGGCCGTAGACCTGGTCGTACGGGATCATCGTCAGCTCCGAGTCGGACTCGGTGAAGCTCGATGATCTTCCGGGCCAGCTCCAGGATCGTGATCCGCTCGGTCGCCGCCGACGTTGAAGATGTCGCCGGAGATCGACTCCGCGTCCATGAGGCCCATCAGCGCGCGAATGGTGTCCTGAACGTGGCAGAAGCAACGAGTCTGCGAGCCGTCGCCGTGGATCTCGAGCGGTCGCCCGGCGAGCGCGTTCGCGACGAAGTTCGGGATGACCATGCCGTACTGGCCGCTCTGCCGCGGGCCGACGGTGTTGAAGAGCCGGGCGACAACGCAGTCGAGGCCGCGCTCCTGGTGGTACGCGAGCGAGAGAAACTCGTCGAGCGCCTTCGATTCGGCGTAGGCCCATCGACGGGCGGTCGTCGGTCCGTAGATCCGACGGCCGTCTTCCTTGAGCGTCTCGAGCTCCTGCCGGTCGCCGTACACCTCGGAGGTCGAGGCGACGAGCACCCGCTTGCCGAAGCGGTTGCAGTACTCGAGGACCGTCTCGGTTCCCTGGATGTTCGTGACGAGCGTCCGAACCGGCTGCTCGACGATCAGCCGAACGCCGACGGCGGCCGCGAGGTGATAGACGACATCGCACTTGTGGACGAGCTCGTTCACGACCGCGGACGAGAGCACCGAGTCGACGATCAGGTGGAAGTCGTTGCGGCTCCTCAGATGCGAGACGTTTCGCTCCGACCCGGTCGACAGGTCGTCGAGTACCCAGACCTCGTGGCCCGACTCGAGCAGGAGCTCGGAGAGGTGCGAGCCGATGAAGCCGGCACCGCCGGTGATGAGCACTTTCATCCGGGCGAACCGTAGCGCCAAGGACGCAATCGGGCAGCCCCCCAAACGAGCGGGGAAAGCCTGAACCGCGCTCCGCAGGCCCCTGTCGCGCCAGTAGAGGTCGACTCTCGGGACCGCCCACCGGTCGTGCGGGCCGGCCCCGCGGACGGCGAAGGCCGCGTCGTAGCCGGCCTGCTCGGCCGCTCGGCGGACGCGGGCGTCGTGCTCGCCGAAGGGATACGCGACGTAGCGGCACGCCAGGCCGAGCTCGTCCTCGATCTCCGCCCGCGAGTCCTGGAGCTGCCGCTCGAGCTCCTGGTCGCCGAGGCGCGTGAGGTGCGCATGGTCGACCGAGTGCGAGCCGATCTCGACGCCGCGCTCGGAGAGCTCCCGGAGCTCGTCCCAGCGGAGCGTCGCGAACTCCTGCGGCGCCCGGTCGACGTCGTCGCGGAGCTCCGGGATCCGGAGCGGACTGCCCTCGTCGGCGAAGCCGGTGCAGACGAAGACGGTCGCGGGGACGCCGAGCCGCTCCAGGATCGGCAGCGCAGACCGGATGCTTCGGTACGCGTCGTCGAACGTGACGTGGACGACGCCCGAGCGCCCTTCCACGACGTCGGCCGCGGTTCCCGGCGCGTAGCGCCGGAGCAGGATCCTCAGGTGCGACTCGAGCGCTTTCGGCGAGACCGCGAGCCTGTGCGGCTCGACCGTGGAGACACGGTGGTAGCAGAGGACGACGTCGTTCAGGCCGGTGCCTCGCCGAAGACCTCCTCGACCAGCGCGTCGAACGAGCGCGGCAGCGTGCCGTCCGCGTTCGCGTGCGCGCGGAGCGAGTGGACGTATGCGTCGAGCTCGTCGGCGGCGACGGCATCGCTGCGGCGCCGCTCCGCGGCGATCGCCTCGAGGCGACCGAGCGTGAAGCCGCCGGGGGCCGCGGGCGCCGGTTCGGGCTCCGGTTCCGGCTCGGGCTCGGGTTCTGGCTCGGGCTCGGGCTCCGGCTCCGGCTCGGGCTCCGGCTCCGGCTCGGGCTCCGGCGGCCGCTCGAGCTCGGCGATCCGCGCCTCGAGCTCGGCGATCCGCCGCTCGGCGCGCGCCGACTGCTCCGCGGCCCGCCGCTCGAGCGCCCGAAGCTCCGGCTCGAGGTCGGGCGGCGGCGGCTCGGCGGGAGGCTCCGGCTCAGGCGCGGCCTCGGGCTCGGGCTCCGGCTCCGGCCCCGCCTGCCTCGGGCGCAGCAGCACCGCGAGTGCGAGCCCCAGTAAGAGCGACGCGAACAGCGCGAGCAGCATCGTCGCCCAGACCCGGGGCCAGACCGGCTGGTCGGATGCGACGGCGTTGCTCAGCACGCGAACAGTGGGGTCGCGCGTCCCCTGCAGCGCGCGCCACGTCGCGAGCTTCTCGCGCAGCTCCGTCGCGCGCGGTGTCCCGGCGGGCATGCCGAGGAGCTCGACGCGCGCGCGGTCGATCTGCGTCCGCAGCTCGGACTGGAACGCCTCGGAGCGCTGCGAGACGGTCTCGTCGGCGAACGCGTCCGCGATCTGCGCTGCGCGCCTCGGCGATCCGGCGCGCGCGACGAGTGCCACCACGTTCGAGTCGTCGACGCGGTGGGCGTCGACGGCGGCCCGCGCCTCGTCGGCATCGATCCGCAGGCGCGTCCCGACCGCGCTCGCGACGGCACCGCTCTCGACGATGCGCGCGGCCGTGTCCGCCGCCGCGCTCTCGTCGGTGTCCTCGAGCAGGCCGATGCCCCCGAGCGCGGAGTCCTGTCTTGCAGGGGTGACGATCAGCTCCGCACGGGCCTCGTAGCGGTCGGAGGCCGCGACGACGTAGAGCGCCCCTGCCGCCACGCCGATCGCGACCACCCCGAGCACGACGAGCGCCGAGCGACGGTCCACGCCCTCGGATCCTATTGGCGGCCCCTGCTAGCGTCCGCGCGGTGAAGCGGGCGATCGTCACCGGCGGCGCGGGGTTCGTGGGCTCGCACGTCGCGGACCGCCTGCTCGAGAGCGGCTACGAGGTGCTCGTCGTCGACGACCTCTCGTCCGGCGAACGAGCCAACGTGCCGGCGGACGCCGCGGTTCGCCGAGCTCGACATCCGCGACCGCGACGCGCTCCCGAAGACGTTCGACGAGTTCGCCCCGAACGTGGTCTGCCATCTCGCGGCGCAGGCGAGCGTCACCTTCTCGGTCCGCGAGCCGGCGCACGATCTCGACGTGAACGTCGCCGGAACGCTCAACGTCTGCGAGAGCGCGCGCCGCTCGGGTGCGTCCGTCGTCTTCGCCTCCACCGGGGGAGCGCTGTACGGCGACGGCGTCGCGCTGCCGTCGGACGAATCGACCCCGACCCGGCCGCTGTCTCCATACGGCGCCTCGAAGCTCGCCGGCGAGGCGTACGTCACGACATGGGCGAGGCTCTACGACGTGCCGAACGTCGTGCTGCGGCTCGGCAACGTCTACGGCCCGCGACAGCAGCCGCACGGCGAGGCCGGCGTCGTCGCGATCTTCAGCAACAAGCTCGGGAGCGGCGAGCAGCCGACCGTCTTCGGCGACGGAAAGCAGACGCGCGACTACGTGTACGTCGGCGACGTGGCGCACGCGTTCGCGCTCGCGGCCGAGGCCGGACGTGCGGGAACGTGGAACGTCGGCACCGCGATCGAGACGAACGTGCTCGACCTGCTCGCGCTGCTCCAGCGTGCCGCGGGGACCGACCTCGAGCCCCGCTTCGAGCCGCTCCGGCCGGGCGAGCTCATGCGGAGCGCGCTCGACGCGGGCGCCCTCGAGCGGGAGCTCGGGTGGAGCCCGGAGGTCGCGCTCGACGAGGGCATCGCCGCGACCTACGAGACGTTCGCCCCGGCCTAGCGCTCGCGGAGCGCCGGGAACAGAATCACGTCCCGGATCGTGTCGCGACCGGCGAGCACCATCGCGAGCCGGTCGATCCCGAGGCCGAGGCCGCCCGTCGGCGGCATCCCGTACGAGAGCGCCTCGACGTAGTCCTCGTCGCCGAGCTCGGTCTCGCCGGCGCCGGCCTCACGCTCTCCCGCCTGCATCGCGAACCGCGCGGCCTGCTCCTCCGAGTCGTTCAGCTCGCTGAACGCGTTCCCGAGCTCCATCCCGCCGACGAAGTACTCGAACCGCTCGACGATCGTCGGGTCGTCGTCCGTCGCGCGGGCGAACGGCGAGAGCTCGATCGGGTAGTCGTGGAGGATCGTCGGCTCGATCAGCGACGGCTCGACGAACCGCTCGAGCGCGTGGTCGACGAGCTGCGCCCACGTCTTGTCGTTCCTGGTGTCGACGTCGCGCTCCTCCAGCCGGCGCCGGAGGTCCTGCTCGTCCCTCGTCCAGAGCCCGTGCTCCTCGAGCGCGTCGACGAGCTCTGAGCCTGCGCCACGAGCCGAGGTCGACCTCGTGGCCGCGGAAGGTGGTCTTCGTCGTGCCGTTGACCTCCTGCGCGACCGCCGCGACGAGCTCCTCCATGCGCGCCATCGTGTCGCGATAGTCGGCGTACGCCTCGTACCACTCGAGCATCGTGAACTCCGGCTGGTGCTTGTACGACGTGCCCTCGTTCCGGAAGTCCTTGCCGATCTCGTACACGCGCTCGAGCCCGCCGACGATCAGCCGCTTGAGGTAGAGCTCGGTCGCGATCCGCAGGTAGTAGTCGGCTCCGAGCGCGTTGTAGTGCGTGACGAACGGCTCGGCGAACGCGCCGCCGTAGCGCGGCTGCAGGATCGGCGTCTCGACCTCGACGAAGCCCTGCGCGTCGAGGTACCGGCGGATCGCGGCGACGAGACGCGAGCGAAGCAGCGCGTCGGCCCGTGCCTCCTCGTTCACGAGCAGGTCGAGGTAGCGCTGCCGGTAGCGCGTCTCGACGTCCTGGAGCCCGTGGAACGTGTCGGGCAGCGGCTTCCGGTTCTTCGCCAGCAGCTCGATCGACTCGACCGCGAGCGACGGCTCGCCGCGCCGTGTGCGCGCCGGCACGCCTTCGACTCCGATCACGTCTCCGAGGTCGAGGTCGATCGACCCGGTCTTCTCCTCGCGCACGAGGAGCTGGAGGCGTCCGGAGCGGTCGACGAGGTCGAGGAAGACGAGCTTCCCCATGTCCCGCCGTGCCATGACGCGGCCCGCGAGCCGCCGCACCTCGCCGCGCTCCTCGCCCGGCTCGAGCTGCTCCGACTCCGCGCGGACGGACGCGATCTCGACGCGGTCCGGGAAACGCTTCGGCATCGCCATGGCGCGGCGAGTCTAGTGCGCGTGAGAAGAGAAAATCGCGCCGCGGCTCAGGCCGCGCTGATTTCCATGATCTTGAACTTCAGAGGACCGCGCGGAGTCGTGACGTCGACCGTCTCGCCCTTCTTCTTGCCGATGATCGCCTTGCCGACCGGCGACTCGTTCGAGAGCTTGTTCTCGGCCGGGTTCGCCTCCGCCGAGCCCACGATGTGGTACTCGAGCGTCTTCTTCGCCTCGACGTCGCGCAGCTTGACGTGCGAACCGAGCGAGACCACGTCCTTCGAGATCTCCTTCTTCTCGATGACGCGGGCGGCCATCAAGCGCTCCTCGAGCTGGGCGATCCGGTGCTCCAGCATCGCCTGCTCGTTCTTCGCGTCGTCGTACTCCGCGTTCTCCGCGATGTCGCCGAACTCGCGCGCGACGCGGATCCGCTCGGCCACCTCACGGCGCTTGTCGCCGCGGAGGTAGTCGATCTCCTTCTTCAGATTCTCGTAACCCTCTTTGGTGAGGACGACTTCCTTCAAGGCTGCCCCTCCCTACACAGACACAAAGCGGGGGCGCCCCTGGCGCCTCCGCGAACCGGGAAGTGTAGCCTCGGCCGGAGAGGCTCGTCAATACCCGGACACGCTACGATTTCCCGCTCTATGCAGGTGAATCTTCACGAATCCTGGCGCATCGCCGACGTCGAGATCCCGACGCGGCTCGTGCTCGCGCCCATGGCGGGCGTCAGCGTCCAGGCGTTCCGGCGACAGGGCCGTCGCCACGGAGCAGGGCTCGTCTGCTCCGAGATGGTCAGCTGCGCCGGGCTCCACCACGGGAACGAGCGGACCCTCGGCTATCTGCGGATCGCGACCGACGAGCATCCGCTCGCCGTGCAGATCTTCGGGTCCGAGCCGGCGCTGATGGAGGAGGCGGCGCGGATGGTCGCCGCGGCGGGCGCCGACATCGTGGACATCAACTTCGGCTGCCCGGTGCGCAAGGTGACGAAGACCGGCGCGGGCGCGACGCTGCTCGACGACCCCGACCGCGCATGCCGCATCGTCGAGGCGGTCGCGAACGCGGTCGACCTTCCGGTGAGCGTGAAGATGCGCCGCGGGCTCGAGGACGGCTCGCGCGCGTGCCTCGAGGTCGGACCGCGTCTCGTCGAGGCGGGCGCCGCGACGCTGACGCTCCACCCGCGGTCGGCGAAGCAGATGTACACCGGCAACGCCGACCACTCGCTGACGGCGGAGCTGGTCGAGCTCGTCGACGTCCCCGTGGTCGCCTCGGGCGACGTCACCTCGCGCGCGCGTGCGCAGACGGTGCTCGCGACGACGGGCGCAAGCGCGGTGATGGTCGGCCGCGCCGCGCAGGGCAACCCGTGGGTGCTGCGCGAGATCATGGAAGAGAACGCCCCGGAACCGTCGCGCGAGGAGGTGATCGCCGAGCTCGTGCTCTTCATGCGCGAGACGGCCCGTGAGCTCGGCGAGCGGAAGGCGCCGCGGTTCCTGAAGAAGTTCTACGGCTGGTACCTCGGCCGCGGGCGCTTCCCGCGCGCGTTCAAGGCCGAGCTCACCCAGATCGACGACCTCGACGAGGTCGAGCGCCGGCTGTTCGCCGCGGCTCCCGGCGCGCGGTTCGTGCTCGCGCGGCTCGAGGAGGAGCAGCCGAGCGGCGACGAGGTCACGCTCGACCTCCCGATCTCCGTCTACGGAGGCGGTTAGCGGTTCGCCCACGACGGGAATCCCTCCGTCCGAGAACCACGACAAGGGGGTTCCTGTGAGCATCTTCGATCGGACGGGTACCGATCGGACGACGACCGAGCCGGTTGTCGAGACGCCGGCGGAAGAGGCGGACCGCGAGGCCTACGACGCCGACGGCGTCGAGGCGCGCGAGCGCGAGACCGTCGTCGCGGATCGTCCGATCAGCCCGATCGCCGCCGCGCGCGAGCGCTTCGGCGGCATCGACCTGCCGGCCAGCCTCGTCGGCATGCTGACCGGCCTCGCGATGGTCGTGCTGCTCGGCGGCCTCGTCGGCGCAGCGGTCGGCGCGATCGGCTACCAGACCGGTCTCCGCGGCGACAACGTCGACGACATCTCGACCGCGAGCCTCGTCGGCGGTCTCGTCGTCCTCTTCGTCTCGTACGTGATCGGCGGCTGGGCCGCTGGGCGGATCGCCCGCTACGACGGCGCGCGGAACGGCGTGATGGCCGCGGTCTGGGCGATCGTCCTCGCCGGGGCGCTGTCGGCGCTCGCCGCGTGGTTCGGCGACAAGTACGACGTGTTCTCGAACGTCGAGCTGCCGCAGTGGTTCAACCGCGACGCGTTCACGACGACGGCGCTCGTCAGCGGCGTGGCGGCGATCGCCGCGATGCTCGTCGGCGGGGCGCTCGGCGGCCTGTGGGGCACCCGGTACCACCGCCGCGCGGACCAGACGCTGCTCGACGCGCGCGAGCTGCGCGAGGTCGAAGTTCCCTAGGACGCGTTGCGCGAATAGACCAGCCGGAGGCCTTCGAGCGTCAGGAACGGATCGACGCGCTCGAGGGTCCGCGAATGCGGCGCGACGAGCTCCGCGAGCCCGCCGGTGGCGATCGCCGGCGCGGCGACGCCGAGCTCGTCGCGGATGCGCGTGACGATCTCGTCGACCTGGCCCGCGAACCCGTAGACGAGGCCTGACTGCAGCGCCGTCTGCGTCGTCTTCCCGATCACCGTCGGCGGCGGCGTGAAGTCGACGCGGAAGAGCCGCGAGGCGCGCGCGAAGAGCGCGTCCATCGAAACCTCGATCCCGGGCGCGAGGACACCGCCGACGTACTCGCCTTCCGGCGAGACGACGTCGAAGTTCGTCGACGTGCCGAAGTCGACCACGATCGCCGGCGCGCCGTAGCGCTCCTTCGCCGCGACCGCGTTCGCGATCCGGTCGGGCCCGATCTCGCGCGGGTCGTCGTAGCGCAGCGCGATCCCGGTGGTGACGCCCGGGCCGAGCACGAGCGTCGGCAGCCCGGCGCGCTCGGCGAAGCCCTCGTGCTCGCGCACGAGCGGTGGAACCGTCGACGAGAGGCAGACGCCGTCGACGACGTCGAGGTCGAGCAGACCCGCGATCAGCACGTAGAGCTCGTCCGCCGTGCGGCGGCGCTCCGTGGCGACGCGGTAGTGCTCCGCGAGCCGGTCGTCGTCGAACACGCCGTAGACCGTCTGCGTGTTGCCGACGTCGACGGCTAGGAGCACTTACTCCGTGTCGTCCGAGGAGAGCGTCTCGCGCATGCGCTCGGCGAGCGCGTCGGCCGAGAGCGCCGGGTCGTCCTCTCCCCGGAGCTCCTCGACGGAGACGTCGCCGGAGGTGTAGACCTCGGCGCGCGGGATCATCCGCGTCGGGCGGTTCTTGTCCCAGACCCAGACGTCCTCCATCCGCAGATGGAAGAACGGGTAGCTCGCCTGCGGCACGTACTGGAGGTCGAGCTTGTTGCAGAGGTACGTCGCGTCCTGCGTGAGCACGCAGTAGCGGAAGAGGCCGAAGACGGCCGAGTACTCCTTCTTCAGCCGGAGCTCGGCGTCGGCCTCGAATTCGTCGAGTTCGTCGAGGTGGGACATCTATCCGGATTCTAGATTTCGGCGCAAGCTCTCCAGCGGGCCTACCCCGGGGACGGCGAGGTCCGGGTCGAGCTCGGCGAGCGGATCCAGCACGAACTGCCGCTCGTGGAGCCGCGGATGGGGCACGGTCAGCCCCGGTTCGTCGAGCCGCTCGTCCCCGAAGAGCAGGAGGTCGAGGTCGATCGTCCGCGGGCCGTACCGGGGCCCGTCTCGCGTTCGGCCGAGCTCGCGCTCGACCGCGAGCAGCGCGTCGAGGAGGCCCCGGGCATCCAGGTCCGTCTCGACGGCCGCCGCGGCGTTGAGGAAGCGCGGCTGGTCGAGGTAGCCGACGGGCTCCGTCTCGACGAAGGACGAGACGGCGACCACGCGGACACCGGGCGAAGCGTCGAGCGCCGCGAGCGCGGCGCGCATCGTCGCTTCCCTGTCGCCGAGGTTCGCGCCGACCCCGATGTACGCCAGCTGCACTCACCCGACGTTAACGCCCTCGGAGTAGCCTGCGCTTCTTGATCAGAGCGGTCGGCGTCCTCGGCTTGGCCGCGCTCGTCGCGGCGCCCTGTGCGCTCGCGTCGCGCGCAGCGTCTCCGTCCGCCGCCGCTCCCGGCCTCCTGTCGGTTCGGACCCGCGACACGGCGCTCGTCCAGCTCGAGCGAGGGGCTGCGCCGCCGAGGGGCGGCTCGCTCCTCTCGCGCCGGCTGCGGATCTGGCGCGTCCCGGGCCGCCTCCTCCCCGCGCTCGTCGATCGCGGGGGTGTGCAGGTCGTGGAACGCGACCGGACCGCGCACCTCGACGTCGAGCCGCTCCAGTCCACGGAGTACTGGCGGCCGCTCATCGGCGCCGACTCCGCCGTTCCGCCCGGTCCGGGCAAGCCGATCACCGTCCTCGACACCGGCATCGACCTGTCGCACCCCGAGTTCGCGGGCAGGCCGAACACGACGATCCTCGGCCCGCAGAGCCTCGCCGACTCCGGCGACGACTTCCACGGCACGGCCGTCTCGTCGGTCGCGGCCGCACCGGAGAACGGCGTCGGGCTCCTCGGCGTCTACCCGCAGGCGGTCCTCCGGTCGGTGGACGTCCGGCAGCTCCGCACGTCGGACGTGATCCGGGGGCTGTCGGCCGCGATCGAGGCCGGCCCGAGCGTGATCAACATGAGCTTCGGCGTGCCGACGAGCCTGCTGCTCATGGACACGGTCGCCGTCGCGTTCCGAACCGGGTCGATCCTCGTCGCGGCGGCGGGGAACGAGCGCCAGCAGGGGATCCCGATCGCCGCGCCGGCGAACCTGAACCACGTGCTGACGATCGCGGCGACCGACCCGCTGAACCGGGTCGCGAGCTTCTCGTCGGCGTCGCTGCAGGTCGACCTCGCCGCGCCGGGCGTCGACATCCCGGCGGCGATCCCGCTCGCGTTCAACGCAGCCGGCTATGGATCCGTCGACGGCACGAGCTTCTCCGCGCCGATCGTGACCGGCGCGACCGCCTGGGTCTGGACGGCGCGGCCGCAGCTCGACAACACGCAGGTCTTCGACCTGATGCGCTACTCGGCGATCGACCTCGGAGCCGCGGGCTTCGACCGCGACACCGGCTTCGGCCTGCTGAGCATCCCCGCAGCGCTCGCGACGCCCGCGCCGCCGAGCGACGGCCAGGAGCCGAACGACGACATCCGGGAGATCAAGCCGAACGGGCTCTTCCGGCTCCCGACCACGCCGGTCACTTCGCCGACGCACCCGCGGGCCACGCTGCGGGCGCGGCTCGACCTGACCGAGGACCCGGAGGACGTGTACCGCGTCTACGTCCCGCCGGGGCGAGTCGTGCACGTGACGGTGACGCCCGACACCGACGTCGACGTCGACCTCTGGAAGCCGACGGCCACCACAGTCTTCGCCCGCGGTACGGCGCGCAGGCGGAACCTTCTCGCGACGAGCGGGCGCCGGGGCCGGACGCCGGAGAGGGTCTCGGCGCGCAACCGGACGAAGCGCGGCTTCTACGCGTACCTCGACGTCTACCTGCCGCGGAACGGGCCGCTCGACGCGGTCTACACGATCAGCGCCTCGACCGCTCGACGGTGACGGCCGCGAGCTCGACCGGCGGGTCGAGCACGACGTCGGGCTTGCGGACGCGAACGCGCGCGCTCTCGATCGGGAAGCGCGCGAGCAGCTCGTCGGCGACGGCTGTCGCGAGCGCCTCGAGGAGCTGGAACGCGCGGCCGTCGGAGACCTCGCGCACGACGCCGACGACCTCGCGGTAGTCGACGGCGTCGTCGAGCTTGTCGGACACCGCGTCGTCCGGCACGTCGAGCCACAGGTCGAAGAGGAAGCGCTGTCCCCGCTCGCGCTCGTCCGGCAGGACGCCGTGGAACCCGTGGAGCTCGATCCCCTCCAGTTCGATCCGCATCACGCGACGACGGCCCGCGCGACCGTCAGCGCCTCGACGTGCTCGCGGACGTCGTGGACCCGCAGGATCGTCGCGCCGCGCTCGTACGCCGTGACCGCCGCGGCAAGGCTCGCCGAGAGCGGGCCGGTCGTCGCGTCGGGATCGCCGAGGAGCCGGCCGAGCGAGCGCTTGCGCGAGAAGCCGATCACGACCGGCCGGCCGAGCGACGTCAGGACGTCGAGGCGGCGGAGCAGCTCGAAGTTGTGCTCGACCGTCTTGCCGAAGCCGATCCCCGGGTCGAGGCAGATCCGCCGCTCGTCGACTCCCAGCGAGACCGCGAACCGCATCCGCTCCTCGAGGAAGGCCGCCACCTCCGACGCGACGTCGTCGTAGCGCGGGTCGAGCTGCATCGTCCGCGGCTCGCCCTGCATGTGCATCAGACAGAGATAGGCGCCGGCCTCCGCCACGACCGTGCCGAGCTCCGCATCGCCGCGGAGCGCGGTCACGTCGTTCACGAGCTCGGCGCCGAGCTCGAGCGCACGGCGCGCGACCTCCGCCTTCGCGGTGTCGATCGAGACCGGGAGCTCGCCGGCGACAGCCTCGAGCACCGGCACGACGCGCCGTAGCTCGTCGTCGACGGAGACGCCGTCGGAGCCCGGCCGCGTCGACTCGCCGCCGACGTCGACGATCGCCGCGCCTTCCTCGACCATCCGCCGCGCAGCCGCGATCGCGTCCTCCGCGCGCTCGTGCACGCCGCCGTCCGAGAACGAGTCGGGCGTGACGTTCACGACGCCCATCACCGACGGCCGCGGGAAGCGCGCTTCGATGGGCGGGCGAGTGGACATGTCGGCAAGAGTGTGACGGTGGACGAGGGAGAGCGTCAGCGCAGGGACGCGGCCAAGCGCTACGTCTGGCGGCTCGTCGTGCGCGAGCGACGAGGCGTGCTGGGCGCGATCGCCGGCGGGCTCGTCTGGCAGGCGGCCGCGGTCGCGACGCCCCTCGTCGTCGAGCGCGCGATCGACCAGGGGATCCTGCCGGAGGATCGCCGGGCGCTCTTGCTCTGGTGCGGCGCCCTCGTCGGGCTCGGCTTCCTCGAGGCTGCGGCCGGCGGGGTCAGGCACTTCTTCGCGATCCGGAACCGCGCGCACGCCGACGCCGCCGTGCGCGATGCGCTCTTCACGCGGGCGCTCGAGCTCGACGCGCGTTTCCACGACCGCGTGGGCGCCGGTGAGCTGATGAGCCGCGCATCGAACGACGCAGAGCTCGTCGCGAGGCTCCTGGACGCGGCCGGCCACACCGTCGCGTACATGGTCTCGGTCGCGGCCGTCGCGGTCATCCTGCTCACGATCGACGCCCCGCTCGCGCTGATCGTCCTGCTGCCGCTGCCGCTCGTCTCGATCGGGTTCTGGCGCTACTCGCGGCGCTACGGCGACCGGACACGGCGCCTGCAGGAGGAGCTCGGGGCGACGACGGCGCTCGCAGAGGAGACGGTCTCGGGCATCCGAGTCGCGAAGGGGCTCGGCGCGGGCGACGCGCTGAACACGCGCTTCCGAACCGCGAGCGACCGGGTCGTGTCGCGCGCGCTCGACGTCGCCGCCGTCGATGCCGTCTTCCTCCCCGCGCTCGAGGCGCTTCCGCTTCTCGGGATCCTCGCGACGCTCTGGTTCGGGTCGCACCGCGTGATCGACGGGCAGATGACGCTCGGGCAGCTGACCGCGTTCACGCTCTACCTCTCGATCCTCGTCTGGCCGCTCCGGACACTCGGGCAGCGGGTCCAGACGCTTCAGCAGGCGATCGCTGCGGCGACCCGCATCACCGAGGTGCTCGAGTCGCAGCCCGCGGTCGTCGAGGCGCGGGATCCGAAGCGGTTGCCGCGCGGGCGCGCGCTCGAGGTGCGCTTCGAGGACGTCTCGTTCGGCTACGAGCGCGGCCGGCCGGTGCTCGACGGCTTCACGCTCGACATCCCGCCGGGGACGTCGGTCGCGCTCGTCGGCGGGACCGGCGCCGGCAAGACGACCGCCGCGGCGCTCCTCGCGCGGTTCTACGACCCGCAGTTCGGCCGCGTGCTCGTCGACGGCGTGGACGTCCGCGAGCTCCGCGTGGAGGACCTCCGACACGCGGTCGGGATCGTCTTCGAGGACACGTTCCTCTTCTCCGACACGGTGGGGGCGAACATCGGCTTCGCCCGCCCCGACGCCTCGCCCGAGGAGATCGCCGAGGCGGCGCAGCTCGCGGGCGCCGAGGAGTTCGTCGCCGGCCTGCCCGAGGGGTACGACACCGTGCTCGGCGAGCGCGGCTATTCGCTCTCGGGCGGGCAGCGGCAGCGGCTCGCGATCGCCCGCGCGATCCTCGCCGACCCGGCCGTCCTGATCCTCGACGACGCGACGTCGGCGATCGACGCGTCGAAGGAGCACGAGATCCGCGCCGCGCTCTCGACGGTGATGGAGGGACGGACGACGCTCGTGATCGCGCACCGCGCGGCGACGATCGCGCTCGCCGACCGCGTCGTCGTGCTCGAGGCGGGCTCCGTCGCGGAGCAGGGCACGCATGCCGAGCTTCTTCGGCGCTCCACGCGCTACCGCCGGCTGCTCGCCCTGGAGGCAGCGTGAGGACGCCCGTGCTCGCGCGCACGTGGGTCTACCTGCGCCCCTACCGCGGGCTGATCGCGCTGGCCGCGCTCGGGATCGTCGGCTCGACCCTCGTCACCGTCGCCGGGCCGTTCCTGTTCAAGTACGCGATCGACGAGGGGATCGAGGGCGGGAACGAGTCGGCGATCACGATCGCCACGCTCGCCTACCTCGGGCTCGTGCTGCTTCGTCCGCTGCTCGAGCGGCTCGTCGTCGTCTGCTCCGCGCGCGCCGGCGAGCGCTTCCTCGGCTCGCTCCGCGTCGCCGCCTACGAGCACCTGCAGCGGCTCTCGATGCCGTTCTTCGAGAGCGAGCGCGCCGGCGTGCTCGTCGCCCGGCTGACGTCCGACGTCCAGACGCTGACGACGTTCACGCGCCAGGTGCTGATCGAGGTGATCGGGAGCCTGCTGCTGCTCACGATCACCGCGATCGCGATCGTGATCCTCTCGCCCGTGCTGGCGCTCGTCACGCTCGTGTCGTTCCCGCTCCTCTTCTTCTCGGCGCTCTCGTACCAGCGGCGCTCGCACCCGTCATACCTTTCGCTCCGCGAGCGCGTCGCCGACACGATGTCCTCGCTGCAGGAAGGGCTGACGGGCGTGCGCGTCGTCAAGGCGTACCGGCGCGAGGGCGAGCAGTTCGCGCGCTACCGGCACCGGTCGCGCGAGCAGGTGCGCGCATGGCGGCGCATCTCGTACGTCAACATCTCGTTCTTCTCCGCGATCGCGTTCGCGCAGGCGTTGTCGACCGCGGCCGTCGTGCTCGTCGGCGGCTGGCTCTACTGGCGCGGCGACACGACGATCGGCACCGTCGTCGCGGTCGCGCTCTACCTCGTCTCGCTCTTCGACCCGATCGGGCGCCTCGGCGACTGGCTCTCGCAGTTCCAGTCGGGGCGCGCGGCGCTGACGAAGATCGTCGCGCTGCTCGACACGCCCGTCACGGTCGTCGGGGGCGACGCCGAGCTACCGGACGCCGGCGCCCTTCGCGTCGAGCGCGTCTCGTTCGCGTACGGCGGCGGGCCCGACGTGCTGCACGAGATCTCGCTGACGGTCCGCCCGGGCGAGCACCTCGCGCTCGTCGGGCCCACGGGCGCGGGCAAGTCGACGCTCGCGAAGCTCCTCACGCGCCAGTACGACCCGACCGAGGGCGTCGTCCGCTTCGCCGGCGAGGACCTCCGCGAAGCGAGGCTCGAGTCGCTGCGCAGCCGGATCGTCTTCCTGCCGCAGGAGGGCCACCTGTTCTCCGGCACGCTCGCCGACAACGTCCGGCTCGCGAAGCCGGACGCGACCGACGACGACGTGCGCCGGGCGTTGCGGGGCATCGGCGCCCTGGCACGGTTCGAGGCCCTCCCGGACGGCCTCGAGACGGACGTCCGCACCCGCGGCGTTCGACTCTCCGCGGGCGAGCGTCAGCTCGTCGGTCTCGCCCGTGTGGCCCTCGCCGACCCTGCGGTGATCGTCCTCGACGAGGCGACGTCGTCGCTCGATCCGGCGACCGAGGCGCTCGTCGAGCGGGCGCTCGCGGCGGTCTCGCACGGGCGCACCGTCGTCACGATCGCGCACCGGCTGTCGACCGCGGAGCGCGCCGACCGCGTCGCGGTGATCGACGGCGGGCGGCTCGTCGAGATCGCGAGCCACGACGAGCTCGTGGCGCAGGGCGAGCGCTACGCGGCGCTCTGGGCGAGCTGGGAGGCCGGGACGCGTGCCGCGTGAGGGGAAGCGCCCCGGTCGGGGGCGCTTCCCCTGCCTGCCCCGCTCCTAGACGTGAACGGCGTGCGAGCGGTCGCTGCGAAGCGCAGCGACGAACACCGCACACGCGGTCGCCAGGATCAGCCCGAGGCCGAAGCCGAGCGCGATGTCGCCGCGGTCGACGCCTTCGGAGCTCGCTGCAGACGAGTTGACCTCGTTCTGCGGGAACCCCGCCGGCATCGCAACGCCCTCGTTGCGCTGGACGTACGCGCGGTACGCCCCTTCGACGTCTCCCGGCTCGAGCCGGCCTGCGTACAGCTCGGCCGGGCTCGTGATCGGGCCGAACGACGGTGCCTCGATCAGCGCGAGCTCGGCCTCGACGTCCGGTGCGTACCCAGGAGGCATCTGGTTGCCGACCTGGGCCGACGCCGGCCCGGCGAGCACTGCTGCAACCGCGAACGAGAGCACGAACGTCCTCAACGCCCGTCGCCAGCTCCTTCGAAACCTGCGCATTGCTCCTCCTTAGGTGTTGCAGGTACTCGACGAGGATCCGACGGCGCGCTAAAGCCGCCTCGGGGCGGCGGCTAAACGACGGCCAAACGCCAAGCGGCCCGCCGAAGCGGGCCGCTTCCCCTCGGAGGCCGTCCCTCCTACGAGTGCGCCATGCGGGTGCGCTGCCGGTCGCGGGTCATCGCGAGCGCGATCGCGCAGGCGGTTGCGAGGATCAGCCCGAGGCCGAAGCCGAGGGCGAGATCGCCGCGGTCGAAGCTGCTGTCGGAGCTCGCCGACACCGTCGCGCTCTCGACCGTCTTCGTCTGCGGCTGGAACCCGTCGGGCTTGTCGCGGATGATCACCTGCTGGTCGCCCTGCAGCTGCGGCTGGAAGCCGTCCGGCTGCGCGACGCCCTGCTCGACCGGGCTGTACGCCCGAGCCAGGTTCGTCGGCGTGACGCCTTCACCGGAGAGGTTCTGCTGGCTGACGCCGGAGCCGACGTAGCCGTCCGGCACGCCGTTCATGAAGACCGGGCCGCCGTCACGGGTGCTCTGGTTGGCCAGGCTCGAGCTTCCAGGCTCGAGCTGGCCGGCGTAGAGCTCGGCCGGGCTCGTGATCGCGCTGAACGACGGCGCCTGGATCATGGCCATCTCGGCTTCCAGGTCCGCCGAATACTGTCCGGGGGTGATCTCGGTGCTGACCTGGGCCGAGGCCGTTGTCGCGAAGATCGCGGCGGTGGCGAAGCCGAGCGCCAGCGCCTTGAGGGCCTTCCGCTGATTCTGATCGGTGCTGCGCATTTGCTTGCTCCTCCTTGGGGGGCGTACTGAATGAGAGGAGGATCGGCCTGCGCGCTTAAGCCGCCCCGGCGGACGAGCTAAACGAGCGCTAAAACGCGAAGCGGCCCGCCGAAGCGGGCCGCTTCCCCTCGGAGGCCCTCCCCTCCTTACGAGTGCGCCATGCGGGTCTGCTGGCGATCGCGGGTCATCGCGAGCGCGATCGCGCAGGCGGTTGCGAGGATCAGCCCGAGGCCGAAGCCGAGGGCGAGATCGCCGCGGTCGAGGCCGCTGTCGGAGCTCGCCGACACCGTCAGCCTCCCAACGGTCTTGGTCTGCGGCTGGAACCCGTCGGGCTTGTCGCGGATGATCACCTGCTCGTCGCCCTGCAGCTGCGGCTGGAAGCCGTCCGGCTGCGCGACGCCCTGCTCGATCGGGTGGTACGCCCGAGCCAGGTTCGTCGGCGTGACGCCTGCGCCGGAGAGGTTGACGTCGGCGTCGGCGGTCCGTACGAGATTTGCGACGTAGTTGTCGCCCTCGGGGATGCCGGCCACGCTCAGGTACGGGGTCTCGACCTGCTGCGCCGCGAACGGGCCCAGGTCGTCGGCCGTCGCGCCCCAGCTGAGATACGAGATCTCGGCGACGCCCTGGCTCACGGCCTCGCTGCGAACCTGCGCCGAAGCAGTCGTCGTGAAGATTGCGGCGGTGGCGAAGCCGAGCGCCAGCGCCTTGAGGGCCTTCCGCTGATTCTTCCGGGTGCTGCGCATTGTGCTTCTCCTCCTTGGGGGGTCGTACGAATGACCCCGAGGATCTGCCCGCGCGCTAAAGCCACGTTGGCGGACGGCCTAAGCGAGCGCTAAAACTGCTGTGTGGACTACGGCGTGCTCGGGCCCATCGAGGTTCGGAGCGGCGGCCGGACGATCGAGGTCGGCCGTGGGAAGCAGCGCGCCCTCCTCGCCGTCCTCGCGCTCAACACCGGCCGCGTGGTGCCGACCGAGCGCCTGATCGACGAGCTCTGGGGCGACGACCCGCCTGCGACGGCGACGACCGCGTTGCAGGTCTACGTCTCCAAGCTCCGCAAGTCGCTCGGCGAAGGCGCGATCGAGACGCGCGATCCCGGATACGTCGTCAGGGGCGAGCTCGACGCGGACCGCTTCCAGGAGCTCGTCGCATCCGCGCGGCGCGCCGAGCCCGAGCAGGCAGCCGAGCTGCTGCGCGAGGCGCTCTCACTCTGGCGTGGCACGGCGCTCTGCGACGTCGACCTGCCGCTCGAGCGGGCACGGCTGGAGGAGCAGAAGCTCGCCGCGATCGAGCAGCGAATGGACGCCGACCTCAGTCGCGGCTGCTCCTCGGAGCTCGTCGGCGAGCTCGAGGCGCTCGTCGCCGAGCACCCGCTTCGGGAGCCGTTCCTCGCGCAGCTGATGCTCGCGCTCTACCGCGCCGGCCGTCAGGCCGAGGCGCTCGAGGCGTATCGCAACGCGCGCACGTACCTGATGGACGAGCTCGCGATCGACCCGAGCCCGCGCCTGCAGCAGCTCGAGCAGGCGATCCTCCGCCAGGACGAGGCACTGACGATCACCCGGGACGAACGGACGCTGACCGCGACCGCGCTCTTCCTCGACCTCGGGATCCGCGGCGAGGTCGAGGCGGTCGCAGGCCGGGCGCTCACGATCGGCACCGAGGAGCTCGGACGGTCGGCCGTCCGCGTCGAACGCGGGCTCGCCGACGCGCTGCTCGCGGTGTTCGTCGACGCCGACGAGGCGGTCACGTCGGCCGAGCGCGCGCGGGAACGGCTCACCGCCGAGCTCGGAGACGCCGTGCGGCCGCGCGCGGGTCTCGCAACCGCCGACCTCACGCTCGCCGACCGCGTCGAGGGCGTGGCAGTGGTGCTCGCAGCGCGGCGTGTACGAACGGCGAAGGAGGGCGAGATCGTCGCCGGCGAGCGAACGGCTGCGGCCGCGCAGGCGCACGCATTCACGCGGCGCGGCGACGGCTACGTGCTGAGTCGGCCCGCTTAGGAGGGTTCGGCGGAGCCGGCCTCGGCGCCAGGGCGCGCTGGGTGGAGCGAGGCAAGGACGCAGGGAGCGTTCGTATCCAGCGGATACGGCGCGACTGAGGACGCGGCATCGCGCCGCCCAGCGTGTCTGGCGGCACAGCGCCGGTTTCGCTGAGCCCTTACGAGGGCTCGGGCTCGGCCGGCGGCTGCATGGTCGCTCCCGGGATCGGGAACGGCCGCGGCTTCGGCGCGCGGCGCGGCTCGTCGGCCGGCTTGCCGCTCGGCTGCTCGGGCGCAGCCTCGTCGGGGAAGACCTCTTCCTCCGGGTCGCCGGCGAGCAGGCGCAGGAACTGCTCCTTGTCGATCGTCTCGCGCTCGATGAGGATGTTCGAGATCCGGTGGAGCTCCTCCATGTGCTGCTTGAGCACCACGGTCGCCTGGTCGTGCGCCTCTTCGATGATCCTGCGGATCTCGTCGTCGATCTCGCGCGCGACCTCTTCCGAGTAGTCGGGCTCGGCGGACATCTCGCGTCCGAGGAACGGCATGTCGTGGTTGCGGCCGAGCACGCGCGGGCCGAGCTTCTCGCTCATCCCGAAGCGCATGACCATCTGCTTCGCGGTCGACGTCACCTTCTCGAGGTCGTTCGCTGCGCCCGTCGTGACCTCGTTGAAGACGATCTCCTCGGCGGCGCGGCCGCCGAGCGTCATCGCCAGGTTCCCCATCAGCGACTTCTTCGTCGTGAGGTAGCGGTCCTCGCGCGGGAGCGAGATCGTGTAGCCGAGCGCCTGGCCGCGGCCGATGATCGAGATCTTGTGGACGTCGGTGTCCTGGTCGAGGTAGTGGCCGACGATCGCGTGGCCGAGCTCGTGGTACGCGGTGATGCGGCGCTCCTCCTCCGAGAACAGGCGCGTCTTCTTCTCGGGGCCGGCGATCACGCGCATGACGCCCTCTTCGAGCTCCTCCTGCTCGATCACCTTCTTGCCGCGGCGCGCTGCGAGCAGCGCTGCCTCGTTGATCAGGTTCGCGAGGTCGGCGCCGGTGAAGCCGGGCGTCCCGGCAGCGAGCGTCTCGAGGTCGATCTGCGGATCGAGCGGCTTGCCCTTCGAGTGCACCTCGAGGATCCTCTTGCGGCCGCTGCGGTCGGGCCGGTCGACGACGATCTGCCGGTCGAAGCGGCCGGGGCGGAGCAGCGCGGGATCGAGGATGTCGGGCCGGTTCGTGGCCGCGATCAGGATGATGTTGTCCTTCAGCTCGAACCCGTCCATCTCGACGAGGAGCTGGTTCAGGGTCTGCTCGCGCTCGTCGTGGCCGCCGCCGAGGCCGGCGCCGCGATGGCGGCCGACCGCGTCGATCTCGTCCATGAAGACGATGCACGGAGCGGCCTGCTTCGCCTGCTCGAACAGGTCGCGCACGCGCGATGCGCCGACACCGACGAACATCTCGACGAAGTCGGAGCCCGAGATCGAGAAGAACGGCACGCCTGCCTCGCCCGCGACCGCGCGCGCGAGCAGCGTCTTACCGGTGCCGGGCGGCCCGTAGAGCAGCACCCCCTTCGGGATGCGCGCGCCGAGCGCCTGGAACTTCTTCGGGTTCTCGAGGAACTCCTTGATCTCGTGCAGCTCCTCGACGGCCTCGTCCGCGCCGGCGACGTCCTTGAAGCCGATCTTCGGCGAGTCGGGCGTCATCCGCTTGGCGCGGGACTTCCCGAAGGACATCACCTTCGAGCCGCCGCCCTGCACCTGGTTCATCAGGAAGATCCAGAAGCCGAACAGCAGGACGAAGGGCAGGAGCGTGGAGAGCAGCACCCAGATCGCCGACGAGCCCGTCCCCTTCGAGTCGTACATGACGCCGTGCTCGGCGAGGAGCTGCTCGAAGGCCTCCTGCGACTGATCCGTCGGATAGTTGACCTTCGCCTTCTGGTTGTCCTCGCGGTACTTGACGGTGATCCCGTGCTTCTTCGGGTCGAAGATGACCTCTTCGATCGAGCTCGGGTTGTTCACGACCTGGGAGCGCACCTCGGAATAGGTGACCTTCCGCTGCTTCGAGTTGTCACCGCGCAGCGTCTCGCTGGCCAGCCACGCAAGGGCGACGATGACCAGAAGCGGGAAGAACGCGCTGCGGAAGAAGCGATTCAAGGCGGCCTCCTGCGGAGGGTAGCAGCATGCCTCACCGCTTCAGGCCCCCTTTTTAGGGGAGGTTCGGCAGGAGTTCCTCGTCGAGGACGGCCACGTACGGGAGGTTCCGGTACTTCTCATCGAAGTCTAATCCGTAGCCCACGACGAATCGGTTTGGAATCTCGAAGCCGACGTACCGGACCGGGACGTCGATCTCGCGGCGCTCGGGCTTCGTCAGGAGCGCGCAGATCTCGAGCGAGGCCGGCTCCCGGGCCTCGAGGTTCCGCATCAGGTACGAGAGCGTGAGCCCCGAGTCGATGATGTCCTCGACGACGAGGACGTCCCGCCCCTCGATGTTCATGTCGAGGTCCTTGAGGATCCGGACGACGCCCGAGGACTCGGTCGCCCCGGCGTAGCTCGAGATCGCCATGAAGTCGATCTCACAGGGGACCGAAAGATGTCTCATCAGGTCGCTCATGAAGAAGACCGCGCCCTTGAGGACGCCGACGAGCAGGAGGTCGTGGCCCGCGTAGTCGTTCGAGATCTCGTCGCCGAGCTCCGCGATCCGCTGCTTGAGGCGGGCCTCCTCGATCAGGGTCTCGCTGATCGCTGCGGTCAGCTCAGCCTGCGACACGTTCCGCCCTCACACCGTCGGCCTCGACGATCCCGGGCACGGCGACGACCTCGTCTCCCCGCACGACGAGCGGCCAGGCCTCTCGGTCCGAGCGAGGGATCTTTGCGTCGACGAACACGTCCTGGATCTTCTTCCCGTGGCCCGCGAGGCGGTCGCCCGCGCGCCAGGCTCGTACCTTAAGCCCTTTCTCGTTCGCGCTGATGCGCCACTCGCCCCAGCGCACCTCGCTGCCGTCGAGCCGGACCGGCGAGCGCTCGAGCCAGACCGAGTCGTACTCGCGCACCGCCGTCGTGCCTCCGCCGAGGTCGAGCCGCCGCGTGACGTTCGTCCCGGCCAGCAGGTCGTGGAGCTCGTCGTCGTCGTCGAGCAGCGAGAGCAGGTTCCGCTCGGCGGCCGGATGGAGCTCGCGGAGGAGCGGCAGGATCCGCTCGCGGATGAGCCCGCGCTTCGTGTCCGCGTTGGAGGCGTCGGTTCGATGCGGGAGGCCGACCGAGCGGCAGTACGCCTGCGTCTCCTCGCGCGTGACCGTGAGCAGGGGGCGGACGACGCCGTCCGCGCGCTTCGCCTCGATGCCGGACGCGGCGCCGCGTGCGACGAGCCGGTACAGGACGGTCTCCACCTGGTCCGATGCGGTGTGCCCCGTCGCCCGGAGGCGGTCGGTCGCGAACGAGTAGCGGATCGCGCGAAGCTCCTCCTCGGTCGTGCCGCCGCGCCCGTCGACGACCTCGGCGCCGAGCGCCTCGCGGCAGAAGCGCGCGTCCTCGTCCGAGTCCTCGCCGCGGAGCCCGTGGTCGACGTGGAGCGCGGAGACCGTGTATCCGAGCTCCCCCAGCACGTGCCAGAGGCAGGTCGAGTCGGCGCCGCCGGAGACGAGCACCGTCACGGCCCCGCCTGCGGGAATCAGCTCCAGCGCCCGGATCTGCCCCTCGACGCGGTCGACGAGCTCCATCGAACAAGAGTACGGCTATCCGTATGGCGACGGGCTTTGCGCCGTGCCACCATTCGCGTCATGCCCACCGTTCTCATCGTCGACGACCACCCGAGCTTCCGCTCGACGGCGCGGCAGCTGCTCGAAGCCGAGGGCTTCGACGTGATCGGCGAAGCGGAGGACGGCGAGTCGGCGCTTGCCTGCGTTGCGCGGCTCAAGCCCGAGGTCGTCCTCCTGGACGTGCAGCTTCCGGACATGGACGGCTTCGAGGTCGCGACCCGGCTGTGCTCGAACGGGCACCGGGCCAAGGTCGTCCTGACCTCGAGCCGCGACGTCTCGGAGTTCGGCTCGCTCATCGCGACCTGCGGGTCCCGCGGCTTCATCCCCAAGGGCGAGCTCTCGGGGCGGAGACTGGCGGCCCTCCTGGAGTGACGACCCGGGCGGCGCTCGGGATCTGGACCCTCGCCCTCGCCTGCGCGGCGGGCGCGACCCTGCTCGTCGCGACGAGCGACCACACGTCCGGGAAGCTCGCGACGCTGCTCCTGGCGATCCCGACGGCGCTTGTGTTCGTCGCGAGCGGGATCCTCGCCCGCATTCAGCGACCGCAGAACCGCATCGGTCTGCTGCTCATCCTCGTCGGCTTCGCATGGTGCTTCGGCGCGCTGTCCACGTCCGACAACGACGTCGTCTTCACGGCCGGCCTCGTCCTCAACACGATCTTCACGCCGCTCCTCGCGCACCTGCTCCTCGCATTCCCGACCGGTCGGCTACCGAGCCGGGTCGACCGGTGGATCGCAGGCGCGTTCTACGTCGTCGCCCTCGTCGGACCCCCGCTCGCGTTCCTCTTCGACGAGGGCGACCTCGCCACCGGCTCCTGCGACGGCCCCTGCCCCGACAACCTGCTCTCGACGTTCCCGAACCAGGCGGTCGCGAACGCCATCGTGATCGCATATGCGATCACTGCGAGCGCACTCGGCGCGGCGGTGCTCGTGCGGCTCATCCAGCGCTGGCGGCACGCCTCACCGGCCCTCCGCCGAGCGCTCTTCCCCGTCTTCGTGACGGCTGCCGCCCTCATCGGCCTCGCCGTCCTGCAGACCGTCGTGGGCCTGGCGGTCTCGGAGAGCGCCGGCGAAGCCATCAACTGGGTCGTCCTCGTCGCAGTGCTCGCGGTTCCCGTCTCCTTCCTCTACGGGCTGACCCGCTCCAGGTTCAGCGCGACGACGCGCCGCCTCGTCGCCGAGCTGTCGGAGAAGCGCGATCCGGAGGAGGTCCAGGAGGTGTTGCGGGCTGCCCTCCGCGACCCGACGCTCGAGCTCGGCTACGTCGCGAAGACGCACCCAGGCTACGTCGACGTGCACGGCCGCACGCTGCGGCTGCCGGAGGACGGCGACGGCCGGATGACAACCCGGGTCGGCGACGAGATTCTCGTCCACGACGCGGCGCTCGCCGACCAGCCCGAGCTCGAAGCGGTCGTCGACGCGACGCACATCGCGCTCGAGCGCGGCCTCTCGCTGCGCTCGCTCGAGGCGAGCGAGCGCAGAGCGACGGCGCTCCTCGACGCGATCCCCGACAGCATGTACCGCATCTCGCGCGACGGGACGTTCCTCGAGTTCCGGCTGAGCGAGACGGCTCGCCTCCCCGTGCCCGTGGACGAGCTCATCGGGATGACGATCTCGGCCGTCCTCGGTCCAGACGCGGTCGAGCAGGTTTCCGCCGCGATGGCGCGCGCGCTCGACCACGGCACTACCGAGATCGTCGAGTACACGATCGACCAGCCCGAGCTCCGTGACGTCGAGCCGTTCCGGCACATCGAGGCCAGGATCGTGCGAAGCGGTCCGGACGAGGTCGTCGCGATCGTGCGTGACATCACCGTGCGGAAGCAGCAGGAGGAGGCGCTCGAGTCGCTCGTCGCCGAGCAGGCCGCACTCAGCCGGGTCGCGGTCGCCGTGGCCACCGAGACGAAGCCGGAGATCCTCTTCGACATCGTGACCGAGGAGCTCGGCCGGCTGCTCGGCGCGGACGCCGCGAATCTCGTGCGCTTCGGGCCCGACAGCATCGAGGGGCTGATCGTCGGGAAGTGGAGCGAGCCGGGAGTCGCGATCGGCGAGCCCGGAAGGACGGTGCTCCTGGACGGCGGGCCGCTCACGCGCGTGCACCGCACGGGGCGGCCGGCGCGCGGCGAGGTCGACGACCCCGACATCGGCCCGCGCCTACGAGAGCGTCTGATCGGGCTCGGGGTGACGTCCGTCGTCGCGGCCCCGATCGAGGTGTCCGGCGAGCTCTGGGGCTCGATCGTCGTCTCCGTCACGCACGACAAGGCGTTCCCCGAGGGAGCCGAGGAGCGGATCGAGAAGTTCGCGTCGCTCGTCTCCGTGGCGATCACGAACGCCGAGACGCTCCAGGCGCTCCAGTCGCTCGCCGCCGAACAGGCAGCCGTCAGCCGCGTCGCGCTCGCCGTCGCGACCGAGAGCGGCCCCGAGAAGCTGTTCGACATCGTCGCCGAGGAGCTCGGGCGCCTGCTCGGCGCAGACGCCGCGAATCTCGTTCGCTTCGTGCCGGAGAGGGACGCGGGCGTGATCGTCGGTCAGTGGAGCGAGTCCGACGTCGCGATCGGCGAGCCCGGACGTACCGTCCTCCTGGACGGCGGCCCGCTGACGCGCGTCCGTCGGACCGGGGTGCCCACGCGCGGCGGAATCGACGACCCCGACATCACTCCACGCCTGCGCGAGCGGATGATCGAGCTCGGCGTCACGTCGGTGGTCGCCGGACCGGTCGCGCTCGCGGGCGAGCAGTGGGGCTCGATCGTCGTCGCGGCGACCGGCGACAACGGCTTCCCCGACGGAGCGGAGAACCGGATCGAGCAGTTCGCGAGCCTCGTCACCGTCGCGCTGGCGAACGCGCAGGCGCGCGAGGAGCTCGCACTGCTCGCCGAGGAGCAGGCCGCGTTGAGCCGGGTCGCCGTTGCCGTCGCCACCGAGGAGGAGCGGGAGCGGCTCTTCAACATCGCTACCAAGGAGATCGGGCGACTGTTCGGCGCGAAGGCCGCGGCGATCGTCCGCTTCATCGACGACCCGGACGAAGCCGAGCTCGTCGGAGGCTGGGAGCCCGAAATCGACGAATCCCCGCTCGAGCTCGGCACGCGCATGCCGTACAGAGGCGGGGCGGTCACGCTGGTCAGACGGACCGGCCGAGCTGCGCGGGTCGATCTCGAGAACACGGCGGACGACATCCGCAGGGAGATGGAGGAAGGCGGCGTGACGTCGGGCGTCGCCGCGCCGATCGTCGTCTCCGGTCGCGCGTGGGGTGCGACGACGATCTCGATCGCCGAGTCTGATGGTTTCCAGCCGGACGCCGAGGAGCGGCTCGAGAAGTTCACCAGGCTCGTTGCCGTCGCGCTCGCGAACGCCGAGGCGCGCGAGCAGCTCGCAGGCCTGGCGACGGAGCAGGCAGCACTCAGCCGCGTCGCGTTGTCGGCGGCCGCCGAGGAAGACCCCGAGCGCCTGTTCAACGCGGTCTCCGAGGAGGTCGGGCGGCTCCTCGGTGCGCGGTCCGCCGCGACCGTCCGCTACGTCGAGGGCGCCGACGAGTCCGTCATCGTCGGTGGCTGGGGACGCGAGGACCGGTTCACGGTCGACGTCGGCGCCCGCCTCCCGTTCCAGGGCGGAGCGATCGAGCGCGTGAAGAGGACCGGGAGCACCGCACGAGTCGACTACGAGGGAGTGTCGCCGGAGGTGCAGCAGACCATGGCATCGACGGAGGTCTCGTCGCAGGTCGCGGCGCCGATCGTCGTCTCAGGCCGCCTCTGGGGCGCGACGTCGGTCTCGCTCGGACCGACGGACGCCTTCCCGGCCGGAGCGGAGGAGCGGCTCGGGAAGTTCACGCACGTCGTTGCGGTCGCGCTCGCGAACGCGCGGGCTCGGGAGGCGCTCGCGGGCCTGGCCGCCGAGCAGGCGGCGCTGAGCCGGGTCGCAGTCGCGGCGGCGACCGAGCGGCCGGAGCGACTGTTCGACCTCGTCTCCGAGGAGGTCGGACGGCTGTTCGGCGCGCGCTGGGCCTCCACGAGCCGCTACGCGGACGACGGCACGCATGTCGTGATCATGGGGAACTGGGGCGAGGCCCATCCGCTCGCGATCGGCTCGCGCAAGGACCTCCACGCCGGCGTCCTCTCGCGCGTCCTCGAGACGGGACAGCCGGCTCGCACCGACTTCATGCGGGAGCCGCCGGAAACCCAGCAGGGAATGCGCGAGGACGGCGTCTGGTCGAACGCCGCCGCGCCGATCGTCGTCTCGGGACGCCTCTGGGGCGCAACGGCGATCTCGCTCGTCGAGCCCGACGTCTTCCCCGAGGGTGTGGAGGAGCGGCTCGGCAAGTTCACGAGCCTCGTCGCCGTCGCGCTCGCGAACGCCGAGGCGCGCGAGGAGCTCACGTCGTCGCGGTCGCGCATCGTGCAGGCCGGTGACGCAGCGCGGCGCAGGCTCGAGCGAAACCTGCACGACGGCGCCCAGCAGCGGCTGGTCGCGCTGTCGCTCTCGATCCGGCTTGCGCAGGCGAAGCTGGCCGGCGATCCAGACGCCGCGCACAAGCAGCTGGATGCGGCCTCTGAGGAGCTGGCTCTCGCGCTCGAGGAGCTCCGAGAGCTCGCCCGCGGCATCCACCCGGCGATCCTCACCGACCGCGGGCTCAACGCCGCCCTCGAGTCGCTCGCGATGCGCGCAACGGTTCCCGTCGAGCTGCGGGACATCTGCGAGGAGCGGCTCCCGCCGCCCGTCGAGGCGGCCGCGTACTACGTCGTCGCGGAGTCGCTGACGAACGTCGCGAAGTACGCCGACGCGTCGTCCGCATCGGTGAGCATCACCAGGAACGACGGGCGGGCCGTCGTGGAGGTCGAGGACGACGGCGTCGGCGGCGCCGATGCGAGTCGCGGCACCGGGCTGCGAGGCCTCGCCGACCGCGTCGCAGCGCTCGAGGGCCGGCTCGTCGTGACGAGCACGCCGGGCGGCGGCACGCGCGTGCGCGCCGAGATACCTCTTTCCTAGGTCGGGATCGGGCGGCGCTCGAGCGTCTCGGCGACGGCCTCCTCGGCATCGGCGAGCCGCACGGTGGTGCGCAGGTCCTCCAGCGCGATCCGGCCGGCGAGCTGCCCGAACAGGTGCGCGTAGTGCGGGAGGCCCTCAGCGGCCTGCGTCAGCGCGTCGAGCGCGTCCGCGTCGATCTTGACGCGCGCGGTCGTGAGCCCGTTGACGATGATCTCCGCCAGCTCGTCCGTCGACATCCGCGGCATGTGGATCTGGACGAGCGCCCGCTCGATCGACCGATGCTCCGCCACGAGCTGCTCGACGTCGTCCGCAACACCTATGAGGACGATCGTCGCGTTCGGAAGCTGGTCGGAGAGCGCCTTGATCGTGTCGGCGAAGAGCAGGCGATCGTCCTCGCCCGCGAGCCGGTCGAACTCGTCGATGAAGATCGCGGTTCGCCGGCCGCCGGCGAGGGCCTGGAGCCCCCGCATGACGGCGTGGGGCGTCTCCTCGTCGCCGAGCACGCGCGAGCCCGAGACGGTCGCCTGCGTCGGCTGGGCGGAAAACCCGACGCCGGGCTTCGAGACGGTGAATTGGATCCCGTCGAGCGACTTCCGCCAGACGCTGCCGTAGTCGTCGCTCCGGTCACACGTCGTTCGCGAGGCGAGCACCTGCGCCGCGGCGAGCGTCTCGGCCGCGACGGCGGTGAGCGACGTCTTCCCGACGCCGCGCTCGCCGAAGACGACCGCGTGCTGCCCGGGCTGGTCGACTGCCGCGAAGAGCTCGCCCAGCTGGGCCGTGCGGCCGGCGAAGAGCGAGCTGCGGTCGATCGGGGCCGACGGGCGGAACGCCTCCGAGAGCGCGCGAAGCCGATCGACCTGCTCCGGCTCCCCCCGCTTCAGCCTCGGACTCACCCCACCGATCGTATCGCCGGGTGAACCGACTCCACAACGCGGTCGAACCAGCCGTACCACGGAACACCAGACCGCCGTACGACCCACCAATAAGTGGTCAAGGAATCTGGTCGAGACACCGATGAAGGAGACCACGATGACCGCCGAGACCCCCACCACCGCCCTCCGCGAGCTCGACCACCGGGTCGCAGACGGGATCCACGTGACGCTGCTCTGGCACGAGGCGACGAACCGGGTCACCGTCGTCGTGTTCGACGAGGCCCTCGGCGAGACGTTCGAGATCGAGGCCCCGGCCGCGCGCGCCATGGACGTCTTCCACCACCCGTTCGCCTACGCAGCCTTCGAGGGCACCGAGTTCTCGACGCGCGTCCGCGAGCCGGTGGGTGTCTGACGCGGGCACTCCTGCCTAGACTCGGCGGGTGGCCCTGCCGAGCGGAATCGTCACCTTCCTCTTCACCGACATCGAGGGGTCGACGAGCCTCGCGCGCTCGCTCGGTGACGAGTTCTCGGAGGTGCTGGAGACCCACCGCGACCTGATCCGGACGGCGGTCGAGGAACGCGGCGGGCACGAGGTCGACGCGCGCGCAGACGAGACCTTCGCCGCTTTCGCCGAGACGGGCGCCGCGGTCGACGCGGCTGTCGCCGCCCAGCGGGCGCTCAGTGCGCAGGAGTGGCCGAGCGGACGGGCGCCGCGAGTGCGCATGGGGATCCACTCGGGCGAGGCGACCCCGGCCGAGAACGGCTACGTCGGCCTCGACGTCCATCGAGCAGCCAGGGTCTGCGCGGCGGCGGTCGGGGGCCAGATCCTCGTCTCCTCGGCCGCCCGCGCCCGCGTGCCGGATGCGGCGGCCGACTTCGCGGACCTGGGAGAGCACCGCCTGGCGGGCTTCCCCGACCGGGAGCGGATCTTCCAGGTCCTGCACGAGGATCTTCCGGGCGAGCTCGTCGCGCCCGCTGCGAACGGCTCCCCGAAAGGAGATCTGATGCGCGTTGTGATCGCCGACGACTCCGTGCTCCTTCGCGAGGGCATCGCGAAGCTCCTCGAGGAGTCCGGCTTCGAAGTCGCGGGCCAGTCGAGCACCGCTGACGACCTGCTGCTCAAGGTCCGGAGCTACAAGCCGGACGTCGCGATCATCGACATCCGGATGCCGCCGACCCATACCGACGAAGGCCTGCGCGCCGCGAAGGAGATCCGCGAGACGCACCCTGACGTCGGCGTCCTCGTCCTCTCGCAGTACGTCGAGGCGGGCTACGCGCTCGAGCTGCTCCAGGGGAGCGCCGAGGGGGTCGGGTACCTGCTCAAGGACCGGGTCGCGGACGTGACGGAGTTCGCGGACGCCGTGCGGCGCGTCGCCGAGGGCGGCTCTGCCCTCGATCCGACCGTCGTCTCCCGGCTCGTCGGCCGGCGGCGCGGCGAGGACCCACTCGACGCCCTCACCCCCCGCGAGCGGGAGGTGCTGGAGCTGATGGCCGAGGGCCGCTCGAACCAGGCGATCGCGGAGAAGCTCGTCGTCACCCCGCGTGCCGTCGAGAAGCACGTGACGAGCATCTTCACGAAGCTGAACCTCCCGGCGAGCGCCGAGGACCACCGCCGCGTGCTCGCGGTGATCACGTATCTGAACGCCTAGGGTCGACCGCTCGGGGTGGGGTTGTCCGCACCCCGGGACGCCGGGTCGCTGCATTTCGCAGCGTGGATCGCGGTGGAAGCCTCTGATGCGTGACCCACGCCCTCCGCAGAACCGTCGTCCGCCCCCACGCCGGCATCGCCGAGCTCGCCGCGATCGTCGCGCTCTACGTGATCTACGAGCTCGGCCGGGGCTTCGGCGACGCGACCCTCCAGGCCGCGCGGGCGAACACCGCGCGCATCGTCGAGCTCGAGCAGTCGCTCGGCGTCTTCGTCGAGGGGGCCGTCCAGGACTGGGCGTCGGGAATCCCGACCCTGCCGACGTTCCTCGGGCTGGCCTACGTGTCGCTCCACCTTGGTGCGACGGCTGCCGCGATGGTCTGGCTGCACAGGCGCCACCACGACCGGTTCGCGCTCGTGCGGAACGCGCTCGTCCTCGCGACCGGCCTCTCGCTGGTCGTCTACACGCTCTTTCCCGCCGCGCCGCCCCGCCTTTCGGGTCTCGGCTTCGCGGACACCGTCACCGCGCACACCCACGTGAACCTGAGCTCCGACCTGCTCGGCAGCCTCTACAACCCCTTCGCCGCGGTGCCGAGCATGCACTTCGGCTACGCGCTGCTCGTCGGCTTCGTCGTCGCGACGACGGCATCCAACCGCTGGCTCCGCCTCGTGGGCGCCCTCTACCCGCCGTTCATGCTCTTCGACATCGTCGCGACGGGGAATCACTTCGTCTTCGACGCAGCGGCGGGCGCGCTTGTCACAGCGGCGAGCTGGTGGGCCGCGACGCGCCTCGAGCGCGCCTGACCGCAGACTGTCCCTGCCACTCCTTGGGCGGCTGCCTCCGTACCCCTAGGGGTGCGGACAACCGCACTTCGAGACACCAGAACGCCGCATTTCGGCGCGAGGCACGGGGAGCGAACCTGCGAGTGCAGTCCAAACCACTCGCACACAAGGAGCCCCGAATTGTCCCCCCTGAAGCGTTCGAACAACTTTGCGGCCCGGATGGGTCGCTGGAGCGCGAACCACTGGAAGACCGCGGTCTTCGGTTGGCTCGCGTTCGTCGTCGCCGCGTTCGTGATCGGCAACGCCGTCGGGATCAAGTACCTCGACGCCACCGACGCGAACATCGGCGAAGCCCGCAAGGGCGACAAGATCATCGCCGCCGCCTTCCCGAAGCACGAGGACGAGCAGGGCGAGATCGTGCTCGTCCAGTCCAAGAACCTGACGGCCGACGACTCCGCGTTCAAGGCGACCGTCGACGACGTGACCCGCACGCTCGACAAGTTCCCGCAGGTGACGGAGCTCAAGTCGCCGTACGACCCCGACCAGGCCGACCAGATCTCGAAGGATCGGCATTCGGCGATGGTCACGTTCCGCCCCAAGGGCACGTACGACGAGGCCCTCACGTACATCGAGTCGATCCGCACCGAGGTGAACAAGATCGAGGGCGCGCCACGCCGACTTCTACGTCGCGGAGCTCGGCAGCGTCACCACCGAGAAGGACTCGAGCGCGGCGATCGACGGCATGCTCGCGAAGGCCGGCATGATCGCGCTCCCGCTCGCCCTCCTGATCCTGCTGTTCGTGTTCGGCTCCGCCGTTGCGGCCCTGGTGCCGCTGCTCCTCGCGATCACGGCCGTCGCCGCGACGAACTTCCTGATCGCGCTTCCGAGCCAGTTCATCCCCGTGGACGAGCAGATCTCCGAGGTCATCCTCCTCATCGGTCTCGCCGTCGGCGTCGACTACTCGCTGTTCTACCTCCGGCGCGAGCGCGAAGAGCGTGCCGCCGGTCGTGGTGAGCGGGCGGCGCTCGAGGCCGCTGCGGCCACCTCCGGTCGCGCCGTCCTCGTCTCGGGCATCACGGTCCTGATCGCGATGGCCGGCATGCTGTTCTCCGGCGACAAGACGTTCATGTCGTTCTCGATCGGGACGATGATGGTCGTCGCGGTCGCGATGATCGGATCGCTGACGGTTCTGCCGGCGCTGCTCTCGAAGCTCGGCGACCGCGTCGAGAAGGGCCGGATCCCGTTCGTGAGCCGGCTCCGCAGCAAGAACGGCGAGGCCCGCGTCTGGGGAGCGATCCTCGACCGCGTGCTGCGCCGGCCGCTCGTCTCGGCCGTCGCCGCGACGGCGCTGCTCCTCGCGCTCGCCGCACCGGCGATCGCGCTGAACACGGCGTCGACGAGCATCGAGGACATCTCGCATCCGTCGCTCGTCCCGCTCCAGACGTTCAGCAAGGCGTTCCCGGGCGGCAACGAGCCGGCCCAGGTCGCGATCAAGGCCGACGACGTCACCACGCCGCAGGTCCAGAACGCGATCGCCGAGCTCAAGCAGAAGGCACTCGCAACGGGCGAGATGAACAACCCGGTCGACGTCACCGTGAGCAAGGACAAGACGGTGGCCGAGGTCGACATCCCGCTCGCGGGCCACGGCACCGATGAGGTCTCGACCGCAGCGCTCGACACCCTGCGCGACGAGGTGCTCCCGCAGACCGTCGGTCAGGTCGACGGCGTCGAGTACGCCGTGACCGGCATGACGGCGGCTGACGCCGACTGGAGTGCGGGCATGAAGAAGTCCGTCCCGCTCGTGTTCGGCTTCGTCCTGCTGTTCGCGTTCCTCCTGATGCTGGCCTCGTTCCGCTCGATCGTCGTCGCGCTCAAGGCGATCGTCCTCAACCTCCTGTCGGTCGCAGCCGCGTACGGCGTGCTCGTCGCGACCTTCCAGTGGGGCTGGGGCGAGAACCTGCTCGACTTCAAGTCGAACGGCGGCATCACGCCGTGGCTGCCGATGTTCCTGTTCGTGATCCTGTTCGGCCTCTCGATGGACTACCACGTGTTCATCCTGAGCCGCGTGCGCGAGGCGTACGACCGCGGGATGTCCTCGGACGACGCAGTCGTGTACGGGATCAAGTCGACGGCCGGCGTGGTCACCAGCGCAGCCGTCGTGATGGTCGTCACCTTCTCGGTGTTCGCGCTTCTGCCGATCATCGACTTCAAGGAGATGGGCATCGGCCTCGCCGCCGCAGTGCTCATCGACGCAACGCTGATCCGCGGCGTGCTTCTGCCCGCCACGATGAAGCTGCTCGGCGACTACAACTGGTACCTCCCCCGGTGGCTCCAGTGGCTGCCGCGGCTCGAGCACGAGTCGGCTCCCGCAGCCGTCCCGGCTCCGGCCGGCGCGTAGGACGCAACCACAAGCGCCGCCCCGCTCCTGCGGGGCGGCGCTTCCCTTTCTAGAGAAGCGACGACACGTCGCAGCCCCGCCGGAGGAGCTCCGGCTTCGCGTCCGTCAGGACGTCGTGGGCGAAGTTGGCGAGCCCGTAGGCGCGGTACATGTGCGGCGCGGCGTCCTTCTTCTTGGCCTTCGCCCACATCGCGCGCCCGTACTCGGTGAACATCCCGGCGACGAGCAGCTTCGTCTTCTGGAGCGACGGGTCGCTCGGGCTCAGGCTCCCGACGCGTTTCGCCGCCTTCCGTGCTTCGGCGATGACCTCGGCCTCGGTCGCCTCGCCGGCGCGGTAGTCCTCGCCCCAGGAGCCGAGGGACGTCATGTCGAGCTCCGTCTTCGCGATGAACTGCTTGTCCGTGACGGAGCACGTGTGCTTGACCGTCGCGCTTCGCGCCCGGCCGCCGCTCGTGAGCAGGACGACCGCGGCGAAGAGCGCCAGCCCCGCCGCTAGAAGGCCAGTACGCACCGCAGGCTCATGATCGGAGCGTTCGGCCCGGTCGTCCATGCCTCGAACGGGGCTTGACTACTTCCAGATCGGGTCTCGCACCCAGAGCTCGATCCGCTCGAGGGCGTGCTCGAGGTCGACACGCGAGATCCGGTACGGCGTCGCGTAGTCGACGCTCTCCGCCACCGGACGCGGCTCCGAGCCCTCGATCGCGAGCATGAGGTAGCGGATCGGGAGCCCGTGCGTGACGACGAGGATCTCGTCCTCCGGTCGAGCGACCACGATCCTGAAGCCGCGCGCGTAGCGCTCAGCGGCCTGCGCGCGGCTCTCCCCGCCGCCGGGTGGAACCTCGATCGGCGAGCGGTCGCGCGCCCACGCCCGGTACGTCTCGAGCAGGCCTCCCTCGAAGTCGCCGACCCGGATGTCGTTCAGCTCGGGCACGACGAGGCGCGGCACGTCTCGACCCTCGAGGGCGAGGTCGGCGGTCTGCTTCGTCCGCTCGAACTCGGTCGTGACGCAGAGGTCGATCGGGTCGCCGCGGAGCGCCTCGCCGAGCAGCCGCGCCTGCTCGACCCCGTCCTCGGTGAGCGCGCCGGTCAGGCCGGGATCCCCGTTCATCGCCCCGCGGACGGAGAACTCGCTCTCGGCGTGGCGTGCCAGGATCGCCGTCCTCACGGCGAGGGATCGTACGGTCAACCGCACCCTCGGACACCTGTCGCCCGCCTGGGCGCGGCGGCAGGCTCGGCGCATGCTGGGCCCATGACCACGACGCATGCGCTTCCCACCTCTTTTCGCCCCGTCGTGGCTCCCCGCTCGGCGCGACGCCACTCGACGTCGCCGCACCTCCTCGCGGCGACTGGGAACGCGAGTGGATCGTCGCGCCGGCACCCACTTTTCGAAGACTCGACGCCGCTGCTCCGCGCAGTCGGAGCGCGCGTCGAGACCCGCTCCCGTCAGTCGACGCGCCGCGCGGCGAGCCAGCCGCGCGCGCGGTCGAGCCAGCGCTCGAGCTCGAGGCCCGAGCGCTCCAGCGTCCGCGTGAGCCCGGCCTCGTCGAGCACGACCGCCTCGAACTCCTGCAGCCAGCGGCGTCCCTCGACCTCGTAGGCCATCGTCGCGCGCAGCCGGTCGCCGTTCCGTTCGGCATCGACCAGCTCGAGCGACACGCCGCCGACCCGCGTGACACGTCCGACCGCCCATTCCAGCTCGGGCGGGTAGGCCTCGACGAGCACGAGACCGCGCGGATCGACGTGACGCGCGCACGCGTCGAGGAACGCACCGGGCTCGGGTGCGTTCACGAAGTGGCTCGCAAGGAGCACGCAGTCGAACGTGCGACCGAGGTCGAGCTCCTCGATCCGCGCGTGCACCACCTCGGCGCCCCGAACGTGCTCGAGCATCTCCGCCGACTCGTCGACCGCGGTCACGTCGAAGCCGCGCGTGACGAGCTCGTGCGTGACGCGCCCCGTGCCGCAGCCGAGCTCGAGGATGCTCGCGCCGGGCCGCAGCGCCGAGGCGATCAGCTCCGCCTCCACCGCACCCGAGAGCGCGCGGTAGACGTCGACGGGGCTCCCGTCGGGTGCGACGCCCATCAGAAGACGAGGCTGCGGTAGTCGAGCACGTGGCGCATGCCGATCCGGCGGTAGAGCGCGATCGCCGCCTCGTTCTCCGGCCGGACGAACAGGCAGACGGCGGGCGCTCGTTCGAGCAGCAGACGACAGAGATCGCGAAGCGCGTGCGTCGCGTAGCCGCGCCGCCGCACCTCAGGATCGACCCAGACCTGCTGCAGCTGCACGGCCGACGGCGTCCACGCCGACGCCTCCGCCTTGAACAGGATCACGCCGTCCTCGAGCCAGACCCACGAGCGTCCGTCGTCGATCTGCGTGCGCGTCCGCCAGCGAAAGCCCTCGGCGTCGCGAGCGAGCGGATCGACGCCGAGCTCCTCCTCGTGCGCGAGCGCGCACGCCGGGAGCAGGCGCTCGAGATCGGCCGGGGTCGCTGCGCGCAGGCCGGAGCTCCCCGCCTCCGGCGGCTCCTCGAGGACGAAGACCGGCTGCCCCGGCCGGTCCTCGCGCGGCTCGGGAAGCCGGCGGCTGGCCTCCGCCCACAGCTCGCCGACAGCCGCTTCCTCGCCGATGATCATCCGGGCGCGCGAACGCTCGATCCGGCGTGCGAAGCGGCCGCAGCCCTCGCCGGCGGGGACGACGTTCGCCCCGAGGTGGCACAGCCCCGTCAGCGAGCCGTTCTCGGTGAGGCCGACGAAGCGCCCGAGCCCGCGCCGCGCGACGTCCTCGAGGAAGACGCGCTCGATCGGCGCACGCCCGCAGAACTCGACGATCTGCTCGAGGCGCGGTTGAACCAACTCGGTCACGAACCGAGACTGTAGGTTCTCGCCCCATGCCGATCCACGTTCGCGCGAACCCCGGCGACTACGCCGAAGCCTGCCTCCTGCCGGGCGACCCGCTGAGGGCGAAGTACATCGCCGAGACGTACCTCGACAACCCCGTCCTCCGGAACGAGGAGCGGGCGATGTACGGCTACACGGGCGAGTTCGAGGGCAAGCCGGTCTCGGTCCAGGCCACGGGCATGGGTTGCCCGTCGGCCGCCATCGTCATCGAGGAGCTGATCCAGCTCGGCGTCAAGCGGCTGATCCGCGTCGGCACCTGCGGGGGGCTGCAGCCCGACCTGAAGCTCGGCGACCTGATCGTGGCGATCTCGGCCGTCGCCGCCGACTCGACCGCCGCCCACCTCGTGAACGAGCCGCACGTCCCGACCGCCGACTGGGACCTCGTGCACGCCGCCGTCCACTCGGCAAAGGAGCTCGGCAAGCCCGTGCGCGTCGGGCCGATCGTCTCGAGCGACCTCTTCTACAACCCGGACGACGGGCAGTACCAGCGCTGGTCCGACCGCGGGATCCTCGCGGTCGAGATGGAGGCCGCGGTGCTGTTCACGCTCGGCGCGCTCCGGAAGGTGAAGGCGGGCTGCCTGCTCACCGTCAGCGACGTCGTGGTCGAGGGCGAGTTCGTCCGCATCAGCGACGAGGAGATGCGAAACGCCGTCGACCAGATGACGCAGCTCGCGCTCCGCACCGCGACGGGCGCGCACTGACCAAGACGGTCTTCCTCGTCAACCCGGCCTCGGCGAACGGGTCGACGGGAAAGCGGTGGCCGGAGCTCGCGCACGTCGCCGCGGACCAGGGGCTCGTCGGCGACGCGCTCTTCTCGGAGGCGCCCGGCCAGCTGACCGACCTCGCGCGCCAGGCGGTCGACGACGGCGCAGAGCTGCTCGTCGTCGTCGGAGGCGACGGCTCGTTCCACGAGGTCGTGAACGGGGTCGTCGGACGCGACGTCGAGCTCGCGCTGATGATGCGCGGCACCGGGATGGACTTCCCGCGCACCTACGGCATCCCGACGAAGCCGGCGGACGCCGCCGCGGTCGCGGTCGACGGCCTGACCCGGGAGATCGACCTCGGCAGGGTGACGTACCGATCGTGGGCGGGCGGCGAGGCGACCGAGTACTTCGCGAACATCGGCAGCGCCGGGATGAGCGCAGCCGTCGCACGGCGCGCGAACTCGAAGTCGAAGGCGATGGGCGGCAAGGCGAGCTTCTTCGTCGCGCTCGTCGAGGTCTTCTTCGGCTGGAAGAACGTCGAGATGCGCGTGCGTGTGGACGGCGAGGAGCGTCGCGCGAAGATCAACAACACGATCGTCGCGAACGGCCAGTACCACGGCGGCGGCATGTGGCTCGCGCCGGAGGCGCGCCCGGACGACGGCTTGTTCGACGTGCTCGTGTTCGGCGACCTGACGAAGACCGACTTCATCCGCAACGTCGCGAAGATCTACCGCGGCACGCACCTCTCGCACCCGAAGATCGAGCAGCTTCGTGGGACGACGGTCGAGCTCGACGCGGATCAGCCGCTGCCGATCGAGCTCGACGGCGAGCAGCCGGGAACGACGCCCGCGCGGTTCGAGATCGTCCCGCGCGCGCTGAAGATCAGGATTCCGAGGAAGTCTTCCGGCTCGAGCTAGCGCTCGTCTTCCGCGCGCTCGACGTCTTCCGTGCGGTTGACGGAGACGAGGAGGAGGCCTTCGAGAGCTTGTCGACCTTCTTCTCGAGGGCGTCGAGCCGCTTCTCGAGCTGGTCGATGCCGCGGACCTTCTGCGAGAGCGCGTCGAGCTGGTCGCGCATCGACGTCATCGCGCCCATGACGCGGTCCGCGCCGCCCGACGAGGCGAGTCGGCTCAGCGCCTCCTCACCCGCGTCGGCGAGCCGCGCGAGCAGATCCTTCTGTCCCTTCTCCGGCATCCACGCTCCTTTGCGTCGGGTTTCCGCTCCCGTACCCTGCCACACGTGCGCGCACGCACACTGATCGTCGTGGCGGCGCTCTGCGCGACGGCCGCGCTCGCCGCAGGCGCGGCGCCGCCGCCCGCAACGACGCTCGGGGGCACGATCGTCGACCGGAACGGCGACGGCCGCCTCGACGCGGCGCCGGGCGAGGCACGGACGGTCAGGGTCGAGCTCGGCCAGCCGGTCGCGGGGCGCGAGGGCAGGCGTCGCGAGCTGATCTCGTTCGTCCAGCTGACGGACTTCCAGCTCGTCGACGAGGAGTCGCCCGCGCGGGTCGAGCTCGTCGACCGCTACGGCGGGTCGCTCAACGCCGCGTACCGGCCGCAGGAGGGGCTCACCCCCTTCGTGATGGAGGAGACCGTGCGCCAGGTGCGCCGCCTGCGAAGCCCCATCGACAACCGGCGGCCCGAGCTCGTGATCACGACCGGCGACAACGTCGACAACACGCAGCAGAACGAGACGCGCTGGTACATCGACCTGCTCGACGGCGGCGTCGTCAACCCGAACTCCGGCACCGACCCGGGTGTCTGCCGGGTCCCGAAGCGCGGCCGCCTCTACCAGGGCGTCAAGGGCGGCGGGTTCTACTACGACCCGGACGGCAGCGGTCGCGGGCGGGACGGCCCCGGCTACGCGCCGACCGCCGCCGCGAACCGCCGCTCGATCGCTCGCGGCAACGTCGTGCGCGACTACCCGGGCCTCTACGAGCTGATGAACCGGCCGTTTCGCGCGGTCGGGCTCGGGCTTCCCTGGTACTCCGTCTTCGGCAACCACGACGGCCTCGTCCAGGGCAACCTCCCGAGCAACGACCTCTTCGCGCTCGCCGCCGTCGGCTGCGTCAAGCCGGTGCGCCTGTCGCAGCGAGGGCTCGACGAGATCCGGGCGCTCGTCGCGGGCGGCCTCGACGACCAGGAGCGCTCACGCGTCGTGCAGATCCTCGCGCGCGACCTCGTGGAGACGGTCTTCGGCCCGCAGATCACACGCAGCCGCTGGACGCCGGTGCTGCGCGACACGCGGCGGAAGCTCCTCTCGCGGCCCGAGTACCTCCAGCTGCACTTCACGACGCGCGGCCGGCCGGTGGGCCACGGGTACGGCGCTGCGGACGCGCCGCGCGGCATCGGCTACTACGCCTTCTCGCCGAAGCCCGGCCTGCGCTTCGTCGTTCTCGACACCGTCGCCGACAGCGGCGCCGAGGGCAACGTCGACGAGACGCAGTACCTCTGGCTCGACGCAGAGCTGCGGGCGGCCGAGGCGCGCCGCGAGCTCATCGTCGTCTTCGGGCACCACCCGATCGCGTCGCTGGTTCAGGCGGCGCCGGGGGTGCACCTCGGATCGGGGCCCTGCACCTCGGTGCCCGAGCCGATCGAATGCCTGCTCCTTCGCCACCGCGGGGTCGTCGGGCTCGTGGTCGGGCACCAGCACCGCAACCGGATCACGCCCCACGCCCGCGCGGGAGACGGCGGGTTCTGGGAGATCGGCACGTCGGCGCACGTCGACTGGCCGCAGCAGTCGCGGCTGCTCGACCTCGTCGACAACGCGGACGGGACGCTCTCGATCGTCTCGACCGTGTTCGACCAGGGCGCGCCGGCCGTTCCGGGCCCGCGCCCGCCGCGGCGCGGGGCGCTCCTGAGCCCGCGCGAGGTCGAGTGGCTCGCCTCGGTCGCGCGCGAGCTCTCCTACAACGACCCGCAGGCCGACAACGGCCGCGAGGGGACGCAGGACCGGCGCGGAGCGCGCACCGATCGAAACGTCGAGCTCGTCCTTCCGAGCCCGTACCGCTAGGCACGAGCCGCCAACTGTAAGAGGTTCGTGAAAAAACGTCCTCAGGACGGCGAACGCGCTGACCGATACCCCTTTCGAGCGTCGAAGTAGCCGAGGACATTCCTACGCTGCGAGAGAGATGACCCCCCAGACGCACCAGCACAAGCAGACGAGCATCACCCACGCGATCCGGCAGCGAAGCGGGATCCCGTTCGAGGTCGAGCGGAAGGTCTGCGCCGACTGCAAGCGCGTGCTCGACGAGAAGCCGCTCCGCCGCGCCGCGGCCTAGCCGCAGCTCCTCGACGACCCGGCCGAGGATCTCCCCGGCCGTTCCCTCGATCCGCAGCTCTGCCCGCTCGTCGAGCGCGGTCGGCCCGCGGTTGACGATCGCGAGCGCACCGCCTGCGCCGAGGGTCTCGAGCGGCAGCCCCGCGACGGGGTGCACCTCGAGCGTCGACCCGACGACGAGCAGCAGCCGGGCCGAGCGGGCGAGCTCGAAGGCGCGGTCGATCGCGGCCACCGGGAGCAGCTCGCCGAACATCACGACGTTCGGCTTGAGGATCGCCCCGCAGCTCGGGCACGCCGGAGCGGGCGCGTCCTCGAGCAGGGCGACGACCTCGTCGAAGGTCGCCTCGGCACCGCAGCGCAGGCACACGGACGTCGCGATCGAGCCGTGCACCTCGACGACGTCCTCCGAGCCGGCGAGCGTGTGGAGGCGATCGACGTTCTGCGTGATCACGGCGCTCAGCAAGCCACGCCGCTCGAGCTCGGCGAGCGCGAGGTGCGCCGCGTTCGGACGCGCGTCTCGTACGACACCGAGCCGCTCGACCGTAGAGCTCCCAGACCTTCACCGGGTCGCGCCGGAAGGCCTCGATCGTCGCGTACTCCATCGGGTCGTACTGCGCCCAGATCCCGGTCGCGGAACGGAAGTCCGGGATCCCGCTCTCGGTCGAGACCCCCGCGCCCGTCAGCGCGACGCACGGCTGGCGCTCGCGGATGAGCGCGGCGAGCCGTCTATGCACGCCGGCGCAGCGCGAGGAAGCCCGCGGCCGCGACGACGAGCGCGGCCACCGCGAGCGCGCCCTGCACGAGCCACCGGTAGCGCTCGCCGAAGGTCTCGCCGGGCAGCTCGAATGCGGGGTTCGCCGTCTCGCGCGGAAGCCGCGACGGGTCGAGCACCGCGATCGGCCGCTCGACCGGCAGGCGGGCGAACTCGTAGCTCGGCGGTCGCACGTCGGCACCGTAGAGGAGTCGGAGCGGCGCCGGATGCCCGCCCTCGACCATCAGCGCGAACGACGGCCCGAAGCTCTCGCTGCGAACGCCGCGAAGCGGCGGGTCGTCGCCGTTCTCAATCGTCACGCGCAGGTAGCGGAAGCGCGAGTCGAGCCGGAGCGCCGGTGAGACGAGACCCGGGCGCGCGCGTCATGCGACCCTGCGCGACGATCACGAACGTCCCCCGGTCGTTCGATCCCTCGACGACGACCGGGCGGTCGTAGCGGAGACCGGCCGCTCGGAGCTCGAGCCGCGTCACGGGAACGCCCGGCAGGCCGAAGTCGAGCGTCGACACCGTCGTGCGGGCCCGGTTCTCGGCGCCGAGCGTCGCGTGCCGCCGCCGCACGAGGTCCGGGCGCTCGAACGCGCCCAGCACCGTCGCTCCCGTGATCGTCGCGACGCCGGTCGCGCGAAGCTCGAGGAAGCGGTAGTCGGTCGGCGGCAGGACGATCGTCGTGCTGCGCGCGCTCTCGGCACCGCGCACGTCGTACACCGTCGTCGTCGAGAGCCGCGTGAACCGACCGTCGCGACGGTCTGCGCCGAACGCCGTGACCCGGCCGACGAAGTTCCCGCCCGCGATGCCGAGCTCGACTCGCTCGTAGACGCGGCGCACCCGCCCGACGTCGACGAGCGCAACGGCGGCGTCCCCTTGTCTGCCGCTGTTCAGGACCGCCGCGTCGCGGCCGATCGCGAGGCGTCCTTCCGGGACGCGGCGCCACGGCACTTGGTTCCCGTCGGCATCGACGACGCGCACGTCGGCGAACCCCTCGCGTGCGTGTCCGAGCATCGACCCGTCGGGCTCGAACGCGACTCGACCCGACGCGACCGGTGCCGGCAGCTCGCGGGTGTAGCGGAACTCGTCCTGCTGCACGCCGCCCGCGACCGCCGCGGCCGCAACGACCGCGACGAGCTTCACGATCCGCCCCCGACCTCGTGGCGCATGCGCTGGTAGGCGAACGCCCCGGCGAGCAGCAGCAGCCCGAGCGCGACGAAGGAGAGGACACGGTAGATCTCGTCGAGCTCCGAAAGGTCGTAGACGATGACCTTCGCGGCCGCGAGCCCGAGCAGTCCGAGGCCGCCGAGCCGCAGCCGCTTGTCGTCGCGCACGAGGCCGAGCACGACCGCGGCGAGGCCCGCGGCGCTCCAGAAGGCCGAGAGGAGCACCTGCGGCGTCTGACCCGGCTCGAGCTCGCCGGTCGAGGTCAGGTCGACGATCGCGATCGACGGCAGGTAGATCGCGCCGGCCGCGCCGGTGAGCGTGAGCATCCATTGCAGCGGCTCCGGCGAGCGCCGCGCCGCGACGAGCGCGGCGGCCGTCGTGGCGGCGATCGCGAGGGCCGCGCTCGCGAGGTCGTCGACGCCGTCGCGAAGCGCGAGCGGCGGCGCCTCGATCAGGAGCGTGTGCGCGGCGGCGAGCCCGACGAACGCGGTCGGTGCGATGCCGTCGAGGACGGCCACACGCTCCGAGAGCAGCGCGAACGCGATTGCGAGCGCTGCCCAGGCGACCACGACCCACACGCCCTCGAACGCGATCGGCGCGAGGTACGCGAGCCCGGCGAGCGCGACCACCTGCATCGCGTCGCGGTACTCCCTGCGCCAGCCCGAGGAGAGCCAGGAGACGAGCCCCGCCGCGACGGTCACGAGCAGCACCGCGACGACTGCGCTCGCGGTCGGCCGTTCGACGAGGTCGTCAGGCCGCGCGTCGAACGCGAGCGTGTGGATCGCCGCCGCTGCGACGAAGCCCGCCGCCGCGACGTACCCGCGCACGCGGTCCATCCGGCGCGCGAGCCACGCGAGCAGCACGGCCTCGACCGACCAGGCGGCGACGAGCGCCGGGCCGTCGAGCGCCAGCGCCGCGCCGATCGCCGAGAGGCCGATCCCGACGGCGAGGAGCAGCAGCGAGACCTCGCGGGAGATCCGTCCGCGGAGCGTCGCCGCGCCGAGCGCGACGTGCACGACCGCGACGCCGATCACCCAGCCGGTCGCCGCATCGCCGTGATCCGCCGCGTCGAGCATCAGCCAACCCGCGCCGGAGGTCAGGATCGCGTCGGCGAGCAGCAGGCTCGCGGAGGAGAAGCGGAGCTTCGCGGTCGGGACGCGGAGCTCGAACCCGACGGCGGCGACGACGTACACGACCCAGAAGCAGCCGAGCACGGCGAGTGCGAGCGGGAGCGTGTCGTCGTACGCGTCGGCGAGCCACGCGATCAACTGGGGTGCGCTCGTGACGAACGCGGCGGCCGCCAGCCAGTCCCACTTCTTCCAGAGCAGCACGCCGGTCGCGGAGACGAGCGCGATCGCCATGAACGCGAGCGCGACGTCCGAGGTTCCCGAGTCGACGAGGACCGGCGAGAGGAGCGCGCCGATGATCCCGATCCCCGCGATCTCGCGCGACTCCCAGCGGACGGCGATCAGCGTCGAGACCAGGCCGACGAGTCCCGCCACGAACAGCCCGACGACGGGATCGACCAGGTCGTAGAGCGTGGTCGCCGCCGTCGTCGACGCGTAGAGCGCGCCGATCGCGGCCGCCACGAGCGCGAGCGAGGCCTGCGTCCGGCCCTTCCGCTCGTAGAGGTAGAGACCGAGGCCGAGCAGGACAGACGAGCCGAGGTACGCGAGCGCGACCCGCGTCGGCTCGTCGATCCAGCCGCGCCGAAGCGCCGTCGCGAGGAAGAAGATCGCGCCGATGAAGACGGCGAGCGCGCCCGCCCAGGCGAGCACCCGGCCGCCGAGGAGCTCCTCGAGGTCGATCGACGGCGCGCGGAACGGCTCGCGCGGAGGCGGAGGCGGAGCTGCAGGACGCGGCGGCGCCGGCGGAGCGGGCGGGGCGGCCTGGACAGTGGGCGCCGAAGGAGCGGCGGCCGGGCGCTCGAGACGCGCGACGCGCTCGCGGAGCTCGTCGACGGTGCGTTCGAGGCGTTCGATTCTGTCGTCGTCGTATCGCATGTTTGCTATATAGCACGTTTGCGATGAAATGCAACCTCTCCGTGCCTGGGAGAAGATTTCGGCAGTGGAGGCCGCTTCCTCGACCGATATCCGCGTCCGCTTCGCCGAGACCGACGCGCAGGGGATCGTCCACAACAGCGTCTACCTCGTCTGGTTCGAGCTCGCCCGCGTCGAGTACCTGGAGCGGTACGCCGGCGGCTACCCGGAGCTCCGCGAGCGCGGCGTGGAGGCGCTCGTGACGGAGACGCACGTGCGGTACCGCGAGCCGGCGCACTTCGACGAGCGCCTGATCGTGCGCACGAGCTGCCGCGACGTGCGGGGCGCACGCTTTCGCTTCGTCTACGAGGTCGTCCGCGGCGGGACGACGATCGCCGACGGCGAGACCGCGCACGCGTGCGTCGACGCTGCGACGTTCCGCCCGACCCGCGTGCCCGGCTGGCTCGCAGAGGCGATCGCCCGGGCGGAGGGGGCTACGGCTTAGGCGCCTTGGGAGGCGGCGGGGCCGGCGTCGTCGGTGTCGTGGGCGTCGTCGGCGTCGTCGTGGTCGGTGTGGAGGTCGTCGGCGGCTTCGGCTCTTCCTTCTGCTTCGTGCCGACGCGGATCACACGCTTCTCGCCGCGGTAGTTCGTCCGCCACGACTCGTCGTAGAGGACGCTGCCGTCCTTCTCGTAGACCGTTCGCTTCACCAGGACGGTGCTGGGTGCCGAGCCCGACTCCTCGACGACCTTCGTCCCGACGAACAGCGTCGCATCGGGGATGCGCTCGATCGGAGGCTGGCCGGTCGTCTCGAGCGGGCCTGGCACGCTGACGACGCGCCTGCCCGTCGGCGAGCCGGCAAGCGTGATCGAGATGCCGTCGCGACCGATGCCGCCGAGGACGACGATCCACTTCCCGGTGTCGTTCAGGAACTTCAGGTCGAGGTCCGGATAGTTGACGGTGGCGTCGCGGCCGGTCGGGTAGCGGCTGATGTAGAGCGAGTGCGGGTTGCGCTCGAGCACCTTGACGCCCGCCTCCCACGCAGCGTTGAACACCGTCGTCGCGACCTGGGAGACGCCGCCGCCGACGTCCTCCTCGTACTCGCCGCCGACGATCACGGGCGCGACGCGGAAGCCGCGCTCGAGCGTGCGGGGTCCGACCTCCTGGTTGAGCGAGAACGTGCCGCCCGGCGGGACGAGCGTCCCGTCGATCAGCTTGACGGCGAGCTGGAGGTTGTTGATCCGGTCCGCAGTGCCGGAGTAGAAGGTCGAGTAGGAGGCCAGCGTCTGCTTGATCCCGTACGACCGCGCCTTCTCGGTCGTGAAGGCCGGGCTCTTCGTCGAGACGACGACCGTGCCGACGCGCCGGCCCGCCGGCGCGACCACCGCGCCGAGAATCGCGCGCCGCGTCGCGTCGACATCGATCTGGACGCCCTTGCGGTCGGGGACGATCGCGATCGCGCCGTCACCCGTCTGGACGAACCGTGCGTCCGCCGGCGGCTTGCCGACCGTCCGGGCGAACCGCTCGAACCACGACTCGGCGCCGGGGCCGCCGATCGCGAGCTCGGTCGCGCCGTCGCGGGGAAGCGCGAGGAGCGGCGCGATCTTGGCCGGGCGCAGCCGCCACCACGTCTTGCCGAGCTCGAGCCGGATCGGCGCCGAGAGCGCCTGCCGCGTCTGGTCGCGCGCGGTCGAGAGATCGTCGGCCGACACCTTCGGCTGCGCCACCCTCACCGGCAGCGCCGTCGGCGCGCGCGAGAGCGAGGCGAGCGCGCCCACGATCGTGGCGGCAGCGGCCTCGCGGTCGAGGACGCGGCCCATGTGCCCCGGCACGACGAGCGGCTTCCGCGCCCGGAGCACGATCGCGGCCTCGCGGACCGGCTGGTCGAGCTCCTTCGAGAGCTGGTCGAGCTGGTAGTCGAGCGCGGGCTCGTAGACCTTCGCCGGCGGTGCGATGTCGGTGCCGAAGACGCGCACCCGGACCCGCTGGAGCCCGCGGAACGGGCCGAGCCCGTCCCCCTGGTGCAGAGCAGCGTCGACCGCCGAGCCCCAGTCCGCCTCGACGCCGAGGCGGTGCGGCGTGATGCGCCAGCGCCGCTCGCCGCTGACGAAGACGACGGGGACGTCCTCGAGCGCCTTCGCGCGGCCCTCGAGCAGCCTCTGGGCCTCTGCCGGCGTCATTCCACCGACGCTCACGCCCGCGATCGAGACGCCGGCCGGGATCCTGGAGGGCGAGCCCGCGAAGACGGCCCCGAAGAGCGCTGCCAGGGCCAGCGCGACCGCCACCCCGGCGGCGACGCCCTGCCAGAGCAGGCGGGAGCGCGCGCGTCGTCTACGCGTGCCGAGCGCGCTGCTCTGGGCCCCCGCAGACACCGGGCCAAGAGTAGCGACCGTTACAAAGCCTCCTCAGAACGCGAACAGCTCGATCCCGCCGCTCACGTTCAGCTCGATCCCCGTCACGTAGCCGGCGAGGTCGGAGCACAGGAAGGCGATGGCGTTCGCGATGTCCTGAGGGTCCCCGGGTCGCTTGAAGACCGTGCGGTTCGCGATCCGCTCGTTCATCTCGGCGTTCGCGAAGTGGAACGCCTCGGTGCCGATGATCCCCGCGACGATCGCGTTGCAGGTGATCCCGTGGCGCCCGCCCTCCATCGCGAGCGTCTTCGTCAGGCCGAGCAGGCCGGCCTTCGTCGCCGAGTAGCTCGCCTGGCCGAAGCCGCCGAGGGTTCCCGCGACGGACGCCATGTTCACGATTCGACCCCAGCCCTGCTCCTTCATGTGCGGCCACGCCGCCTGCGAGCAGTTGAACGCGCCGGTCAGGTTGACGCGGAGGTCGCGCTCCCAGAGCTCCGGCGACTGGTGTTGGAACTGCGCCGCGTGGTCGAGCGTGCCGGCGTTGTTCACGAGGATGTCGAGCGAGCCGAACTCGTCGACGACGCGCGCGACGGCCGCGTCGACCTGCGCGCGGTCGGTGACGTCGCACTTGATCGCAGCGGAACGCCGCCCGAGCTCCTGGATCTCCCGCGCGGTCGCCTCGGTGTAGACGATGCCCTGCGCCTTCGCGACCTGCGCGAGCGGCCCCCACTCCGAGACGTCGCCCTCGTCCGACTCGACCTGGATGTCCGCGATCACGACGTCCGCCCCCGCGCGCGCGAGCGTCAGCGCGTCGGCGCGACCCAGCCCGCGCGAGCCGCCGGTGACGAGCGCCACGCGGCCGCTGAGATCGATTGCGAGGGCCATGCCGAGCGACCCTAGTCCTTCGGCAGGAAGATCTCCTTGGCGATCACGAGGCGCTGGATCTGCGAGGTGCCCTCGTAGATCTGGAACAGCTTCGCGTCGCGCATGAGCTTCTCGACCGGGTACTCCTTGATGTAGCCGTAGCCGCCGAAGACCTGAACCGCGTCGGTCGTCACCTTCATCACCGTGTCGGCCGCGAAGAGCTTCGCGAACGACGACTGGAGCGTCGCGCGCTTGCCCATGTCGTGCAGCCAGGCCGACTGCCACACGAGCAGCCGTGCCGCCTCGATCTGCGTCGCCATGTCGGCGATCATGAAGTTGACGCCCTGGTGCATCGCGATCGGGACGTCGAACGTCACGCGTTCCTTCGCGTAGTCGACCGCGAACTCGTAGGCAGCCTGCGCGACGCCGACGGCGCCGGCCGCGGTGCCGGGTCGCGTGAAGTCGAGCGTGCGCATCGCGATCTTGAAGCCCTCGCCCTCCTCGCCGAGCCGGTTCTCCACGGGGACGACGACGTCGACGAGCGCGAACGCGGACGTGTCGGTCGAGCGCTGACCCATCTTGTCGAGGTGCTTCTCGATCGTCACGCCGGGCGCGTCCATCGGGACGATGAACGCGGAGATGCCGCGATGCCCCTTCGTCGGGTCCGTCTTGGCGAAGACCACCGTCCACGACGCGTAGCCGGCGTTCGTGATGAACGTCTTCGACCCGTTCAGGACGTACTCGTCGCCGCGCCGCTCGGCGGTCGTCTTCATCCGCGCGACGTCCGAGCCCGCGTCGGGCTCGCTGAGGCCGAACGAGCAGAGGAGCGGCTCCTCGAGCAGCGGCGGCAGCCACTGCGCCTTCTGCTCGTCGCTCCCGGCGAGGATCACCGGCCCGGCGCCGAGCCCGTTCGCGCAGATCGACGTGCCCATGCCGGAGCAGCCCCAGTTGAGCTCCTCGCCGACGAGCATCCCGTCGAACGCCGAGAGCCCGAGCCCGCCGAGCTCCTCGGGGACGTGGAGGTTCATCAGCCCGACCTCGTGCGCCTTCGCGACGACGTCGGCGGGGTGGGTCGAGTGCTCGTCGTACTCGGCCGCCTTGGGCCGGATCTCGTTGGCCGCGAACTCCCGTGCCAGCTCGCGGAGGGCCTTCTGCTCGTCGGTGAGGGCGAACGACACGCCGACGCCGACCCCCTGTTCGATGGTCGCCATGCTGCTCCGTCCGATTTCGATTGACTAGTCAGTCAATCTTAGGGCATCCTTCCGGGGTGGGCAACGAGCGGGATGTCGCGCTCGTCCTCTCAGGCGGCGCGATCAACGGAGTGCTGATGGAAGCGGGCTTCTTGAAGCGCGTCCGCGAGAGCTCGCTCTGGCCGCGCGTGGGCTGGATCTTCGGGACGTCGGCCGGCGCGCTCGCCGGCGTGATGGCCGCGCTCGACCGCATCGACGACCTCGAGGAGTTCCTGCTCGAGCTCCGCCCCGACGACGTCTTCCGGCCGAACCGTCTCTGGCGGCTGCCGCTGATCGGCCTGTACGAGTATTCGCTGCCCGAGACGATCGACCGGAGGATCGGCGACCTGACGGCGGTCTCCGAGGAGCTCTCGCACGCGGACAAGGAGCTCGTCGTGTTCGCGTCCGACGTGACGGAGACCGAGCGCCCGGCCCCGCACGACTTCGAGCTCGCATACTCGTCGCGGGACACCCCGCCGGAGCTGATGGCGCAGGCGATCCTCGCGTCGGCCGCGATCTCGACGCTCGTCCTCCCGCTCCGCGTCGGCGACCGCATCGCCACGGACGGCGCGTGGACCCGGAACTTCCCGCTCGGGTACGCGTACGCCCGGCCGGACGTCGGGACGATCGTCGCGTTCAGGTACCTCCCGACGTACCCGAAGTTCGACGTCGCCGCGCTCGCCAGGCTGAAGCGGCGCCTGCGCCCGTTCTCGCGCGTGCCGCCGGTCCGCGCGCTGATCGCCGAGCTCGAGGAGGCGGAGGCGCGCGACCGCCGCGGCGAGCCGGCGCACTACATCGACATGATCACGCGCCTGATGCGCCTCTCCGTTCTTCGCGGCACGTCGCTCGAGGAGCGCCACGCGGACGAGACCGACCAGTCGATCCACGAGTTCGAGCGGCTTGCGCGCGATCTGCCGGCGCTCGTCCGGAGCTACGGAGGCTCCGAGGCGCTCGCGCACGAGATCGAGCACCGGCTCGCCGACGCGGACTTCCCGTTCAAGCGCGAGCGGGCGATCCCGCGGATCATGGTCCGCGCGGGAGCGGAGGGCGTCGCGCTCGAGGCGCGCATCCGGCGCGGCGCGGAGTGGACGATCGACGCGAAGCGCGCGCTGATCGACCGCGGCTACGCGCTGACCGACGCCGAGCTCACCGCAGCCGGGATCGGTACCGAAGCACCCGCGCGACGCTAGCGTCGAGCTCGCCGTTCCGCGCCAGCGGCACGAGCGCCGTGATCGCACGTCGGGCATGCGCCGGGCTCGTGAAGAGCAGAAGGTCGGCGCCTGCGCGCGCCGCCTGTCGCGCCCAGCGCTCGACGGGAGCCGTGCGCACGATCGAGAGCGAGTCGGTGATCGCGACGCCGTCGAAGCCGAGCGCACGTAGCCGCCGGTACGTGTCCGGCGAGATCGAGGCGCGATAGCGCGCCCCGTCGTAGAACGCGTTGCTCGTCATCACGCACGCGCGCCCCGTCGCGGACCGCCGCGCGAAACGGCGCGATGTCCTGCGGACGGATCCGCCCGTCGACGTGCGGACGCTCGTCGGTCGAGATCGGCGTCGAGCCGAGCCCCGGGAAGTGCTTGACGCAGCCCGCGTCACCGAGCCCGCGCGCGAACGCGACCGCGAGCTCGGGGCGGCGAAAGTGCCGAGACCCGAGCGGCCCGCGCAGGTCGAGGACCGGCGCGAGGTCGACGTCGACGCCGCGCCGCCGCAGCGCCAGGCGCGTGTCCCGGCCGGCGGCGAAGGCCTCGGCCCTCGTCCGGTACGAGCTCGCGGGCCGCGCGGGCGGGGCGTCCGGGAATGCGCGCACGTCGCCGCCTTCCTGGTCGACGAACACGATCGCTCCGGGCGGCCGCGGCGCGGCGCGGTCGGAGCGGCGGACGAGCACGCCGCCGACACCGTTCGGCGCGGGCAGCCCCGACACGACGACGAGCGCGGCCTTCTGCTGGGGCGTCAGCGCCGCCGCAGCGGCGAGCGGCGCCGCGAGCATCCCGAGCGTCACGACGCGAGCGTAGCCTTGAGTTCGCCGCCGGGGTGGGCGAGGATTGCGGCGTGACCGTCGCCGCGCCGGCGCCCCCCGTCGAGCGCCGCTCGCCGCGCTGGCTCGCGGTGCCGCTCGTCCTCTTCGCGCTCGTCGCGCTCACCGTCGGGCTCGTCGCCAAGGAGTACGGCGGGCCGAAGGGCGAGTACTTCGACCTCTTCTTCAGCGACACGATCCACATGAAGGTGTGGCTCGCGAGCGCGGCGCTCGCGCTCGCGGTCGTGCAGCTCTTCACGGCGGCCTGGATCTACCGCGTGCTGCCGTGGACGAAGCCGGCGTGGATCAACACCGTCCACCGCTGGTCGGGCCGGCTCGTCTTCGTGCTCGTGCTGCCGGTCGCGTACCACTGCATCTTCCAGCTCGGGTACCAGACCGGGACGACGCGCTCGCACGTGCACTCGATCCTCGGGAGCGCGTTCTTCGGCGCCTACGTCGCCAAGGTGACGATCGTGAAGCTGAAGCGCTTCCCGCTGCCGGTGCTCCCGATCGCCGGCGGCCTCGTGTTCACCGTGCTGCTCGTCGTCTGGTGGACGAGCGCGCTCTGGTTCTTCCGCACGATCGACACCGCCTTCTGAGTAGCCTCTCACCATGGACTTCACGCTCACCGACGAGCAGCGGCTGATCCAGGACACGGTTCGGGCCTTCGTCGACGAGCGCGTCCTCCCCGTCGCCGTCGAGAACGACATCGAGCACAAGCTCGACCTCGAGCTGATCGAGGGGATGGCAGAGCTCGGGCTGCTCGGAATCGTGATCCCCGAGGAGTACGGCGGCGCCGGGCTCGACTTCGTCGCCGAGGCGCTGTCCTGCGAGGAGATCGAGCGAGGCGAGGCGGCGTTCCGGACGCTCATCTCCGTCCACGTCGGGCTCAACTCGCTGTCGCTCCTCCGCTACGGCACCGAGGAGCAGAAGCAGCGCTGGCTCACGCCGCAGGCCAAGGGCGAGAAGCTCGCGTGCTTCGGGCTCACGGAGCCCGAAGCCGGCTCCGACGTCGCCGCGATGCGAACGACCGCGCGCCGCGAGGGCGACGTCTACGTGCTGAACGGCCAGAAGAACTGGATCTCGTACGCGACCGTCGCCGACCACGCGCTCGTCTTCGCGAAGACCGACCCGGGCGCGAAGCACAAGGGCATCTCGGCGTTCGTGCTGGAGAAGGGCATGCCGGGCTTCACGGCGCGCGAGACCGAGCACAAGCTCGGGATCTGGGCGGGCTCGACCGGCGAGCTCTTCTTCGAGAACGTCGAGGTCCCCGCGGAGAACCTGATCGGCGAGGAAGGCCAGGGCTTCGAGATCGCGATGTACTCGCTCGACCAGGGCCGCTTCACCGTCGCGGCCGGTGCGTGCGGCGTGATCCGCGCCTGCCTCGAGCGGTCCGTCGAGTACGCGCGCGAACGTCACACGTTCGGGCAGCCGATCGGCAAGTACCAGTTCGTCCAGGACATGATCGCGCAGATGGTTCTCGACTACGAGACGTCGAAGCTGCTCGTGATGCAGGCCGCGTGGCTGAAGAACGAAGGTCAGCGCAACACGCGCGAGACCTCACTCGCGAAGTGGCACGCGACCGAGTCGGCGTTCAAGGCGGCGCACAACGCGATCCAGATTCACGGCTCGTACGGCTACAGCGCCGAGTACGGGATCGAGCGGTACTTCCGCAACGCGCGCGCGCCGATCATCTACGAGGGCACGACGCAGATCCACAAGATGATGCAGGCCGAGCACGCGCTCGGCTTCCGGAAGCTCAACGGCCGCGACGGCGCGATCTCGCCGATCGCGTCGTGGGGCCCCGCGCTGCTCGCGCGCGAGCCGGCGCCGCCCGTCGCCTCCTAGCGGGCTTGCATCACGCCGCGCGACCGCGCATGATCGCGCCCGTGCGCTGGAACGCGAGAATCGACACGGGCGACACGCTGCCGCTCGAGGGAAGCCCTGAGACCCGGAACGCGGTGGAGAAGCGGGTCAAGGACGTCGCGAAGAAGCACGACTGCACGTGCGAGGTCGTGTGGGACGAGGTCAGCGGCGTAGCGCGCGTCATCGTCGAGGGCTCCCAGGGAGCTGCGCGGAAGCTCTTGAAGGAGCTGGGCGCAACCGACGTCGTCGAAGAGCCCTAGCGCTGCCGCACTTGCATCGTTCCGCACGATGGCGCAAGATCGTGCGACCAGCTGCGGAAGGAGGCAACCAGTGCGGTGGAACGCGATCATCGACACGGGCGGGACGCCGCCGCGTCTGAAGAGCAAGTCCAGGAAGCCGCAGGAGATCGCGGCGGAGATCACGGCGATCGCCGACGAGAACGACTGCGACGTCGACATCTGGTGGGACCGGTTCAGCTGGGTCGCCTACATCACGCTCGAGGGCAGGAGCGATGACGAGCACCAGGCCAACGCCGACGCGCGGAAGGCGCTCGAGGTGCTCGAGGCGGACAACGCCAGACAGGAGCTGCGATCTCGGCGAGAAGGCGCGGCACCCGAACGTCGGCGCCGGGTACGACGCAGCGCTAGCTCAGCGCCGACAGACGAAGTGCAGCCGCGCCGACTCCGGTGACGGCTCAGGGCGCGACGCGTCGTAGACGTCGACCGCCGCGAATCGCTCGAGCAGGCTCGCCTCGATCCGTTCCGCCGGGAACGCAGCCTCCGGAATGTCCTCCGCGTGCAGCCGGTAGTTGTCCTCGCCGAGATCCTCGAAGACGCGCACCATCCAGAGATAGGCGCCGTCCGTCGTGCGCGCGACGTCGAGGATCATCACGTTCGCGCCGTTGAACCACTGCGACAGCGGCGGCCCGGAGGAGAACCGCTCGAGCTGCGCCTGGGTGTTGACGTCGAAGACGAAGATGCCGCGGTCGTTCAGGTGCGCCCGCGCGCGGTCGAAGACGGCCTCCCACTCCTCGAAACGCAGCAGGTGGTTGATCGAGTCGAAGACGCAGAGGACGACGTCGAACGTCTCGCCCAGGTCGACGCTCGTCATGTCGGCGCGGACGAGGCGCGCGTCCGGAAGCTTCTGCGCGGCGACGGCGAGCATCGCCTCCGACAGGTCGACGCCGGACACTTCGTAGGACGGCTCGAGCTGCTTGAGGACCGACCCCGTCCCGCACGCGAGCTCGAGGACGGTCTTCGCCTGCGGGTGGTGCTGCTCGATCAGCGACCGGATGTAGGCCGAGTGGTCGGCCCGATCGCCCTGCACCGCGTCGTAGAACGGCGCGAAGACGTCGTAGGCCGTCACCCCGGGCGGCGTGCGGCGAGCAGCGACTCCGCCTCCTGCGCGTACGACGTCGCCCCGACGCGGCGGTAGAAGGCAAGGGCGCTCCCGACCCCGTCGCGCCTCGGCTCGGTCCCGTCCTCGCGGGCCGCGGCGATGAGCCGGCAGTACGCCTCCTCCGGCTGAGCGCCGATCGCGCCGAAGAGGTCGGCGGCCTGCCAGGGCTCGCCGCGCACGATCGCGTGGGCGGCCTGGAGCCACCGCGTCGAGGGAGCAGCCCGCCGAACCGCGTCGAACACGGCCTCGCCGCGCGCGAGACGGTCCGCCGCGACGGCGAGGTCGAAGACCCAGTACCCCGGAGGCGACGGTCGCTCCGAGAAACCCTCGAGCAGCTCCTCGACGTAGCCCGCGGCCTCCTCGTCGCCGAGCAGCTCCGACGTCGTGCGGGCCAGCGACGCGAGCGCCGGAAGCAGGTTCTGGGGATCTGGCGCCTCGCGCGCGAGCGCATGGGCGCGGCGGACGCTCTCGAGGGCGTCGTCGCCGTTGCCGCGGGCGAGCGCGATCCACGAGCGGACGAGCGCCGCGTCGAACTCGACACTGGCCGGCGCCGGTTCCCCCGCGGAGACGATCCGCTCGCCGAGCTCGAGCGCGTCGTCCCAGGCCCCACGCCAGTAGTGCTCGTACAAGCGCTCTGCGTCGTACCAGGCGATCCACGCGGCGTCGCCGAACCGATGCGCGAGCTCGCGACCCTCGGCGAGCGCGTCGAACGAGGCGAGCAGCTGCCCGCTGATCCCGAGCATCGCGCCGAGGTTGTAGTAGGCGCGGACGCTCTCGGGCGATCCCATCTCCTCCGCCGCGTCGACGCTTCGCCGGAGGTCGTCGATCCCGCCGGCGTCGCCGGTCAGGGTCCGCGCGATGCCGATCGTCGTCAGTGCGGAGACGCGGAGGTCGCGAAGCTCGAGCGCGTCTGCGATGTCGAGCGCCTCGACGCCGAGAGCGACCGCCGTCTCGGGCTCGCTTGCCGCGTTTCGCATCCGCGCGAGCTCCGAGAGCGCGAACGCCTTGGCGTAGGACGGCTTCGCCAGCCCGCTGATCGCCTGCTCGAGCAGCGCGAACGCCGCGTCGCGGTCTCCCTGCCGCCAGTGGACGTCGCCGAGGATCGCCTGGCACTCGGCGGCGCGCTCCGCGTCCCCCGCCTTCAGGAACGCACGCTGCGCCTGCTCGAGCAGGCCCTCGTCCGGATGCCCGGTGCGGTAGAGCGACTTCGCCTCGAGGAAGAGCAGCTCCGGCCGCTCGCGCTCGTCCTCGAGCGTGAGCTCGAGCGCGCCCGCGAAGTAGCGCGCGGCGCCCGCGGGTGCGTTCAGCGCGAGCGCCCGCTCGCCGGCCGACCGAAGCGCTGCCCGAGCCCGACCGGCGAACGTGTCGGTCGGCTGGCTCGCCGCGCGCGCGTACTCGAGTGCGGCGAGGTAGTGATGGGCGATCGTCTCCGAGTGGTCCTCGCGCCGGCCGAGCCCCTCGATCCACTCCGCGGTCAGTCGGTGCTTCTCCGCGCGCTCGACCCGCGGGATCGTGTTGTACGCGACGTCGCGAACGACCGCGTGATGGAACGAGTACTGCAGCTCGGTGGCGACCGAGCTCGCGCTCAGCCGGCGCACGAGCTCCTTGCGCTCGAGGCTGAACAGCGCGGCGTCGACCGTCCCGGGCTCGAGGCCGGACACCGCCGAGACCGCAGCGGGCCAGAAGCCGCGCCCGATCACCGCCGCGTCCCTGAGCGTCGCCTTCTCGTTCGGGCTCAGGGCATCGAGCCGAGCGGCGACGAGCCCCTGCACCGACTCGGGCAGCGGGAGGTTCGTCGAGCGGAGACGCCAGTCGCCGTTCTCGCGGTAGAGGAGCCCGCGGTCGACCAGCATCCGCACGAACTCCTCGGCATAGAGCGGGTTCCCCTCGGCGCGCTCGACGAGCACGTCGCGGAGCTCGGACGGGACGTCGCTCTGTCGGAGGAGCTGGCCGACCAGCGTGGCCGTCTCGGTGTTGCTCAGCGGGGGGAGCGCGATCGTCGCCGCGTTCGACCGGCCGCCCCAGCCCGCGCGCCGCTCGAGGAGCTCCGGCCGCGCCGTGCAGAGCAGGACGATCGGAACGTTCCTCGTCCAGTCGGCGAGGTGGTCGAGGAAGTCGAGCAGTCCCTCGTCCGCCCAGTGGAGGTCTTCGAACACGAGCACGAGCGGCCCCCACTCGGCGAGCGCCTCGAAGAACTGGCGCCAGGCCGCGAAGGCCTCCTCGCGACGCTCCGCGGGCGGCGCCTCGAGCGCGACGAGCGGCCGGACGTGGTTCTCGACCCAGGTCGCCTGCTTCCCGTCGGCGACGAGGTCGCGGACCGCCCGGCCGAGCTTCTCCTCGGCCGCGTCGGACGCGTCGCTCTCGAGGATGCCGGCCTGTGCCTTCACCATCTCACCGAGCGCCCAGAAGGTGACGCCGTTGCCGTACGGCAGGCAGCGGCCGCGGCGCCAGGTGACGAGGCCGGGGTCGTCGGAGACCGCCCGCCCGAGCTCCCAGACGAGGCGGCTCTTGCCGATGCCCGGAACGCCGACGAGCGTCACGAGCTGCACCGTCCGGTCGCGCCGTGCGCGGGCGATCGTGTCGATGATCATGCTCAGCTCCTCGCGCCGTCCGATCAGCGGCGCGAGCGGGCGTCCCTCGTACGATTCGCGCGCGTCCGACCTCGTGCGGAGCGCCTCGTAGATCGGGATCGGGTCGACCTTTCCCTTCGCCTGGACGACGCGTCGCTCGCCGTACTCGATCGCCGCCTGCGTCGCGCGGAACGTCGACACACCGACGAGCACGTGCCCCGCGTCGGCGGCCTCCTCGATCCGGAACGTCGTGGTGACGACGTCGCCGGTCGCGAGCCCCTCGCCCGAGCCCGAGACGGCGTTGAGCTGCACGACGGCCTCGCCGGTGTTGACCGCGACCTTGACGCCCGGGATCGCGTCGCGGATCGCGAGCGCGGCACGCACCGCTCGCTCCGGGTCGTCCTCGTGCGCCGTCGGCGCGCCGAACACCGCCATCACCGCGTCCCCGACGTACTTCTCGAACGTCCCGCCGTAGCGCTCGAGCTCGGTCCGCATCCGAGCGAGCTGCGGGTGGACCGCGGCGCGCACGACCTCGGGGTCGCGACCGTCCCCGAGGACCGTCGAGTCGACGAGATCGGCGAAGAGGACCGTGACGACCTTCCGCTCCTCGCCCGCAGGCCCGCCGACGGGCGCCCCGCACGCGGGGCAGAAGCGGGCGGCTTCGGGAAGCTCGGAGCCGCAGTGGCGGCACGCAGCCATGCCCCGAGGATAGGGGCGGACCCGGGACGCGCCTAGGGCGAGGCCGTCACGCGAAGGCCAGTCCCCTCGGCGACTCGGGAACGGGCAGCGGGCTCGCCGGCGGCTCGGCCGGGAGCTCGGGCTCGTTGTAGACGCTCGGCGCGACGTCGTTCGCGTTGTCCGCGTAGTACGTGCTCGCGAGCGCCTGGATGTGCGAGCGGCCCGGGCCGAGCTCGAACTGGCCGCCGCCGTAGAGGCTGATCCCACGCTCCTCGGCATACGCGATCGTCTCGAGGAGGCGACGGACCGAGCCGAAGCGGGAGGGCTTGATGTTCAGCCAGCGCGGTGGGAGCTCGAGCGCCTCGACGTCCGCGACCGAGTGGATCGGAGCGTCGTAGCTCAGCCGGTCGGCCGCCTCGCGCAGGATCGGCCGCGTCTCGTCGGTGAAGCCCGCGTCCTCGATCACCGCGTCCGCGAATCCCTCGACGACGTCCCGGTACAGCCGCGGATCGGGCTCCTGGTCGACGGCGGTGCCGCGGTAGTAGGCCTTCAGGTCGGCGCAGCGGATCTTGCCCGTCGAACCGAGCTCGTCGATCACGTCGCGCGACCAGTCGCCCGTCGGGTCGACCTTGAACTCGAGCTCGGGACGCACCGCGAGGAAGCGATCGATGTCCTGCCGCGTCGAGACGACGAAGCGGACCGGCCGGTACTCGCGGCCGACTGCTTCCGCGAGCGTGAGCCCCGCCTGGCGCAGCGCGAGATCGAGCGCTGCGCTCTCGAACGCCCAGCGCCGGTAGTCGGGCAGCTCGAGCGGCTCGAGGTGCGCGGAGAGCTCGTCGAGCGTCCACTCGCCCGCGAGGTCCGGCCGCGGGAAGCCCTCGTGCATGGGCGCCTCGTACGTGACGTCCTCGCCCTCACCCGTTTCGCCGGCTCCCGAGAGCTGGACCGTCGTCGTGACGCGGGTGAAGCCGCTCGAGACGTCGAGCTTCCGCCGGTCGAGCTCGAGAGACTCGATGCGAAGCGGGAGACCTGCGAGGCGTGGATAGTCGCTCACGTAGGTGTTCTACAGTGCGCGCCGTGCTCGCCGCGCTGCTCGCGTTCGTGCTGGCGCTGCCGCAGGCCGGCGTCTTCGTCCCGGGGAAGAGCCTCGGCGGCGTGCGCCTCGGCGCGACGGAGAAGCAGGTGCGGAGCGCGTGGGGCCCGCGGGTCGGCGTCTGCCGCGGCTGCCGCGACCGCACCCTCTACTTCACCTACGCCAAGTTCGACCAGGTCGGCGCCGGTGCCGAGTTCCGCCGCGGTCGCGCGGTCGGCCTCTTCACGCTGTGGGTCCCGACCGGCTGGCGCACCGACCGCGGCCTCCGGCTCGGCGATCCGCCGCTGAGCGTGAACGGGATCTACGGCACGCTCCCGCGCGTCGAGTGCGGCCACTACTACGCGCTCGTCCTCCGCCGGAGCGGGACTGTCAGCGCCTTCTACTTCAAGGGCGACACGCTCTGGGCGTTCGGGCTGCAGCGCCCGTCAGTGCCCGTGTGCCGCTAGGCCGCCGCCGAGGATCTCGACGACCGTCTCCTCGGCGCGCGCCACGTCCTCGTCGCCGTCGGGCAGGAGCTCGAGCACCCAGCCCGTGAGGATCTCCTCGATCGCGCCGTAGAAGACGACGCTCGCGAGGCGAGGGTCGAGGTCGGCGCGAAGGTCGCCGGCTTCCTGCCCACGGGTGACGATGCGCTCGATCGCCGCGAACGCGTCGCGCACGTCGCTCACGCGCCGGCCGAGCTGCGCGCTGCGCGTCACCTCGAGCACGAGCACGCGGACGAGGTCGGGCTGCCGCCGCCACGAGCGGAGCAGGATCGCGGCGACGTGACGGAGCTGTACCTGAGCGGGATCGCCCGACTCCTCGACGTCGCGCACCGCAGCGAGAAGCTCCGTCCACGTCTCGTTGAAGATCGTCTCGAGAACCTGCTCCTTCGAGCTGAAGTAGTGGTAGAGCAGACCGTGCGCGACGCCGGCCTCCTCGGCGATGTCGCCGACGCGGGCGGCGTGATAGCCGCGACGGGCGAAGACTCGCACCGCGGCGTCGAGCAGGACGCGGCGCTTGTCGACGGTGATTGAACGGCCGTTCAACGCAGCGGACCGTAGTGTAGGTTCGCCCGCGGTGCAACCGCTCGCCGGGCTCCTCGTCGTCGACCTCACGCGGCACCTGCCCGGCCCGTTCGCGAGCCGCGAGCTGCTGAGGCTCGGCGCGCGCGTCGTGCGGCTCGAGGCTCCGGAGGGCGATCCGCTGCGCGACATCGCACCGCAGTGGGACGCGGCGCTCAACGCCGGCAAGGAGTCGGTCGTCTGCGACCTGAAGCGCGACCCGGAGCTCGGGCGCGCGCTCTGCGCACGCGCAGACGTGGTGCTCGAGGGATTCAGGCCGGGCGTCGCCGCTCGTCTCGGCGTCGGGCCGGACGACGTGCCCGAGCGCACGGTGTACTGCTCGATCACCGGCTTCGGCGCGGACGGGCCGCACGTCGCGCGCGCGGGGCACGACCTCAACTACCTCGGCTGGGCCGGCGCGCTCGCGGACACGGCTCCCGGCCTGCCGCCGGTGCAGGTCGCCGATCTCGGTGCGGGCTCGCTCGCAGCGGTGACGGAGATCCTCGCCGCCCTGCTCCAGCGCGAGCGGACGGGCCGCGGTGCGCGTCTCGTCGTGTCGATGACGCACGGCGCACACCGCTTCGTCGCGCACCGGCTCGACGGCGAGCCCGTTCCGAAGCTCCTGACGGGCGGGCTCGCCTGCTACCGCATCTACCCCACCGCAGACGGACGCTGGCTCACGGTCGGCGCGCTCGAAGCGAAGTTCTTCCAGCGGCTCTGCGAGCTCCTCGGTGTGCCGCACCTCGCCTCGCGCCAGTTCGCCGACGACCAGGAGCCCGTCGCGGCGGAGCTCGGCGCGGCGATCGCACGCCGGCCGCTCGCGGAATGGCTCGAGCTGTTCGACGGCGAGGACGTCTCCGCCGGGCCGGTCGCGACGCTCGAGGAGGGCGCGGCCGAGTTCGGCACGGCGCACGGCTCGACCGCGCGCGCGCCGTCGCTCGGCGAGCACACCGACGCCTGGCGCGAGCAGCTGCTCTAGGTCAGACCGAGAGCCGCGGGAAGCTCGCGCAGGTCCGTGAGCCGGCTCGCCGCGTCGGGATAGCGACCTTCGCGATCGAGCAGGAACGGCCGGATCCCCAGCGCCTCGGCGCCCGCGACGTCGTCCTCGACCGAGTCGCCGACCATCGCGGCGTCGGCGGCGTCGACCTCGAGCTCGGACAGCACCGCGCGGAAGATCGACTCGTGCGGCTTCACCTTGCCGTGTGCGCGCGACGACAGTGCCGCATCGACCTCGAGCGCGTGGTGCCGCACGAAGGCGCCGAGGTCGCGCGCGGTGTTGGAGATGAGGCCGAGCTTCAGTCCGCGCCCGCGGAGGTCGTCGAGCGTCGGCAGCACGTCCTCGTACAGGTCGAAGTTGTGCGCATGCTCCCACGCGCGCGTCATCTCGGCCGCGCACTCGTACGCGAACTCGGAGTCGCCGCCCATCCCGCGGATGATCCGCTCGGTGAAGAGGACCCAGACCTCCTCGTCGTGCTCGAGCTCCGGATGCCGCTCGAGCGTCTCGAGCGCGGCGATGCGCGCCTCGTCGTAGCGGTCGGGGTCGAGCTCGAACCCGTACCGCGCGGCCATGCGGCGGTAGCCGTCCGGTCCGAGGTCGGGACCCGGCTTCGCGATCGTGAAGTCGACGTCGAAGAGCACTGCGCGCAGGTCGGCCACGGCGGCGAGGATAGCCTTGGGTGGTGCGGACGCCCGAGGAGATCCTTCGCCAGGCGAGGACGATCGCGATGGTCGGTGCCTCTCCCGACCCCGGCCGCCCGAGCCACGGCGTGATGCGCTACCTCGTCGCGCAGGGCTACAAGGTGATCCCGGTGCACCCGACGGCCGCCGAGGTGCTCGGCGAGCCCTGCGTCGCGTCGCTCGCCGAGATCGACGAGCCGATCGACCTCGTGGACGTCTTCCGCCGCGAAGAGGCCGCCGCGGGTCATGCGGACGAGGCCGTCGCCGCGGGCGCGAAGGCGTTCTGGCTCCAGCTCCACCTCCACTCGCCAGACGCACGGGAGATCTGCGAGCGCAACGGCCTCGACTACGTCGAGGACGAGTGCACCGCGATCGTCCATCGCCGTCTGGAGGGTTTGGCGGGATAGCCCTCGTCGTCGGGGTGCGATGGTCGTTCCGAGGCAAGGACGCAGGGAGCGTCGATAGCCGTAGCTATCGACGCGACTGAGGACGCCGCATCGGGGCGACCAGCGCGGCCCGACGGCACAGCGGTTATTCCGCCAAACCCTCCTTGGCGGTACCCTGTTTACCGCTTCGGGGTGTGGCGCAGCCTGGTAGCGCGCTCCGTTCGGGTCGGAGAGGTCCCGAGTTCAAATCTCGGCACCCCGATAGATGGGAAGGGCCGCCGCGTGCGGCCCTTCACCGTTTCGGGAAGCGGGCGTCGAGGAACGTCTCGATCGCGTCGAGGCACACGTCCGGGCGCTCGACGATCAACAGGTGCCCGCATTTCGCGATCACGCGCACGGGCGCGTGCAGCCGGCGGGCGAAGTCGAACGCGTCCTCGAGCGGAAGCTGGTTGTCGCTCGCACCCCAGAGCACGAGCGCCGGGCAGCCGACGCGGTGCAGGTCGGCGCGCGGATCGTCCTGCGTGAGCGCGCGCCACGCGCTGTCGGTGTCCGTGTGCAGGTTGATGTCGCCCAGCACCGCCTCGACCGCAACTGGTGACAGTGCTGCGGGGTCGTCGGCGAACCAGTGGCCGAACACCAACCGCTTGAGCGCGTCGCTCGCGGCGACCGCCTTCCAGTACGGCGAGATGCGCCGGCCGGGCTGGAGCCACCCGAGCAGCGCGAGCACGCGCTCTGCCCAGCGCGTGTGCGACGAGATGCCCGCGGTGGCGGCGAGCACGACGCCGGCCACGAGCTCGGGCCGGCGCACGGCGAGCCGGATCGAGACGAGCCCGCCGAACGAGTGGCCCACGAGATCGACCGCGTCGAGCCGCTCCTGCTCGACGACGGCGGCGACGGCGTCCGCGTAGGCGCCGAGCCCCGGCGCCGCGGGAAGCGGCGCCGACCAGCCGTGCCCGGGCAGGTCGAGCGCGAGCACCCGCCGCCGCCGGGCGAGCTCGGGCGCGAGGAGGGCCCAGTTCGAGGCCGCTCCTCCCAGGCCGTGCAGGAGCACGACGGCGTCGGCTCCGGAGGGCCCGGCCACGAGCCCGCGGAGCCTCGTACCCCGGAAATCCCAGCTCCGCTCCTGGAAGTCTGCGAGCACCTTGGCAACCGTCATCAGGGCCGTCTATCCTTCCGACGATGAGCAGTTCACGGAAGCAGGCCCGCTGATGCCTGCCCCGTCCGAGAGGAACTTCTAGCCCCGTTGCGCGCGTGCGCAGGCGGGGCTTTTTTGTACCCGGAGTCAACCGGCGAAAGGAGCGGAATGGCCAATCACCTCACGCCCGAGGAACTGTCGAAGGAACTCGGGATCGACCGTCAGGAGGTGATCCGCGTCTGCGTGCAGGAGGGCGTGCCGATCTACCAGGGAAAGATCGACAAGACGCTCTTCCAGGCGCAGCTCCAAGCGCTCGGGGCGATGCCCCAGCAGCACTAGGCCAGGACTAGGCCGATTTTCTGGCGGCGGCCTTCGCCTTCGGGCGGGCCGCCGTCTTCTTTGCCGGGGCCCTCTTCGCGGGCGTCTTCTTCGAGACGTCGGCGACGCTCTGGCGGAGCGCCTCCATCAGGTCGACGACCGGCGCCTCGACCTCGGTCGGCTCCGGCCGCGCGATCTCCTCGCCGGCGAGCTTCGCCTCGAGCATCGCGCGGAGGTCGCGCCGGTACACGCTCTCGAGGTCGCCCGGGTCGAAGTCGCTCTCGAGGCTGCCGATCACCTGGCGCGCGAGCTCGAGCTCGGCGTCCTTCACCTGGGTGTCCTCCACCGCCTCCTCGATCTCGGCCTGCGAGCGGACGTCCTCGGCGAGGAAGAGCGTCTCGAGCGCGAGCGCCTCACCGCGCGGGCGGATGAGGCAGAAGTGCTCCTGGCCGCGGAGCACGAACCGGCCGATCGCCCCCATCTCGGTCTCCTTCATCGCCTCGAGCAGCAGCACGTACGGGCGGCGCTGCGCGGCGGTGCTGGACGGCGCGAGGTAGTAGGTGCGGTCGAAGTAGATCGGGTCGACGGATCCGATCGGCACGAAGCGGTTGATCTCGATCGAGCGCGAGTCGTCCTGCTGCTCGATCGCCTCGAGGTCGGCGTCCTCGACGATCACGAACTCGCCCTTCGCGACCTCCCAGCCCTTGACGAGCTCGTCCGGCCCGACCTCGCGGTCGTGCGTCGGGCACCAGCGCTTCTGCTTGATCGGCGTCCGGCACTCGCGGTGGAGCATCCGGAAGCTGACGTCGCTCTGGCGAGCGGCGGGCTTGGTGGCGAGCGCCAGTCCCACGGGGATGCTGACGAGGCCAAACGAGATGGAGCCGTTCCAGATCGTGCGCATCGGGGCCCTTCCAAGTCTAGTCGGGACCTGGGGAATTCTGGCCTTGCAGGGTCATTCCTGCCACGTACAGTTACTGCGCATGGCAACGCAGGTCGCTCCCGACACGCTGCCCGAGGCGCGGGGAGCGCAGCCGCGCACGATCCCCCGCCTCTGGCAGGACGCCGTGGCGGCGGAGCGGACGAAGCCCGCGTACCTCGTCGAGCGCGACGGCGGCTGGGAGCCGGTCTCGTGGCCCGAGGCCGCCACCGCGGTCGAGGAGCTTGCGAACGGCCTGCTCGCCCTCGGCGTCCGCAAGGGCGACGCCTTCGGGATCCTGGGCCAGACGAGCCTCGAGTGGGCGCTCTTCGACTTCGCGCTCGCCCACGTGGGCGCGATCGGCGCTGCGATCTACGCGAACAGCGCCCCGAAGGACTGCGAGTACATCCTCGACCACTCCGAGGCGGTCGGGGTGCTCGTCGAGGACGAGCAGCAGCTCGCGAAGCTTGCCGACTACCGCGGCCGCAACCCGCGTCTGGCGCACGTCCTCACCTACGCAGACCTCGACGAGCTGCGCGCGCGCGGGCGCGACTACGCGGCGGCGCATCCCGACGAGCTGGCCGAGACCACTGCGGCCGTCAACCCCGACGACGTCTTCACCTACATCTACACCTCGGGCACGACGGGGCCGCCGAAGGCCTGCATGATCCGCCACCGCAACTACTACGCGATGGCCTGCGTCGTCGACGAGATCGACGACTTCACGATGGCCGACGACACGATGCTGCTCTACCTCCCGCTCGCGCACAACTTCGGCCGGCTGATGCACCTCCAGGGGCCGTACGTCGGCTTCACGCTCGCATTCCTTCCGGACCCGCTCCGCGCAGCCGAAGCGCTGAAGGCGGTCAAGCCGACCCTCTTCCCGAGTGTCCCACGCGTCTTCGAGAAGGTCCACACCGCGGTCCTCGCGAAGTTCGACGAGGAGACCGGCGCGAAGCGGAAGATCGTCGACTGGGCGCTCGGCGTCGGGCGGAGGGCCTCGGAGCGCCGCGCGGCGGGCAAGCCGCTCGGCCCCGTCCTCGGCGCGCAGCACCGCCTCGCGGACCGCCTCGTCTACTCGAAGGTCAAGGCGAACCTCGGCGGGAACTTCCGCATCGGGATCTCGGGCGGCGCGCCGCTCTCGAAGGAGATCGCGGAGTTCTTCCACGCGCTCGACGTGCTGATCCTCGAGGGCTACGGCCTGACCGAGTGCACGACCGCCGCGACCGTCAACCGGCCGAGCCGGTTCCGCTTCGGGACCGTCGGCCCGGCGCTCCCGGGCACCGAGCTCCGCATCGCCGACGACGGCGAGGTGCTGATCAAGTCGCCGACGGTCTTCGCCGGCTACTACAAGGACGAGGAGGCCACGCGCGAGATCCTCGGCGAGGACGGCTGGCTCCGCTCGGGCGACATCGGCGAGCTCGACGCAGACGGCTTCCTCTCGATCACGGACCGCAAGAAGGACATCATCGTCACGGCCGGCGGCAAGAACGTCGCGCCGCAGAATCTCGAGAACGAGCTCAAGGCGTCGAAGTTCGTCTCGCAGGCGCTCGTCATCGGCGACAAGCGGCCGTACTGCGTCGCGCTCATCACGCTCGACGAGCCGGAGCTCGTCAAGTGGGCGCATGCGCACGGGCTCAAGGGCGAGCTCTCGCTCGCGGCGCTGTCGGAGCGCGACGAGGTGCGCGAGCTCGTCGAGCCGATCGTCGAGCGGGTGAACGCCGAGCACTCGCGCTACGAGCAGATCAAGAAGTTCACGATCCTGAAGCGCGACTTCACGATGGCCGACGACGAGCTGACGCCGACGCTGAAGCTGAAGCGGCGAGTCTGCCAGGAGCACTTCGCGCCCGAGATCGCCGCGCTCTACGAGGGCTGACGTGCACGCGCACGGCGCGTCCGTCAACCGCGTCGCGCTCAGTGCGACGCTTCACTGCCTGACTGGCTGCGCGATCGGGGAGATCCTGGGGCTCGCGATCGGAACCGCGCTCGGATGGGGCAACCTCGAGACGATCGTGCTGGCGGTCGTGCTGGCTTTCTTCTTCGGCTACTCGTTCACGGCGGTGCCGCTGCTTCGGTCCGGCCTCGCGTTCGGGACGGCTGCGGGCATCGCGTTCGCCGCCGACACCGTCTCGATCGCGGTGATGGAGATCGTCGACAACGCGGTCGTGCTGCTCATCCCCGGCGCCATGGAGGCCGGGCTCGACGAGCTGCTCTTCTGGGCGAGCCTCGCGTTCGCGCTCGCCGTCGCGTTCGTCGCGGCGTTCCCCGTCAACCGCTGGCTGATCGCACGCGGCCGCGGTCACGCGGTCGCGCACGCGCATCACTAGTTAGGAGGGTTCGGCGAAAGAGGCGCTGTGCTGCCGGGCCGCGCTGGACGCCCCGATGCAGCGTCCTCAGTCCCGCCCGTACTTTCCAGTACGAGCGCTCCCTGCGTCCTTGCCTCGGAACGACCATCGCACCCCGGCAGCGAGGCCCCTTCCGCCAAACCCTCCTAGAGCCTGCGCGCTCCCATGTAGGTCGACGCGTACCAGCCGGTCATGCTCGAGATCTTCACGACGTCGCCCGTGTGCGGTGCGTGGATGAAGCTGCCGCCGCCGACGTAGATCCCGACGTGGCCGAGACCGTTGAAGAAGACGAGGTCGCCGGGCTCGAGCTGGTCGCGCGAGACCGGCGTTCCCATTCCCCACTGCGAGCCCGTGTAGTGCGGCAGCGAGACGCCGATCTGCGCGTAGACGTACATCGTGAAGCCGGAGCAGTCGAAGCCGCCCGGCGACGCCCCGCCCCAGCGGTACGGCGTCCCGAGATAGCGCATCGCGATCCCGACCACCCCGCCGTAGCGGGAGGGCGGCGCGACGACCGCGCCGTCGGGCGTGCTGCCGGCGGCACCGAGGCCGCCGCCACCGCCGCCCGAGTCGGCCGTCTGCGTGCTCACCTGACGCGCGAGCGCGAGCGACCGGGCGCGCTCGGCAGCCTGGATCCGCCGGATCTCGCTGCGGATGCCCGCGAGCATCCTCTGCCGCTCTGCGAGCTGGCTCTCGATCGACTGGCGCTGCGCGGCCTTCGACGCGACGATCTGGTCCTGCGCTGTGCGCGCCTTCGCCAGCCTCGCGCGCTCGCGCTTCACCTCCGCGCGGTACACGATCACCTGGCGGAGCGTCGTCGCGTCCTGCTCGGAGACGCGGTTCGCGGTCTCGATCCGATCGAGGAGCTCGTTCAGGCTCGAGGCGCCGAGCAGGACGCCGAGCGCCGAATTGTCCTCGCCCGATGTGTAGAGCGAGACCACACGGTCTGCGAGCCGGTTCTGGGCGGTGCCGAGATTCTGCTTGGCAAGACCGAGATGGCGCTTGTTCCTGGCCTGGTCGCTCTTGATCCGGTCCAGCTTGACGTTCGCGAGGTTGTACGCCTCGATTGCGTGGCTGAGGCGCGAGTCGATCTCCTGGATCTGCGCCATCACGCCCTCGGCTCTGGCCTGCTGTTGTTGGACCCCAGAGGGTTCTGCCGTTGCCCCGCCGGCCGCCGCGAGGGTCGCGGACAGTCCAAGCAGGAACGCTGGGAGGATTCGGCGGATCAGTCGAATGGTCTCCGGGCTCCTCGAATCGGCGACAGGACCCGGGGCGGCCCCGTCACAAGGGTCGGAGGCTAGCAACCCTGGCGGACGCGTGCACAGACATAAATGGGGGAATTGGAGCTAATGACCGGTGTTACAAAGTCCGGTCGTTTGGTACGGTCCCGCCCCGTGCGCGGCTGCTCGACCAAGCTGGCAGCGCGCCGGCTCGCGGTATTGCTGGGGCTTGCGGCGGTTTTCAGCCTCCCGGCGGCGAGCGGCGCGGCCTCACCGGCGAACAGGATCGCCGAGCTCCGTGCGAGCGACACCTCGCTCGCCGCGCGTGAGCAGACCGCGACCCAGCAGCTCTACGCGATCGAGACGGAGCTCGTCCGCTCCCGCGCCGCCCTGGCGGAGATCGCCGCCAAGCGCGAGGCGACGGAGGAGCAGCTGACCCGGGTCAGGATCGAGCTCGACGTCGCCTGGCAGTCCGTCTACGTGGCCGAGGAGCGCCTCGGCAGCAGGATCCGGCAGCTCTACCAGGGCGGGCGGGTCGACCCGGTCGCCGTGCTCCTCGGCGCCGAATCGCTCGACGACGCAGTCAGCGGGCTCGACGGGCTCCGGAACCTCGCGTCGAGCGACCGGGCGATGCTCGACGAGCTCAGGCACGCCCGCGCGCAGCTGACGACGGCGAAGCGCCAGGTCGCCGTCCGGGTCGCGGCGCTCCGGCAGGCCGAAAAGGCCGCCGCGGCCACGACGGCCGGGCTCGAGACGGCGGGAGCCGAGCGCAGGGCCTATCTCGGCTCGCTCGCGCGCGAGCGGGGCTTCAACGCTCGCCGGATCGTCCTCGTGCAGCGGACCGCGCGCGCCGCCGGCCGCCGCTCCGAGACGATCACCGTCGAGCTCGCGACCCCGGCGACGGAAGGCTCGACACCCGCGCCCGCGCCCTACGCGGGCGGCGAGCAGACGATGACGGTCAGCACGACGGGCTACTCGATCCGGGGGCGCACCGCGACCGGGCTGCAGACCGGCTGGGGCGTCGCCGCGGTCGACCCGTCGGTGATCCCGCTCGGCACGCGGATGACGATCCCGGGCTACGGCGTCGCCGTCGCGGCGGACACCGGTGGTGCCGTGCGCGGCGCGGAGATCGACCTCTGGTTCCCGTCGCCGGCGGAGGCCCTCGCATGGGGCCGCCGGACGGTCACGATCACGCTGCACGGGCAGTAGACTCGCCCCCGAACGTGCGGCCAGGGGAGATGACGCAGACGCTTGATACGAGCGAGACTCGGCAAGACGCACTCCGCGTCCTGATCGTCGACGACCACGACCTGTTCCGAACAGGGCTTCGCAACCTCCTCGAGGAGCAGGGGATCCAGGTCGTCGGTGAGGCAGCGGCGGGCGCCGAGGCGATCCGCTCGGTGCGCGAGCTCGCCCCGGACGTCGTCGTGATGGACCTGAACATGCCGGGGATGACCGGCGTCGAGGCGACGCGGCAGATCACGAGCATCGCGCCGCTGACGCGCGTGCTCGTGCTGACGATCTCCGATCAGGACAGCGACGTCCTCGATGCGATCCTCGCGGGCGCGTGCGGCTACCTGCTGAAGGACTCGTCGATCACCGAGCTGATGGCCGGGATCCGCGCGGCGTCGGTCGGCGAGTCGCTCATCTCGCCGACGATCGCCTCGAAGGTGCTTCAGCGCGTCCGGTCGACGAGCAGCGTCCCGGCGATCGCCGAGACGATCCGCGCGGAGCTGTCGGACCGCGAGGTCCAGGTGCTGAAGCTGATCGCGAACGGCAAGGACAACGCGAACATCGCGGCAGAGCTCCACATCTCGCCGAAGACGGTCAAGAACCACATCTCGAACATCCTGATGAAGCTGCAGATCGACAACCGCATCCAGGCGGCGGTCTACGCGGTGAAGTCGGGGATCGTCTAGCCGACGTCTACGCGGCCGCTCGAACGGCGTCCGCGCGGTCGCGGAGCGTCGTGAGCATCCCGCGCAGACGCGCGAGGTCGGCGTCGGCGACGTTCAGCCGCTCGGCGAGCTTGACGATCTCCTTCGTCCCGCCGCGCTGCCCGTCCCCGAGGAGCGCGGCGACCTCCGAGATCCGCCGCTCGATCCGCCAGCGCTCCGCCTCGAGCGCGAGCGCCGCCGCGTAGCCGGACGTCAACGTATCCTCGAGCTGGTCGAGGCCGGGCTTCGCCCGCTCGGAGAGCAGGGCGTCGATCTCGGCGAAAATCGGGTTCTCGTCGGCCATGGCAGTACAGACGCGGAGGGTCGTCACCAGTATGGAACGCGCCCAGATCGGCAACATGGGCCGCGCGGCCCATCTTCGGCGCCGCCCGGGCCTACGGTGGCTCTTCGCGACGCTCGGCGCGCTCGTCCTCGCCGCCCCGGCGCCCGCCGGAGCGGCCGTGTCCCTGCAGGAGCGCCTCGCGAAGGCGCTCGCCGTCCCGCACGTCCAGGCGAGCCAGACCGGCGTCGTCGCCGTCGACCTCCGGACCGGGAAGAAGGTCTTCTCGCTGAACGAGCAGCGGGCGCTCCAGCCCGCGTCGGTCGAGAAGCTCGCGGTCGCGTTCGCCGCGCTCCACGAGCTCGGGCCTGACTTCCGGATCGAGACCGACGTCCTCGGCGACGGCGAGCTCCAGGGGACGACGTGGCGGGGGAGCCTGGTGCTCAAGGGCTTCGGCGACCCGACGCTCACCCGCGCCGACCTGAAGACGCTCGCCCAGGGCGTGCGGGCATTCGGCATCCGGAGCGTCACGGGTGGGGTCGTGGGCGACGAGTCGTACTTCGACGCGCAGCGGGTCGTCACCGGCTGGAAGCCCTCGTACCTGATCCAGGAGTCGCCTCCGCTCTCGGCGCTCGTCGTCGACCGCGCCCGCTACGCCCGCGGCGTCGGGCTCAAGCCGGCGTTGATCGCCGCGCAGTTGTTCCGGACCGAGCTGCGCGCAGCCGGCGTCGCCGTCGGCGGCCCCGCCCGCGTCGGAACGACCGCGGCCGCCGACTTCCCGCTCGCGTTCGTCCACTCCGCCACGCTCGGCGAGATCGTCCGGTTCATGGGCCTCGAGAGCGACAACTTCACGGCCGAGATGCTGCTCAAGCAGCTCGGCGCGCAGGAGGGCGGACGCGGCACGAGCGCACGGGGCGCCGCGACCGTGACCGCGGTCCTGCGCGTGCTCGGCGTCCCGCTCGGGGGCGTGCGCCTCGTCGACGGGTCGGGCCTCTCGCTGCTGAACCGCGTCACGGCGACGTCGCTCGCGACGTTGCTCCAGGTCGCGTGGGCGGACCCGCCGACGCGGCCCGCGTTCCTCGCGGTGCTGCCCGTCGCAGGCGTGAGCGGCACGTTGAGGGCACGGCTGCTCTCGCTCCGTGGGCGCGTGCAGGCGAAGACCGGGACGACGAACGCTGCTTCGTCGCTCGCGGGCTACGTGTCGGGGCGCTACGCGTTCGCGATCCTGCACAACGGTCGGCCGGTCTCGACCTGGTGGGCGCGCCGCGCCCAGGATCGGTTCGTGCTCGTGCTAGCGCGCGGCTAAGAACCCGTTTCGGAATGAGGCCTCGTTGCCGGGGTGCGATGGGCGAGTGCGATGCAAGGACGCAGGGAGCGCCCGTATCGACTCAGATACGGGCGCGACCGAGGACGCGGCAGCGCGCCGCCCAGCGCGGCCCGGCGGCTCAGCGCCTCATTTCGAGACGGGTTCCAACAGCTTCCTGAGCGCCGCCTCGTCGATCAGCGGCACGCCCTCGCGCTGAGCCTTCGTCAGCTTCGAGTTGCCCGGCTCCTCGCCGACGACGAGCCCCGTCGTCTTCTTCGAGACGGAGTTCGTCACCTTCGCGCCGAGCTGCTCGAGCGCGGCGGCGGCCTGCTCGCGCGAGTAGTCCTCGAGCGTGCCCGTGATCACGTACGTGCTGCCCGTCAGCGGGCCGTCGGTCGGCTTGTCCTCGTCACCGATCTCGAACCGGAGCCCGAGCCCGCGCAGCTCCTCGACGAGCGCGCGGTTCTGGTCGTCCCTGAACCACTCCGCGATCGACTCGGCCCGGTCGGGGCCGATCCCGTCGACCTCCGTGACGTCCTCCTGCGACGCGTCGAGCAGCCGGTCGACGTTCTCGAAGTGACGCGCGAGGTTCTGCGCGGTCACCCAGCCGACGTCCGGGATGTTCAGCCCGAAGAGCACGCGGCTGAACGGGATCGCCTTCGACGCCTGGATCGACTCGACCGCCTTCGTCGCCGAGATCTCGCCGTACCCGTCGAGCTCCATCAGCTGCTCCTTCGTCAGCCGGTAGAGCTCGGGGAGCGAGCGGACGAGGCCGAGCTCCCACAGGCGCCGGACCGACTGCTCGCCCACGCCCTCGATGTCGGCGGCCGCCATCACCCAGTTGATCAGCGACTCGAGCCCACGGGACGGACAGGCGCGGTTCGGGCAGCGGTGCATCACCTCGCCCTCGGGCTTGACGATCTCCGCGCCGCAGAGCGGGCAGTTCTTCGGCATCCGGAACCGCTTCGTCCCCTTCTTGTGCGGCAACACCGGCCCGACGACCTGCGGGATCACGTCGCCGGCGCGCTGGACGATCACCTCGTCGCCCTCGCGGATGTCCTTGCGGTTGATGTCGTCCTCGTTGTGGAGCGTCGCGCGGGAGACCGTCACGCCGCCGACCTCGACGGGCTCGAGCATCGCCCACGGGTTGAGCGCGCCAGTCCGGCCGACGCGGATCGCGATCTTGTTCAGCCGCGTCGTCGCGGTCATCGGCGCCCACTTGAACGCGCGTGCCCAGCGCGGGCGGTCGTGCAGCGCGCCGAGCCGCTCCTGCTGCGCGAACGAGTCGACCTTGATCACGAGCCCGTCGATCTCGTAGTCGAGCTCGATGCGCTTCTGCTCCCACTCGGCCGTGGCCCGCGCGACCGACTCGATCGACTCGTGCCGCTCGGCGAGCGGGTTCGTGCGGAAGCCGCGCTCGCGCAGCCACTCGAGCGAGTCCCAGTGGCCTTCCGCGGGCAGGTCTCCGCGCTGCCCGAGCCCGTGCACCCAGATGTTCAGCGGGCGCTCGGCCGTGATCATCGAGTTCTTCTGGCGCAGCGAGCCGGCCGCCGCGTTGCGCGGGTTCGGCGTCGTCCTCTTTCCCTCGGCGGCGAGGCGCTCGTTCAGCTCGCGAAAGCCGGAGAGCGGCATGTAGACCTCGCCGCGCACCTCGAGCAGCGGCAGAGGCTTCTCGCCCTTCGGGAGGCGCATCCGCGTCGAGATGGACTTGATGGTCTTGAGGTTGACAGTGACGTCCTCGCCCCGGCGGCCGTCGCCGCGTGTCGCCCCGCGCAGGAGCTTGCCGTCCTCGTAGACGAGGTTGATCGAGAGGCCGTCGATCTTCGGCTCGGTGACGTACACGACCTCGGACGTGCCGAGCCGCTTCACGACGTCCTGGTGCCACTTCTCGAGCGCCTCGTCGGTCGTCACCTTCTCGAGCGAGCCCATCGGCGACGGATGGTCGACCTTCTCGAACGCGTCGGAGGGCGGTGCGCCGACCCGCTGGGTCGGCGAGTCGGGGGTCTCGAGCTCGGGGTGCTTGCGCTCGAGCTCGAGCAGCTCGTCGAAGAGCTTGTCGAACTCGGCGTCGGAGATCTCCGGGTCGTCGAGGACGTGGTAGCGGTAGAGGTGGTGGTCGACGATCGTCCGCAGCTCCTCGACGCGGCGCTTCGCGTCAGAGGGCGGCAAGCAGCTCCTCCACGGTGTCGACGATCGCGTCCGGCCGCTCGCGCTCGAGACGCTCGCGCGAGTGGATGCGTCCCCAGGTGACGGCGATCGCCGCGGCGCCTGCGGCCTTCGCCGCCTGGACGTCGAAGGGCGAGTCGCCGACGTAGACCGCGTCGTCGGGGCTCGCGTTCAGGCGCTCGAGCGCCAACAAGAGCGGCTCGGGGTTCGGCTTGTGCCGCGTCGTGTCCTCGGCCCCGACGGTGACGTCGAAGAAGCGGCGGAGCTCGGGCAGCACCTCGAACGCGAGTGCGAGCGTCGTCCGCCGCTTGGCCGTGACCACCGCGAGCTGCCGGCCCTGAGTGGACAGCTCTTCGAGCGCGTCGAGGATCCCGCTGCACGGCTGGAGCTCGTCGTGCAGCGAGGCGTTGTGGGCGCTGTAGACCTCGATCAGCTCCTCCACCCGGCCCGGGTCGATCGCCTCCATCTGCTCGCGGAGCCCCGGCCCGCCGACGGCCGAGAGGAGCTCGTGCTCGGGAATTTCCCTGCTCAGGACGGTTCTCGTCGCGTGCTGGAACGAGGCGAGGATCATCGCCCCCGAGTCCACCAGGGTGCCGTCGAGGTCGAACAAGACGGTGCCGTACCGCATGAACCGATCGTAGCCGCGCGCCAGTGGGCACAATGCACGCCGTGCGGCGCGCGTCGATTTTGATCGTCCTGCTCGCCCTGTCCGGATGCGGCGGGGGCGGCGGCGGCGACGCCGGGAACGGCGGCAGCGCCACCGTGGCGGAGCCGGGCACGACTGCGGAGACGCCGACGAGCGTCGTCACCGTGAAGGTGCCGGACACGGCCGATCCGAACGCCGAGGCGTCCGGCGCGCCGGCGTTCAAGGCGAACCTGACCGCGACGGGGCACTCGGTCGCGGCAGGGACGCCGTTCGCTTTCACGGTCACAGCGACGAAGGGCGGCAAGCCCGCAGCCGGCACGGCGAAGATGCGGGTCTTCGTCGACGACGAGCTGGTGAACACGATCGGCTGGTTCCCCTTCGAGGGGAGGCTCGTGAAGAGCTACGTCTGGCCGAGGTCGCTCAAGGGCAAGACGGCGATCCTGCAGGCCGAGGTCGAGGGCGAGGGCGGCACGCAGCGGGTCAACTGGCCCGTCGACGTGTCCTAGTCAGTACTCGACGCGCTCGAGATAGAGGCCCCACGGCGGCGCCGTCGTTCCGGCGTCCGCACGTGAAGCCCCTTCCAGGAGCGCCGCGAGCTCTGCCGGGGTTCGCTCGACCATCGTTCCGACGAGCGTCCGAACCATGTGCCGCAGGAAGCTGTCGGCGGTGATCTCGAACTCGAGGGCGTCGCCGCGCCGGTGCCACGTCGCCGACTGCACGTTGCGGAGAAAGACGCGGTGCTGCGTCTCCGTGGGCGTGAACGCGCGGAAGTCGTGCTCGCCGAGGACGACGTCCGCGGCGTCGGCGAGCGTCTCCTCGTCGAACGGGCGCGGCAGCCACCAGCTCCGGCCGAGCTCGAACGGCGACGGCGTGCGGCGGCGCCAGATCCGGTAGCGGTAGGTCCGCGCGCGGGCGGATCGACGCGCGTGGAAGTCGGACGTGACCTCGTCGGCGGCGACGATCGCGACGTCGTCGGGCAGCTCCGCGTTCAGCGCACCCACCGTGCGCTCGAGGGGCGGCCCTCCGTCGACCGTCACGGAGACGACCTGACCACGCGCGTGCACACCTGTGTCGGTTCGCCCCGCAACGGCGAGGTCGTCCCAGCGCGAGAAGACACCGCCGAGCGCCGCCCGGACCTCGCCCTCGACGGTCCGCAACCCCGGCTGCCCGGCCCAGCCGTAGAAGTCGAGACCGTCGTACTCGAGCGTCAGCTTCAGCTTCCGGTCGGCCACGCGCTGGATCATGATGACGTCGTGGCGACGACGCAGAAGTACGACCTCTACGGCGACGAGTTCCGCGCCAACCGCTTCGAGACCTACGCCCGGATGCGCGAGCAGGATCCCGTGCTGCTCCAGCCCGGGATCGACGGCGAGACGCCGATCTGGTTCCTCACACGCTACGACGACGTCGTCGCGATGCTGGTCGACGACGAGCGGTTCGTGCGCGACCCGGCGCTGGCGCTGAGCGAGGAGGACATTGCGCGGATGCGCGCCGGGATGCCCGACGACTTCTCCTTCGTCGAGAACCACATGCTGAACAAGGACGGCGCCGACCACCGCCGCCTCCGGCGCCTCGTCACGAAGGCGTTCACGCCCCGCATGGTCGAGCAGCTGCGGCCGCGGATCCAGGCGATCGCGAACGAGCTGCTCGACGCCGTGCAGGAACGCCGCGAGATGGAGCTCGTCGACGAGTTCGCGTTCCCGCTCCCGATCACGGTGATCGCCGAGCTCCTCGGTATCCCGACGGCGGACCAGCGCCGCTTCCGCGAGTGGTCCGACGCAGTGGTGAGGCCGGCGCTCGGCCCGGCGGAGCTCGAGCGGTTCGCCGCCCAGATGCGGGACTTCGTCGCCTACCTGCGGGAGCTCTTCGAGCGGCGGCGGCGCGAGCCCGCGGAGGACCTGATCAGCGCGCTCCTCCAGGCCGAGGAGGCCGGCGACTCACTGAGCGAGGAGGAGCTCTTCAGCACCGTCATCCTCCTGATCGTCGCCGGACACGAGACGACGGTCAGCCTGATCGGAAGCGCGGTGCTCGCGCTGCTCCGTGAGCCGGACGTGCTCGAGCGCCTCCGTTCGGAGCCGGACCTGATCCCGTCGGCCGTCGAGGAGCTGCTGCGGCGCGAGGCAGCGGTCGACCGGACGCTCAACCGCTGGGCGGCGACCGACGTCGAGCTCGGCGGCCGGACGATCAGGCGCGGAGACCTCGTGATCGCGATCCTCGGCTCCGCCGACCGCGATCCGGCGCGCTTCCCGGATCCCGACGCGATCGACCTCGAACGACGGGACAACAAGCACGTCGCGTTCGGCCGCGGCAGCCACTACTGCCTCGGCGCGCCGCTCGCGCGGCTCGAGACCGAGATCGCGCTCGCGACGCTGCTCCGCCGGCTGCCCGGGCTCCGGCTCGTCGACGACCCCCAAGACGTCGAGTGGCGCCCCGTGCCGCTCTTCCGCAGCCTGGTCGCGCTTCGGCTGGCCTGGGACTAGAGCGTCCGGCGCTCCGGCGAGACTGCCCGCGTGCAGTCGGTCTGGGATCGCGCCAAGCCGATCTATCTCGCGCTGCTCCTCGCCCTGCTCTCGTGGGTCGCGCTGCGCATGCTCGCCCAGCTGACGCACGTGCTGCTGATCATCTTCGTCTCGATCCTGTTCGCGGCGGCGCTCACCGGCCCCGTCGCGCGCCTCCAGCGCTGGCGCATCCCGCGGGCCGTCGCGGTGATCCTGATCTACGTCGCCGCGCTCGCGGTCGTCGTCGGGATCCTCTGGCTCGTGACGCCGCCGCTCTTCAACCAGCTCGCGAGCCTCGGCGACCGCGCGCCGGAGTACGCCGAGCGCTACGACCGGGTTCGCCAGGCGTACGAGGAGCTCCGGTCGAACTACAAGTCGCTGCCCCCGTTCGACCAGCAGGTGCGAGCGGCTCGGGAACTCGATCCTCGAACGAGCGGGTGACCGCGCGGTCGAGCTTCCCTCGGCGCTCTTCGCGCTCTTCCTCGACACGCTGAGCGTGTTCGTGATCTCGATCCTCCTCGTGACGAACCGCGAGCGCATCCTCGGCTTCGCGATCTCGCTCGTGCACCCCGACGACCGTCCACTCGTGCGCGGCCTGCTGGAGAAGATGTGGTCACGGCTCGGCGCGTACCTCCGCGCGAAGCTCATCGTGATGGCGATCGTCGGCACGCTGATGTACGTGGCGCTGCTCCTCATCGGCGTCCCGTTCGCGCTCGTGCTCTCGATCATCGTCGCGCTCGGCGAGGTGATTCCACGCGCCGGGCCGTGGCTCGCCCGGATCCCGTTGCTCGGGATCGCCGCGCTCGAGGGTTGGAAGACGTTCCTGATCGTCCTCGCGGTCTCGGTCGCGATCGAGAACGCGAAGGGGTACTTCATCTCGCCGTACGTCGAGGGCGACCAGCTCGACATCCACCCGCTGCTCGTCTTCGTCTCGGTGCTCGTGGGCGCGACCCTCGGCGGGTTCGCCGGGGCGTTCGTCGCCGTGCCGCTCGCCGCGATCATCGACTTGTTCGTGCGGGAGGTGCTCGTCCCGTGGCGCCGGCGCGAGATCGCCGAGGACGCCGCCTGATGGAGCATCACGCGGACTTCGCCGTCGCCGTCACGCAGCGGCTCTGGATCGAGAGCGACTACGACCGCCCGGCCGGCAAGGGGAAGGTCGCGGGCCGGGCGATCGCGCTCGGCTGGTGGGTCGACAAGCCCGGCGACGAGCCGAGCGATGACCCGGCCGGCGTCCTGTACCTCGTCGTCGACGCGACGCTCCCGCGACCCGTGTGGGTCGCGCAGGGGCGCCTAACCGCGGTCAGGCTCGACGACTAGCGTCAGCCCGTCGCGCGCCGTCACCCGGACACGCTCGCCGGCATCGGCGCCGGCCGCACACAGCGCCTCCCAGATCTCACCCTGGATGCGAACCTGGCCGCGCGGCCGGCAGGCGGAGAGCACGACCGCCGTCGCCCCGATCAGCGTCTCCGCGCCGACCTGCGCCGAGCGCCGCCGCGTGTACCACATCCAGCCGAAGATCTCGCCGACCTCGAGGAACAGCGCCCCGACGACGATGAGCACGCTCCACGGCCGTTCGAGGACGAAGAACGCGAGCAGGAGCGCGACGACGAGCGCCACGCGAGCGAGGTGCTACTCGGCGGCTGCGGTCGCCGCTGCGCGCCCGGCCGGGACCGGCGTCGTGTCGGGCACGTAGTCGACGAGCTCGAGGTACACCATCTGCGCGGAGTCGCCCGCACGCGGGCCGAGCTTGACGATCCGCGAGTAGCCGCCGGGACGGTCGGCGAAGCGCGGGCCGACGTCGGCGAAGAGCTTGTGCACGACGTCCTGCGAGCGCAGGAACGACAAGCGCCTGCCGGCGCGCGTGCAAGTCGCCGCGCCGGCCGAGCGTGATCATCTGCTCGGCGATCGGCTTCACGGCCTTCGCCTTCGCCTCGGTCGTCTTGATCCGCCCGTGCTCGATCAGCGCCCCGGCGAGGTTCGAGTACAGCGCTCGGCGATGTGCCGAGTCGCGGCCGAGCTTCTTTCCGGAGCGCTGATGGCGCACGTGTGCGTCTATTCCTCGCCGCGCAGGTTCAGGCCGTGCGTCGCGAGAGTCTCCTTGACCTCTTCGATCGACTTGCGGCCGAAGTTCGGAATCGCGGCGAGCTCGCCCTCGGTCTTCGATACGAGGTCGCCGATCGTCTCGATCCCGACGCGCTTGAGGCAGTTGTACGAGCGGACGCCCAGCTCGAGCTCCTCGATCGGGAAGTTCTCCATCCCGTGGGCGAGGGTCGGCTCTGCGCCGGCGCCGTCGGTCGGTGCCTGCTCGCCGAAGCCTTCGATCCGCTCGAGATCGGTGAAGATCGCGAGCTGCCGGATCAGGATCTCGGCGGCCTGCCCGATCGCGTCCTTCGGGTTGAGCGAGCCGTCGGTCGTGACGTCCAGGCGGAGCTTGTCGTAGTCGGTGCGCTGACCGACACGAGCAGCCTCCACGTCGTACGAGACGCGGCGGACCGGCGAGAAGATCGAGTCGATCGGAATCACGCCGATGGTGTGCTCCGGGCCGCGGTTGTTCTCGGACGGGACGTAGCCGCGCCCGCGGCCGATCGTCAGCGTCAGGTCGAGGCGGCCGCGGTCGGCGAGGTTCGCGATCTCGAGGTCCGGGTTCAGGATCTCGAGCTCGGCGGGCGCCTCGAGGTCGCTGGCCTTCACGACGCCCGGCCCCTTCTTCGAGAGGCGCACCTCGATCTCCGGCGACTCACCGTGGAGGATCGCGACGAGGTTCTTGAGGTTGAGGATGATGTCGGTGACGTCCTCGCGGACGCCCTGCAGCGTCGAGAACTCGTGCTGGACGCCCTCGAGCTTGACCGAGGTGACTGCAGCGCCCTCGAGCGACGAGAGCAGCACGCGGCGCAGCGAGTTGCCGAACGTGTAGCCGAAGCCGCGGTCGAGCGGCTCGATCTCGAAGACGCCACGGTTCTCGTCGACCTCTTCGTGGACGATCTTCGGGACCTGGAACTCCATCAGGCTTGTGCGGACTGCCAAAGCGGTTTCCCTTCTTCTGTGACTTACTTGGAGTAGAGCTCGACGATGAGCTGTTCCTGCACCGGCGTGTCGATCTCGTTCCGCTCAGGTGCGCGGAGCACCTTGCCGGTCAGGTTGTCGTGGTCGGCCTGCAGCCACGGGGCCACGGAGGCCGTGAGGTCGGTTGCGTCGCGGATCACCTGGTCCGCGGAGCTACCGGGGCGCATCGAGACGATCTGGTCCGGGCGCACCTGGAAGCTCGGGATGTTCACGCGCCGGCCGTTCACCTGGAAGTGACCGTGGCGCACGAGTTGGCGGGCCTGCGAGCGCGAGGCGGCGAACCCGAGTCGGTAGACGACGTTGTCCAGCCGGAGCTCGAGCATCCGCAGGAGCACCTCGCCGGTGATCCCCTGCTGCTTCGAGGCCTTCTCGTAGTAGTTGCGGAACTGCTTCTCGAGCAGGCCGTAGTACCGGCGCGCCTTCTGCTTCTCGCGCAGCTGGAGCAGGTACTCGCTCTGCTTGATGCGGCCGCGGCCGTGCTCGCCCGGCGGGTACGAGCGGCGCTCGATCGCGCACTTCTCGGTCAGGCAGCGCTCACCCTTGAGGAAGAGCTTCATGCCCTCGCGCCGGCAGACGCGGCACTTCGGTCCGAGATCGCGGGCCACTAGACGCGCCTCCGCTTCTTCTGCCGCACGCCGTTGTGCGCCTGCGGGGTGACGTCCTTGACGCCGAGGATCTCGAGGCCGGCGGCCTGGAGCGAGCGGATCGCCGTCTCGCGCCCGGAGCCCGGGCCCTTGACGAAGACCTCGACCTTCTGGAGGCCGTGCTCCATGCCCTTGCGGGCGCAGTTGTCTGCGGTGACCTGGGCGGCGAACGGCGTCGACTTGCGCGAGCCCTTGAACCCGGCTGAGCCGGCGGACTCCCACGCGATCACGTTCCCGTCCTTGTCGGTCAGCGCGACGATCGTGTTGTTGAACGACGTCTTGATGTGCGCCTGGCCGATCGCGATGTTCTTCTTGACGCGGCGGCGCCCGCGACCGCGGGCCGCTGTCTTCCGAGGAGGCGCCACGCTACCTCGGTGCCTTCTTGCCGCGTCCGACGGTCTTCTTCGGCCCCTTGCGGGTGCGCGCGTTCGTCTTCGTGCGCTGACCGTTCACCGGCAGGCCGCGGCGGTGGCGGACCCCGCGGTACGCGCCGATCTCACCGAGGCGCTTGATCGCCTGCTGCCGCTCACGGCGCAGGTCGCCCTCGACCGTGAGGTTCTGGTCGATGTAGTTGCGGAGCTTCGTGACCTCGTCGTCGGTCAGGTCACGAACCTTCGTGTCGGGCGAGATGCCGAGCTCCGACGAGACGTGGTGCGCCGTCGACGGGCCGATCCCGAAGATGTACGTCAGGCCGACTTCGAGCCGCTTCTGGTTCGGGAGGTTCACTCCGGCGATGCGTGCCATGCGCTCCTTACCCCTGTCGCTGCTTGTGGCGTGGGTTCGTGCAGATGACCATGGTCCGGCCGTGCCGCTTGATCACGCGGCACCGCTCACACATGGGCTTGACTGAAGGACGGACTTTCATCGGTGTCTGTAGGTGATTCGGCCGCGGGTCAGGTCGTACGGGCTGAGCTCGACCTTCACCTTGTCGCCGGGGAGGATCCGGATGTAGTTCTTCCGCATCTTCCCGCTGATCTTCGCCAGGACGTCGTGGCCGGAGTCGAGCTGCACCCGAAACATCGTGCTCGGGAGCGCTTCGACGACCTCGCCCTCAGCCTCGATCTTCTCTTCCTTCTGCGGCATACCTTTCAGAGAGACGGGGTTCCGAGGAACCCACAAATGGACACGAAAAAGGGGCCTTTCGGCCGCGCATTACTGTAGCAAACCACGCATTCCCGGCCTCACGTCGCCAGCGAGCCGCCGGAAACCCGTGGCGAGCCCGCTGCAACCGGGGTCAGAATCCGGGGCCCCGCCTCGGTGATCGCCACCGTGTGCTCGAAGTGGGCCGACATGGAGCCGTCGGCGGTGTAGACCGACCACTGGTCGTCGTCGAGGACGATGTCGACCCCGCCGGCCGTGATCATCGGCTCGATCGCCAGGGTCATCCCCGGCGAGAGCCTCGCCCCGCGGCCCGGAGTGCCGTAGTTCGGGATCTGCGGATCCTCGTGGTAGGCGCGGCCGACGCCGTGCCCGACGAGGGCCCGGACGACCGAGAAGCCGGCCTCCTCGACGACCCGCTGGATCGCGGAGGAGATGTCGCCGACGCGGTTGTCGACCTGGGCCTGCTCGATCCCGGCCGAGAGTGCGGCCTGCGCGACCTCGAGCAGCCGCTCGTCCTCGCCCGAGACCTCGCCGACGCCGAACGTGTAGGCCGTGTCCGCGACGTAGCCGTCGAGCGTGACGCCGACGTCGATCGTCAGCAGGTCGCCGTCCTTCACGACGTACGCGCCGGGGATCCCGTGGACGATCATGTCGTTCGCGGAGATGCAGATCGCCTTCGGGAAGCCGCGGTAGCCCTTCGAGGTAGGAATCCCGCCCTGCGAGCGGATGTACTCCTCAGCGATCCGGTCGAGCTCCTCCGTCGTGACACCCGGCTCGATCTGCCGGCCGACGTGGGCGATCGTGTCCGCGGCGACCCGCCCGGCGGCGCCGATCAGCTCGATCTCGCGCTCGGACTTCCGGACGATCACCGAACGGCCGCCTGCTCCAAGGCGTCCTGGATCTGGGCGAACACCTCGTCCACGGTACCTGTCCCGTTGATACCGACGAGGTTGCCGTGGGCCCGGTAGTACTCGGTGATCGGCGCCGTCTCGCGGTGGTAGAGCGCGATCCGGTTGACGATCGCCACGGGCGTGTCGTCGGCGCGCCCCTCCTCGACCGCCCGCTTGGTCATCCGCTCGCGCGCGACGTCGTCGGGGACCTGGAGCTCGAACACGACGTCGAGCGGCCGGCCGATCTGGGCGAGCATCTCGGTCAGCGCCTCGGCCTGCGCCATCGTGCGGGGAAAGCCGTCGAGGACGAAGCCGTCGTTCGCGCCCGCGAGCTGCTCGCGGATCAGCTCGACCATCGTCTCGTCGGGGACGAGGTCGCCGCGCTGCAGGATCGCACCGACCTGCTTGCCGAGCGGTGTCCCGGCCGCCACCGCGGCGCGCAGGATGTCGCCGGTCGCCACGTGTGGGATGTCGTACTCCGCGGCGACCCGCTTCGCCTGCGTTCCCTTGCCCGACCCCTGGACGCCCAGGAGGAGGGTGTTGAGACTCAGCGCAAGAACCCTTCGTACGAGCGCATCATCATCTGCGACTCCATCTGCCGCATGGTGTCGAGCGCCACGCCGACCGCGATCAGCACCGACGTGCCGCCGAGGGCGCCCGCAGTCGCCTGCGAGAAGCCGCCGTAGACGATGAAGAGCGACGGGAGCGTCGCGACGACCGCGAGGTAGAGCGCGCCGGGAAGCGTGAGGCGCGTCAGCACGCGGTCGAGGTACTGCGCCGTCGGTGGGCCCGGACGGATGCCGGGGATGTAGCCCCCGTGCTTGCGCAGGTTGTCGGCCTGGTCGACCGGGTTGAACTGCACCGCCGTGTAGAAGTACGTGAAGATCACGATCAGGAACGCCTGGAACAGCAGGTACGGCAGGTTGTTCGGCGTGAAGTGCGAGTTCACGAACTCCTGTGTCTGCGGGAAGAACGTGCCGATCGTGGGCGGGAACGCCAGCACGGCGGCCGCGAAGATGACCGGGATGACGCCTGCCATGTTCACGCGCAGCGGCATGTAGGTCGAGCCTCCGGTCGTCATACGGCGGCCCACCATGCGCTTCGCGTACTGGATCGGGATCTTCCGCTGACCCTCCTGCACGAACACGACGGCGACGATCACGCCGATCGCGATCAGCGGGAACATGATCTTCTCGACCGGGCCGCCGTTGATCCAGGCCGTGATCCCCGTCGGGAGCGCCGTCAGGATCGAGGCGAAGATGAGGAGCGAGATGCCGTTGCCGATCCCGCGCTTCGTGATCTGCTCGCCGAACCACATGAGCAGCGTCGCGCCGGCGGTGAGCGTGAGCACGATCAGGATCACGCGTGCCGTCGACGCCTCGAGCGCGCCCTGGCGCTTGAACAGGTACGTGTAGCCGGCCGCCTGCGCTCCGGCGAGCATCACTGTCAGGTAGCGCGTGTACTGGTTGATCTTGGCGTACCCCGACTCGCCTTCCTTCTGCAGCTGCTCGAGCCTCGGGACGACGACCGTCATCAGCTGCAGGATGATCGAGGCGGTGATGTACGGCATGATCCCGAGCGCGAAGACGCTGAAGCGGGAGAGCGCGCCGCCCGAGAAGAGCGAGAGCAGGCCGAGGATCGTCCCGTTGCCGCCGCCGCGGTTGAAGTAGTTCGTGATCTGGTCGGAGCTGACACCCGGCGCCGGGAGCCACGAGCCGAAGCGGTAGAGCGCGAGGATCCCCGCCGTGAACAGCAGGCGGGTGCGCAGCTCGGGGACGCGCCACGCGTTCGTCAGCCAGGAAAACATCTATTCCTCCGCGGGAGCTTCGTCGGCGGCTTCGTCGGCCGTCGGCGTCACGATTCCTGCCGCGCGCTTCTTCGCCGCGATCTTGCGGCGCTTGCGGGAGCGAGTCGGCTGCTCCTCCTCGCGGAGCGGCGTGACCGTGCCGCCCGCCGCCTCGATCTTCTCGCGCGCGGTGGCGGAGAAGCGGTGCGCGGAGACGGTGAGCTTCTTCGTCAGGTCGCCGTGACCGAGGATCTTCACGTCCGTCCGCAGGTTGCGGATCAGGCCGAGCTCCTTCATCGCCTCGGGCGTCACCTCGGCGCCGGCGTCGAACCTCGCTTCGAGGTCGCGGACGTTCACGCCTTGCGTGAAGGTGCGGAACGGGCCGACGGGCATCGCGTCCTTCGACGTGTTGCCGCGCTGCTTCGGCAGGCGCATGTACGTCGGCATCTGGCCGCCCTCGAACCCTGCGCGCATCTTGTGCGAGCCCGCGCGCGACTTCTGGCCCTTGAGCCCGCGGCCGGAGTACCGGCCCTTGCCCGAGCCGAGCCCGCGCCCGACGCGCTTGCGATCCTGCCGCTTCTGCGCCGGCGAGAGGGTGCTGAGTGAGAGCTTGCGATCCGCCATGCCCTAGACCTCCTCCACCTGCACGAGGTGGCGGACTTTCCTGAGCATACCGGCGAGCGCCGGGCTCTCCGGCTTCTCGACGGAGCGGCCGATCTTGCCGAGACCGAGCGCCCGCAGCGTGCCGCGGTGCTTCTCGCTCTGGCCGATCTGGCTACGCGTCTGCGTGATCCGCAGCTTCGCCATCGGTGGTCTCCGGGGCCGGGGCTTTGTAAGGCAGGACCTCCGCGATCGTCTTGCCGCGTGCGCGGGCGACGTCCTCGGGCCGGCGCAGCGACTGGAGCGCGTTGACCGTCGCCTTCGCCATGTTGATCGGGTTCGTGGTGCCGAGGCTCTTCGCGAGGATGTCGCGGATCCCGGCGAGCTCGAGCACGGCGCGGACGCCGCCGCCGGCGATGACGCCGGTTCCCTCGCTCGCGGGGCGGAGCATCACGCGCGCCGCGTCGAAGCGGCCGAGCACCTCGTGGGTGATCGTCGTCCCGTGCTTCGGGACGGTGAAGAGGTTCTTCTTCGCGTCGTCGACCGCCTTCGTGATCGCGAGCGGGACCTCGCGCGCCTTGCCGTAGCCGACGCCGACGCGGTCGTGCTCGTCGCCGATCACCACGAGCGCGGTGAACGAGAAGCGGCGGCCGCCCTTGACGACCTTCGCGACGCGGTTGATCTCGACCACGCGCTCCTTGAGCTCGCGGGTCTCCTGGAACTGCACTTCGCTCAAAACTCGAGTCCTCCCTTGCGCGCGGCGTCGGCGAGCGCCTTCACGCGCCCGTGGTACAGGTAGCCCGCGCGGTCGAAGACGGCCTTCTTGATCCCGCCCGCGTGCGCGTTGTCCGCGAGCAGCTTGCCGACCGCGGCCGCCTGCTCGATCTTGTTGCCCTTCGACTTGACCTGGAGCCAGCTCGCCGCGGTGAGCGTCTTGCCGGCGGCGTCGTCGACGAGCTGCGCCTCGATGCCCTTGTTGGAGCGGAAGACGACGAGGCGCGGCCGCTCGGCGGTGCCGGTGATCTTCCCGCGGACGCGGCGATGCCGACGGAGTCGTGCTTCGCGAACGGCCGTGCTCATGCGCGCTTCCCGACCTTCCGGCGGACGTACTCGCCCTCGTAGCGGATGCCCTTGCCCTTGTACGGCTCGGGCGGCCGCACCTTGCGGATCTCGGCGGCGATCTGGCCGACGGCCTGCTTGTCGATCCCCTTCACGACGATCTGCGTCGGCACCGGGACCTCGAAGGAGACCCCCTGGCGCGGCTCGATCGCGACGGGGTGCGAGTACCCGACGCTCAGCTCGAGCGTCGAGCCCTTGAGCGCGGCGCGGTAGCCGACGCCCTGGATCTCGAGGCGCTTCTCGAACCCCTTCGTGACGCCCTCGACCATGTTCGCGACGAGCGTGCGCGTCAGCCCGTGGAGCGCGCGGTCCTCGCCGCGCTCGGTCGGGCGCTCGACGACGATCTCGCCGTCGCGCTGCTCGATCTTCATCCGCGTCGGCACGGTCTGCGAGAGCTCGCCGAGCGGCCCGTTCACCTGAACGCGCCCGGCCGAGATCGCCACGTTGACCGAGGACGGCAATTCGATAGGTCTTTTCCCAATTCGACTCATTGCGCTACCAGACGAAGCAGATCACTTCGCCGCCGATTCCTTCCTTCTCCGCCGTCCGGCTCGTGACGAGCCCCTGCGGCGTGGACATGATCGCGGTGCCCATCCCTCCGAGCACGCGCGGAAGACGATCCTTTCGAGCGTACACGCGGCGGCCCGGCTTCGAGACGCGCTTCAGGTCGGTCAGGATCCGCTCGCGGCTGCGGCCGTACTTGAGCACGACCACGAGCTGGGCGAACTCACCCTCGTTCTTGTCGACGCGGAAATCCCTGATGTAGCCCTCCTCCTTGAGCAGGCGCGCGATCTCGACCTTCACCTTGGAGGTCGGCATGCGCGTCTCCTCGTGGAGCGCCTTGTTTGCGTTGCGGATGCGCGTGAGCATGTCCGCGATCGGATCGGTTACCACGTGCTCCTCCTACCAGCTGCTCTTGGTCATGCCCGGGATCGAGCCGTTGTGCGCGAGCTCCCGCAGGCAGATCCGGCACAGGCCGAACTTCTTGAAGACGGCACGCGGGCGTCCGCAGCGGTTGCAGCGCGAGTACGCGCGCGTCTTGAACTTCTGCGGCCGGGCCTGCTTGATGACCAGCGACTTCTTCGCCATTTACTGCTGCTCCCTGTCTTCGCCTGCGAACGGCATGCCCAGCCCGCGCAGGAGCGCGAGGCCTTGCTCGTCCGTTCGGGCCGTGGTCGTGATCGCGACGTCGAGGCCGCGGATCTGTGAGACGTCGTCGTAGTTGATCTCCGGGAAGATGAGCTGCTCGCGGATGCCGAGCGAGTAGTTGCCGCGGCCGTCGAACGAGCGCGGGTTGAGGCCGCGGAAGTCGCGAATCCGCGGCAGCGCGATCGACACGAGCCGGTCGAGGAACTCCCACATCCGGTCGCCGCGGAGCGTCACCTTCGCGCCGATCGGCATGCCCTCGCGGATCTTGAAGCCGGCGATCGACTTGCGGGCGCGCCGCGTCTGCGCGCGCTGCCCGGCGATGATCGTCAGCTCCTCGACGGCCGAGTCGAGCTGCTTCGCGTCGTTCTTCGCCTCGCCGACGCCCATGTTGAGCGTGATCTTCTCGAGGCGCGGAACCTCCATCAGCGAGATGTCGAGCTCGTCCTTCAGCTGGCCGCGGAGCTCGTTGTTGTAGAGCTCCTTCATGCGCGGCCTGTAGCCGTTCGTCGTCTCGGCGCGCTGCTCTTTGGTGGGTGCTTCTCTGGTGGCCATCAGCGGTCGATCTCCTGGCCGCAGTCGGCGCGCTTGCAGACGCGCACGTGGACGCTGCCGCCCTTCGCTTCCTTCTCCGCCATGCCGACGCGCGTCGGCCGGCCGCACACCGGGCAGACGACCATCACGTTGGACACCGGCACCGCCGCGGCCTTGTCGATGATCCCGCCGGGGACGATCTGCGGCGCGCCCATCCGGCTCGGGTCCTTCATCGGCTTCGGGCGCTGGTGCCGCTTGACGATGTTGAGGTTCTCGACGATCACGCGCCGGTCGCCCTTGCGCACTTCGAGCACGCGGCCCTGCTTGCCGCGGTCCTTGCCCGTCAGCATCTGGACGAGATCGCCCTTGCGAACCTTGAGTTTCACGGACACTAGTGGTCACCTCCCGGGCAGGCCGTGCCGACTGGCTGCGCACGGTCGTGGCTGGCAAGGACGCAGGGAGCGTTCGTACGTGGAACGTACGGGCGCGACTGAGGACGCGGCCAGGCGCGGCCGTGCGCACCCCAGGCGGTGCGGTTTGTCCGGAAGGGGGCCACTCACAACACCTCCGGGGCAAGCGAGACGATCTTCATGAAGTTCTTCTCGCGCAGCTCGCGCGCGACCGGCCCGAAGATGCGGGTGCCGCGCGGGTTCCGCTGCGCGTCGATGATCACGGCCGCGTTCTCGTCGAAGCCGATCAGCGTGCCGTCGTCGCGGGCGTAGGGCTTCTTCGTCCGGACGACGACCGCCTGCACGACCTCGCCCTTCTTGATCGAGCCCTGCGGCGTCGCCGACTTGACCGTCGCGGTGATGATGTCGCCGACCCGCGCGTAGCGGCGGTGCGAACCGCCCTTGACGCGGATCGTGAGGAGCTCGCGGGCGCCCGTGTTGTCGGCCACCTTGAGCCTCGACTCCTGCTGGATCACTTCGCGACCTCCACCACTTCCGCGAGCCGCCAGTTCTTCGTCTTCGAGAGCGGGCGCGTCTCGACGATGCGCACGACGTCCCCGATGTTCGCCCGGTTCTGCTCGTCGTGGGCGTGGAACTTCTGCGACCGGCGGATCACCTTCTTGTACCGCGGGTGCAGCTTGATCACGTCGACCTTGACGACGATCGTCTTGTCCATCGTGCTCGAGACGACGACGCCGCGGCGCTCCTGGCGCCGTCCGCGCTCGTGGTCCGGCTTCGGCAGGCGCGTGATCGCCTTGCGGCCCGACGACTCCGCACGCTTCGGCTTCGGACGCTGCCGGCGCTCGCTCCGCGGGACGTGCTTGCGCGACCGCTGCTTCTTCTCGGGCGCAGCCGGAGCTGCCTCCGCCTCGGCGGCGGCAGGTGCGGGCTCCTCGGCCTCGGGCGCCTCGGCCTCCTCGGCCTCGGTCGCGGCCGGCTCCTCGGTCGCGGGCTCGGGCGTCTCCGCCTCCGCGGCCGGGGTCTCGTCCGGCGTCTCGGTGGTCTCCTCGACCTGGTTCTCGTTCTCGTTCTCGGTCTCGCTCACGTCGTCCTCTCCATCGCCCCGCGCTCGTTGCGCACGGTCAAGATCCTTGCGATCTCCCGCTTGGCCAGCCGGACGCGCGAGGGGTTCTCGAGCGCGCCGGTCGCGGCCTGGAAGCGGAGGTTGAAGAGCTCCTGACGGCGCTCGTGCAGCTTCTGCTCGAGCTCGTCGTCGCTCATGTCACGCAGCTCTCTAGGCCTCAAAGAGATCAGCCTCCCGCTTCACGATCTTCGTCTTCACCGACAGCTTCTGTCCCGCGAGGCGAAGCGCTTCCTTCGCGAGCGGCTCGGGCACACCGGCCAGCTCGAACATCACGCGGCCCGGCTTGACGACGGCGACCCAGTGCTCGGGCGAGCCCTTGCCGGAGCCCATGCGCGTCTCCGCCGGCTTCTGCGTGACCGGCTTGTCGGGGAACAGGTTGATCCAGACCTTGCCGCCGCGCTTGATCTTGCGCGTCATCGCGATTCGGGCGGCCTCGATCTGCCGGTTCGTCAGCCAGCCGTTCTCGAGCGCCTTCAGGCCGTAGTCGCCGAACTGCACGTTCGTCTGGCCCTTGGCCGTGCCGCGACGGCGGCCGCGCTGGTACTTGCGGTGCTTCGTCTTCTTCGGGAGCAGCATCAGCCGTCAGCCTTCTTTCGCGGCGCGCGCGTGCGCTTCGGCTTCTCCTCGGCCGGAGGAGTCGCGGGCGCTTCGGTGGTCGGCGCCTCAGCGGTCGTCGTCTCGGGCGCCTCCGCGACCGGTGCCGGCGTCGTCGCCTGCGCCTCGGTCTCGGCCGGCACGGCGTTCTCGTCGGTCTTCGGCGCGCTGCTCGGCGCTCTGCGGCTGCTGCTGCTGGCCGCCGCCGCCCTGGCCGCGCGTGCGCGGGCCGCGCCCGCGACCCGAGCCGCCGCCCGGACGACCGCCGCCGCCGGCCCCGCCGGGGCGACGCCGCTGGCGCACCGGGCCGAGACCCTCGCGGTCGCGCTGGCGGTCGCGACCGCCCTCGCGCGAGGCGCCGAGGCCCTCGGTCACGCCGCCGCGGCGCCGGCGCGTGTCCTGCTCGCCGAGCCGCTGCTCCTTGCCGCCGATCGAGCCCTCGAAGCCCTCCGGCATGATCTCGCCCTTGTTGATCCAGACCTTCACGCCGATCCGGCCGAAGGTCGTCTTCGCCTCGGTGAAGCCGTAGTCGATGTCCGCACGGATCGTGTGCAGCGGGACGCGGCCTTCCGAGTAGCTCTCGCTGCGCGACATCTCGCCGCCGCCGAGCCGGCCGCCGCACTGGATGCGGATGCCCTCGGCGCCGGAGCGCACCGCCGACGCGAGCGCTCGCTTCATCGCGCGGCGGAAGCTCACGCGGTTCTGCAGCTGCTCGGCGATCGACTGCGCGACGAGCTTCGCGTCGAGCTCGGGGCGCTTGATCTCGTTGATGTTGATGTGGACGTTCTTCTGCGTGATCGAGTGCAGCTCCTTACGGAGCGCGTCGACCTCGACGCCGGACTTCCCGATCACGATGCCGGGGCGCGCGGTGTAGATGTCGACCGTGATCCGCTGCTTGTCCTTGCGGATCAGGATGTCGGAGATCCCTGCGTGGCCCAGCTTGTTCTGGATGTGGTCGCGGATCTTGATGTCCTCGACGAGGTACTGCGGGAACTCCTTCTTGCCCGTGTACCAGTTCGACTTCCAGTCGTGGATCACGCCGACGCGCATGGCGCCCGGATGCACTTTTTGGCCCATTAGCTTCCCTTCTTCTGGGTGCGGCGCGCCGGCTGCGGCTTCGCCTGCGCTGCGCCCTTCGGCGTGGTGGACTTCTCGGCTCTCGAGCGCGGCTTGCGCTCGGTCGTGCGCCTCGGCCTCGGCGACTCGCTCTTCGGCGCCTCGTCCCGCGGGCGTGCTGCGACGGCGCCGTTCGAGTCGGGCATCGCGACCTTCACCGTGATGTGGCACGTGCGCTTCTTGATCCGGGCGACGCGGCCGCGCGCGCGTGCGCGCCAGCGCTTCAGCGTCGGGCCCTCGTCGGCGTAGGCCGCGACGATGACGAGCTCGTCGCCCGCCATCCCGTGGTTCGCCTCGGCGTTCGCGACGGCGGAGCGGAGCACGCGCTCGATGTCGCGCGCGACCGCGCGCTCGCTGAACGCGAGCACGGTGCGCGCCTCGGGGACGCTGCGGCCGCGGATGTGCTCCAGCACGAGCCGCGCCTTCCGGGCGGACGTGCGGACCCACTTCGCCTCGGCCCTGACTTCGCGTGTCTCGGTCGCCGTCGCCATCAGTGGCTCTCTGGTGGCATTGGTGGATGCCAAGGTCGTGAGCACAGCGATGCAAGGACGCAGGGAGCGCTCATGCCTGGTCGACTGGGACGCGGCGCGCGCGTGCTCGCGGCTGGCGCCGCCGTATGCATCGGAGACTACTTCTTCACCGTCGCCTTGCGGTCGCCCGAGTGTCCGGAACGTCCGCGTCGGAGCGAACTCGCCCAGCTTGTGGCCGACCATCTGGTCGGAGATGAAGACGGGCACGTGCTTGCGTCCGTCGTGGACCGCGATCGTGTGCCCGATCATCTCGGGGAAGATCGTCGAGGTACGCGACCAGGTCCGGATCATCTGCTTCGACCCGGCGGCGTTCATCGACTCGATCCGCGCCATCAGGCGCTCCTGGACGTACGGCCCCTTCTTCGAGCTCCGGCTCACTTACGACCTCTCTTCCGACTGCGCACGATCAACTTGTCCGATTCCTTGTGCTTGCGGCGCGTGGGCTTGCCGAGCGTCGGCACGCCCCACGGCGTCACCGGGTGACGCCCGCCCTTCGACTTGCCCTCGCCGCCGCCGTGCGGGTGGTCGACCGGGTTCATCGCGGAGCCGCGCACCGTCGGGCGCTTGCCCTTCCACCTGCTGCGGCCGGCCTTGCCCCCCGACTCGTTCTCGTGATCGAGGTTTCCGACCTGGCCGACGGTGGCCCGACAGGATAGCGGCACCCTGCGCATCTCCCCGGACGGGAGCCGGAGCACGGCGTAGCCGTCGTCCTTCGCCACGAGCTGCACGCCGGAGCCGGCCGAGCGCGCCATCTTGCCGCCCTGTCCGGGCTTCAGCTCGACGTTGTGGACGAGCGTTCCGGTCGGGATGTTCTCGAGCGGCAGCGCGTTGCCGGGCTTGATGTCGGCGCGGGGGCCGGACTCGACCATCGCGCCCGGGCGCAGGCGCGCCGGCGCGAGGATGTACGACTTCGCGCCGTCGGCGTAGTGCAGGAGCGCGATCCGCGCGGAGCGGTTCGGGTCGTACTCGATCGCGGCGACCTTCGCCGGGACGCCGTCCTTCGTGCGCTTGAAGTCGACGACGCGGTAGCGGCGCTTGTGCCCGCCGCCCTGGTGGCGCGTGGTGATGCGGCCCATGTTGTTCCGGCCGCCCTTGCGCTTCACCGGCTCGAGCAGCGACTTCTCGGGCTCCTTCTTCGTGACGTCGTCGAACGTCGAGACCGTCATGAAGCGGCGGCCCGGGCTCGTCGGCTTGAACTTGCGTACCGGCATCTAGACCTGCGCCCCCTCGAAGATCTCGATGGTCTCGCCCTCGGCGAGCTGGACGATCGCCTTCTTCCAGCCGGGGCGGATGCCCTTCGACACTCCGCGCCGCTTCGGCTTCGGCTGCACCTTCACGATGTTCACGCGCTCGACCTTGACCTCGAAGAGCTCCTCGACGGCCTGGCGGACCTGCGTCTTGTGCGCGTCCGGGTGGATCTTGAACGAGTACTTGTTGTCGCCGATCAGCGAGTACGACTTCTCGGAGACGACGGGTGCGAGCAGCACCTCGTTCGGATGGAGGCTCATGAGCTCTGCCCCCTCCCCTGCACGAGCGGCAGCGCGGCCTCGCTGACGAGCAGCGACCGCGCCCACACGAGCTCCGACACCTCGAGCTCGCCCGGCACCGTCACGAGCACCTTCTCGAGGTTGCGGAACGACTTGATCAGCGCCTCCTCTTCGGGCGTCGCGACGACGACGAGCGGGCGCTCCTGGCCCCACGAGGAGAGGAGCGCGGAGGCGTCCCTCGCCGACGGCTCGTCGAACGCGGCGCCGAGCACTGCGATCGTCCCGGCCTGTGCGTGGTCGGAGAGCGCGGCCCTGAACGCGGCGCGCTTCTCCTTCTTGTTCACCTTCACCTCGAAGTTCGTGCGCGGGGCGAACGCGACGCCGCCGCCGGTCCACTGGACGGCGCGCGTCGTCCCGGCGCGTGCGCGGCCCGTGCCCTTCTGGCGCCACGGCTTGGTGCGGCCGCCGGAGACGAGCCCGCGGCTCTTGACCGCCTTCGTGCCGGCGCGGTGCTTCGCGAACTCGGAGCGCACGACCTCGTGGACGAGGTGCGGCTTGATGTCGACGCCGAAGACCTCGGCCTCGAGCGTCACGTCCTTCGACTTCTTGCCGGCTCCGTCGAGCACGGTGCTTTCGGGGCGGCCATCAGCGCTGCTCCCTGATCTCGACGAGGCCGTTCTTCGGGCCCGGCACGGCGCCCTTGACGAGCAGGAGGTTCCGGTCGGCGTCGACCGCGTGGATGCTCAGGCCGAGCTGCGTGCGGCGCTTGCCGCCCATCCGGCCCGCCATCTTCGTGCCGCGGAAGACGCGCGACGGCGTCGCGGAGGCGCCGATCGAGCCCGGCGCGCGGACGTTGTGCGAGCCGTGCGAGACGGGCCCGCGGTGGAAGTTGTGCCGCTTGATCGTCCCGGCGAAGCCCTTGCCGATCCCGATGCCCGAGACCTTCACCTTGTCGCCGGCCTCGAAGGCCTCGACGGTGACCGTCTCGCCGGGGACGAGCTCGGTCGGCCCGCGGAACTCGCGCACGTGGCGGTGCGGCTCGACGCCGTTCTTCGCCAGGTGGCCGATCTCGCCCTTCGAGATCTTCCGCTCCGCGACGGGCTCGTAGGCGAGCTGCACCGCGTCGTAGCCGTCCTCGGCCTCCGTCCGCACGACGACCACGGGGCACGGCCCCGCCTCGATCACCGTCACGGACGTGACGCCGCCGGTCTCCGGGTCGAAGATCTGGGTCATGCCGAGCTTCTTGCCCACGATTCCCTTCATCGCTACAGCTTGATCTCGATGTCGACGCCTGCCGGGAGGTCGAGCCGCATGAGCGAGTCGACCGTCTTCGGCGTCGGCGAGTGGATGTCGATCAGCCGCTTGTGCGTCCGCACCTCGAAGTGCTCGCGCGAGTCCTTGTCCTTGAACGGACTGCGGATGACGACGTAGACGTTCTTCTCCGTCGGGAGCGGAACGGGACCGGTGATCGTCGCGCCGGTACGCGTCGCCGTCTCGACGATCGATGCCGCCGAGCGGTCGAGTGCCTGATGGTCGTAGCCCTTCAGGCGGATGCGGATCTTCGACTGAGCCACCGGTCCCGGTTCCCCTTCCTACCGCTTGATCTCGGTCACGACGCCCGCACCCACGGTGCGGCCGCCCTCGCGGATCGCGAAGCGGAGACCCTGATCCATCGCGATCGGCTGGATCAGCTCGATCTCCATGTTCGTGTTGTCGCCCGGCATGACCATCTCCTGGCCCTCCGGGAGCTTGATCGAGCCGGTCACGTCCGTCGTCCGGAAGTAGAACTGCGGCCGGTAGCCGTTGAAGAACGGCGTGTGGCGGCCGCCCTCCTCCTTCGAGAGGACGTAGACCTCGGCGTTGAAGAACGTGTGCGGCGTGATCGAGCCCGGCTTCGCGAGCACCTGACCACGCTCCACCTCCTCGCGCTTCGTGCCGCGGAGGAGCGCGCCGGCGTTGTCGCCCGCCTGCGCGAAGTCGAGGGTCTTCTGGAACATCTCGAGACCCGTGACGACCGTCTTCTCCACCTTCTCGTGGATGCCGACGATCTCGACCTCGTTGCCGCTCTCGATCTTGCCCTGCTCGATCCGGCCGGTCACGACGGTGCCGCGCCCGGTGATCGTGAAGACGTCCTCGATCGGCATCAGGAACGGCTTGTCGACGTCGCGCGTCGGCTCCGGGATGTAGGAGTCGACGGCATCCATCAGCTCGAGGACCTGCTTCTTCGCGTCCTCGTCGCCCTCGAGCGCCTTCAGCGCCGAGACCTGGACGACCGGGATCTCGTCACCCGGGAACTCGTACTTCGTGAGGAGCTCGCGCACCTCCATCTCGACGAGCTCGAGCAGCTCGGGGTCGTCGACCATGTCGGCCTTGTTGAGCGCGACGACGATCGCCGGCACCTCGACCTGGCGGGCGAGCAGGATGTGCTCGCGCGTCTGCGGCATCGGGCCGTCGGCGGCCGAGACCACGAGGATCGCGCCGTCCATCTGGGCGGCGCCCGTGATCATGTTCTTGATGTAGTCCGCGTGTCCCGGGCAGTCGACGTGCGCGTAGTGGCGGTTCGCCGTCTCGTACTCGACGTGCGCGGTGTTGATCGTGATGCCGCGCTGCCGCTCCTCCGGCGCCTTGTCGATCTCGTCGAAGGCGACAGCCGTGCCGCCGCCCTGCTCGGAGAGGACCTTCGTGATCGCCGCTGTCAGCGTCGTCTTCCCGTGGTCGATGTGACCGATCGTGCCGACGTTGACGTGCGGCTTCGTGCGCTCGAACTTCTGCTTTGCCATACCTCTTCGGTTCTCCTTTCCTACGCCTCTGCCGAGACGAGCTCCGTGGCGATCCCTTGCGGGACGTCCTCGTAGCGGTCGAACTGCATCGTGAACGTTGCCCGTCCCTGCGTCATCGAGCGCAGGTCGGTGGCATACCCGAACATCTCCGCGAGCGGCACCTTCGCCCGGATCGACTGGGCGTTGCCGCGCGGCTCGAGGTGCTCGACCCGGCCGCGGCGGGAGTTCAGGTTGCCCATGACATCGCCGAGGTACTCCTCCGGCGTGACGACCTCGACGGCCATCACCGGCTCGAGAAGCTTCGGCTTCGCGCGCTTCATGGCCTCCTTGAAGGCCATCGACCCGGCGACCTTGAACGCCATCTCGCTCGAGTCGACGTCGTGGTACGAGCCCTCGACGAGCTCGACCCGGATGTCGACGACGGGGTAGCCGGCGAGGATGCCGGACTCCATCGCCTCCTGGATGCCCAGGTCCACCGACGGGATGTACTCCTTCGGCACCTTGCCGCCGACGATCTTGTCGACGAACTCGTAGCCGCCGCCGTCGAAGGGCTCCATGTTGATGACGGCGTGGCCGTACTGGCCGCGACCGCCGGTCTGGCGCACGAACCTGCCCTCGACGCGCTCGACGGCCTTGCCGATCGTCTCGCGGTAGGCGACCTGCGGGCGGCCGACGTTCGCGTCGACGTTGAACTCGCGCTTGAGCCGGTCGACGATGATCTCGAGGTGCAGCTCGCCCATCCCCGCGATGAGCGTCTGCCCCGTCTCCTCGTCCGTCCGCACGCGGAAGGTCGGATCCTCCTCGGCGAGCCGCTGGAGGCCCTGGCCCAGCTTGTCCTGGTCGCCCTTCGTCTTCGGCTCGACGGCGACCGAGATCACCGGGTCGGGGAACTCCATCGACTCGAGCCGGATCGGCGCGGTGTCCGTCGCGAGCGTGTCGCCCGTCGTCGTGTTCTTCACGCCGACGAGCGCGGCGATCTCGCCCGCGACGATGTCCTCGCGCTCCTCGCGGTGGTTCGCGTGCATCTGGAGGATGCGCGAGATGCGCTCGGTCTTGCCGGTCGTCGTGTTGAGCACGCGTTCGCCGGCCTTGGCCTGGCCGGAGTAGACGCGGATGTACGTCAGCTTTCCGACGTACGGGTCGGACATGACCTTGAAAGCGAGCGCGGCGAACGGCTCGTCGGTCGCGGCCCTGCGCGAGAGCTCGTGCTCGGTGCGCGGGTCGACGCCGTGGATCGGCGGGACGTCGAGCGGGCTCGGCAGGTAGTCGATCACCGCGTCGAGCAGCGGCTGGACGCCCTTGTTCTTGAACGCGGAGCCGAGCAGGACCGGCGTGACCGAGATGTCGAGCGTGGCGGCCCGGAGGGCGCGCTTCAGCATCTCCGACGTCACGGCGGTCTCGTCGAGGAGGTACGTCTCCGTCAGCTCCTCGTCGTGGTCGGCGACCATGTCGATCAGCTGGTGGTGGTACTCCTGCGCCTGCTCCATGAGCTCGGCCGGGATCTCCTCGATCTCCATCTTCGTGCCGAGGTCGTCGACGTAGGTGATCGCGCGCATCTCGACGAGGTCGATGACGCCGCGGTGGTGCTCCTCCTGCCCGATCGGGAGCTGGATCGGCACCGGCTTCGCGCCGAGGCGGTCGACCATCGACTGGACGGCGGCGAAGAAGTCCGCGCCCGTCCGGTCCATCTTGTTGATGAACGCGATCCGCGGCACCGAGTAGCGGTCGGCCTGCCGCCAGACCGTCTCGGACTGCGGCTCGACGCCGGCGACCGAGTCGAAGACGGCGATCGCACCGTCGAGGACGCGCAGGCTGCGCTCCACCTCGACCGTGAAGTCCACGTGCCCGGGCGTATCGATAATGTTGATTCGATGATCGCGCCACTGCGCGGTCGTCGCGGCCGACGTGATCGTGATGCCGCGCTCCTGCTCCTGCGCCATCCAGTCCATCGTGGCGGCACCCTCGTGGACCTCGCCCATCTTGTGGGTGCGGCCCGTGTAGTAGAGGATGCGCTCCGTCGTCGTGGTCTTGCCCGCATCGATGTGGGCCATGATCCCGATGTTCCGGACGCGGTCGAGCGCGATCGCTTGCTGTGTTGCTGACACTGAGTCCTTTACTCCCTCTCTACCAGCGATAGTGCGCGAAGGCCTTGTTGGCCTGCGCCATCCGGTAGATGTCGTCCTTCTTCTTGTACGCGCCGCCCTGCTGGTTCAGGGCGTCGAGAATCTCGCCGACGAGCTTCGCCTGCATGCCCTTCTCGCGCCGCTCGCGCGCGTACTGGACGAGCCAGCGGACGGCGAGCGTCCGCGCGCGGCGCTGCGGCACCTCGACGGGCACCTGGTAGTTGGCGCCGCCGACGCGGCGTGAGCGAACCTCGAGCACCGGTGTGACCGTCTTGACGGCCTGCTCGAGCACCTCGACGGGCGCCCGGCCGGTCTTGTCGCCGACCTCGGTCAGCGCCGCGTAGACGATCTGCTCGGCGATCGACTTCTTGCCGTCGAGCATCACCTTGTTGATCACCTGCGTGACCAGCGGGCTCTCGTAGACGGCGTCCGACTCGATCGGACGCGCCTGGATCTCGGCACGCCTCGGCACTACGAGCCCTTCTTGGCGCCGTACTTCGAGCGCCCCTGCTTCCGGTCCGACACGCCCGACGTGTCGAGCGCGGCCCGGATCACCTTGTAGCGGAAGCCCGGCAGGTCTTTCACGCGGCCACCTCGAATGAGGACGACCGAATGCTCCTGCAGGTTGTGGCCCTCGCCCGGGATGTACGAGCCGACCTCCATCCCGTTCGTCAGCCGGACGCGCGCGACCTTCCGGAGGGCCGAGTTCGGCTTCTTCGGGGTGGTCGTGTAGACGCGCGTGCAGACGCCCCGCTTCTGCGGGGCACCGCGGAGCGCCGGCGTCTTGGTCTTCGCCTTGGGCGCGGTGCGCGGCTTTCGGATGAGCTGATTGACGGTAGGCATGCGGCGATGAAGATCCTGGTCGAGAGTCGTCCTGACACACAGAAGGCTGGCAGGGCGAAAGCCTGCCAACCGCGACGGCCATGGTAGCGAACGGCCGCGAGGGGCGTCAAACCGCCGAAAACCCCCTCTTTCCCCGTCCTTTGGGACGGCCCGGGGCCAGGGAAGGCCCGCAAGACCGCCACTACAGTGAGAACACCCGTACGGATCCGCGGGGAGGCGGCACATCTCCATGACTCTTCTGCTCGCAGGCGCTGTGGCCGGTCTTGTGCTCGTCGCGATCCTCGTGACGGTCCTCCTCGTGCGCCGCTCCTCGAGGCGCGCCGACGGCCGGGTCGCCGAGCTCGTCGAGATCCTGAACGCCCGGATCGACGAGCTGGCACGGGAGCTCGCAGGCGCCCGCGAGTCGGCCGAGGACGAGCTCCGGCGGAGCCGTCTCCTCAGCGACCTCGGCGGCTCGATCGACCTCGACGAGGTGCTCGGCCGGACACTCCGGGCGGCGACCGACTCGACCGGGGCCCATGCCGGGCTCGTCTGGCTGTCGAGCCCGAACGGGCCGCCGATGGTGGCGACGCTCGGGCTCTCGCAGGAGGAGGCGGAGCGGCAGGCGATCGCGGGCCCGCCCGACGGCCGGCGCGCCCGGGCGATCGGGATGTCGTACCGCTACAACCCGGAGGACGCCGCCCTCGACGGCGAGCTCATCCGCTCCGGCCTCGCCGTGCCGATGCCCGGCTTCGAGGACGGCGGCTACCTCGTGGTCTTCTCGCGCGGTGAGCTCGATGTCGGCGACGACGTCGTCGGCGACCTCGAGCAGCTCGCGGAGCGCGCGGGCCCGGCGATCGACAACGCGCGCCGCTTCCGCGAGGCGCGCGAGCTCGCCGACCTCGATGCGCTGACGGGGCTCCACAACAGGCGCTTCTTCCACGAGACGCTCGCGCGGGAGGTCGCCCGCGCGCACCGGTACGGCCGGGAGCTCGCGCTCATCCTGCTCGACCTCGACGACTTCAAGGCGATCAACGATCGCATCGGCCACCTCCCCGGCGACGCCGTGCTCGCCGACGCTGCGGCCCGCGTGCGTGAGGTCGTGCGCTCGGCCGACATCGCCTGCCGCGTGGGCGGCGACGAGTTCGCCGTGATCCTCCCCGAGGCGACGCTCGGGGACGCCGACCAGCTCTACCGGCGGCTCGAGAAGGCGGTCTCCCTCCAGCCGATCCGCGACGCCGGGCGCATCGTCTTCTCCGCAGGCGTGGCCGAGCTCGGCGCCGACGACGACGCGGTCACGTTCTTCCAGCGTGCCGACACCGCGCTCTACCGCGCAAAGGAAGCCGGCAAGGGCCGGCTCATCGGCACGGCCGGCTGAGGTCTATCTCTCGCCGCTGCAGATACGGTCGGACGCCATCACCCGGTCGAACTCCGCATTCGCCTGCGCCTCGAGCGCGTGGTGCACCGCGTCCCGGCCGTCGAACGACGGCAGGCCCGCGCCCTCCCACGCCAGAACCGGTGTGACACCCGGGCCCATCACGCTGACCCGGTAGCGCTGCCCCGGCGCAGCGGGCCGGCGCGCCTGGCTCGGATACCCGGGGAACGGGCTCTGCGGAACGAAGCTGTGGCAGAACGTGCCGGTTCGCTGGTGCGTGAGGATGCCGGACTCGCGCCGCCATCCTGCGCCGTAGACCGAGTTGAAGGTGTCGATGTAGACGTTCCGGCTGTAGCGGTCGCGAGGGTTCCCCTCGCGGGAACTGGCGAAGCCGAAGACCGGCTGTCCCAGGTAGGACAGCCGCCCGAAGACGCCTTGGAACTGCAATCCGTACGTCCAGTTCACGTAGGCCTCGAGGACGGGCAGCGGACCGCTCCAGTGCGAGACGTGCATCTCGTAGTCGTCCTGGATCGGCAGCCACGGATCGAAGCCGAGGAGCGGTAGGCGCCGCTGCCAGGACTGGAGCGCCCAGTACGAGCCGTCCGGCGCCTTGCAGGCCGCGACGAGATAGGAGAGCGACGGGCCGTCGTAGCGGCGGCACACGTTCGCGAAGCGGCGCCAGAGCGCGCGCTTGAACCGAGCGACCCCGCCGGTGAAGTCCTTCTGGAAGCGAACCTGCCGCACCGTCTCGCTCGGCGGATTGGCGTTGACGGCCCCCCAGACGAGCACGTGACGTCGAAGACCCTCGGGAGTCGTGTACTCCACGAGCGCGCGAGCGTGCTTGTCCACCTTGAGCGTCGTGTTGCGCAGGTTCATGTCCGCGAACTGCTCGCTTGCAGCCGCCGGAGGCGCGGACGCGAGAACGATCGCCGCGAGGGCCGGGAGCACGCGGAAGAGGCGCATCGACTCGCTTATCGGCGCCTTGGCGTGACCGCTTGATCACCCGGCTTTCACAAGATCGGTCACACAGCGCTATTCTCCGCTCGACGAACGGAAGGAAGCCGATGATCGATCCCACGCTGGCCTACATCGATCCAGGCACCGGGAGCCTCGTGCTCCAGGCGATCGCGGGCGGCGTCGCCGCCGTCGCGGTCACCGCGAGGCTCTACTGGCGGCGGGTGAAGACCTTCTTCCGACGTCCCGAGGAAGAGACGACGTCGCGCTGAGCGGCGCGCGCGGCCGAGCGGAGGAGCGCGCGACGGTGGCGGCCCGCCCCGAACCGGGCTCGTTCCGCGATCCCGACAGTCGCATCGTCCATGCGGACGGCCGGATCTTCAGGCTGCTGTCCGAGCGAGGGCTGTCGGACTGGCGGACGTTCTCGACGTCGCCGCTCTACGCCGAGCTCGTCGAAGAGCGGAAGCTCGTGGAAACGCGCGAGCCTGAGGACGTCCCGTTCGTTGCAGACGCGGTGGACGGACCGGTCGGGATCCTCGAGCACGCGGTGATCCCGTTCGTCTCCTATCCCTACGAGTGGACGTTCGGGATGCTGCGCGACGCGGCCCTGCTCCAGCTCGAGCTCGTCCGTCGCACGGTCGAGGCCGGATTGATGCTCAAGGACGCCTCGCCGTACAACGTGCAGTTCAGAGGCGCGCGGCCGGTATTCGTCGACGTCGGTTCGTTCGAGCCGCTCCGCGAGGGGGAGCCGTGGGCCGGGTACCGACAGTTCTGCATGCTCTTCCTCTATCCGCTGCTGCTCCAGGCGTGGAAGGGCGTGCCCTTCCAGCCGCGCCTGCGTGGCTCGATCGATGGGATCACGCCGGCCGAGTGCAGGAACCTGCTTTCGACGCGCGACCGCTTTCGGCGGGGAGCGCTGACCGACGTCTTCCTGCACGCGCGGCTCGAGCGCCGCTATGCGTCGACCCCGCGCGACGTGAGGTCCGAGCTCCGCAAGGCGGGGTTCCGCAAGGAGCTGATCATCGCGAACGTCGGACGGCTCGAGCGCTTCGTTCGTCGTCTGCGACCGCCGGCCGCCGGGTCGGCATGGTCGGACTACGGAGCGACGACGAGCTACACCGAACAGGACGCGGACCGGAAGCGGCGGTTCGTCGCCGAGGCGGTCGCGTCGGAGGCTCCGGCGCTCGTCTGGGACGTCGGCGCGAACAACGGCCGGCACTCGCGCGACGCGGCCGAGCACGCGGACTACGTCGTCGCGATGGACGCGGACGCGGTCGTCGCGGACCGCCTCTACGCCGAGCTCGCAGGCGACGGCGCCGCGAAGGTCCTGCCGCTCGTCGTCGACGTGGTGGATCCGTCGCCCGGCCTCGGGTGGCGTGGGCTCGAGCGACAGCCGCTCGCCGAACGGGGACGTCCCGATCTCGCGATCTGCCTCGCGGTCGTGCACCACGTCTCGATCGCCGCCAACGTGCCGGTCGCATCGTTTCTCGACTGGTTGCGAGACCTCGGCGGCTCGGTCGTCGTCGAATTCCCAACGCCGGACGACCCGATGGTGCAGCGGCTCCTGGCGCGTAAGCGATCGCACGACCACCCGGACTACCGGCGCGACTGGTTCGAGCGCTCCCTCGGCGAGCGCTTCGACGTGCTCGAGTCGATCGAGCTCGGCGGCGGAACGCGCGTGTTGTACCGCGCCCGACCGCGGCGGTGACACTGGACGCCGCGATGATCAGGAACGGCATCCACCTCGCCGTCCTGTCTGCGCTCGCGGTCGCGCAACCGCTCCTCGACGTCCTCGGGAAGAACCCGGCGTTCTTCGCGGTGCGCGGGTCCACCGCGACGCAGATCGTCCTCTTCGCGCTCGTCGTGACGCTCGGCGTGCCGGCGATCCTGGTTCTGATCGAGGTCGCCGTCCGAGCGCTGGATGGACGTGCGGCCCACGTCGTCCACCTCGTCTTCGTGGGAAGCCTCGTCGGCGTGTTCGTGCTCTATGCGCTCACGAAGGCCGACGCGTTCGGCGGCGCGCTCGAGCTCGCGGTCGCCGCCGGTGTCGGGATCGCAGCCGCGGTTCTCTACGACCAGGCGAGCGCTGCGCGGTCGTTCCTGACGGTGCTCGCGCCGATACCCGTTGTCATTCTCGCGCTCTTCCTCTTCAACTCGCCGGTGTCCAAACTCGTCGTCGGGGACCAGCCCGAGGTGCGGGCTGCGACGGTCGCGTCGAAGACCCCTGTGGTGCTCATCGTGTTCGACGAGTTCAGCACGGTGTCACTGATGGACCGGCGCGAGCGGATCGACGCGGTGCGGTTCCCGAGCTTCGCGGCCCTCGCCCGCGACGCGACGTGGTACCGGAACGCGACGACTGAGTACTGGCTCAGCGAGGTGGCCGTGCCGACGGTGCTGACCGGCCAGCGGCCGGTGCCGGGCAAGCTTCCTATCGCGTCGGAGTACCCGCACAGCGTGTTCACGCTCGTCGGCGGCAGCTACCGGATCCGGGCGATCGAGACGCTCACGCATCTCTGTCCGCGCACGCTGTGCCGCGAGACTCGCGCGACCGCGCAGGCGCAGGCCGTGCCGAACACGTTCCGTTCCTTCGCCTCGGACGTCGGAACCGTCTACCTGCACATGGTGCTCCCGGAGTCGTACACCGACCGGCTCCCCGCGATCAGCGACGCCTGGGGCAACTTCGGGAAGGAGACGGACGCCGAGGAAGCGGTGAAGCGCGATGCCTCGGGCGACATCGAGGCGTGCGCGCGGAACATCTGCCGCTTCGCGGAGCTGATCGACGGAGACCGGCGCCCGACGCTCTACGTCCTCCACTCATTGCTCCCGCACGTCCCCTACGTCTACCTCCCGTCGGGTCAGAGGTACGCCGTCGATGCGCGACTGCTCCGCGGGGTCCACAACGGCCGCTGGCTCGAGGCGTGGCCCGCGCAGCAGGCGTACCAGCGCTACCTCCTCCAGGTCGGATACGCCGACCGCGCGCTCGGGCTGCTGCTCAGGCGGCTGCGCGAGACCGGCGTCTACGACCGCGGTCTCGTGATCGTCACGGCCGACCACGGTGTCGGCTTCCGGCTCGCCGACCAGCGGCGGCTGCCGACGCCGACGAACCTCGACGAGATCGCCTTCGTTCCGCTCTTCGTCAAGCTCCCGGGCCAGCACAGGGGCCGGATCAGCGACGCTCCGGCGAAGAACCTCGACGCCGTGCCGACGATCGCCCGAGTGCTCGGGCTGCCGCTCCGGACGAGGCTCGAGGGGCGGCCGCTTGTCGGGAGCGGGCCGAAGCGAGCTGCGACCGTCACGGTGCTCAAGCAGGACGGGAGCCGGGTCACGAGCTCGCTCGCCGAGCTCCGGTCGATGCGCTCGCGCGCGCTCGGGCGGCAGGTCGCGGCGTTCGGTAGCGGCCCCTTCGAGCGCGTCTATCGCGTCGGTCCGCACAGCGGGCTCCTCGGGCGCAGCGTGTCGTCGCTCCGCGTCGTCCAGGAACGCGGCGCGAGAGTCAAGGTCGATGACACGACGCTCCTCGACTCTGTCGATCGCTCGTCCGGGTTCCTCCCCTCGTTCCTCGAGGGCCGGCTCCTCCCGTCGCGGGGACGCACGCCGCTCGCGATCGCGCTCAACGGCTCGATCGCGGCGGTCACGTGGACGTTCGCCGAGCATGGCCAGACGCGGTTCTCCGCGCTTGTACCCGGCCAGGCGCTCCGGGACGGCAGAAACGCCGTCGAAGTGTTCGTGATCGAGGTGGTCGGCGGGGCGCCACGGCTGGCCCGGCTCGCTGGGAGCGAGGTCAGCTTGACGCTCCGGGACGGAGGCGCCGCGATCCAGTCGGGCGCACGCCGCATCCCCGTTCGCCCGGGCTCGCTTCGTGGGAGCGTCCACGCCACGCGCGAGCCCGCCGGCTGGGTCTTCACGGGCTTCGCGGCACAGCGGCGCAGGAACGAGCGGGTCGACGCGATCATCGTCTTCGTCGGCGACCGTGCCATTTACGTCGGCCGCGCCGACAACCTGAAGCCGCAGGCGATCCTCGGTCAGCCCGAGCTCGGCAAGACCGGGTTCGAGTTCGAGCTGCCGCCGTCGCTTCTCCCGGAGCCGGCGACCGGCCGCGCGGTCCGCGTCTACGCGCTCGACGGCGGCGTCGCCACCGAGCTCCGGTACCGCGCGGACTTTCCCTGGCCCTAGGCCGACAGCGTGAGGAAGGGCAGGTAGTCGGTCAGCTCGGTCGCCGCGGGCTGCGGCAGGTCGTCCCGCCGGCAGATCGACTGGCCGAGCAGCGCCGACTGCCGGGACGCACTCCAGCGCGTCGCGGCGTCGAGCCGGGCGTGGTGGGCGAGGACGCCGGAGATCGACGGCCGTGCTTGCTCGAGCGGGAACGCTGCGAGCTGCTGCGACAGATCGAGCGGCGTGACCGCGAACGAACCGGAAAGCGTTCGGAGCGTGGCGCGCCGACCGGTGGGCACCGCGAACAGCTGCTCCGGCGCGTAGTGCTGGATCGCGAGCCCCGAGCGACGCCCACCGAGCCACCACGGCGCGGGCGCCGCCTCGACGGCCCGCACCTGGAGGTCGGGGTACGTGGAGTAGAAGTCGGCCACGGCGGCGGCGCTCGGGCGCCCGACGCGCATCCGCTCGGCGATCTTCGAGCGGCGAAGCTGGTCGAGGAGGATCGACCGCGCCAACGCGACGTTTGCGCGACCGCGCGCAAGCGCGGCCACGTAGCTCGACCGGTTGCCGCCGAAGCGGAGCGAGATGACCGACCGCTCCGCCGTCAGCACCTCTCCCGTCGTCACCTTCACCGAGCCGGACTCGGCGAGCCTCGCGAGGAGCGCGCTGTAGGCGACGTCGCGGTCCTGGACGAGGCGGTTCAGCCTCGCGATCGCGACCATCCCGATCCTGTTCTTGCCGACAAGGCACATCGCGCCCGCCGGGAGCCGCAGCTGTCCTTCACCACGGTTCGCGTTGAAGCTCGGCCCGACCCTGGCCGGAGCGTCGCAGAGCTGCGAGTCGCGGGCCCAGAGGTAGGCGCAGGCTGCGTCGACCTTGTCGGGGTCGCGTCCAGCCTCGCTGTACGTGCCCCAGCCCCACGACCACACCGTCGCGACGTTCATCTCGGCCGCGATCTCACGCGCCGCGAGCGCCTGCCACTTGATGACGCGGAACCATTGTTCGCGCGGCCGTAGGCCCTCGCGTCCGCCACTCCCGGGGGCGCTCTGGAACCCGAGCATGAGCCCGATCCGCGTCACCGGAATACCGATCTCGACGAGACGCGCGACCCCACGCCGGAGCGCCGCCCGCAGTCGCCGGTTCGCGAGCAACGGCCCCTGTGCGGAGAGCTGGCGTCCGTGGAAGTACACCTCCGGCACGAGGTCGGCGACCCCGGCGACCGAACGCCACCACGCCGCAGCCTCGTCGGTGCCCGTGTACGGCGTGCTGCTGATCAGGAGGAACGGGCGCGCGCCGCGGGCGGCGAGCTCGCGGATGAGCGCGAGTACGTTCGCGCGGTACTGCGCGTTGTTCGGCGTCCAGGGCGTCTCCAGGTTCGCGCCGAAGAGCTCGTTGAGCGCGATCCACGGTGTCGCGCACTGCGTCTGTGACGCGGCGAAGACGTAGAGCCGGTTCGCACGCTCGGGGATCAGCGCGGGATCGGCCGGAGCTGTCGGGGTCCCGACGCGCCCGTTCAGGTTCATGTCCCAGTAAACGGTCTTCGCGCCGGCTGCGCGGACCTCGGCGGGGTAGTTGCCGGTTGAGACCGCGAGCACGGTGCCGGGGCGCGCCATGACCGGCCGCACCTCGGTCGCGCCGAAGTCGACCCAGACGGGCTGGCCGTCCGGCAGCCCACACGGCCCCGCAAAGGCGGCGCTCGGGAAGGCAAGCGCGATCAGCGCGCAGACGAGCGCCCTCTTCACGCCCAAGGGTGTAGCAGAGGCGGCGGACCAGGGTCCGCCGCCTTCACTGCTTCCTTACGACTGCTCGTCGAGCGGGGAGTCGACCTCGGGGTTCTCCGTGGCCTCGCCCGACTCGTGGGACGAGGTCTCGTCCGACCCCGGCGTTCCGCCGAAGTCGAGCCCGAGGGACTGCAGGTCGAGCCCGTCGCCGTCGCCGCCGATCTCCTGCAGCGCGGCGAGCAGCTGCTCCTCCGTGGCCGGCCGGGTGTACGCCGAGGCCGGCACCTTGTCGGAGGGCCCGATCTCGATGTTCCGGTACCGCTTCAGGCCCGTGGCCGCCGGGATCAGCTTCCCGATGATCACGTTCTCCTTCAGCCCGAGCAGCCGGTCGACCTTGCCCTCGATCGACGCGTCGGTCAGCACCTTCGTCGTCTCCTGGAAGGAGGCCGCCGAGAGGAACGACTCCGTCGCGAGCGACGCCTTCGTGATCCCGAGGATCAGCGGCTCGAAGGTCGCCTGCTCCTTCTTGCCCTTCTCCTTGCGCACGCGTGCGTTCTCACGCTCGAGCACGACCTTGTCCACCAGCTGGCCCGGGAGCAGATCGGTGTCGCCGGAGTTCTCGACGCGCACCTTCTTCAGCATCTGCCGGACGATCAGCTCGATGTGCTTGTCGTGGATGTCGACGCCCTGCGAGCGGTACACCTTCTGCACCTCGCCGACGAGGTAGAGCTCGGTCTCCGTCGAGTCCTTGCCCGACTTCGCCTGCAGGTCGAGCATCTCCGCCGGAGCGATCGAGCCCTCGTTCAGCGGCGTGCCCGGCTCGACGACGTCGCCCTTCTTGACGAGCAGCCGCGTGCGGCGCGGGAGCTGGTACTCCTTCTCGTCCGCCTCGGCGTCGTCGGGGGTGATCGTGATCTTCGGGCCACGCTCGGTGTCCTCGACCGTCACGCGGCCGGCGATCTCCGAGAGCACCGCGGCGCCCTTCGGGTTCCGCGCCTCGAAGATCTCGACGACGCGCGGGAGGCCGTGCGTGATGTCCGCGCCGGCGACACCGCCGGTGTGGAACGTCCGCATCGTGAGCTGCGTGCCCGGCTCGCCGATCGACTGCGCGGCGATGATGCCGACCGCGTCGCCGACCTCGGCGATCTCGCCCGTGGCGAGGAAGATGCCGTAGCAGGCCCGGCACACGCCGTGCTCCGACTTGCACTTGAGCACGCTGCGGGCGAGCACCGTCGCGTCGTCCCCGAGCTCGGCCGCGAGCTCCTCGACGAGCGGCTTCGTGATCACGGTCCCCTTCTCGGCCAGCACCGTCTTGCCCGGCTTCCCGGACGAGAGCGGCTTGTGCAGGTCGGCGGGCAGGACCCGGCCGAAGAGGCTCTTGTTCGCCCCGTCGACCGTGATCAGCGGCAGCTCGACGCCCTCCTCGGTCTTGCAGTCGAGATCACGGATGATCACGTCCTGCGCGACGTCGACGAGACGCCGGGTCAGGTAGCCCGAGTCGGCCGTGCGGAGCGCCGTGTCGGCGAGACCCTTGCGGGCGCCGTGCGTCGAGATGAAGTACTCGAGCACCGACAGGCCCTCCATGAAGTTGGCCTTGATCGGGCGCTCGATGATGTCGCCCTTCGGATTCGCCATCAGGCCGCGCATGCCGGCCAGCTGGCGGATCTGCTTCATCGATCCACGCGCGCCGGAGTTGGCCATCATGAAGATCGGGTTCAGCTCGTTCAGGTTCCGCTCCATCGCGTCGGCGACGGCGTCGGTGGCCTCCGTCCACTTGTTGACGATGGCCTCCTTCCGCTCCTCGTCGGTGATGAGCCCGCGGAAGTACTGATCCTCGATCTGCTGCACCTCGATCTCGTACTCGTCGAGGATGCTCTCCTTCTCCGGCGGGATGACGACGTCGTTCTTCGAGATCGTCACACCGGCCTGCGTCGCGTAGTGGAAGCCGAGCGACTTCACCTTGTCGAGCACGGACGCCATCACGTGCGCGCCGTACTTCTCGGCGAGCAGTGAGAGGAACGTGTCCATCTCGCGCTTCGAGAGCGTGGCGTTCATGAAGTCGTGCAGCCACTCGCCGTCGCCGTCGTCCATGTTCACGGCCTCGGCGAGGACCTGCTCGACCTCCTGGTTGAAGATCACGCGGCCCGGCGTCGTGACGATCGTCTCGCCGTTCTGGAAGCGGAACTGGATCGGCTCCTGGATGTCGACCTGCTCGGCGTCGAGCGCGAGCTCGATCTCTTCCTCGGACTGGAACCGCTTCGGGCGCGGGTTCATCTTCGCCGCGTCGACGCCGCTCAGGTCCTTGTCGTGGTACGTGAGGTAGTAGAGGCCGAGCACCATGTCCTTCGACGGCGTCGCGAGCGGGCGCCCGTGGGCCGGCGAGAGGATGTTGTTGGACGAGAGCATGAGAATCCGCGCCTCCGCCTGCGCCTCCGCGGACAGCGGGACGTGGACGGCCATCTGGTCGCCGTCGAAGTCCGCGTTGAACGCATGGCAGACGAGCGGGTGGACCTGGATCGCCTTGCCCTCGACGAGCACCGGCTCGAAGGCCTGGATGCCGAGGCGGTGGAGCGTCGGTGCGCGGTTCAGCAGCACCGGATGCTCCTGGATCACCTCTTCGAGGACGTCCCAGACCTCGGGCGTCATCGAGTCGACGTACTTCTTCGCCGCCTTGATGTTCTGGACGGTCTTCCGCTCGACGAGCCGGCTCATGATGAACGGCTTGAAGAGCTCGAGCGCCATCAGCTTCGGCAGGCCGCACTGGTGCAGCTTCAGGTACGGGCCCGACACGATCACCGAGCGGCCGGAGTAGTCGACGCGCTTGCCGAGCAGGTTCTGGCGGAACCGGCCCTGCTTGCCCTTGAGCATGTCGCTGAGCGACTTGAGCGGCCGGTTGCCCGGGCCCGTCACCGCGCGACCGCGGCGGCCGTTGTCGAACAGAGCGTCGACGGCCTCCTGGAGCATGCGCTTCTCGTTGTTGACGATGATCTCGGGCGCCCCGAGGTCGAGCAGGCGCTTCAGCCGGTTGTTCCGGTTGATCACGCGCCGGTAGAGGTCGTTCAGGTCGCTCGTCGCGAAGCGGCCGCCGTCGAGCTGGACCATCGGGCGAAGCTCCGGCGGAATCACCGGAACCGCCTCGAGGATCATCCACTCGGGCCGGTTCTCGCTCGTGATGAACGCGTTCACGACCTTCAGGCGCTTGATCGCGCGCTGCTGCTTCTGGCCCTTCGAGGTGCGGATCGTCTCGCGCAGGTTCGCGGCCTCCGCGACGAGGTCGAGCTCCTTGAGCAGCTCGCGGATCGACTCCGCGCCCATGCCGCCCCGGAAGTAGACGCCGAAACCGTACGGCGACCCGAAGCGGTCCTTCAGCTCGCGGAACAGCTGCTCGTCGTTGACGATCATCTTCGGCTCGAGATCCTTGAACAGGAGCCACGTCTGCTCGAGGCGCGCACGCGCCTCCTCGGCAGCCTCGCGCGCGTCGGCGCGGCGCGACTCGATGTCCATGTACATCTCCCGGACCTTGAGCGTCCACTGGACGAGCGCGTCGAGGTCCTCCTTCTGGATCTTGCCGTCGGTCTTCAGGCAGAGGTCGTTGACGAGCTCGCGGAGATCCTCGGGCGTCTCGACGTCGGCGTCCTTCTCGAGCGTCTCGGCGAGCAGCCCGTTGCCGAGGTCGCGCGCCTTCTCGAGGTTCTTCATGTCGACGTTCTTCGCGAGGTCGACGTCCTCCTCGTGGAGCTCGGTGCCGTCGAGCAGCGCGTCGATCACGCGGTTGATGTGCTTCGTGATCGCGCCCTTCTTCGCGCCCGTCGCCTTGTCGAGCTGCTTCGCCAGCGGCGCGATCGCGTCGCGGATCTGCTCGGCGGCGGCGGCGACCTGCTCCAGCTCGCGCGCGTTCAGCTTCCGGTCGGGCCGGATCGCCCCGTCGCGGACGAGCTCGCGGATCTTCTTCGAGTCCTCCGTCGTGAGCGTCTTGGCGAGGTCCTTGAACATCCCGCCGACGAGGTCGCGCGACTGGTCGAGCGGCGGCAGGGCCGACTCCTCGGCCCAGTTCGAGAGGCCGCGGACCCAGAAGTCGTCGTCCTCGTCGAAGCTGCGCGACTCCTTGCCCTTCGTGAAGTAGTCGCGGCGGCGCGCGAGGCGGTCCTCGAGCGCGGCCAGCGCCTCGTCACGGTCGACGTAGATGCGCTCGGACTCGGCCTTGACCTGGTCCTCGAGCGTCGCGATGTCCTTCGCCCGCGCCTCGTTGTCCACCGCGGTCACGATCGACGCGGCGAAGTAGAGGACCTTCTCGAGCTCGCGCGGAGCGATGTCGAGCAGGTAGCCGATGCGGCTCGGCACGCCCTTGAAGAACCAGATGTGCGAGACGGGTGCGGCGAGGTCGATGTGACCCATCCGCTCGCGGCGGACCTTCTGGCGGGTCACCTCGACGCCGCAGCGCTCGCAGATGATGCCCTTGTAGCGGACGCGCTTGTACTTGCCGCAGTAGCACTCCCAGTCCTTCGTCGGACCGAAGATGCGCTCGCAGAAGAGGCCGTCGCGCTCGGGCTTGAGCGTGCGGTAGTTGATGGTCTCGGGCTTCGTGACCTCGCCCGAGGACCAGTCGCGGATCTGCTTCGACGACGCGAGGCCGATCCGAATTGCGTCGAAGTCGTTGATGTCGATCAAATCGCTCCCTACTCCTCTATTTCCAGATCCGCCATGTCAACTTCCGCCAGCGGCCCGACCTGGGCCTGGGCGTCCTCCTCGTCCTCCTCCTCGGCCGAGACCTCGACGTTGTCGAGGTCGGTCAGCGCCTCGTCGGCCGGCAGGGCGAGCTCGCCCTCGGTGTCGACGCGCTCCTGGCCCTCCTCGGCCTCCTCCGCCGTCGGCTGCCGCGCGGCGGCGCGCAGCGAGCCCGGCGAGAGGTCGATGCCGAGCTCCTCGGCCGCGCGGAGCAGCTCGTCGTCCTCCTCGCGCACCTCGACCTCGCCGCCGTCCTCGGAGATGACGTGCACGTCGAGCGCGAGCGACTGCATCTCCTTGAGCAGCACCTTGAAGCTCTCGGGGATGGACGGCTCCGCGATGTTCTCGCCCTTCACGATCGCCTCGTAGGCCTTCACGCGGCCGACCGTGTCGTCGGACTTGATGGTCAGCATCTCCTGGAGCGTGTACGCGGCGCCGTAGGCCTCGAGCGCCCAGACCTCCATCTCTCCGAAGCGCTGGCCGCCGAACTGCGCCTTGCCGCCCAGCGGCTGCTGGGTGACGAGCGAGTACGGGCCCGTGCTCCGCGCGTGGATCTTGTCGTCCACGAGGTGGAGGAGCTTCAGGATGTACATGTAGCCGACCGTGACCTTCTGCTTGAAGGCCTCGCCGGTCCGGCCGTCGAACAGCCGCACCTTCCCGGAGGCCCTCCGGCCTTCCGGCCGCTTCATGTCGACCTTGAACTTCACCGGGTGGTCCGGGTTCTGCCGCACCCACTCGATGAGCGCCTCGTCGACGTCGTCCGGCGTCGCGCCGTCGAACACGGGCGAGGCGACCGGCGTCGGGCCGTCGCCGTTGCCGTCCCGTCCTCGTTGAAGACGCCGTGCGCCGCGGCCCAGCCGAGGTGCGTCTCGAGGATCTGGCCGATGTTCATGCGCGACGGGACGCCGAGCGGGTTCAGCACGACGTCGACCGGCCGACCGTCCTCGATGAACGGCATGTCCTCTTCGGGGACGATCTTCGCGATCACGCCCTTGTTCCCGTGGCGTCCGGCGAGCTTGTCGCCCTCGGCGATCTTGCGCTTCTTCGCGACGTAGACGCGGACGAGCTCGTTCACGCCGGGCGACAGGTCGTCGCCGGCGTCGCGCGAGAACGTCTTGACGTCGATCACGACGCCGCCCTCGCCGTGCGGGACCTTGAGGGAGGTGTCGCGCACCTCGCGCGCCTTCTCCTTGAAGATCGCGCGGATCAGCTTCTCCTCCGCGGTCAGCTCGGTCTCGCCCTTCGGCGTGACCTTGCCGACGAGCAGGTCGCCGCTGCCGACCTCGGCGCCGATGCGGACGATGCCGCGGTCGTCGAGGTTCCGGAGCGACTCCTCCGAGCGGTTCGGGATGTCGCGCGTGATCTCCTCGTCGCCGAGCTTCGTCGAGCGGGCGTCGATCTCGTACTCGTGGATGTGGATCGAGGAGAGCACGTCCTCCTTGACCAGCCGCTCCGAGAGCACGATCGCGTCCTCGAAGTTGTAGCCCTCCCACGGCATGAAGGCGACCAGCAGGTTCGCGCCGAGCGCGAGCTCGCCGTCGCGGGTCGACGACCCGTCGGCCAGCACCTGGTCCTTCTTCACGCGCTCACCCAGGCCGACGATCGGCTTCTGGTGGATGAGCGTGCCCTGGTTCGACCGCATGAACTTCGTCAGCGGGTACTCGTCCTTGCCGTCCTTCGTCTCGACGACGATCTTCTCGGCGTCGACGTCGACGACCTGGCCGGCGGTCTCCGAGACGATCACGTCGCCGGTGTCGACCGCGGCCCGGTACTCGAGCCCGGTGCCGACGAGCGGCGCCTGCGTGATCATCAGCGGCACTGCCTGCCGCTGCATGTTCGCGCCCATGAGCGCGCGGTTCGCGTCGTTGTGCTCGAGGAACGGGATCAGCGCCGTCGCGACCGAGACGATCTGCGCCGGGGCGACGTCCATGAAGTCGACGTCCTTCGGCGCGGCCATGACGGCCTCGCCGCCGGCGGAGCGGCAGAGCACCTGGTCGTCCTCGAACTTGCCGGTCTTCTCGTCGACGGTCTCGGAGGCCTGCGCGATCGTGTACTGCGCCTCCTCGATCGCGTCGAGGTAGATGATCTCGTCCGTCACCTTGCTGTTGACGACCTTGCGGTACGGCGTCTGGATGAAGCCGAACTCGCTGACCGTCGCCATCGAGGCGAGCGACGAGATGAGGCCGATGTTCGGGCCCTCCGGCGTCTCGATCGGGCACATGCGCCCGTAGTGCGTCGGGTGGACGTCGCGCACCTCGATCGGCGCGCGCTCGCGCGTCAGGCCACCGGCGCCGAGCGCCGAGAGGCGCCGGCGGTGCGTGAGGCTCGAGAGCGAGTTCGTCTGGTCCAGGAACTGCGAGAGCTGCGAGGAGCCGAAGAACTCCTTCAGCGCCGCCACGACCGGACGGATGTTGATGATCGTCTGCGGCGTGATCGTGTCGACGTCCTCGGTCGTCATCCGCTCGCGCACGACGCGCTCCATGCGGTAGAGACCGACCCGGAACGCCTCCTGGATCAGCTCGCCGACCGTCCGCAGCCGGCGGTTGCCGAAGTGCTCGTACTCGTCGAGCTCGTTCGCGATCGGCGTCCGCGTGAGCGTGATCGCGTCGGCGGCGTAGTCCTTCGACTCGGGGTCGACGCCGAGCAGCTCCGGCAGCTCGACGAGCTTGCGCACGAGCGAGACGATGTCCTGCTTCGTGAGCACGCGGACGTCCTCGGGGACGTCGACGTCGAGGCGCTGGTTCAGCTTGTAGCGGCCGACCTTCGTCAGGTCGTAGCGCTTGGGGTCGAAGAAGAGCGCCCGGAGGAGGTTCCGCGCGTTGTCGAGCGTCGGCGGCTCACCGGGGCGCTGCTTCTTGAAGACCTCGATCAGCGCCTGGTCCTCCGTCTGCGCCGGGTCCTTCTCGAGCGTGTTGACGATGTAGATCGAGTTGCCGAAGAGCTTCAGCAGCTCCTCGTTCGTCGAGGTGTCGATCGCGACGCCGGTCGAGGGGTCCTCGGTCGGCAGGGCGCGCAGGAGCGTGGTGATCGGGAGCTTGCGCTTCCGGTCGATCCGCGCGAACACGATGCCCTTCTTGTCGATCTCGAGCTCGAGCCACGACCCACGCGACGGCATGAGGTTCGCCGTGAAGACCTGCTTCGTCGGGTCCTTCGGCTCCATCAGGTAGGCGCCGGGGCTCCGGACGAGCTGCGTCACGATGACGCGCTCGGTCCCGTTGATGATGAAGGTGCCCCACTCCGTCATCATCGGGAAGTCCCCCATGAAGACGGTCTGCTCCCGGATCTCGCCCGTCTCCTTGTTCACGAAGCGGACGGTCATCGACAGCGGGGCCTGGTACGTCATGTCCTTCTCACGGCACTCCTTGATGGAGACCGGAGGCTCGCCGAAGCGGTACTCGCCGAATTCGACGGCGAGCGTGCCCGTGTAGTCCTCGATCGGCGAAATGTCGTCGATCGTCTCCCGGAGACCCTCGTCCAGGAACCAGTCGAAGCTGGCCTTCTGGATGTCGATCAGGTTGGGGAGGTCGAGGACGTGCTTCAGGCGAGAGAAGTTCTTGCGCGCGCGAGGCGCAGTGACCCGAGTGGTCAAGGTGCGAACAGCCTCCCTTGGAGAAACAGCTTGTGGATGTGCGGACGTGCGGACGGACGAAGCGGAACGGCGCGGAACCGATAAGGGTACCGAAGGACCCCCTCCGTACGCAAGGGATTCCGGACGGGGTAGCCGCCGCGGTGGTCGGATGGTAGCGCGACTTCCGGCGTTTTGCCAGGTCGGCCATTTTCCCTGCACGAAGGCGCCTTTTCGGCGCCTTCGTCGGGGAGGTCCGCAGTCCGCCGGGGCTAGGGCCCGGTGGTCGTCGTACCGGTCGTCGAGCCGCCGGAGCCGAGGGCGGCGCAGCTTCCCGCGCCCTTGGCCTTGCCGGTCGTCCCGGTGGTGCCGGTCATGGAGGTGCTTCCGGTCGAGCCTGTCGAGCCGGGCTCGGCCTCGAGGGAGGCGTCGCCGTGACGCTTGTGTGCCGGCCAGGCCTTCCGGTTGATCCGCATCTTGACCCACTTGCCGCTACCGGTCCGGTGGCAGATCCACATCTTCTTCTGCGCGTGCTTGTCCGCCGTCGTCGTCGTCCCGGTCGATCCGGTCGAAGCAGTGGCCGTCTCGTGCTTGCCCTTGCCCTTGCCGGGCGGGGGCCCCTTCGCGACGGCGACCGACGTCACGACGCCGAGGGCGAAGATCGCTGCGATCACGACTGCTTTCAGCTTCACGTTCACTCCTGGTGGTGGGTTCGTGCCTAGGTAGATGCTTCGGCGGCGGTCGACCTGCGCTCAACCGCGCAAGATCACCCGAAGGAGGGGCAGCCCGCCGCCGGGATGCGCAAGGGTGCCGCCGTGAACCGGATCGACCCCGCCTGGCGCCCCGTCCTCGTCGTCTGGGTCGCCTCGCGCGCATTCTTCTTCGCGGTCGGCGCGCTCGGGCACGCCTTCCTCCGGCCGGGCGACGTGATCGGCGCCTACCCGGAGCCCCTCGGCGACCTCAGCTACTGGGCGCACTGGGACGGCCGCTGGTTCGGGCACATCGCCCTCCACGGGTACGACTCGGTCGCCGCGACCGCCTTCTTTCCCCTCTATCCGGCGCTCATTCGCGGCGGCGTCGAGGCGGGGCTCGGCGTCGCGGCCTCGGGCGTCGTCGTCTCGACGCTCGCGACGCTCCCCGCCCTCTATTTCGTCTACGCCCTCGGCCGCGAGTGGTACGACGAGCGGGCGGCGCTCGCGTCGACGCTCTCGGTCGCGTTCTTCCCGACGGCGTTCTTCCTCAACGCGGTCTACAGCGACCCGGTCTTCCTCGCGCTGACCGCCGGCTGCCTGTGGGCCGTCTACGTGCGGCGGGATCTGCTCCTGGCCGGGCTCTTCGGCTATCTGGCGGCGGGCACCCGCAACCTCGGCGTGCTCCTCGTCCTCCCGCTCGCGTGGGAGTGGCTTCGCGACCGCCCCCGCCACGGGCTGCTCGGGCTCGTCGGCGTAGCCGGGCCAGTGATGGGCCTCCTCACGTACGTCATCTATCTCTGGCGCGGCACGGGCGAGCCGCTGCTCTTCTCGCTCGCGTACCGACAGAACTGGGGCCGTGAGTTCGGCAGTCCGTGGGCCACCACGCGACACGCATTCGAGCGGGCCGGTGACGGGGTCGACTACCTCCTGCCGTGGCGGGCGTTCGAGACCTCGTCGGTCAACCCCGGGTTCCTGCTCTCGAACACCCTCGGCGTCGCGTTCCTCGTGTTCGCCGTCGGGGGGCTTGCGCTCGCCGCGTTCCGCGTCCCGTTCGGCGCGTTCCTCTTCGCCGTGCCGGCCGCCCTCGGGCCCCTGACGCTCGACCTGGGCGGGCTGCCGCTGATCAGCTACCCGCGCTACGTGATCGTCGTCGTGCCGATCTTCGTCGCGCTCGGCTCGGTGCTCGCGCGAAGCCGGCTCGCGCTCGTCGTCTGGCTCGTGGTGAACGCGGCGCTCGGCGCGTACCTGACGCTCCTCTTCGTCACCTGGCGCTGGGTCGCCTGAACGGCGAAGGGCCGGCGGCGAAGCCGCCTGTCCGCGCAGCGGACCAGTGGAGGGGGTCTGGGGGAACCGGGAGGTTCCCCGAGCGCCTGTCCCCTACTTGACCTCGACGGTCGCGCCGGCCTCCTCGAGCTGGCCCTTGATCGAGTCGGCCTCCTCGCGGGCGACGCCCTCCTTGACCGGCTTCGGAGCCGAGTCCACGAGGTCCTTCGCCTCCTTGAGGCCGAGACCCGTGATTGCGCGCACGACCTTGATCACGCCGATCTTCTGGCCGCCTGCCTCGGTCAGGACGACGTCGAACGCCGTCTGCTCCTCGGCAGCGGCGCCGTCGCCGCCGCCCGCGGCGGCCGGAGCGGCGACCGCGACCGGCGCTGCGGCCGTGACCCCCCACTCCTCCTCGATCTTGTTCTTCAGCTCGACGAGCTCGAGGACGGTCATCTTCCCCAGCTCTTCGAACACGGTGTCGACTGCAGCCATTCCTCTACCTCCGTTTTCTAACTCTCAGTGGATTCGTCGTTCTCGTCGCCGGCGGCCTCGGCCTCGGCGGGTTCACTCGCGTCGGCCGTGGCCGGCTCGGGCGCCTCGGCCTCGGGCGGGTCGGCGGCTTGTGGCTCCGAGCCGGTTGCCTCCGCCTCCTCGGCCCCGCCGAGCTGCTCGATCCGGGCGTCGATCAGCCCGATCAGGTTCTGCAGCGGGGCGTTGATGAGCCCGACCACCGCATAGAGCGGAGCCGTGATCGCGCCGAGCACCTGGCCGCGGAGCTGGTCGAGCGGCGGCAGCTTCCCGAGGTTGTCGATGTCGGCCGCCGTGATCGGCCGGCCTTCGAGCACACCACCACGCACTTCGAGCACGCGGGTCTCCCGCGTGGCCGCGCCGATCGCCTTCGCGACCGCGACGGGATCGCCGTCGGCCTCGAGGAACGCGATCGCGGTCGGCCCCTCGAGCAGCGCGAGCAGCGCGTCCGACCCGGCGGCCTCGGCGGCCCGACGGGTCAGCGTGTTCTTCACGACGGTGAACTTCGCGCCGTGCTTCAGCAGCTCGGTCCGAAGGTCGTCGATCTGCGGCATCGTCAGCCCGCGGTAGTCGGCCACGATCAGCGTCGGGGTCGACTGGAGCCGCTCCGTCAGCTCGGTGACAACCCGCTCCTTCTCGTCTTTGTGCACTCACTCACCTCCTCGAACGAATCGAGCCCGCACGCAGGCGGGCTCGGAGGAGATGGAACGAATCCTCTGAGGCCGCCTCGGCTGGTCTTCTGCCACCGCGATCGCGGCGACTGCCAACTGTCTCTGGCGACGGGCGTTGTTACGCGTTGACGGTCTGTGCCTGTTCCTCCAGGTCGTCGACGATGTCGCGCGTCCGCGCGGGGTCGACCTTGATCCCCGGGCCCATCGTGCTCGCGAGCGTGATGCCCCGGATGTAGCGGCCCTTGGAGGCCGCAGGCTTGGCGCGCACGATCTCGTCGATCAGCGCCGCGTAGTTCTCGACGAGCTCGCGCTCGCCGAAGCTCTTCTTGCCGATCGGCACGTGGACGTTGGCGCCGCGATCGGTGCGGTACTCGAGCTTGCCCGCCTTCGCGTCGCGGACGGCCTTGGCGACGTCCATCGTGACGGTGCCGGTCTTCGGGTTCGGCATCAGGCCGCGGGGACCGAGCACGCGACCGAGCCGGCCGACGACGCCCATCTGGTCCGGCGTCGCGATCGCGACGTCGAAGTCGATCTCGCCGCCCTCGATCTTCGCGGCGAGGTCGGCGGTGCCGACGATCTCCGCGCCGGCCTCCTGCGCCTCCCGCGCCTTGTCGCCGTCGGCGAAGACGGCGACGCGCATCTCCCGGCCGGTGCCGTGCGGGAGCATCAGCGTCCCACGGAGCTGCTGGTCCGCGTGCCGGACGTTCAGGCCGAGGCGGAAGTGCGCCTCGACGGTCTCGTCGAACTTCGGGCCGTCGAAGCTCTTCAGCATCTTGATCGCCTCGACGGGCGAGTAGAGCTGCTCGCGGTCGATCGTTGAGCGGGCGCCGCGGTAGCGCTTGCCGTGGGCCGCCATCAGCGCTCCACCTCCACGCCCATGCTGCGGGCGGTGCCCGCGATCACGAGCATGGCCTGCTCGACGTCGCGTGCGTTCAGGTCCGGCATCTTCGCCTCGGCGATCGAGCGGAGCTGGTCGCGTGTGAGGCGACCGACCTTCTCGCGGTTCGGCTCGCCCGAGCCCTTCTCGATCCGCAGCGCCTCCTTGATCAGGACGGCGGCCGGCGGGGTCTTGGTGATGAAGGTGAACGAGCGGTCCTCGAAGACCGTGATCTCGACGGGGATGATGCGGCCGTTCTGGTCGCCCGTCTGGGCGTTGAACGCCTTGCAGAACTCCATGATGTTGACCCCGTGCTGACCGAGCGCGGGACCGACCGGCGGCGCCGGGTTGGCCTGCCCGCCGGGGATCTGGAGCTTGATGATGGTGAGAACCTTCTTCGCCACTCGCTACCTCAGTCGATCTTCTTGACCTGGTCGAACCCGAGCTCGACCGGGACCTGCCGCTCGAAGATGTCGACGAGCACCTTCAGCTTCTGCTGGTCGGGGTTGACGTCCACGATCTCGCCGTCGAAGTCGCTCAGCGGGCCCGACGTGACCTTCACCTGCTCGCCGAGCACGAACTCCACGAGGGTGCGGGCGCGCTCGGCCGCCGGGGTGCCGGTATGGAGGATCCGGTCGACCTCGGGCTGCGAGAGCGGGATCGGCTTGCTGCCCGCGCCGACGAAGCCCGTCACGCCCGGCGTGTTCTTCACGACCGTCCAGGCGTCGTCGTTCAGGTCCATGTTCACGAGCACGTAGCCCGGGAGCACGCGCTTCTCGGCCTGCACCTTCTGGCCGTCCTTCGTCTCGATCACCTGCTCGGTCGGGACGACGACGCGGCGGAACCGCACGCGCTGGCCCATCGAGTCGATCCGGTGCTCGAGGTTGGCCTTCACCTTGTTCTCGTGCCCGGAGTAGGTGTTGATCACGTACCACTGGAACATGGCTAGAGAATGGCCTCCACGACGCGCTGCCAGACGAGGTCGTTGACCCAGAGGTAGGCCCCGGTGATCGCGCACGCGATGATCACGACGACCGTTCCCGTCGTCACCTGGCGCTGATCGGGCCACTCGACCTTCCGGAGCTCCGCGATGCACTCGCGGATGAAGGAGCCGCGCGGCACCTCGCGCCGCCCGGTCTGACCGCGCGTCTGCTGCTGCGCGGGGCGGACCTGCGCCTGGCGCGACTGCGCGCGACCGGAGATCGACTGGCTGCCGCGCGCCGCCGGCGGCGCCGGCCTTCCGCGCCTCCTGCTGACGGCGCTGCGCGCGCCTCTGCGCACGGCTCGCCACTACCGCGTCTCCCGATGCGGTGTATGCCTGCCGCACCAGCGGCAGTACTTCTTGAACTCGATCCGGTCGGGATCGTTTCGCTTCGACTTCGTGGTCTGGTAGTTCCGCCGCTTGCACTCGACGCAAGCAAGCGTGATCCCGACTCGTACTCCGGTGGCCATTTCCTTCTTCCTAAGGGCGCAACAAACTAGGGCACTCTGCCCGCGAACTGGGGATGGTAGCGCAAGATCGGCGGAGGGCCGGGCGGGCCCTGCAGTAGCGGCGGGTGGATTCGAACCACCGACCTACGGGTTATGAGTCCGTCGCTCTAACCACTGAGCTACGCCGCCTCGGCGGGGGCCAGTCTAGCCAGCGACCGCGCAGAGCGGGATCCGCGCGAGGTTCCCTGAGCTGTCGGCGACAACGAAGGTCGTCGTGCCCATCCGGCGCGGCGGCGTCCTGAGGCGGGCGGCTCCGAGGCGCTCGAACCGGCCGAGGTCCCGCCTTCGCAGCTTCCCCTCGACCATCCGCTCCAGGCGCACCTCGAACCACGGTGACTGGGCGTCCGACGCCCGCCAGGAGAGCTGCGTCCCCTCGAGCGCCACCCGCACGGTCGGCGGGCTGCTGTCCTCCCCGACCCGAGCCCAAGGGAGCCCGAGCAGCGTGCTGTTCCCCCCGCGGTCGGTCGCCGTCGCCCAGACCGGATAGCGCCCGGGCGGGACGTCGTACGGCCACCACTGGAAGGTCTGCCAGCCCCGCTCGAACCACTGCGAGGTGCGCGTGCCCGCGATCCGGAACGTCACGGTCGACGGCTTCGAAAGCCAGAACGTGATCGGCGCGTAGTCGCGGTAGCCGTCCACGACCGGCAGCACCTCGGGTGGGCGATCGCCGCGCCGCAGGACGGGCGGGAGCCGGCGGTACTTCGAGAAGCGGTTCGCGTAGACGCGCCACCGGCCACCGCGCTGCCGCGCCGAGAGCTTCCAGAGGAGCGCCGTCACGTACTCGTGGTACTCCAGGGTGGCGGCGCGCCCCCCGAGCGAGTAGCGCGACCACGAGCCGTTGTCGAAGCGCGGCAGGAGCGCCTTTGCCGTCCGCCGAAGCTGCCGCGCGAGCAGGCGTGCGCGCGTGTCGTTCGTCAGGCGCGCGTAGTGGCCGATCGAGAGCGCCGCCTGGAGCTGCGCGTTCAGGACGACGACGTTGCTGTAGCCGTAGAGCTTGATCCAGGGTCCCTGCGGCAGCGGGATCAGGAGCCGGTCGGGGATCGCGAGGAACGCGCGCCTCGCCGCCTCCTTTCTTCCTGCGCGCGCGAGCGCTTGCGCCGCGACCGCCTGGGCGAGGCCCGAGGTCCAGCCGCTCCGCCCGCCCGGGACGTTGTAGTACCAGACGAGACCGAAGCGGCCCTGACGGTGTCCGCGGGCGATCAGGGAGCTCGCGAGCCGTCGCGAGCGGCGCCGGTCGCCGGCGGTGACGGCGCGGTTGAGCTTCCCGAAACTGCCGAGCGGATGGAAGTAGCGGCCGGTCAGGCCGGCCCGGTAGACGGCGCCGTCAGCGACCTGGACGTCGCGGGCTCCGGCGGCCGCAGTCGACGGGAGCGCGAGCAGCGCGACGACGATCGCGACCGACCGGACCCCCATCCGTCGAGGGTAGCCGGGGAGGGGCGCAATCGCATCCCTCCCCCAGGGGTTGGCTACCTCGCCGCGCGAACCGGACGTGCGGCCCGACCCGGCGCGCGGCGAACGAGCGACCGACGCGGTCGACGCGAGACGATCGTCGCGGGCGGGATCGGATGGTTCGAACGGAAGAGCTCGCCGACGTCCCAGCGCGCTTTCGCGACGGCCAGCCGGCGGTAGACGTCGAACGGGAACAAGCGGCGGACGTCCTTCCGCTCGTCGGAGAAGTTGAGGTACATGTGCCTCGCCTCCCACGGCTCGAGCGCGGACTGCACGCCGCGGACGGCGTGGCGGACCGCAGCCTTCGCCTGCTCGTTCGGCGCCATCCCGACGGCGAACGAGAGGAACTCCGCCTCCATCGCGTCGAGCGCGCCGTGACCGGGCCCCGACCGCCCGAGCGCGCCTCCGAGGTGGCGGATCTCGACAGAGAGAAGAGGTGCGCCGGACTCGGCGCCGGCAGCCTCGACGAGCGCCGCGACCGTCTCGCGGGTCACGCTCTGGAGCGCGATCCCGTCACCCGCGCCGGGAACCGGGTGCTCCGGGTCCATGTGGAGCTTGCTCAGTGCCGTCGCCGGGATCGTCGCGAAGGTGTCGATCTCGGGCTCGAGCGCGCGAAGCGGTGCCACGAGGGCGGCGCCGTCGGCCTCGTCGCCGATGTACGCCGCCTCGACGACCACGAAGCTGCGGCCGCGGAGCGGCTCCGGGATGTCCGGGATCGGCGGCACGCGGAGGAGCCGGCCGACCGAGGTGACCTCGTCCGGAACGTCGTCCACCCACGCACGCCACGCGTTCAGGATCCGCTCGGCGTCCTCCATCGGCCAGAACATCGCGCCCGCGTAGAGCTCGCGGACCGGGAAGAGCCGGAACTCGATCGCGGTGACGACGCCGAAGCTGCCGCCGCCGCCGCGGAGGGCCCAGAAGAGCTCGGGGTGGTTCTCGGCGTCGGCCCGGATCAGGCCCTGGTCGGCGGTGACCAGCTCGATCGCGGTGACGGAGTTCGCCGAGAGGCCGTACTTCCGCCCGAGCCAGCTGACGCCGCCGCCGAGCGTGTAGCCGACCACGCCGACGTCCGGCGACGAGCCGGCCAGCGCCGCAGAGTCCGTGCTCGGCCGCAGCCTCCGTCACCTCGGCCCAGAGGACGCCCGCCTCGACACGCGCGATCGCGCGGTCGGCGTCGATCTCGACGCCGCGCATGCGCTCGGTCTTCACGAGAACGGTGTCGGGCATCGGGCCGAGCGGGCCGGCGTTGTGGCCGGTGCCCTGCGGCGCGACGCGGCGGCCGTTCGCCCGCGCGTACTCGACGATCGCGACGACGTCGTCCGCCGACTCGGGCAGCGCAACGAGGGCGGGCCGCTGGTCGACGGCGAGGTTCCAGGCCCGACGGGCCTCGTCCCAGCTCGAATCCTCCGGCGCCACCACGTCGCCCGAGATCCTGGAGCGAAGAGTCTCGATGTTCACGTTCCCTCCTTCCGCTGCGCGGCGTCGGCGCCGGCACTCGATTGGTTGCAGCTACAGCGTGCGCCCGAGCGCCTAGGCACCGCGTCGAGGGGCGACCCCAGACCGACCCCCAAGGTTTTCTCAGCGTCCCGTGGCCGAGAAGTGCTGGTAGTCGCGCGACCCCGTCCAGCGTCCTCCCCACCTCCAGCCTCGAGCCGCGAACGCCTGGACGACGACCCCGCCCTCGACTGCCATCCCGGGTCGCACGTCCCGCCGACGGAGGTACGCGCGGCCGCGCGGCGGCAGGATGCGACCGCCGAGAACGTACGGGTTCTCGACCGGGTTGACGTCGATCGCGCGCCCGAACGCGTGCTCGGACCACCCGCCGGAGGCGCCGACGGCGCGCCGGCAGTTGAAGGCGGACGTGTTGTCCGCGGCCATCGAGGCGTCGTCGCTTCCCCGGTACGCGGAGACCGGCTGCATGCGTCGGATCGGGAACCGGGCCGCGTAGAGCCGGCGGAACACGGCGACGACGTCGGAGGCGACACGGCGGTGGACGACGAGCGTCCCCTCGTGGGCGCGTCCGTCGAAGCCCCAGTAGCTCAGCCGCACCGCTCGGAGGTCGGGCGGGCCGACCGGGCAGCCGGCGCGGTACGAGTAACGGAGATCGGACCAGCGCACCGGGGCGATCTCCGCCTGGAAGGTCGGTGCCTGCGCCGTGACGACCCCGAGCGCGGCTGCGAGCGCGGCGACCCGCATCGCGGCAGACTACTCGGCCGATGCTGCTCGCAGCGCTCCTGGCGACCGTCACGGCGGCGTGCCCGTCGAACGTCGCGAACGGGCTCCAGGCGCAGCCGACGGGCTCGCAGCTGATCACCGTCGAGGCGGCGAGAGCGCGCACGACGTCCGCGACGCTCCGGATCTGGCGCCGCAGCGGAGGCTGCTGGGTCGCGGCGGGCGGGCCGTACCCCGCACGCGTCGGCCGGAACGGGCTCTCGGCGAACCGGCGCGAGGGCGACAGGACGACACCGACGGGCACGTTCCGGATCAACGCGACGATGTACGGCAACGAGCCGAACCCCGGCGTCGCGTTCCGCTACCGGCGCCTGCGCTGCGGCGACTGGTGGGACGAGGACCCGACGTCGCCGACGTACAACACGTTCCAGCACGTCGCCTGCGGGAGCCGCCCGCCCTTCCGCATCGTCTCCGAGGGCATGTGGCAGAACCCGAAGGCGTATCCGTACCTCGCGGTCGTCGAGTTCAACATGCGCCCGACCGTGCCGGGCCGCGGGTCGGGGATCTTCCTGCACGCGCAGACCGGACGCGCGACGAACGGCTGCGTCAGCCTCCGCCGCGCCGACCTGCGCGTCGTCCTCCGCTGGCTCCGCCCGAACGCCGCGCCGGCGATCGCGATCGGGACGACGGCGCAGCTGCGCGGCTGAGCTCGTCGAGCTTCGCAACCGTCCGCCAGTTGCGAACGGTCGCGGGGACGCCCAGCTCGCGCTCGAGCACGGCGCCCGTGAGCGTCGCGCTCTGGTACCCGGCTGGAAAGCGGAGCACGACGTCGTTCCGCACGAGCTCGAACCGGTCGCGGCCGGCGTCGAGCTCGCCGAGCGCCGTCAACCGCGCCTTCGTCGGCTTCTTCGCGAGGAACGCGACGAACGAGTTCGACGTGTCCTTCCCGAACGGGTGCCCTCCAGCGAGCCGGCGGATGTCGGCGAAGCTGCGGAGAACGACCGTGGACTCGACGCCGAACGCGTCGGCGATCGCCTGCTCGAGCTTCGCGGCGTCGGGCTTCGCATGTTCGAAGAGGACGTTGCCGCTCTGGATGTACGTGCGCACGGCCTCGGCGCCGGCAGCCTCGAACACCTCGCGCAGCTCGGCCATCGGCACCTTGTTGCGGCTGCCGAGGTTGACGCCGCGCAGAAGCGCCACCCAGCCCCGCGCCACCGCTAGTCCTCCTCCGCCGCGAGCTGACGACGCGCTTCCGCGTTCGCCTTGCGCTCCTCCTCCGACACCTGCGGCCAGTCGAGCCCGAGCCCCTCGATCGTCTCGACGATGATCGACGAGATGAGCGCGTGTGCGAGCCATTTGTGGTCGGCCGGGACCACGTACCACGGCGCCCACTCCGTCGACGTCGCGCTGAGCGCGTCTTCGTACGCGGCCATGTACTCGTCCCAGTGCGTCCGCTCGGCGACGTCGTTCGCGTCGAACTTCCACTCCTTGTTCGGCCGGTCGAGCCGCTTGAGGAAGCGCTGCTTCTGCTCCGCCTTCGAGAGGTGGAGGAAGAACTTGACGATCTTCGTCCCGCACCTGTCGAGGTGGCGCTCGAAGCCGTTGATGTCCTCGTAGCGCCGCTTCCAGAAGTGCGGGCCGCGGGCCGACTCGGGCAGCCGCTGCCTGTCGAGCCACTCGGGGTGCACGCGCACCGCGAGCACCTCTTCGTAGTGCGACCGGTTGAAGATGCCGATGCGGCCGCGCTCGGGCGCCGCCTTCGAGATGCGCCAGAGGAAGTCGTGGTCGAGCTCTTCGGGCGAAGGCTGCTTGAACGACACGACCTGGACGCCCTGCGGGTTCACGCCCGACAGCACGTGCTTGGTCGCGCTGTCCTTTCCCGAGCCGTCCATGCCCTGGAAGATCACGAGGAGCGCATAGGAGTCGTTCGCCCAGAGGAGCTCCTGCAGCTCCTCGAGCTTCTCGGTGTGCTGCCCGAGAAGCTCCTTCGCCTCGTCCTTCTTCAGCTCGCCCATGCCGGCAGGGTCACGGGCGGCGAGGCCTGCGCGGGTTCCCGGCTTGACGACGAGGTGCTCGAGCTTCACGAGGACCGCCTACCGTAAGCCCAGCGGAGGAATCCGGCCAGCGCGAGGCCGACGCCCCAGCCGGCGAGGTTCGTCAAGCGCACGAAGTCGCCTAGGCAATCGCCCTCGCAGTCGTCGGAGCCGAGGCCGGCACGCTCCGCCACGAGCGACAGCGCGAGGCCGAGCGCGACGAGCAGCACGAAGCGCGTGAGCGTCGAGGCGAATCGCGAGCCCGAGTGCGAGCGCGAGCACGAAGCCCACGCCTCCGAGCGCGATGAAGACATAGACGGCCTCCGGCACCTCTCAGTCCTCCCCCGCGGGTGACGCCGATTCACCCTCTCGTTCACGATTTTTCACTCAACAGGGGCGCTGCATGCTCCGGTTGCCGGAAACCGATGGACTCCGGCGCCGCGGGGAACTGACGACAGGCAGCGGTCCTTCGCCCGGCGGTGGCGGTACGTGCGTCGTCGCCGGGCGTCCACGACACTTCGCTCATCGTGCTCACCGCACCGTCCGATCTCGACGTGGCCACGGTCGCAGGCGCGCTCTCGCACTGGGGGCTGCGCGAGCCGCAGCTCCGGTACCTGCCGGTCGGCTTCGGGAGCCATCACTGGCGGGCGGACGCCGCCGGCGAGCGGTGGTTCGTCACGGTCGACGACCTCGAGGCGGGGTTCCAGGCGGCGGACGCGTTCGACACGCTCGAGCATGCGTACCGGACCGCGGCCGCGCTCCGAGACGTCGGCCTCGAGTTCGTGCTGGCGCCGCTCGCGGACGACGAAGGGACGCCGATTCGGCGCCTGACCGCGCGGTACGCCGTCAGCGTCACGCCGTTCGTCGACGGGACCTCGACGTCGTTCGGCGCGTACGACTCGAAGGACGAGCGTCGGCGGATGGGAGAGCTGCTCGGGCGTCTGCACGTCGCCGGGCGCCGGGTTCCCGCATCCTTGCCGCGTCGCGACGAGCTCACGATCCCTTCGCGGTCGGTGCTGACCGACGCGCTCGCGTCGCTCGACGTGCCGTGGGAGAGCGGGCCCTACGCCGACCCGGCGCGCGCAGCGCTCGCCGAAGGCGCGCACCACCTCGTCCGACGGCTCGAGGAGTTCGACGCGGACGCGGCGCGACTGCGCACGCGCTCCGACTCGCTGGTGGTCACGCACGGCGAGCCGCACCGCGCGAACGTGATCGTCGACGCGCAGGACCGACTGCGCCTCGTCGACTGGGACACGACGCGTCTCGCGCCGCGCGAGCGCGATCTCTGGCAGGTGCTCGACGACGAGCTGACGGGCTGGGACGAGTACGCCGCCGTTGTCGGCGACGTCTCGCTCGACCACGAGGCGCTCCAGCTCTATCGCCGTTGGTGGGACCTCGCCGACATCGCGGTGTTCACCGTCTCTCTCCGGCGGCCCCACGTCGACGACGAGCAGAGCGAGGCGAACTTCAAGAGCCTCCGCGGCTACCTCGCAGAACCTGCGTGACGGCGTTCGAGGCCTGGCGCACCATCCCCGGGTTCGTGTCCCAGTAGTACGGAAGCGCCACGACCGCCTGGCAGAGCGCCCAGCCGCGGCCGCGGAGCCACGACGCGTCGTCGACACCGAGCTCGGCTCGGTACACCTCGCGGCTCGCCTCGTCGAAGACGTTCCAGGCCGGCTGGAGGTCGCACGCGGGATCGCCGACGTTCAGGCCGCCCCAGTCGATCACCGCCGAGAGCCGGCCGTCGACGACGAGCAGGTTCCCGGGAAGCAGATCGCCGTGCACCCAGACCTCGTCCCCGTCCCAGGCCGGCGCGTTCACCGATTCGCCCCACGACCGGAGCGCCGCGTCGCGATCGATGCGATCGCCCAACTCGTCGATCGAGCGCCGCACGACCTCGTCGAGCTCGGCGAGCGGTGCGCCGCGGGAGCCGCGGCTCCGCCGATGCGCATCGCTCGTGTCGATCGCGCGGAGCGCGGTCACGAACGCGGCCAGGTCGACGGCGGCTCGCTCGAGGTCGTCGATCGTCCCGTTCGCGTTCTCACCGGGCAGCCACTCGTACACCGACCACTCGAACGGGTATTCCTCCGCCGGCTGTCCCATCGCCAGCTGGACGGGGACCCTGAGCGGCAGGTGCGGCGCGAGCCTCGGAAGCCACTTCGCCTCCCGTGTCGCCTGTCCGGTCGCCCACTCGATGCGCGGCAGCCGCGCGGAGAGGTCGTCGCCGAGGCGATAGATGTCGTGATCCGTCCCGTAGGACTCGACGCGGCCGGATCGGCAGCTCGGTCCACTGCGGGAACTGGTCCGCGAGCAGGCGACGAACGAGCCCGACGTCGGTCTCGACCTCGCCGACGTGCATCCTGGGCCGCGCCACTGCACCATGCTGCCCTGACCGTCGCGATGCCGCCGCGCTATGCGCCCGCCCACCACCAGCCGGGCGTGATGGTATGCAGGACCCAGAGCACCGCGAAGAAGACGGGCGCGTAGACGGAGACACGCAGCCACCGCGGCCCCCACGCGATCTTGAACTCGCGCGCGAGTCGGCGCAGCGCCCTCGCGCGCTCGCTCTCGCCGGCCGGAGGCGCTGTCCCGCGCTCGCCGAGCAGACGCGGCGTCCAATCCGCATCGAAGTACAGGAACTGGCAATGCCCGATCGCCTCCGGCAACGGCCGCGGAAAGGCGTCTCCGAGAGTGCGTCGGAAGGCGTCGTACCGTTCCTGGCGCGAGGGCTCCTTGCGCTCGGCAAGCAGTGGGAGCGAGAGGATCACACGCTCCGGCGCGTCGAGCTCGGTCACGTGGCGGACCTCCCAGGCGAGGCCGTCCCCCTCGCCGGCATGCAGGATCACGACGCCCGCCCGGCTCGGTCAGCTCGTCAACGGTCTCCCGCCACTCCTCGTCGGCCGCGTACATGCGCGCCGCGCCAGGCTGCGGCAGCCGCTCTGTCGGGTCGCCGACGGTCACGAACGGCCCGACCTCGTGCAGCGCGCGCGCCAGCCGCTCCTCGTAGCGGCTTTCAAGCTCTCGCGGAGGCGAGATACGCATGCGCGACGACAACCGCCTCGAAATCTCCGCCCGGTCGGCGCCGAACGGCCGGAGGTAGACGATCGGCGCGCGAACGTCCTCGGCAAGCACACGCCCGGCTTCGCTGGCCCGCATGCTGCGGCCGCGCGTGACGAGCCAGACCGACACAAATAACGCGAGGGGTACGACCAGCAGCGGCCACTACGTCGTGGCGGAAGCCCGCAAACCACAGCACGAACAAGGCGCGCGAACACCGCCAGAAAGAACGCCACCCCCAGCGAGATCAGCAGCAGGCCGACGCCGCGACTCCGCTGCGCCCGCGCCGCGCTCGCGCGCGCGAGCTCGCTCAGCCCGCTCGACCGGCATCCGCAAACAGGGTCGGACTGAGAGCCGCTTCGAACCACGAGCGGCAGGGGTTCATCCCGCTTTGAGTATCGCCCTTCCGGCGCGGAAAGTCATCCGGCCGTACGGCGATCTACGTCGCGTAGTGCAGTCCGTGCCCGAAGGGAAACAGCGGGTCGCGCGAGTCGTGCGGCACGTCGGGGAGCTGCTCCCTCACCGCCGCCATCGACGACGGCAGCTCGAACGGCAACCGGCCCTCGGGCTGCGCGCGTCCGAAGAGGACGTCGAGCACCGCCTCGTCGGACGCGCCGAACACGGCGACGACCGCGGCGCACGCGGTGACGAGCTCGGGGATGACGGCCGGCCGCTCGAGGTGGAGCACGAGCACCGTCGGCACGCGCCGCGCGAGCTCGAGCAGCGCGTCGAGCTCCGGCTGTTTGAAGTCGAGGTCGCCCGCGTGGAAGAACGTCTCGAGCATCCCGTTCGTTCGCGGCTCGAAGGGCGCGTTCCTGCGCACGATCGCGACGTCCGCGTCCTCCGGGCGCGTCACGGCGCCGTCGTACGCGAGCCCGTCGGCATAGACGCGCGGCTCGCCAGAGAGCGGCAGCACGCCGTCGTTCGTCAGGACGACCGCGGAGCGGCGCTGCGCGCGGTCGCCCGCGGCACGGAACGCCGGCGCGCCGCAGGTCCGTTCGGCCTCGTCGGGGTCGACGTACGCGTCGTCGAACAGGCCGAGCCGGAACTTGTCGCGCAACAGCCGTCGTGCCGACTCGTCGACGCGCGCCTCGGCGATGCGCCCGGCGCGGACGAGCTCGACGAGGAGCTCGGGCAGCTCCTCGCCGCCGAGCTGGTCGCAGCCGGCCTCGACGATCTTCGCGAGCCTGTCCTCGACACTCAGCTCCTCGACGCCCCAGCACTTCGCCGCGAACACCGATCCGTCCGGCATCGGCGCGTCGGTCACGAGCCCCCAGTCGGTGCAGACGACCCCGTCGAAGCCGTAGCGCTCGCGCAGCAGCCCGGTGACGACGCCGCGGTTGTAGCCGAAGCCGACCTCTTCGAGCTCCGTCCCGACCGGGCGCCCGTAGTACGGCATGATCTGCGCCGTCCCGGCCCCGAGCGCCGCCTCGAAGACCTGCAGGTGGTACTCGAACATGCCACCCGGATACACCTGATCCTTGCCGTACGGGAAGTGCGGATCCTCGCCGTCGAGCTGCGGCCCGCCGCCGGGGAAGTGCTTCGTCATGCACGCGACCGATGCCGGTCCGAGCTCGTCGCCCTGGAAGCCGCGGACGTACGCGGCGACGAGCTCCGCGGCGACCTCGGCGTCCTCGCCGAACGTATGCATCCCGCGTGCCCAGCGCGGCTCGGTCGCCAGGTCGGCCATCGGATGCAGCGCGACGTGGATGCCGACGGCGCGGTACTCACGTCGCGCGATGTCGCCGAACTCGCGCACGGCGTCCGCGTCGCCGAGCGCGCCGAAGCCGATCGGCTCCGGCCACTGCGAGAACCCGGCCGCGGCCCACGCCGCTGCGAAGTTCTCGGCGTAGCCGTGTCGCGGGTCCGACGAGATCGTCACGGGGATCCCGAGCCGCGTCGACCTCGCGATGTCCTGCAGGCGGTTGTGCCACTCGGCCTGCTGGCGCGGCTCGGGTGCGAAGTAGATGTTGAAGTGGTTGAGGTGCCGGCCGGCGATGCGCTCCTCGGTGTCCTCGAGGAGCGTCCCGTCGTCGTTCATGAAGATCGGCGCCTGGAACATCAGCCCCGCCTTCTCCTCGAGGGTCATCCGCGCCAACAGATCGTCGACGCGCTCCTCGACCGCACGACCCGCGTCCGTGTAGATGCTCATGCCGCCCGCGATGCTCTCACGTCTCTCGGGAACGCCGCCGCCTTACGTGCGGTAGTGGAGATGGACGAAGCCGCTGCCGAATCGCCGCTCGCCGACCAGCTCGAGGGGTAGACGCACACCGTCCGGCAGTGCGCGCTTGCCGCCGCCCACGACGAACGGCGCGAGCAGGAGATGCAGCTCGTCGACGAGCCCGGCGCGGAACGCCTCCGCGGCGAGCTGGGCGCCGCCGACCGCGAGGTCGCGTTCCGCCTCGTCCTTGAGTCGCCGAACGGCGTCGGCGTCGAAGTCCCGCTCGATCCGCGTCCTCGAGGTGGAGGCGGTGTCGAGCGTTCGCGAGTACACGATCTTGTCGCTGTCCCGCCAGAGCTCGGCGTAGTCGCGGATGTAGCCCGGCTGCTCGTCGAGCGGCAGGGTCTCCCAGACCGCCAATGTCTCGTAGAGCCGACGTCCGTAGAGATACGTCCCGACCCCGCGCTCGAGCTCGTTGACGAACGAGTGCACCTCCTCGTCGGGCTTGGCCCAGTCGAACTTGCCGCCTTCGTCCTCGATGTAGCCGTCGAGGGATGCGAGCGCTGCGTAGATGAGGTCCGCCATGTCGAGAAGGTAGACCGCCCTGGGATCGGAAACTCATCGTGTGCGCGTGCCTAGATGCTGGGGTTGAACGGTGCCGGCGCGCTCACGGCCGCGACAGAGGGCGCATCTGCATAGGCCTCGCTCGCACATCCCGTTGTCCGGGGGACGCTCGCGCCGTGTTTGGCAGCGACCGGGTCGGCGATCCACTCGACCTTCCGGCTCGGGTCAGGACTGCCGAACATCAAGACCGCGCAAGGCCCTCTGCCCGCGCCCACCGTGATGTGGGCGGTTCCGGGCGGCGAGTAGAGGTAGTCCCACTGTCTCATGACTCGCTCCTGGCCCTCGACGACGGCGATGCACTCGCCGCTGAGAACGACAAACCCCTCCTGCGCAGCTTCCGCGTGGTAGTAGCCGTTCGCTTCGCCGGGCATCAGGACGTGAACGTGGACACCGATCCCGGGCTCGTCCGCACCCTTGTTCGGCGCGTTGAACGAGCACCAACTGCCGAATCCGCGAACCGTCTTCCACGCCATCTCCCCGAGGTTCAGGATGAACCACCCGTCACCCCGCGCCACCCGTCCCTCCGGCGTTTCCTCGATCTCAGCCTCGCGCACATCGAACCTCCCGATCGGTCGGACTACCGGAGCAGAACGTAGCGGCGGCTCAACCAGTGCTCGATTTCCGGTCGTGTGGGTGCTAGCGTCGTCTTAGCTCCGCCCAAGCCCCCGGCGGTCTAGTGGGTCCGGCTCCAACTTCCGGTCGGCGTGATCGACGCCGAGCGCGACCGGAAGGAGCTCGAGACCGTGTCCATATCGACCGAGGCTCTTGCCCGTGCCTGCGCCGGTCATCCGAAACGAACGCTCGCAGCGTGGCTGGTCGCCGTGCTCGTCTCGTTCGTCGTGATCGCGCTCCTGCTCGGAAACGCCCTGACGAGTGACGGCGACGTCACCAGCAACCCCGACTCGAAACAGGCGGCCGCGCTCATTCAGGAGAGCTTCCCGCCCGAGCCGACCCCGAGTGAGATCGTGGTCGTGCGCTCCGAGCGTTTCACGGTCGACGATCCCGCGTTCCAGGCGAAGGTGCGGACGCTCGGCCAGCGAGCCGAGGGGCTCGGCGTCGTTGCGGACGCGCGGAGCTATTACGGCTCGGACGACCAGTCACTCGTCTCGAAGGATCGCCACGCGACGATGGTGTTGCTCGTGACGCACGGCGACGTGGTCGCTCCGCTCGTCGACCTGGTGAAGTCGCAGAACGGGCAGGACGGCTTCCAGGTTTCGATCACCGGCTCGCTGACGGCCGATGCCGACTTCGAGAAGCTCTCCGAAGAGGACCTGCAGAAGGGCGAGCTGTTGATCGGGCTGCCGGCGGCGCTGATCATTCTCGTGCTCGTGTTCGGAGCGGTCGTGGCGGGCCTCGTGCCGGTGGTGCTCGGACTGCTGTCGATCGTGATCGCAGTTGCCTTGACCGCGCTCGTCGGCCAGGCGTTCGAAGTCTCGTTCTTCGTCGTGAACATGATCTCGGCGATGGGCCTCGCCCTTGGAATCGACTATGCGCTCTTCATCGTCTCGCGCTACCGCGAAGAGCGCGTGCGCGGACTGGAGAAGATCGACGCCATCGTGACGTCGGGAGCAACGGCGAGCCGGGCCGTGCTCTTCAGCGGGATCGCCTTCGTGCTCGCGATGTTCGGGATGATCCTGGTGCCCGACACGATCCTGCGAAGCCTCGCGCTGGGGGCGATCCTCGTCGGCATCGTCTCGGTGCTCGCGGCACTGACACTGCTGCCCGCGGTGCTGAGCCTGCTCGGCGACCGGGTGAACGCGCTGAAGATTCCGGTGATCGGTCGTCGGGCGATCGCGAACGCCGGTTCGGTGAGCCCCTTCTGGTCGGCGCTCGTCGGCCGGGTCATGCGGCGCCCGCTCGTAAGTCTCGTGGCGGCAACGGCGCTCCTGCTCGCGGCGGCCGTTCCCGTGCTCGGGATCAACACGGGATTCTCGGGACTCAGCACGCTGCCCGACCGATTCCCGTCCAAGCAGGGCTTCGACGCAGTGAACCGCGACTTCCCCGGTGTCGGGGTCGACCCGGCGCAGATCGTCGTCCAGGGCGAAGCGTCCTCGGCACCGGTCTCCGCGGCGATCGAGCGTCTCGAGGCGAGCCTTGCCGACCAGCCCGCGTTTGGTCCAGCGACGCAGGCGGAGTCGGAAGACGGTGACGTCGTCCTGCTCTCCGTCCCCGTTGCGGGCGACGCCGACGGGCCCGAGGCGACCAGCGCGATCCGCCACCTCCGCGCCGATCTGATCCCGCAGGCGTTCGGCGATCTCGAGACGACCGTCCTCGTCGGCGGGACGACTGCCGAGGACGTCGACTACTTCGCCATCGTCGGCGGCTGGCTCCCGATCGTGCTCGCCTTCGTGCTCGGGCTCAGCTTCATCCTGCTCACGGTCGCCTTCCGCTCGATCGTGATCCCGGCCGTCGCGATCGCGCTCAACCTGCTCTCGGTCGGGGCCGCGTACGGCTTGCTCGTGCTCGTGTTCCAGAAAGGTGTCGGGGCCGAGCTGCTGGGCTTCCAGCAGGTCGACACGATCGAGGCCTGGGTGCCGCTCTTCCTCTTCTCCGTCCTCTTCGGCCTCTCGATGGACTACCAGGTGTTCCTGCTCAGCCGGATCAAGGAGCGCTACACGCAGACCGGCGATACCGCGGGCTCCGTCGCGTTCGGCGTGGGCTCGACCGCGCGCCTCATCACCGGCGCCGCGCTCATCATCATCGCCGTCTTCAGCGGCTTCGCCGCCGGCGACCTGGTCATGTTCCAGCAGATGGGCTTCGGCGTGGCCGTGGCCCTGCTCGTGGACGCGACGATCGTCCGCACCGTTCTCGTTCCGGCGAGCATGAAGCTCCTCGGCGAGCGCAACTGGTACCTCCCCTCATGGCTGAACTGGGTGCCGGACGTCCACGTCGAAGGACACACCTCCGCCGAGGTGGCGAACCCGACGGCGATCAAGCCACCAGAGCGGCCGGCCATCGTGCCTACGGCCTAGACAGAAGGGAATCCATGGCTTCCTTGTCACACACCGCCTCCCCGGCCGTCAGGCCGGCCCATCCGATGATCTGGGCCTGGCCGCTCGCGATCCTCCTCGGCTTTCCGATCGGAGGACTGATCGCAAACGTGATCGTCGGTCCGACTGACTCCGTCCCCGCAGCCCTCGCCGGCGGCCTCCTCGCAGGCGCCGTGATCGGAGCCGCGCAGTGGCTCGCTCTGAGGCCGCTCGTCCCGTGGATCTGGGCAGCTGCGACGAGTGTTGGAATGGCCGTGGGCCTCGCGGCCGGCGCTGCCCTTGTCGACTACGGGAGCAGCCGACGAGACGTCGTGGTGATCGGTGCCGTGACCGGCCTTGCTGTCGGAGGGCTGCAAGCCCTGGTGCTCGCGCGACAGCGAGTCCCCGGTGCGGCGTGGTGGGCGGCGGCGAACCCTCCTGCCTGGGCACTCGGCTGGCTCGTCACCTCGTACGTGATCACGAAGAACGTCGAGGAGCAGTTCACCAACTTCGGCGCAAGCGGTGCGTTGCTGTTCGCCGTCCTGACCGGCCTGCTACTTGCCTGGCTCGTGCGGCGCATCGAGCCCGAGCCGCACGCACGATGAGAGTCTGCATCGTCGGGGCCTCCGGGAAGCTCGGGCAGTACATGGTGCAGCACGCGCTGGACCGGGGCTATGAGGTGGTCGGCGTCTGCCGGCCGGAGAGCGTCGGGAAGCTCGACGCGTTCAAGGGACGGATCACGGTCGTTCCGGGAGCGACGGACGACGCCGCGGTCGTCAAGAGCGCGGTCTCGGGATGCGACGGCGTGCTCGTCGTCCTCGTCCCACGTGGCGTCCACGGGTACTCGACGGGCACGGCTCAGGCGGTGCTCGACCACGCCGCTCCCGGGGCGCGGCTCGTCTTCTCGTGCGGGTGGCACATCACCCGTGACGGCCAGGATGTGTACTCGTGGAAGCTCAAGGCGCTGGTGAAGGTCGGCGGCCCACTCGCCAAGCTCGCTCGGTTCGCGGACCTCGACGACCAGGTGGAGGCCTGCCGGCGGGTGTTCGCGAGCGAGACGCGGTGGACCGTCGTTCGCGGGAGCGACCTCGAAGAGGGCGAGAGTCAGGGCCTGCCGGTGTGGAGCCGGCACGTGGGCGACCCGATCCTCGAGAGCAACATGACGCGCCGGGTGGACTTCGCCCTGTTCATGGTCGAGGCACTCGAGAACGACGCGCTCGTCCACGAGGCCCCCGCGATCGTCGGCTGTCAGACGCCCTCGGCGCTCGCCGCCTGAAGGTTCTCCGAGGGAGCCGCGCGCAACAGCAGCGCTACTGGATCAGCGTGAGCATCTTGAACATCGGCAGATACATCGAGATGATGATCACGCCGACCATCAGGCCGACGCCGATCATCATCAGCGGCTCGATGATCGATGTCAGCGACTGGATCGAGGCGTCGACCTCGTCCTCGTAGAAGTCCGCGATCTTCGAGAGCATCTTCTCGAGCTCGCCGGTCTCCTCGCCGATCTTCACCATCTGCGCGACCATCGGCGGAAACACGCTGTTCTCGATCAGCGGCGTCGCGATCGGCACGCCCTCGTGCACGCGCACGCGCACGTTCGCGAGCGCTTCCTCGACGACCCAGTTCCCGGCGGTCTGGCCGGTGATCTCGAGCGCCTTGATGATGTCGACGCCGGCCGCGACGAGCGTCGACAGCGTGCGCGAGAAGCGGGCCATCGTCACCTTCAGGACGACCTGTCCGATCTTCATCGGAACCTTGAGCTTGAACCTGTCCCAGTGCTTCCGGCCGCTGTCGCTCTTCTTCCAGCGCCGGAAGGCGACGACCGACCCGATCATTCCGGGGATGATGATGAACCAGCGCGCGCGCAGCAGGTTCGAGACCTTCACGACCCACTGCGTCAGCGTGGGCAGCTCGCCGCCGAGGTCCGCGAAGATCTTCACGAAGATCGGGACGAGGAACATCAGCATCCCGATCAGGACGAGGGTCGCGAAGATGAGGACCATCGTCGGGTAGATCATGGCGCCCTTCACGCGGCGCTTGATCTGCGTCTCCTTCTCGATCTGGAACGCGACGCGGTCGAGCACCTGATCGAGGATTCCGGCCGCCTCACCGGCTTCGACCATCGAGACGTAGAGGCGCGAGAAGACCTTCGGATGCCGCGCGAGCGCCTGCGAGAGCAGGAGGCCGCCTTCGACGTCGGCGCGGAGCTCGCCGATGATCTGCGCGAGGTACTTGTCGTCGGTCTGCTCCTCGAGGATCACGAGTGCGCTGACGACGTTCAGCCCCGCCTCGATCATCGTCGCGAACTGGCGCGAGAAGATCTGGAGCGACTTCGGCTTGATCGCCTTGAAGAACGTGCGCGCGGAGTCCTCGCCGCTCGCGGGCAGCTCCTCGAGCATGTTCGCCAGGAGCCCGCGGACGCGGAGCTGCTCGCGCGCCGCGTTCAGGTCGGGCGCGCTGATCTGGCCGGAGGCCTCCAGGCCCTGCGCGTTGATCGCCGCGTACGCGAAGGTCGCCACTAGCTGCCCGTCGACTGGTCGAAGGTCGACGCGATCCGGGCGTACGGATTCGCGCTCAGGCTGTTCGCGTTCCGGACGACGACGGTGACGCGCTTGAGCGGCCGGGCCGACGTGACGGTGTCCAGCATGATGTAGGTGTCGACCCGGTAGCGCTTGCCGTCGGGCCCGGTGATCGTCTGGATCGGCTTCGAGTCCGAAGGAGGCGTCGCGGACGAGCAGCTCGAGTCGTTCGCCGGCGTGAGCTGGCCCGCGGTGTACGCCGCGTCGCCGGTGAAGGTCGAGTCGCCCTGCGCGGTGGTGACGTCGGCGCTCGCGAAGAGGATCCCGCAGTACTTGTAGCCGCGGTAGCGCTCCATCTGGATGTCGGCGATCGCCGCGGCGGTCGAGAGCTTGCTCGCCCGCTGGAGCGCCAACGAGCCGGACTGGAACGCGGCGACGAGCGCGAGGATGCCGACGTTCAGAATCGTCATCGACATCAGGAGCTCGATCAGGCCGAAGCCGTCCTGGCTGCGGGCACGCAGACGCACGAGGGTGTTATCGGCAGGAACCGAGATCGGCCTTAGCCGACGGAGACGAGCTTCAGCTCGTAGCGCGTGCCGTCGGCGGTGTTCACGAGCGTCACGGTCTTGCCCTTCTTGAGCGTCGTCGTCGGCGCGCCCGAGGCGAGCGAGCCGCCGGCGATGCCGATGCGCGCCTCCCCGCCGACGAGCTTCGCAAGCCTGAAGATGGGCGAGGCCTTCGGGAACTCGCCGCCGACCGCGACCGTCTCTTCGGCGCCGTTCACGGCGATCACCGCGCTGCCTGCCGCTGCGCTCGGCGAGGAGCCGCTTCCGCCGCCGCCCGACCCCGAGGGCGTGCTCGGCGAGCCGACGACGGCGCCGTCGCCGGGTGAGGTCGGCTGCGGCTTCGAGCCGCCCGACCCGGAGGAGCTCGAGCCGGAGCCGCCGCCGGAGGAGCCGGGCTCCTTGACCTGCTCGATGAACGGATCCTTGCTCGCGAAGCGGCCGAACGCGACGAGTTGTCCGCTCGTTGCGGTCGGCTGGAGATCAGAGTCGACGAGGGTGCCGCCGCCTGAGGCGGTCGGCCCGGCACCCTCGCCAACTGCGCCGAGCGTCGGAAGGGCGCTCGGATCTGTCGGAACCGTGGACGGCGCGGTCGCCGGCGGAGGCGGCGGCGTGGCCGACTGGTTCAGCATCTTCATCGTGCGCGGGACCTGGAAGGCGAGCAGGCCGAGCAGGAGCACGCCGCCGACGGCGGCGATGATCTTCTGCCGCTTCTCCTTCGCCTTGAGGTCGTTCTTCTTCGCCATCTAGGGCGCTCCCGCCGCTTCGGGCGTCGCGGGCGGCGCCTCGGGCGCCGTCGTGGTCGCGGTCGTGTCGGTCGCGGTGGCGGTCGTGTCGGTCGACGCCACCGGGGGCGCCGCCGTCGGGCCGGAGCCGTAGAGGAAGGCGGTCAGCGTGAGCTGGGCGCGGATGGTCGGGAAGCCGGACGGTGCCTCCGAGAACTGCAGCTTCTCGACCGAGAAGAGACGGCCGTTCGCGACCAGCCGGCCGCGCTGCACCGAGACGAGGTTGCGGACGCGGTAGAGGAAGTCGGAGAGCGAGTAGAAGTTGCCCTCGAAGGTCAGGTCGATCGGCTGCGCGCGCATCTCGCCGGATGCGAGCGTCGCCTGCGGGACGATCTGCTCGAAGACGATGCCCGTCTCCGAAGCGATGCGGCTCAGCTCGAGCAGCACGCCGGGAATGTCGTTGTCCGACGGCATCGCCTTCGTGAGGCGGAACAGGTCGGCCGAGCGAATCGGCTTTGCGTCCGCGGCCTGCATCTCCGCCGCCCGCGCGGCGCTGATCTGCTGCTCGACCGAGGCGATCTTCCCGTCGAGGTCCGACGCGCGCGAGCGCTGCGGCGACACGAGCAGGAACCAGCCGACCGCGGCGATCAGGAGCGTGAAGCCGATCCCGACGCCTGCCGTCGCGGCAGGCGAGAACTTGCGCTTCGTCACCTTCACGAGGACGCCGCCCCCGCGGCGCGGACGTCGGCGAGGATCGTGAAGCTGACGATCGGGCGGCCGGCGAGCATGCCGCGCGAGCTCTTCGTCAGCCAGACGTTCCGCAGGTCGGGGATCACGGACAGGCGCGTGAGCAGGCGCGCGACCGACTCGTGCGAGTACGTGTAGCCCTCGACCGTCATGAGCGTCGGCGGCTGCCCGGGCCCGGCGGCGGGAGCCGTGGCGCCCGCTGCCGGAGTCGGCGTGGCCGCGCTCCAGCTCGAGAGCCAGACGTCCTCGGGCAGGACCAGCGAGATCTCGCGCAGGATGCGGTCCCACGCGACGCGTTTCGTGAGCGCCGCCGAGAGCGCGCCGACGCGGGCGTCGTGCTCCGTCTTCAGCTTCTGCTGCGGGGCGTTCTTCGCGGCGATCTCGGCCGGCGAGGGGAGCAGCGCGAGCTCGGCCTGCGCGTCCTGGTACTCGAGCGCCTTCGCCTGCGCGGTGCTCTTCGACGTGAAGTACATGACACCGAGCAGGCCGGTGACGAGCACGATCAGACCGGTCGAGACGACCGCGGGGATGTTCTGCTGGCGGCGCGAGCGCTGCGCAGTGTCCTTCGGGAGGAGGTTGACCGCACGCATCGCGCTAGTCCTCGATCCCGAGGCCGATTGCGACGGCGAACGACCCGAGCTGCTCCGGCTCGCGTTCGCGCAGCTTCTTCGAGACCTTCACGCGCACGAGCGGATCGCCGACGCGGACACGCACGCCGATCAGGCGCTGCAGCTCCTCGGCGAGGCCGGGAAGGTGCGCGGTTCCGCCCGTGATCACGATCTCGCCGATGCCGAGAGATCCGGGTTGGTTCTGGTAGAACTGAAGCGAGGAGACGAGCTCCCGCGCGAAGGCTTGTACCTGCCGGTTGAGCGCCTCCCGCGCCCGCGTCGCCTGCTCTGCGCGCAGCCCGTCCGGCACCTCGTTGCCGTGCAGCGAGAGGTCGCGCTTGACGATGTCGACCTCCGAGGGCGCGACGTCGAGCGCACGCGCGATCGCGACGTTGAGCGACTGACCGCCCCAGTCGAGCACGCGCGTGAACTCGCACACGCGTCCGTCCGAGACGGCGAACGTCGTGCGGTCGTGTCCGACCGTGACGGCGACGAGTGCGGCCTGCGCAGGCGTCTCCTCCTCGCGCGGGGCGGCGAGGGCGCGCAGCAGCGCGAACGCCTCGAGGTCGATCCCCACGAGCTGGATGCCGGCCTTCCGGCAGGCGTCCACGTAGCGGTCGATCAGATCGCGGTACGCGAGGACGAGCATGATCTTCCGCGTCGTCTCGCCTTCCTCGTTCGTCGACTCGCCGAGCACCTGGTAGTCGAGCACCGCCTCGTCGATCGGGATCGGCAGCGCCTCCTGCGCGCGGAAGCGGATTGCGTTCGCGAGCTGCTTCGAGTCGGCGATGCCGGCGATCTCGAGCGTCCGGACGCCGATGCGGTTCGTTGCGATGCCGAGCCGGACACCGCGCTTCGGGAGACCGTGCTCCTTGAAGAACGCGCGGAGCGCCTCGGCGAGGAGCTCCGGGTCGCGGAGCTCGCCGTTCGTCACGATGCCGGGGTCGAGCGGGGTCCGCGCGACCTGCAGTACCTCGGCGTGGCCGTTGTTCGCGACGGTGGCCGCCGCGAGCTGTGACGCGCCGATCTTGAGGCCGACGATCTTCTTCGGGACCTTTCCCCCGCGGGACGGGCGTGCCGAAGGGCGGGGAAGCGAGAATGAGAGCGAGCGCCGCTCGCGCGTCGGCTTCGGGGCCTTCTCGGGCTCCTCGGCCCGCTCCGCCTTCGCGGGCTTCTCCTTCTTCTTTCCGAGCGAGAGCTCGCGCCGGTAGAACGGCGTGCCCTTCGCTTCCTTCTCCTTCTTCTTTGGCTTCTCGGCCGGAGCCGGTTCGTCGTGGAGCGGCGGCAGCTGGGCGGCGGGGACGGGCGGGTGGACGACGACGGGCTCGGGCGCGGCCAGGACGGGCGGCGCCGGCATGGCCGGAACCTCGGCGACAGCCGGTGGCGCGGGCTCGGCGGGCGGGGCCGGCACGGCGGCGAGGAGGTCGACGACCTCGGCGACGGCGTCGTCGTGCGCGGCCGCCGCGAGATCGACGACGACGGGCTCGACAGGAGCCGGCGGCGCGGTTTCGGCAACGGAGGGCTCCTCGGGCATGTACGCCTGCACGAGGTCGACGGCGGCGGGTGCCGGCTCGACGGGCGCAGCTTCCTCGACCGGCTCAGGCTGCTCGGCCTTCTTGCGGCCGAACGAGATCTCCTTCTTCCAGATCGAGGACTCGCCCTCGGCCTTCGGCGCTTCGTCCTTCTCCTTCTTGCCGCCGACGATGTCGGAGAGCTTGATCTCCTTCTTCCAGTCGACCACGGCTAGCCCTCGGCGATCCGCAGCCCGCCGCCGAGCGGCTGGAGCGACAGGTCGTGTGTCGGCTCGGGCTCGGCGTACGCGGAGCTCGTGTCGAAGTCCGCGCGCTCGAGCAGGCCGAGCAGCTGGTCCGGGCGGCTCGAGCGGGAGAGGGCGGTCTCGAGCGAGATCACGTGGCGGAGCGTCAGCTCGGCGAGCGACTGCTCCATCGTCTGCATGCCCCGCTGCGTGCCGGTCTGCATGATCGTGTAGATCTGCTCGACCTTCCCCTGGCGGATGAGGTTCCGCGTCGCGTCGTCGGGGAGCAGGATCTCGAGCGCCGGGACGCGGCCGCCGCCGTCGCTCGTCGGGAGCAGCGCCTGCGTGACGATGCCCTGGAGCGAGCCGGCGATCTGCATGCGCACCTGCTCCTGCTGCGCGGGAGCGAAGACGTCGATGATGCGGTCGACCGTGCTCGAGGCGCTCTGCGTGTGCAGCGTGCCGAGCACGAGGTGACCGGTCTCGGCCGCGGTGAGGGCGGTCGCGATCGTCTCGAGGTCGCGCATCTCGCCGACGAGGATCACGTCGGGGTCCTGGCGCAGTGCCGCGCGCAGGCCCTCGGCGAAGTTCGGCGCGTCGAAGCCGATCTCGCGCTGGTTGACGATGCACTTCTTGTGCCGGTGCACGAACTCGACGGGGTCCTCGATCGTGAGGATGTGCTCGGCGCGCGTGCGGTTGACCTCGTCGATGAGCGACGCGAGCGTCGTCGACTTGCCCGAACCCGTCGGGCCGGTCACGAGCACGAGGCCGCGCGGCTTCTGCGCGAGCTCGTGGAGCGACGACGGCAGGCCGAGCTCCTCGAGCGTCTTGATCGCCTCGGGAATGAGACGGAACGCACCGCCGAGCGAGCCGCGCTGGAAGTAGACGTTGACGCGGAAGCGGGCGAGGCCGGGGACGCCGTACGCGAAGTCGAGCTGCCGCTTGATCTCGAAGTTCTTCTGCTGCTCGCTCGACAGGATCTGGTACAGCAGCTGCTGCGTGTCGTCCGGCTTGAGCGTCTCGAACTCGTCGAGCCGCTGGATGTGGCCGTGCACTCGGATCGCGGGCTTCGAGCCCACGCTCAGGTGCAGGTCGGAGGCGCCACGCGCCACCATCTGCTCCAACAGATCATCGATCGAGTACGTCCGCATGCGTCCCTCGACCGAGCTATCGGCAGCGCGCTGGGTGTCCTTGAATACGCGGCGGTCGCTCGCTCGGGGGGAGTCGGTTCACCCGTTCGAGGCTATGCCGGGTCTCAGCTGCGGTCGATGAGCGGTAGGCCCCTTCTATTCAAAGACTGCAGGAGGACACCACTACATGCAGGCAATTCGACAGCGGCTGGCGTCCGATGAGCGTGGGTTCACACTCATCGAGCTCCTCGTCGTCATCATCATCCTCGGCATCCTGCTGGCCATTGCGGTGCCGTCGTACCTCAGCTTCCGCGACCGGGCGAACAACTCGGCCGCGCGCGCGAACGTGCGGGCCGCGATCCCGGCCGTCGAGGCCTACAACGCGGACAACTCGAAGGGCTACTCCGGCATGACGCTCACCGCGATGCGGGCGTACGACCAGGGTGTGAAGAACATCGTGCTCCTCGGCACGCCCAACACGACCTCCTACTGCCTCCGGAGCACCGTGGGCACGAAGAGCTGGTACAAGCGCGGCCCCGGCGGCGACATCGTCACCGCGGCCTGCACCGGCCCCTAACCGGCCGGCGCACCACCGTTTGGCCCGAGGGGCGCGGGAAACCGCGCCCCTCGTCGTTTCGAGGGGGATCCCCCACGGCGGGGGATACGCATCACTCGTTCGGGGCTAGTGCCTCGGGGGTGATCCGGCCGATGAGGAGCGGGAGCACGTCCTGTACCCACCCCAAGGAGCATCAATGATTCAGGCACTTCGGCAGCGGCTGGCCCGGGACGAGCGTGGTTTCACGCTCATCGAGCTCCTCGTTGTCATCATCATCCTCGGCATCCTGCTGGCCATTGCGGTGCCGTCGTACCTCAGCTTCCGCGACCGGGCGAACAACTCGGCCGCCCGCGCCAACGTCCGGGCCGCGATCCCGGCCGTCGAGGCCTACAACGCGGACAACTCGAAGGGCTACTCCGGCATGACGCTCACCGCCATGCAGGCCTACGACCAGGGTGTCAAGAACGTCGTCATCCTCGGCACGCCCAGCCAGACCTCCTACTGCCTCCGCAGCACCGTCGGCACGAAGAGCTGGTACAAGCGCGGCCCCGGCGGCGACATCGTCACCGCGGCCTGCACCGGCCCCTAACCGCCGGCGCAACCGACTCGAGCGAAGGGCGCGGGAGACCGCGCCCTTCTGCTTTAGCGGGGCGGGTCGGATGCCGATAGCGAGAAGGTGGGCGCGCAAGTCTCTGCTCCGATCAAGGTGTTCGCCCTCGTGGGGGTCCTCGCCGCGCTCGTGCTCGGCGGCGGGATGATGCTCATGGGGCGTGGGCAGGCCGACGTCGACACCGTCGCCGATCGTCGTCCCGAGCAAGAAGGCGGGGCTGCTCGACGCGCCTGCGGCCGCGAAGAAGGTCGCGGCGAAGGCCTCGGCGGCGGCGAAGAACGCGGCGAAGCCCGCTCCGGCCGTCACGCCAAGCCGGCGGCGACGGCCAAGCCCGCTCCGGCCGTTACGCCCAGGCCCGCAGCAAAGGCCCCGGCGCGGCTGATCGCGACGAACGGCCTCCCGTCCCGGATCGTCGCGCAGCTCCAGTCGCACGACGTCGTCATCGTCGCGCTCTGGGGCAGCGGCGGCAAGATCGACGCGATGGCCCGCGACGAGGCGGCGGCGGGTGCGAATGCCGCGCGCGCCGGGTTCGTCTCGATCGACGTGATCAAGAACTCCCGCGAGGCCGAGGCGCTGACGCTGAAGCTCGGCTTCGTCCTCCGCGCGCCCGGCGTGCTCGTCTTCAAGCGCCCCGACGCGCTGGCGAACACCCTCGACGGCTTCCGCGACCGCGAGACGGTTGCGCAGGCCGCGCTGGACGCGCTTCGGTGAGCGACCTCTTCTCGGACACCGGCGCGGTCGCGGCCGCGCCCCGGGAGCTCTTCGTGCGGCACGCCCGGCGTGACGGTCGCGCGGTCGCGGTGCTCCGCGCGGTCGACCACGGTTCGTCCTGCGTCGTCGAGGCGGAGGTCTTCCCTTCGGGCCCCGGCGCGCAGCCGGCGAGCCCGGGGCCGTACACGTTCGCGAACGCGCACGAGGCGACCGCGTTCGTGACGGAAGCGGTCGAGGCGCTGATGTACCTCGGCTGCGACATCACGGCGGACTAGGCCGGCTCGTCCGTGGCGCGAGGCGCCAGGTCCGGGGTCAGACCCTGGACATGGCCCACGCGACGACTTCGCCAAGGTTCGTCCACACCCGCAAGTTGGTCGCCGGCGCGCCCGTACCGTCGGAGAGATGCCGCGTCCACTCCGTCCGCAGATCCCCGGCGCGATCTACCACTTGACCTGCCGCGGCAACCGGCGGAGCGTGATCTACCGCGACGAGGGCGACCACGCGTTCTTCCTCTCGATCCTTCTGATCGTCCTCTCGCGCTACGGCTGGAAGTGCGATGCGTGGTGCCAGATGACGACCCACTACCACCTGCTCGTGATGACGCCCCAGCCGAACATCGCGAGCGGCATGCAGTACCTCAATTCGCGCTACGCAGAGGGTTTCAATCACCGCTACGGCCTCACCGGCCATCTCTTCGAGGGCCGATACGCGCACAGGCTGATCGAGGGCGAGGAGCACCTGATCCGCACGTATCGCTACATCGCCCGCAACCCGGTGCGCGCCGGCATCTGCGAGCGAGCGGCGGACTGGCCCTGGAGCAGCTACTCGGGGCTCGTCCACGGCTGGAACGGGCTGCTCTATCGGGAGCCGACGCTCAGCGACCAGTTCCGAGGCAAGCATGGCCGCCGCGCGCTGCAGCAGCTCGTCGAGGCGCCCGGGTGAGCAGCCCACTCGCTCGAAGGGGCCATGGCCGGGGTCTGACCCCGGACCTCGCCCCACGCGACGAGCCCGCCTAGATCGAAACCCGCGCGAGCTCTTCGATCGACGTGAGCCCGGACGCGACCTTGGAAAGCCCGTCGTCCCAGAGCGTCCGCATGCCCTCTTCGAGCGCGGCGCGCTCGAGATCCTCGCGCGACGCCTTCTGCACCGCGAGCGACTCGAGCTGCTCGGACATCGCGAGCAGCTGATAGACCCCGATCCGTCCCTTGTAGCCGGTCTGGTTGCACCGCGGACAGCCGCGCTTGCGGTAGAAGGGAATCCCGTCCGAAGCGGCCGCGACCTCGGGCGAGACGCGCGCCTTCAGGAGCTCGTCGACCGACGGCGTGTACATCTCGCAGCAGTGCGTGCAGAGCTTCCGCGCGAGGCGCTGCGCGAGCACGCCCGTCACCGCCGCGCCGACGAGGAACGGCTCGACGCCCATCTCGTTCAGGCGCGTCAGCGCGCCCGGCGCGTCGTTCGTGTGCAGCGTCGAGAGCACGAAGTGACCGGTGAGGGCGGCCTCGATCGCCATCTTCGCCGTCTCGCCGTCGCGAATCTCTCCCACCATCACCACGTCGGGATCCGAACGGAGGATCGACCGCAGCGCGGCCGCGAACGTGAGCCCGGCGCGCGGGTTGATCTGCACCTGGTTGACGCCCGCGAGCCGGTACTCGACCGGATCCTCGACCGTGATGATGTTGATCTCCGGCCGGTTGATCTCGGTCAGACCGGCGTAGAGCGTCGTCGACTTACCGGAGCCGGTCGGCCCGGTCACGAGCAGTGCCCCGGTCGGACGCATGAGGATCTCGGCGAGCTGCTTCTGCATCGCCTCCGACAGCCCGAGCTCGAGGAGCGTCGGCGCCTTCTTCGACTTGTCGAGGAGGCGCATGACGATCGACTCGCCCTCGACCGTCGGCAGCGTCGCGACGCGGACGTCGAGCATGCGTCCGGCGGCAGAAGCGTTGAGCGAGATCCGGCCGTCCTGCGGCTTGCGGCGCTCGGCGATGTCGAGCTTCGCGAGCACCTTCAGGCGCGTCGTCACGCCGGCCATCATCCGCTTCGGGATCCGCTGCACCTCCTGGAGCACGCCGTCGATGCGGAACCGGACGACGAGCGAGTCCTCCTGCGGCTCGAAGTGGATGTCGGAGGCGCCGTCCTCGGCCGCCTGGAAGATCACGGAGTTGACGAGCCGGACGAGCGGCGCGTCCGAGATGCCGTCGTCGACCTCGAGGTCGTCGGTCTCGTCCTCCTCCTCGACCGCGAGCTCCTCCTCGACGGCCGCGCGCGCACCGAATGCCTCCGACGCGCGGACGAGGCGGCGAATCTCGGCCTCGATGTCGTCGCGGCCCGCGACTCCGATCTCGATCGGGAACCGCGTGGCCAGGCGCAGCTCGTCGATCGCGTGCACGTTCGACGGGTCGGCCACCGCGACACGCAGCGTCCCGTCCTGGAGTGCGTACGGGATGGCGACGATGCGCTCCAGCACGTGGAGCTGCACCTGCCTCGCGGCCTCGTCGTCGACGGGGTTCAGCGCGAGGTCGACGAGCGGCAGCTGGAAGCGCGTCGCGTACGCGCGCGCGATGCCCTCGGAGGTCGCGACCCCCTCGTCGAGGATCGCCTGGGCGAGCGAGCCGCTTGCCTGTGCGCGCCCGCGGACGACCGCGAGCTTGTCCGGCGCGACGAGTCCCGTCGCAGCGAGCAGGTCGACGACGAGCTCGGCGACCGCGTTGATCGGCAGGCCGCCGCCGAGCGGCTGCGCGGGTGCGGCGCCCTGAAGCCCGTCGCCGCCGACGGTGCGGAGCGCGGGAGGCTGTTGTTCGAACTCGTTCACGGGATCAATCCCTCGAACGGGTTATCGGCAGAAGGACGGCCGCGCTAAAGCAGGCTGAGGTACGCGTCGAGCAGCCGATCGCCCCAGAACAGGGCGATCACCGAGCCGATCGCGAGGAACGGTCCGAAGGGGATGCCCATCTTGCGGGCGGCCGCCCCGTGGCGGGCGAGCAGGACGACGCTCGGCACGAGCGCGAGGATCATCCCGAGCATCAGCGCGACCGGCACCGTGCGCCCGAGCATCGCCCCCATCAGGAGCGCGAGCTTCACGTCCCCCATCCCCATCCCGGCCGGGTACACAACTGCTGCCGCGAAGAGGAACCCCGAGGCGCCGAGCGCGGCGAGCGCCCACTCCGGGCTCGGGTGGAGCAGGGTCTGCGCGAGGAGGACGATCCCCGCGGCGGGGAGCACGACCCGGTTCGGGATGATCCGGTGCTCGAGGTCGGTCGCCGAGATCACGACGAGCACCGCGCAGAAGAAGGACGCCACGAGCGCCTCCCACGTCACACCGAAGGCGAGCACACAGCCGGCCACGAGCAGCGCCGTCGCGAGCTCGACCGCCGGGTAGACCCAGGGAATCGGCGCGCGGCAGCTCCGGCAGCGGCCCCGCAGGACGGCCCACGAGACGAGCGGCACGTTGTCGTACCACGCGATCCGGGCCTCGCACGACATGCAGGACGACGGCGGGCTGACGACGGACCGGCGGAGCGGCACCCGCGCCGCGACGACGTTGAGGAAGCTCCCGAGCGCGAGCGCAGGGGCGAAGACGAAGACGGCCGCGACGGCGTTCACGTCAGAGGTATCGGCGGGCGGCGCGGAGAGGTTGAGTGCCTAGCCGCTGAACATCTGCGGCGGGTTCGGCTGCGCGTAGACCGTCGGGTTGCCCGGCATCCCGACGGGTACCGTCGTGATCGTCGGGAACGAGTCGTTCTGCACGTTGTTCGAGAAGGTCAGCGTGTCGCCGACCATCGGCCCGTCCGAGCGCGCATTTTGCGAGAACTCGATGCTCGCGGCGGCGTAGAGCGCCCCCTGGAACTCGGAGTTGTTGTCGATCTTGATCCCGTTCCCGGTACCGGCCTGGCCGCCCGAGCCCGCGGTGGTGATCGTGAACATCTCCGTGTTCGGGTTCCACGATGCGAAGTCGCAGCTCGCGCCGGAGACGCCGCCGCACAGCTTCGTGTTGTTGTCGATCAGGAACGTCCCCGAGAGGTACATCGTCGCCTGGCCGTTGTACTGGTTGAGCGAGCCGTTCGTCGCCTTGACGCTGCCGTCGATGTAGATCGTCCCGGACACGGTCAGCACCTTGGTCGTCGCGTTCCACGAGAGCTCCCCGACCGGTGCGGCCACGGGTCCGACGCGGCACGTGTACGACTGCGCCGGCGTCAGCTCGAAGATCGTCGCGACGCTGTTGTTCCGCGTCGTGTCGTTGTCGAAGGTCGGCGGCGTCCCGCTCACAGTCGTGCAGCCCTGGGCCGGGCCGGGCATCGCGTTCGAGTACCACGTCGCGAAGTCGGAGAGTGGCGTCGCGATCACCGGAGGCGTGGCGCTCACGCCGATCGTCGTCCCGGGCGGCACGATCTTCGAGTAGATGCGCCGGCTGTCCTGGTTGCCCGAGCACGGGATCCCCCACGACCCGCCGCCGTAGCGGCAGCCGTTGCCGACGTACGTCTCGACGCGGGTGGCCATGCTCGTCGACGCGCCGACGCTCGCGTTGTTGGAGAGGTCGAGGCTGCCGTGCACGATCAGCGACGTCGCCGTGACGCCGGCGTTGTTGCTGATGCAGAGGTTGCCCGCGACATAGAGCCGCGACGACCCCGCGACGTTGTTCGCCAGCGTCATGTCGCACGTGTTGCCGGTCCGCTTCGCGAAGAGGTAGTTCCAGGCGGGGTTGTTGAGCGGCTGCGTCTGCGTGGGCGTGACGACCACGCGCGCGCCGATCCGGCGCTCGATCACCTTTGTCCCATAGGGATTCCGGACCTTTCCGATCGCCGCAACGTCCCAGATCGCATTGGCCACGCTGAGCGTTCCGCACCAGAGGACGTAGCCGCCCTCGTAGGTCGACTTCCGCCAGGTCGTCTCGGGGTCACCCGCGCAGGAGACGAGCGTCGACTGCTTGAGCGCGTTGTTCGTCGGCAGGTTGAGGACCGCCATCGTGTTGTTGATCCCGGCCTCGGCGAGCGCGAGGGCGATCTTGTCGCCCTTGCTCCTGGTCGAGGAGCGCGCGTTCGAGCTCGAGGAGTCGATGACGACCATCGTGCTGATCGTGAGCACGGCGAGGATGCCCAACGCGATGGGCAGGACCATGCCCTGCTCGTTTCTCAGCCTCGGAAGCCGCATGACGCCGTCGTCAGCATCGGCGGAGTCACGCCCCGCGTGCATCCCTCGTTCGGTTCAGCAGGACGGAAGCGTGGTGCCGGGCGTGCCCAGCCGCAGCGAGTTCCGCAGCACGATGTGGTCGCAGAGGGCGTAGACGGGAGTCGCGTCGCCCGTCTTGACGTCGATCGGGATCGTCACGCGGACCTTCGCGAGGCTGTCGGTGCTCGCGGCCTGGACCTGGAAGATCGCCGACTGGGTCAGGTAGTCGGCCCACTTCGTGCCGGTTGCGTTGCACGTGGTGCCGACCTTCCGGTAGAGCCCGTACCTGCTCGTCCCGGTCGAGACCGTGCACCAGCTGACGTTCGTCTGGGCGTGCCCGACAGCGGTCGGGCACTGGCCGGGGAGATCGAGCGTGACGAGGCTCGCAGCTCCGCTCGCCGGGGTCGTCGTCGCGGCCTGCGCGCAATGGATCTCGCGGCGCAGCTTGTCGAGAACGACCCGCGAGTCCTGCTGCGCCTGGAAGCGCCGGTTCGTGTCCATCTGCGAGTTCGAGCCCTGGACGAACAGCGCGATGAGGCCGGTGAGGACGACGCTCATGATCGAGAGCACCGTGAGCATCTCGACGAGGGTGTAGCCACCCTCGCCGCGTGCGCGGACGGTCACCTCGACGTGCTCTGCACCCGTGCGAGCGAGGCCCTGGCGACGGCTTCGCTCTTCGCGCCGTACCCCCAGGCCCTCTGGGCCTGCCGGTCGACCGCGATCAGGAGCTCGAGCGCCTGCGAGCCGCGCCACCAGCCGAATTCGGCGCCGGTGACGATCCACGCGTGCTGGTAGAGGAAGTGGTTCACGGCTGCGGCGCTGACCTTGTGCGAGGCGACGTACTTGCGGAGCGCCCGGGCTCGGTCGGTCAGCGGCATCTCGTCGAGCGGCTCCTTCGGTGCCCCGGCGACGGCAAAGGCCGGCGGGCGCGCAGGCTTCTTCGTGGCTTTCGGCTTCGGCTTTGCAGCCGGCTTCGGCTTCGCGGCGGGAGCGGCGGGAGCAGGGGCGGCCTCGGGCTCCGCCTGCGCTGCGGCCGCGCCGGCGATCTTGAGCGCCGAGCCGCTGTAGGGCGAGGTGTTCTCCGGCGAGCCCTTCTGTCGGTAGCTGCCGTTGGCGGACAGCCTGACCTGGACGACCGGCGAGCCGGTGTCGACCACGCGCGTGCCGGGCGCCGGGTACTGGTCGGCGACGGGATTCGCCGCGTATCCCTGCACCGAGCCCTGGACCTTCCACGCGAACCCGGCGTCCTCGAGCGTGCCCTTCGCGAAGACGAACGCCTGGCGCCGGACGTCGGGCACGACGAGCACAGCGGGCACCGCGGCGGCGGCCGGCTGCTCGGGCGCCTGCGGCGTCGAAAGCTGCTTGTCGGCGGCGAACGTCAGCGTCGCGGTCCCCAGCAGGGCCACGAGTGGGAGCGCGACGAAGCGCGGCAGGAGAGACGCCAGTCCGGCCATGGGTACGGAATCGGCAGAAAGCCGCCGGAAGTTGAGCGCGTCTACCTCTTGAAGAAGACGACGTCGCCTTCGCCCTCGACGGCGAAGACGTCCCTCGAGCGGGGGACGGCCGGCGCGGCGAGCGGCGGCGGATCGCCCTGCCAGCGGAAGGCGCTGCCGGCGAACGACTGGAACCACGCCTGCTGCTGCGGGTAGAGCGTCGGCGGCTGGAGCTGCAGGTGGAGGTGCGGGCCCGTCGCGTGGCCGGTCGAGCCGACGAGGCCCACGGGCTCGCCGGCGGAGAGCGCGGCTCCGGCCTCGACGCTCGGCTCGCGGTACGCGAGGTGGCAGTACGTCCACTCGAGCCCGTCGGAGGTCCGCATCGTGAAGCCGATCCCGCAGCGCGAGTCGTAGCTCCACGCGCGCAGCACCTGCCCGTCGGAGAGCGCGTAGAGCGGCGAGCCCTGCGGCGCGGCGATGTCGGCGGCCGGGTAGTCGTGGTGGTCGGCGCCGACCGAGACGACGCTCGGGCCGCCGCCGACCGGGAAGACGTAGTTGCCGGAGAACGACGGCGCCGCGAGAAGCGTGCCGGCGGCGGGCGAGAACGAGGCGGCCAGCGCGCGCTGCCGTGCGTCCTCGAGCGCCTGCTCCGCCTCGCGAAGAACGGCTCGCAGCTCGACGACGCGCTCCGCCGCCGCCGCCGCGTCGACCCCCGCGAGGGTCGCGCGCTTCTGCGCGGCGAGCCGGTCGGAGAAGAGCCGCTGCTTCGGCACCGCGGCGAGAAGGTCGGCCTCGATCGCGCCGAGGCGCTTTCGGTGCTTCAGGGCCCGCGTCAGCGCCTTGCTCGCCTGCACGGTCGCGAGCTGCGCGCCGCTGAGATCCTGCTGCATCGAGTCGAACGTGAGCGTCGCCTCTCCCCCGCCCTGACCGAAGACGTTCGCGAGCTCGAGCACGTCGTCGACGTACCAGGTCGCGTGGTTGTAGGCGAACACCGCGCGGCGGAGATCCGACGCTCCACCCGCGGCAGCGAGGTAGCGCGCCGCCGAGTACACGCCGTCCTCGGGATCCCACGGGTCGGCGATCCGATCGCCGTCGCCGTCGGTTCCCCACCGCAGCCAGGTGTCCGGCATGAACTGCATCCAGCCGACGGCCCCGGCCGAGCTCGGGCCCATGTTGCGACCGAAGTTCGACTCGATCTTGTTGATCGCGGCGAGCACCTGCCACGGGATCCCGTACGCGGCTCCGGCCCGCTGCCAGAGCGCCTGGAGCTCGGGGTACGAGATCGTCGGCGTCGCCATCCCGCGCTCGGTCCAGGCAACCGGCAGGAGCAGGGAGCCGGGCGTGTTCGGCGTGTCGGCGCTCGGCAGCAGGGCCGGCGCGGCAGCCTCGGGGACAACCGCGAAGACGTCGGCTCGGGCCGTTCCCCCCGTGACCGTCAGGACGAGGGCGGCGAGGAGTGCGAGGCGCTTCATCCCGCCGGCGGCGCGGCGAGTCGCAGCTCGGGCAGGCCGAGCTCGTTCGGCTCGGGAGCCTTCGCTTCCTCTTCGGCCTGCCGCTGGTCGGCCACCTGCTGCTTGAGCGCGCGCTCGAGCGCGACGAGGAAGTCGTGGCGGTTCGTCGACGCGTCGGCGGCGACATCCTTGTCGATCGTCCCCGCGACCACGAGGTCGATCAACGCCGTCGTGAACGTCTGCATGTCGAAGAACGAGCCGTCGTCGATCGCCTCGATGATCTCCTCGGTCTTGTTCTCGCGGATCAGGTCGGCGATGCGGACGTTGTTGACCATGATCTCGACCGCCGCGATCCGGCCGCCGTCGGTCTTCGGCAGGAGCCGCTGGCTGACGACGCCGCGCAGGACGCCGGCCAGGATCGAGCGGATCTGCTGCTGCTTGGCCTCGGGGAAGAACTCGATCACACGGCTGATCGTCTCGGCGGCGTCAACGGTGTGGAGCGTCGAGAGGACGAGGTGGCCGGACTCGGCCGCCTGGAGCGCGGTCTGCGCGGTCTCGGCGTCGCGGAGCTCGCCGATCAGGATCACGTCGGGGTCCTGGCGGAGTGCACGCCTGAGCGCCTGGCCGAACGACTCGGTGTCGAGGCCGACCTCGCGCTGGTTGACGATGCAGCCCTCGTCCGAGTGGAGGATCTCGATCGGGTCCTCGATCGTCACGATGTGCTGCCGCCGCGTGCGGTTGATCTCGCCGATCATCGCCGCGAGCGTCGTCGTCTTGCCCGAGCCGGTTGCGCCGGTGACGAGGACGAGGCCGCGGTGCTCCGTGGTCAGGCGTGCGACACCCGGCGGAAGGGCAAGGTCGGAGAACGTCGGGACGCGCTTCGGGATCACGCGGAAGGCGAAGGAGATCGAGCCGCGCTGGCGGAAGCCGTTCACGCGGAACCGCGGCAGGCCGTCGGCCTGGTACGCGATGTCGAGGTCGCCGGTGTTCTGGAAGAGCTGGAGCCGCGCCGGCGCGGTGACGCAGACGGCTGCGAGCGCGACCTCGAGGTCCGAGAGCTCGAGCGGCGGCGCGTCGTCCATCGGCCCGAGCGCACCGTCGCGCCGCACGATCGGAGGCTGTCCTTCCTTCAGGTGAACGTCGGTCGCGCCGAGTTCGACGGCACGCCGGAGGATGGCGTCGAGGTCCATGCACCCGTTGTCGGCACGTGCCGGAGCTCGCTTGAGCCGGGCTAGAATGGCCGTCCTCCCGGGGGTGTGCCCGAGCGGCCAAAGGGAGCGGTCTGTAAAACCGCCGGCTCAGCCTACGAAGGTTCGAATCCTTCCGCCCCCATTTCATCCGTGAGCGCGCGGCTTGTCTTCGTCGGTCTTCGCGTCCATGACGTGGACGCGGCCGCGCGGTTCTACCGCGCGGCGTTCGACGTGGACGTCTCCGTGGAGGCCGAGGTGCGGGTCGTGCTCGCGCCGACCGGGGAACTCGGCTTCGTCGTCGACGACCTCGAAGCCGCGCACGCGCGCGCCGTCGCCGCGGGCGCCCAGGTCTCACGGGAGCCGCGCGACGGCTCGGCCGCCTACCTCGACCCGGACGGGAACGTCGTCACGCTCACCGAGAGCGCACGAGCCGTTCGCGTCGCCGGCGTCGACCTGGCGCGCGGCGCGTTGGCCGTCGTCGTGCTGGAAGGCAATCGAGTCGTCGATGCGTTCCGTTGCGAGACCTTCGCCGAGGCGTTGCTCGTGGACGCCGCGGTGGTCGGCATCGACGTCCAGATCGGGCTGCCGGAAACGGGCGGCCGCGCGGCGGACGACGAAGCGCGCCGCTTCGTCGGCGCCCGGGCTTCGAGCGTGTTCGCGACGCCGATCCGCGCGGTGCTCGAAGCGCCGACCTACGCGGACGCGCGGCGCGTCGCGACCGAGCTGACCGGCAAGTCGGTCTCGGCGCAGGCATACGCGCTCGGCCGCCGCATCCTCGAAGTCGACGAGTACGCGCACCGCGACGAGCGCGTGATCGAGGTGCATCCCGAGGTCTCGTTTCGCGAGCTCGCGCGTCGACCACTGTTGTCGAAGCACCGGCTCGAGGGCCTCATCGAGCGCCGCGCACTGCTCGAGGAGGCGGGGATCGAGGTACCGGCGTCGGCCCCGCGGATCGCGGAGCCCGATCTGCTCGACGCGACGATCGTCGCGTGGACGGCGGAGCGGTACGCACGCGGCGAGGCGCTGCCGCTGCCGCCGGACCACAGCGAGCGCATCGGCGCGATCTGGCGCTAGCGCCGCCGGAAGCGGCGCCCGAGCACGGCTAGACTGTTCGTTCGCTGCCCTCTTAGCTCAGTTGGTAGAGCACCTCCATGGTAAGGAGGGGGTCGACGGTTCGAGTCCGTCAGAGGGCT
>CAVTSL010000008.1:0-127377 GCA_963737405.1 uncultured Actinomycetes bacterium
CCTGACTCAGCGGAATCGGCTTGGTTACGCGGGTCAGGCGTGCCACCTATGCCGCCGACGCACATGCGGTGCTCACTCGGTGCTCACCCGGAATGTCGCCTTACCGGGAACAGGCAGCGGATAGGACAGATCCACCCCTTCGCGGTTCCGAACGACACGCCTAACTCGGCAGCGACCTTCGGGGATGAGAGCCCCGGGCGTGGAGTGTTCGCGCCCGGTCCGGGAAGTCGGGCGGCCAGAAGTGGCGGGACGCCGCCGGCCCGCCCTCCTTTACCAGGCCGCCAGCTAGGCGAGCCGTCTCAGGTCACTGAGCGTGTGGAGCGCACCGACGACGAAGATCGCCGTCGCCAGGTAGATGACGCCGAGGTGGCCAAGTGTGTCGAAGCCCCAGGGATAGTGCGCCGGCAAGGCGACGGCCAGTGCGAGCACCGGTGCCGACACCGCGCCGACCCAAGCCCAGAGGTATCTCCTGCGGACCCCGAACCAGCTGAGGAACACGACCGCGAGGCCGGTTGCGGCGACAAACCCCGATAGGGCGATGTGTAGGTGGCTGATGTAGTTGTACAAGTCGTTGTCAAAGGCCTTGACGTCGGCCTTGCTGCTCGCCACCTGTTCCGATCCGATGCCTATCTCGAGAAAATCGCCCGTGAAGTTATGGATGAAGAGGACGATTCCGTACCCGATGAACGCCAGCCCGGCGATCGTCATCAGCCACGTCCCCCAGACGAGCTGACTCGACTCGCGCCGTTCTACCCCGCCCGTGGAGACGCTTGCCATGGCTCACCTCCGGTGGTGTTTGCGGGAAGGCAACGCCAGTGGTTGGTCAGTTATTCCCGAGCACCACGAACCGTGTGCCCGCGGGGTCTGAAGCTCCGTCCGAATCTCCAAGACCGCCGGGTCAGACGACCCGTGTGTCTCATCCAGAGCCGCATGGGCAGGGCGAAGAGGGCGATTCCGCCGACGAACGTGCGGACGGCGCCGGCCCGGCGCGTGACCCGCGCGGCCGGAGTCGGACCAGCGCGAGCACGAGGTTGAACGTGGTCAACACCCAGTGCAGATCGCCGAGGTCGACTTCGAGCTCGCGGTAGATCGGGGCAGCGCGAGCACCGCGACCGACGAGTCCGCCAACACGAGCCCGACGGCGAGGCTAAACGCGGCTGACCGCACAGCAGTGGAACGGAGGTTTCAGCGGTGCGCTTCTTGTACGAGAAGCGCGATCTGGACGCGATTGTCGACGCCGAGCTTCGTCAGCAGCCGGGAGACGTGGGCCTTGACCGTGGCGACGCTCATGAACAGCTCGGCGGCGATATCTGCGTTCGCGAGCCCGCGCCCGACGGCGAGCGCGACCTCCTGCTCGCGGGCGCTGAGCGCGGCGAACCTTGCACGTGCGCTCTCGTGTCGCGCCTCGGCGTCGGGATCGCCTGCGACGAGCGCGATCAGCCGCCGGGTGACGGTCGGCGAGAGCATGCCGTCGCCCGCGCCGACGAGCTCGATCGCGCGGACGATCTCGGCCGGCGGCGTGTCCTTGAGCAGGAAGCCGGCCGCACCGGCGCGCAATGCGCGGAGCACGAGCTCGTCCGCGTCGAAGGTCGTCAGCACGAGGACGGCCGGTGCGTTGGGCTGCGCACGCAGCAGGCCCGTTGCGGCAATGCCGTCCAGCTGCGGCATGCGGATGTCCATCAGCACGACGTCGGGATGATGTGCGTCGACTGCGGCGAGCACCCCGCGGCCGTCGTCGACCTCGCCGACGACCTCGATTCGCTCGGCACCGGCGAGCATCATCTTGAGGCCGGAGCGAACGAGCGCGTCGTCGTCGACGAGCAGGACGCGGACGGTCTCGCTCAGGGTGTCCACGGCAGCGTCGCGCGCAGGACGAAGTCGCCGTTCGGGCCGGGGCCGTGGTCGAGCCTGCCGCCGGCCAGCGCGACGCGCTCCCCCAGTCCGACGAGCCCGGTGCCCGCACCGGGGAGCGGGTCGGCGACAGGAGCGCCGACGGCCCGCCGGCTGGTCACGACGAGCAGCAGCGGCGGGCCCGGGTCGAGCGTGACCTCGACGGCGGCGCCCCTCGCGTGCTTGCGCGCGTTCGTCAGTCCCTCCTGCACGACGCGGTACGCCGTACGGCCGAGCGCGGGGGGAATCGTCTCGAGCGCGGACGCGCCGTTGCGCCAGCGGACGTTCATACCGGCCGCGCGCGACTCCTCCATGAGCGCCGGAAGCTGGGCGAGCGTCGGCTGCGGAGGCTCCGGGATCGTCTCCTGACCCTCGTCTCGCAGGACGCCGATCACCTCGCGGAGCTCCTGCATCGCGGACTGCGCTGTCGCGCGAATGACACCGGCGGCTTCGGCGACCTCCTCGGGGGATGCGTCGGGGTGGAACTCGAGCGCGCCTGCGTGCACGCTCAGCAGCGAGATGCGATGGGCGAGTACGTCGTGCATCTCGCGCGCAATTCGCCGGCGCTCGGCTTCCCGCGCCTGCTCGACGCGAAGCCGCTGCTCGGATTCGAGCCGCTCGGCACGTTCGTGCAGCGAGCTGATCAGCTCCCGCCGCGCGCGGGTGAAGAGCCCCCAGCCGATCACCACGATCGTCGCCAGCAGGCAGAAGATCACCTGAGACGGGTACGAGCCGAGGCTCGGGTAGAACGCCGGGAAGATCACAAGGGCTGCGACGGCGAGCGCGGTGATCGCCGCCAGTGCTCGCGGCGAGGCACGGATGGCGGCGTTGAAGACGGTGACGAGCGCAGCTGGACCCGCCATCGCCGACAGCGCCGATACCGGCACGGCGTACAGCGCGACGGCGACGGGCCGGCTCCGGCGGAAGAAGAGGGCTGCGCAAGCGACGGCTCCGAACGCGACATCGAGGACGAACGTCAGCGGGTTGTGGTCCGGCGCCGTGACCGCGACGATGAGGATGCCGCCCGCGGCCGCGAACAGAAAGAGCAGGACGTCGACGACCCGGTCCCGCGCTGACCGGCGCCCGCCCGCCGCCCCGACGAGCTCGCCCGGAAGGAGCCGCCGCTGCCAGCGCGGAACGCTCGCCGGCTGTCCTGCAAGGTCGGTCATCACGCAAAGCGTACGTCCTGGAACCCGAGTCGACCCCCGACCAAAGTCGCTTCGAATGCCGACGGAGGGCGATCGAGCTCTCGACCGGCGGCCCTATCGCAGGCCGCAGGCGCAGAGGCAGACTCGACGCATGATCGAGTCACAGAACCTCACCAAGAGCTTCGGCGGCCGCACGGTCGTCAACGACGTCTCTTTTCGCGTAGAGCCTGGAACCGTGACGGGGTTCCTCGGCGCGAACGGCGCCGGCAAGACCACCACCTTGAGAATGCTGTCAGGGCTGTCGGAGCCGGACTCCGGACAGGCGGTCGTCCTCGGCGGTCGCTATCGCGACCTTGCCAATCCCGGCCGCCGCGTCGGGATCCTGCTCGACGCGGCAGCGCAGCACGACGGTCGCCGCGGACGTGAAGCGCTGATTGTCTCCGCGCAGATGATGGGCGTCGACCCGCGCCGCGTCGACGGTCTGCTCGACCTCGTCGGCCTCGACCGCTCGGCGGCCCGGAAGCGCGTGCGCCACTACTCGCTCGGCATGCGTCAGCGCCTCGGCCTCGCGCACGCGCTGCTCGGGGACCCGCAGGTCCTGATCCTCGACGAGCCGGCGAACGGGCTCGACCCGCCGGGGATGCGCTGGATGCGAGAGCTCCTGCGCGACTTCGCCGATCGCGGCGGTACGGTGCTGCTCTCCTCTCACCTCTTGCACGAAGTCGAGGCGCTCGCCGACCGGCTCGTGATCATCGACGTCGGCCGCATCGTCGCCGAGGGCTCGCGCGCCGAGCTGCTGGCGGGAGCCGGGACGCTCGTGATCGCCCCCGACGAGGCGGCGCTGCGTGCGGCTCTCGACGCCGCGAACCTTCCCGCACGACCGGCCCGCGACGGCGGCTTCATCGTCGACGCAGAGCCCGAGGACGTCGGTCGCGCAGCCCTGGCCGGCGGCGTCGTCGTCAGCCGGATCGGACCCTCGGGCGGCTCGGGCCTCGAGCAACTGTTCTTCGACCTGACCAAGCCACTGGAGGCGGTCGCATGAGCGCTACAGCTGCCACCCTCGAATTGCCCGTCGCCGGTCTCGATCACGACAGGCGTCCCGGGCTCGCGCGCCTCACGGGCGTCGAGCTGCGCAAGATGGTCGACACCCGCGCGGGCTTCTGGCTCCAGCTTTTCAACCTCGGGCTGATGATCGCCTTCGTGGTCGTCGCGCTCATCCTGGCCGATGCCCAGGACCGGACGTTCCAGGACCTCATGTGGATCGCGTTGTGGCCGGCCAGCTCGCTGCTCCCCGTCGTCGGAGTTCTGCTGATCAGCTCGGAGTGGTCGCAGCGCACCTCGTTGATCACGTTCGCGCTCGTGCCGCGCCGCACGCGGGTGTTGGCCGCCAAGCTCGGCGCGGCGTTGATCCTCTCCGTCGTCATGCTTGCGACGGCGCTGGCGATTGCAGCGGTCGGTACTGCCGTCGCAGGGCCGAGCGTGGACGGAACCTGGTCGCTCCCGCCGGAGATGCTCGGCCAGGCCGTGGTCTACATGACGACCTCGTTCATCATGGGCCTCGCCTTCGGCGCCATGTTCCTCGCCTCGGCGCCGGCGATCGTCCTCTACTCCCTGCTCCCGGGCGGCTGGGCGCTCCTCAGCACGATCCCGGCCCTCGAGGTCCCCGCGCGCTGGCTGGACAACGCACACACGCTCACCCCGATGGCCGACCACGTGCTCAGCGGCACCGAATGGGCCCACGCCGGAACCACGCTGGCGTTGTGGGTGCTCCTGCCCGCGTTGATCGGAGCCTGGCGCGTCATCCATGACGAGGTTTAGTCGGTCCTAGACCTAGGAGGATGAGCCCGGGGGTCCTGGGCGAGCGTCGGGCTCTCCTCCCGTACTACGGGCACTAGTTCCTTCAGGAAGCCTTCAGCCACATTGGCGCGACGGTCCGGTGACTACTCGGTTGATAGCCAGCCGCCGAGACTCAACCCGAGCGTCGTCTGACAAACCAGGCGTCCCGCGCGCTCAATGAACACCACTATTGAAAGGTCGTGAGCAAGGTGTCGAGACAAGCAGTGGGAAACGCCCTCGCAGGTGTGGTGTTCCTCATCGTCGCGATCGTCGACTTCACCCGTGACTCGTCGGGCATAGGCGTGGTCTTCCTAGTGTTCGCGGCTGTCTTCTTGGGACTCGGGTTGTCCGGGCGCAAAACCGCAGCGCCTGAGAGCGAGTAGCGCCTCACCCGCATCTATCCCGGGACTGTGCTTGTTTGTTCCGCGCGTCGTGCGCTCGCGCGCGCGTAGATAGTGAGCTCGCCGGCCAGGCGCTCGAGGCCGACGAGCCGAATGACCCGCAACTAGAGGAGCGTGGGTAATCACGCTTGATGGCTTGGGAGCCGACTCCGCCGCGGGTGGTAAGAGCGTGGTCGGTTCGGCTGTCGGTCGTTGGGACCTGAAACGTCAATCCCCGATCGCCCCGCCCGATGCCGATATCCCCGCGCCAGGTCGTGCTCACTCCGTGAGGCGAGCGTCGCTAGTTGCCGACGGCCGGGTCGGGCATGAACTCGCGGACCTCTTGAGCACAGCGGCAGGCGACGGCGATCTTGGCAGCCCACTTCAGCGCCTCCTCGCGTGAGGGCGCGTCGATGACAGAGAGTCCGCCGATGGCCTGCGGATACGGGCCGTCGGCGACCGTTCCGTCGGTGGCCACGATGCTCGCCTTCTGGTTTTCCAGTCCGCCGCCGAACACCCACACCCCGGCGTCCATGGCCTCATAGACCACCGCGTGCGAAGCCTCGGCCACGGCGGGCATGTCCTCGTCGGGGATGTGGTCCATCGCGTGAGCGTCGAACGAGATCAGGTACCGCGTCATCCCATGGCCTCCCTTGTCCCGGCGGCCTTCTCCGGCCGCACGTCGATGTTGCTCTCGAGGTAGACCGCTCGGCGACCCGTAACTCATCGGCCACTGCCCAGGCTGCGTCGGGGGACATTCCCGAACGCTGGCCAACGGGACGCGCGAGTCTGTCGTGGAGTCGTAGAGTCCGTGGATGGCGATCGTCGGGTTCCCCGACGGAACGCGAGTCCGCGCTTCATCGATTTCCGACCGTTGCGTCGACGATCCTGAGCGCACGTTCGGCCTCTATCTCGATGCGCGCTGGGAGCCGAGTTGGCCCGCCACCGTGATCGACTGGAAGGACTTCGGACTACCTGAGAATCCGGAGCTTGCGGCGCAACAGATCGCGGACGCTTTCGGCCGAGCGGGACGCGATGGGCTCGTCGAGGTCGGCTGCCTGGGCGGGAGCGGTCGCACCGGGACCGTGCTGGCGTGCATGGCCGTCCTCGCAGGCGTGCCCCCGGCGCGGGCCGTTGCATGGGTCCGCGCTTCATATCGCCCAGAAGCCGTGGAGACCGCCGACCAGGAGGCGTGGGTGCAGTGGTTTGCCGAGTGGGTGGACGCCCACCCCGAGGCGAGTGCGAGTCATGCCGGTCCCGGGTGACATTCCGAACACTGGCCCACGGCGTTCTCCGCTCATTCGCCACTCAGCAGAGCTACAGATGCCCGTCGGCGGACACTGCCTCCTCGCCTGACACGGGTTCGAGTCCCGGATGGGCCTTGCGGCACGCCTGACTCTCGCACGATCCGCTTGGTTGTGCGGATCAGGCGTGGTCGCAACAGCTCGTATCGACGCGCTCGAACCGCAGAAGGACCCGCCGCCGGGCCTCGGGTACGTATCGTCCCCGGCTTGCGGAACGACGAAAGGGGAGACGTCCATGACTCGAAAGGCATTGCTCGTCACGCTCGCGCTGGCGACGTGTGCAGCCGGCCTCGTCGCGACTGCGGCCCAGGCGATCACCGGCGGTGACGTCGACACCGTCCACAAGAACGTCGGGGTCGTCCGCTTCACGACGGCGGACGGCAGGTTTCGCTGCTCCGGCACGCTGATCTCCCAGACGGTGGTGCTCACGGCCGGCCACTGCACCGAAGGCCCCGCGACCAACGTCTACGTGTCGTTCGACGACGCGCTACAGCCCGATCCGCTGCAGGCCGGCATCACGCCGGCCGAGAAGGCCGCGCGCGCGGCGCGCTACATCACGGGCACGGCGCATCCCGATCCCGGCTGGACCGGCAAGCTGTCGATCGCCAAGCAGCACGACCAGGGCGTCGTCGTCCTCGACGCGGCGGCCTCGTCGAAGTGGCCGGGGATCACGCCCGCGCCGCTCCCACCGGTCGGTTACCTGGATCGGAACCAGGGCGCGTTGAAGAACGAGACGTTCACGCTCTCCGGCTATGGCGTCGACATCGGCGACAAGAAGGCGCAGATCGTGATCCGCGAGCGGCGGATGACCACGTCGTATCTGAAGAACGTCCAGAGCGAGGTCGTCGTCTTCCAGATCAACGACAGGGACTCGAAGGCCGGCGGCGGATCGTGCTTCGGCGACTCCGGCGGACCGGTGTTCGTCAACGGGTTCGTGCTCGGGGACGCGTCGTACGTGAACTCGCTCTCGTGCAACGCGACCGGCAGCTATCAGCGCACCGACACCGCGTACTCCCGCAACTTCATCAACGGGTTCCTGAACCCGTAGCCGGCTCTGAAGCAGGAACGACGGAAAGCCCCCGGCCCTCGGGGGCTTTCTCGTCCGTGGCACGTTAGGGTCGGTTGACTTTCGAACCGACCGGAGGGGGAATTCGTCATGGCGTCAATTTCCGAGCGGGAGAACCGGGAGATCGAGGCGGCCAACGCCTCTGGCAACACCCCTGTCGTCTTCATCCACGGCCTCTGGCTGCTGCCGAGCAGCTGGGCCAACTGGGCGGACTTCTTCAAGCAGGCCGGCTACGCGCCGCTGACGCCGGACTGGCCGGACGATCCGGAAACGGTCGAAGAGGCCCGGGCGAACCCGGACGTCCTCGCGAACAAGACGTTGGGGCAGGTCGCCGATCACACAACCGAGATCATCGACGCCTTGGACAAGAAACCAGTGGTCATGGGGCACTCGACCGGGGGCTTGCTGGCGGAGATGCTCGCGGGCCGGGGCCTCTCGGCGGCCACCGTGGCGATCGACCCCGGAGTCTTCCGCGGCGTGCTGCCTCTGCCGCTCTCCGTGCTCAAGGGGGTCGGCCCGTTCCTGCTCAACCCGCGCACGCGCAGCCGCGCGATCACGCTCACCTTCGACCAGTTCACGTACGGCTGGACGAACGCGCTGGACGAGAAGGAGGCGAAGGAGCTCTACGACACGTACCACGTCGCGTGCTCTGGGATCTCGCTCGTCCAGATGGGCAACGCGAACCTCAACCCGTGGACGGAGGCGAAGGTGGACACGAAGAACCCCGACCGCGGTCCCCTGCTGATCATCGACGGCGAGAAGGACCACACGGTGCCCTGGGCGATCGCCAATGCCGCCTACAAGCGGCAAAAGCGCAACCCCGGCGTGACGGAGATCGTGAAGATCCCGAACCGAGGCCACTCCCTCACGATCGACCACGGCTGGCGCGAGGTCGCCCAGACGTCGCTCGACTTCGTCAAGCGGTTCGACTGACGGTCAGTCCGGTAGGTATCGAGAGCGCAGCGCCGCCGTCGTCTGTGCGCCGAGAACGTCGGCGTCGAGGAGCTCCTCGATCGTCACGGAGGCGAACGTCGAGGAGTCCGTGAGGAGCTCTCGGTACCGGGCGCATGCGTCGGCAACGTCCGAGTTCCCGGCGGGGTGGACGACGACGTAGCGGCCCCACGCCCACGCGCCGCTCGGGTGCTGGAGCATCGACAGCAGGAGCAGGTGCTCCAGCCACATCACGGCGAGATCCGACTTCCCTTTCACCGCGTCGGTCGCTCCCGTCGCGAAGACGCCCGACCGCTCCGCGACCTCGACATACCTCGGGAGGTTGCTCGGCTTCGGGATCTCGGTCTTCGACCGCTCGTGGTACTTGACGTCGACGGCCACGATCCCCTGCGTCCCGTCGTCGAGGTCGAGCACGAACGCCATGTCGAACGCGCGGAGGCTGTTGAGGTACGACGGATCGAAGCGGCCCGGCGAGTGTGCGAAGCGGACCTCGCGCACGGTGCCCGGTGCGTCCGGCCACCAGGTGTGGACTGCCCGGTCGGCTTGCCCGACGTCCGCGGAGACGTCGCCGAACAGGTTGAAGGCCAATGACGGCGACCACAGGAGGTCGGCCCACAGCCGCTGGTGGTCGAAGCTCTGGTGCGGCTCGACGACCGACGTTCGCGCTCTCGTCGCGGCGAGCGCGCCGGCCGTGACGAAGTTCGCGCCGGTCTCACGCGCGTAGTCGAGCGGCAGACGGCTTCCGACGGGCCGAGCCGGCGCACCGCCGGGTCGCGGTGCGATCGGCTGCGAACCGATCGGATGCCCGCTCGCCTCGCGCCACTGCGCCTGGTGATAGCGCAGCCTCCGTCGGAACTCGGTCATCTCCGGTCGCCGCGGGACGTGGTCCTCGGCGTCCCAGCAGTGCGCGGCCTCGAGCTCCTGCCTCGTGAGCGTCGACTCCGACACTCGCGCGCCCGTCAGTCGGCGGACGCGCCCCGTGCGACGTCGCCGATGATCACCGCGAGCTCCTGTGGCCGCGACCACATCGGCCAATGGCTCGTCGGCAGGTCGACCCACGTCACGTTGCGCAGCTCCTTGAGCCCTGCGAGCCACGCGTAGTCCCCCTCGGCCCACTCCTTGACCTGGTCGGACGAGGCACCGGTGCAGATCATCGTGCTCGGCACGTCGAGACGGGCGTCGTTCGTCAGCTCGGCAGCGTCCCGAAGCGCGGCACCGGGCTCGGGGACGGCGCGCTGCCGGAACGTCTCGAGTTGCTCCTGGCTCAGCCCGTCGAGGTTCTCTCCCTCTGCGAGGTCCTCCAGCGAGGGCATCGGCATCTCGACGGCGTCGAAGTCGGGATCCATCGCACCCTTCCCTGGGGCGGAGTCGACGTAGACCATCGCCGCGATCTGCTCGGGGATGCGGTCGGTGGCCGCGTAGCCGGCGGCGCCCGTGCCGCTGTGCACGGCGAGGACGACGGGCCGGCCTGCCGCCTTCACCGCGTCCGCGATCGCGTCGACGTGGTCGGAGAGCGAGATCGAGGAACGATCTGCGTCGGCAGACTCGCGACCGGGCAGCGTGAGCGCCGTGACGTCGTGTCCGTCGGCGCGCAGCGGGGGGACGACGTCGTCCCATGCCCACGCGCCGAGCCAGTAGCCGGGAACGAGGATGATCGGTGTGGAAGCCATGCCTCAGACCCTACGTGGCCCGCGCCGACGGTCGTGCGGTTCTTCGGGGGCCGCCGTGCGACGGCCCCCGAAGCGTCCCCTCAGCGCGCGACCACGACCGCGGTCGCGTCGGGTTGCCGCACTGCGTCGGCCGCTCCCTGAGCTTGATCTCGCCCGAGAGGCTCGGGCGCGTCGCCTGCGGCCGCCGGCCGTCCCCGCCTGACTAGCCGAGCGGAACGCGCTCGCGCACGGTTCCCGCGCGCTGGTGCCTCGCCGTGATCTCGAGCTCGCCGCCCTGCGGCGCGTCGACGACCCACTCGAGCTTCGCGCGGTCGGTCGTCGCGTCGTTCGTCGCCCACCAGAGCGTCGTCCGCTTGTGGACCCGACCGTCGAGCTGTCCGACCTTCGTCACCCGCTCGCCGGAGACGATGCGCGCGCCGTCCGGCAGGTCGAGCTCGACCTCGAGCTCGCGCACCGCCTTCCGCTGGAGCGCGATGTCGGAGACGTTCGTCGGAAGCCAGCCGGTGTTCTCGAGCACGAGCTGCACGCGGTAGAGCCCCTCCCCTACGCGCTCGACGTCGAGCGAGCGCGTCGCGAGCCGCGGCGAGATGAGGCAGTGGAAGATCGCGAGCTCCGTGTGCGGGGCGATCTCCTGCTCGAGCTGCTCGAGCGGGACGTTGTACCAGGCGTAGAAGACGTCCCAGCCGCCGATCTCGACCTCGCCGAGCTGCGGATGGTCGAACGGCTTCCAGTCGACGTAGCCGCGGCCGCCGAGCGTCTCCTGCGACCAGCGGTAGAGCTTGAGGTCGTCCTCCGGCGGATGGTCCCGGAGCCACTCGATGAACTTGTAGTCCGTGATCCCGGCCTGGCGCTGCGGGCTCCAGAACTCGGTCGTCCACGAGAAGATCCCGCGCTGGTCGTACATGAAGTCGTGCGCCGATCCCCTGATCGACTGCTTCGGGTCGTACGCGAACTCGTGGAAGACCGAGACCGCGGGATAGCCGGTGAGCTGCGTCGCGATCTCGCCGATCTGCTTGTACACCCGGAGGTCGCCGGTCGGCAGATGGTCGTCCGGGTACGAGGCGTACGGCCGCAGGTGCACGCCCGAGAACGTGTGGTACGCGATGTAGCCGGTGATGTTCGGCCGGGCGACCACCGCCTCGACCATCGCGCGGATCTCGGGCTCGGACGTCGGGAACGGCCCCGATCCCACCTGCTCGGCCTCCGGCCCCCACTCGCCGGGGAAGTTGCGGTTCAGATCGAGCGACTCGGCGGGCGGCGGAAGCTTGATCGTCGCGCCGTCGTAGTTCTGGATCGTCCCCTCCGGCAGGAGGCGGAAGTACTCGCCGCCGTCCTCGTCGGGGTCGCGGCGGACCATCAGCGCCGGGGCGTCGGGATGGGCCTTCCAGTTGCCGTTCGGGTCGCGGAGCCGCATGGTCAGGATGCGGCCGTCGCCGTCGACGTCCTCCGCCTGGAGTCCGTCCTCGCGCTCGGGCAGCGGGTACTTCCGCACCGACGAGCGCACGTAGCGCGGACGCTCCGACAGCGCGAGCTCCGCGCCGTCGGGGTTCAGCCGCGGGATGACGTAGAACGTGCGGCTGTCGAGCGCGCGCGTCACCTTCTCGTCCGAGCCGTAGCCGGTCAGCAGGCGCTCGAGCAGGTGCAGCGCCGCCGAGCAGCCGGTGACCTCGACCGAGTGGATGTTCGCCTCGACGAGAAACGCCGGCTTCTCGTCGTGCGGCCCGGTCTCGGTGTTCGTCACCGTGACGAGCCAGATCTCGCGGCCCTCGTACGACGTGCCGATCGACTCGACCGAGCAGAGCGCCGGGTGCTGCTCCGCCCATTCGCGGAGCAGTGACGTCAGCTCGTCGTACGTGTAGTAGGCGTCGTAGCGGACTCGGCTCACGAGCCCCTCCCACGCCGAGGCGCTGTGTCGCCGGACCGCGCTGGGTGCCGCGATGCGGCGTCCTCAGTCACGCCCGTATCTTCGGATACGCGCGCTCCCTGCGTCCTTGCCTCGCACCACCCAGCGCGCCCCGGCGACGAGGCATCGTCGTGGGAGGGACTCAGCCGCCGAGCTCCGCGACGAGCGGGCCCGTGTCGAGCGGCGCGAAGCCCATGCGCGCGGCGATCTCCTCGCTCGAGGGCTTCGTGCCCTCGCGCCAGAGCTCGCGCAGGTGGTCGCCGGTCTTCGGGTTGCGCCACCAGTCGTCGCCGATCTCGCGGACGAGATAGGTGCGGAGCTGCGACGAGCGGATCCAGGCCCGGAGATAGTCGGCGGAGTAGAACCCCGCGTCCATGTCGGACAGGAACGCGTCGGGCCGATAGCGGATGCCGGTCGCTCCGGTCAGCCGCTTCGAGTACTCCTCGCCGCCGGCGCCGTTGGGGAAGTCGGACCAGAACGCGAGCTCGAACTGGAGCTTCGCGGTGTAGCGGCGGTAGAGCAGGGCTTCGAGGAAGACCGGCGCCTCCGCGTTCTCCGGCGCGCCGAAGTAGTGCTCGTGCCACTCGGGCTCGCGCGTGATCGCCTCGATGATGTACGAGTAGATCTCCGTCAGCGCGTGGTCGCGCGAGATCTTGCGGAACGTGTAGTCGAGCGACGGGTCGACGCCCGCGTAGTGGAGCGCGTGGCCGGCCTCGTGCAGGAACGCCTGGTAGTCGTGCAGCCCTCCCTGGGCGCGCGTGATCAGGTGGACGATCTTCGGCGGATCCGACGCGATGACGCAGGCGCGCGGGGACTTCTGCGGGCGGTCCTCGAGGTCGAGGCGGATGTTCGGCTCGTTCTCGAGGTCGAAGCCGAGGCGCTTGAGCGTGTCCATGCACACCTCGACCGAGCGCTCCTTCGTGTACGTCGACTCGAGCGGGGAGAGCCGCCGGATCCACGAGACGTGCGCCGAGCTCGGCAGCTCCTCGCGCTCGGGGCCGAGCAGGCGTTCGAACCACGTCGCGCGCATGCGTTCCCAGGACTCCGTCACGCGGTCGCTCGCGTCGGCGAGCGCGCGCTCGAGCTCGCGCAGCGAGATCTGCTTCTCCTCCTCGGTGCGCGCGATCGGATCGTGGTCGCCGGTGAGGTCGGCCTCGAGCTCCTCGCCCGCGCGGATCAGGTCGAGCCGCTCGTCGTTGAACTCCGCCGACTTCAGCGCCTGGAGCTCGCCCAGCCGCTCGCGCTCGCCGTAGTCGGCGAGGACGGCGAGCTTCGCCTGCGCCGACCGGAGCGGGAGCTGCTCGCCCTGCCACTCGACCCGCGCGGCGAGGATCGCGTTCTCGAGCGCGTCGTCGCGCTCCGCGAGCTCGGCGGCGATGATCCCGGCCTCGCAGGTCTTGCGCAGGCGGTACAGGCGCTCGCGCTCGTCGCCGGACGACGCGTCCTCCTGCTCCCGGAGCGCGTCGACCTGCTCGCGCGAGAAGAGGCCCGCGTACCGGGCGACGATCGCGGCCTGCTCGGAGATCTCCTTCTCGCCGACCCGGACGGCGCGACCCTCTTCGGATCGCTCGAAGAGGTAGCGCTGGAGCTCGGCCTCGTACTCGGCCGGCGTCCTGACGGCGGTGACGCTCACATAGTCGAATCTACAGGAGCAGCCGAGACGAGCCGCTGGATGACCGCAACCAGCTCGTCCGGCTCGAACGGCTTCGCGAGGACCGCGTCTGCTGCAGCGAGCCGGGCGCCGCGAATGTCGGCGCTGCCGGTGAGAAAGACGATGCGGACGGGCGACTCGGCAGCGCGGAGCTCGTCCAGCAGGTCACGTCCGTCGTGCCCTGCGACGTGGACGTCGAGCAGCGCGACGTCGACGGGCTCTTCGTCGAGCAGGCGCCGCGCCCCCGGGATCGTGCCGCTCTCGAGCACCCGGAGCCCGGCGAGCTCGAGGTTGACTCGGCACAAAAGCCGAAGTGAAGGCTCGTCGTCGACGACGAGCACTGTGCCGACCCCCGACGCCAAGGGACGGATTCTAGTTCAAAACACGCCGTATCTCCCGGGCGCCCCAAGACGTTTACATATTGAAAGTGAGAATCAGACGACCGACCTCCGAGCCGCACCACGCGGGCCTGCCCCAGCCGACGATGGCGTTCCGGCGCCGCGCCTGGCTGCAGTTCCAACGCGCGCTCGACCCGCTCGCCCGACCGAAGCCGATCAGGATCGGGCGGCGCTGAGGCGCTCGAGCGCCTTCTCGCGGCCGAGCAGCTCGAGGCTCTCGAACAGACCAGGCGACACCTTCGAGCCCGTGACGGCGATCCGGATCGGCTGGAACGCGTCGCGCGGCTTGAGCTCGAGACGCTCCGCGAGCTCGCGAAGCGCCGCCTCGATCCGGTCGGCGGTGAACGGCTCGACGTCACGCAGGACGCTCTCGGCTTCGGACAGCACGTTCGGATCGAGCTGCTGGCCGTCGAGCGAGATGTCCTGGAAGAGGAACCCGGCGAACTCGGGGAAGTCGCCGAGCCGCTCGATCTTCTCCTGCACGAGCGGCGCCGCCTTCCGGACGAGCTCCGCGTCCCAGTCGTAGCCCTGCTCGCCGAGGTAGAGCACGAGCTCGTGCGCGTACTCGTCGGGCGGAAGCGCGCGCAGGTAGACGCCGTTCATCCAGTCGAGCTTCTGGAAGTCGAACGCGGCCGGGCTCGGCTGCACGCGTGAGAGGTCGAACCGCTCGACCAGCTCGTCGCGCGACATGATCGTCGTCTCGCCGTCGGGCGCCCAGCCGAGCAGCGCCAGGAAGTTCATCAGGGCCGGCGCGATGTAGCCGGCCGAGCGGAACTCCTCGACCGTGACGGCGCCGTGCCGCTTCGAGAGCTTCTTGCCGTCGGTGCCGAAGACGCTCGGCACGTGCGCGTAGATCGGCGGCTCGGCGCCGACCGCGCGGATGAGGTTGAGCTGCTTCGGCGTGTTCGAGACGTGGTCGTCGCCGCGGATCACGTGCGTGATCCCGTCCCACACGTCCTCCATCGGCGAGGCGAAGTTGTACGTCGGCCGCCCGTCGGACCGCACGAGCACGACGTCCTCGAGCTGATCGTTCGGGAACTCGATCCGCCCTCGCACGACGTCGTCCCAGCCCGTCGTCCCCTCGTCGGGCATCTTGAAGCGGATCGCGCCCTCGTCCTCGTACGCCTTGCCCTCCGCGACGAGCTTGCGCGCGACCTCGCGGCAGTCGTCCATGCGATCGAGCTGGAACGTGTGCGAGCCGTCCCAGTCGAGCCCGAGCCACCGGAGCGACTCCTGGATCTGGTCGACCGCCTCGGCGACCTCGCGGCTCGTGTCGGTGTTCTCGATCCGGAGCTTGAACTCGCCGCCCTCGTGGCGTGCGTAGAGCCAGTTGAAGAGCGCCGTTCGGACGTTCCCGATGTGCAGCATCCCGGTCGGGCTCGGCGCCATGCGAACGCGGACGGACACGCGGATAGCGTAGGCGCGATGCGGGTTCTGTCGCTCCGCGAGCTGAACCGGACGCTCCTCCTCCGACAGCTCCTCCTGCGGCGCGCGCCGCTCACGCCGACGCGGGCGATCGAGCGGGTCGCCGCGCTCCAGGCGCAGTGGGTGCCGTCCCCGTACGTCGCGCTCTGGTCGCGAATCGAGGGCTTCGAGCGCGACGGGCTGACGCGGGCGCTTCGCCGCGGAAGCGTGCTGAAGGCGTCGCTGATGCGCGGGACGCTGCATCTCGTCTCCGCCCGCGACTACCCGCTCTACGAAGCGGCGCTCAGGCGCGATCCCGCGCCGTGGACGACCGGCCGGCCGGAGCCGGCGCCGGAGCTCGTGCGCGCGGTCGCGTCGTTCGCGCGCGAGCCTCGCTCGGGAGCCGAGCTGCGGGCGTTCATCCAGGAACGGCGCGGGCCGGGCACGGACGAGGAGAACCACCGCGACCTCAACTGGCTCCGCCACCTGATCCCGCTCGTGCCCCAGCCGGAGAGCGGCGTGTGGGGCTTCGTGCGCGGCGTGCGGCTGCGCGCGTACGACGGGCCCGAGCCGAGCCGCGACGACGCGCTCGCGCATCTCGTTCGCCGGTACCTCGCCGCGTTCGGGCCGGCGACGCGGGCCGACCTCGCGGCGTGGAGCGGCCAGGTGCTGAAGACCCTCGATCCGGCCCTCGAGCGGATGCGGCTCCGGCGCTTCCTCGACGAGGAGGGCCGGCAGCTCCTCGACCTGCCGCGTGCCCCGCTCGCGGAGGCCGCGCGCGAAGGCGCCCGTGCGCTTCCTGTCGCGCTGGGACGAGCTCCTGATCGGCCACGCGGACCGGCGCCGGGTGATCCCGGAGGAGCACGAGGCACGGAAGCTCGTGTTGGCCGGCGCCCAGACCGTGCTCGTCGACGGCGTCGTCGCCGGCACCTGGACGTTCGAGCGCGGGCGCGTGGCCGTCGAGCCGTTCGACCCGCTCCCGCGCGGGGTCCGTCGCGAGCTCGAGGACGAGTCCTCGCGGCTGGCCACCTTCCTTGGGTAGCGTCGGACCCGTGCGCGTCCTCACGCTCCGCGAGCTCAACCGCGCGACGCTCGCCCGGCAGCTCTTGCTCGAGCGGCGCAGGCTCTCACCGCTCCTCACGATCGAGCGTCTGGCAGGCGTGCAGGCGCAGTGGCCGAAGGCGCCGTACGTCGGGCTCTGGACGCGCCTCCCGACGTTCCGGCGCGAAACGCTCGAGCGGGCGATCCGCTCGGGGACGGTCGTGAAGGCGACGGTGATGCGCGGCACGCTCCACCTCGTCACCGAGCGCGACTACGGGATGTTCTGCGGCGGCGCTGCGGGACATGCGCGCCTGGGCGGATGACGAGTCGCTGGAGCTCGGCACCCGGCTCGCGCCGCAGATCCGCGCGATGTTCGATGACGGGCCGCTCACCTTCCAGCAGGTGCTCGACCGCATGGAGCGCGACCACGGGATCGAGGACGAGCTGACTCGGCGTCGCACGTGGTTCGTCGCGCGAAAGACCGGTCACCTGCTCCACGCGCCCGAGACCGCGCTCTTCGCGGCGCGCCCGCAGGCGCTCTTCGCCCCGGTTGCGGAGCCTGCGGCGATCGAGACGACAGTCGCGCGGGCCGAGCTCGTCCGCAGGTACCTCGCGGCGTTCGGACCGGCCGCGCGTGCCGACCTCGGCGACTGGTCCGGCATGCGCGTCTCGGACCTCGCCCCGGCGCTCGAGACGCTCGAGCCGCTCCGCCGCTTCCGCGACGAGCGCGGCCGGGAGCTGCTCGACCTTCCTCGTGCGCCCCTGCCGGACGCAACGACGCCTGCACCGGTCCGCTTCCTGCCGAAGTGGGACAACGTGCTCCTCGGGTTCGCCGACCGGACACGGGTGCTCCCGGAGGAGTACCGCAAGACGGTGATCGCGAAGAACGGCGACGTCGCGCAGACGTTCCTCGTCGACGGCGTCGTCGCCGGAACGTGGCGGGAGGACAATGGCAAGGTGAAGCTCGAGCCGTTCGCGCCTCTCCCCCGCGCCGCGCGGCGCGAGGCCGAGGACGAGGCGGCGCGCCTCGCGGCGTTCCTCCGCTGATGCTGATCGGCGCGCACTGCTCGGGCGGCGTGAAGGCCTCGGTCGAGAAGGCGGTCGGGATGGGGGCCGACGCCCTGCAGCTCTTCACGCAGAGCCCGCGTGCGTGGAAGCCGCCGAACCCCGATCCCGAGCGGTACGAGCTCTTCCGGCAGCAGCGGGAGGAAGCAGGCCTCGGCGCCGTGCTCTGCCACGCGATCTACCTCGTCAACCTCGCCGCGCCGAACGACGAGGTCTACGAGAAGAGCGTCGCGGCGATGCGGAGCACGATGGAGATCGCCTGCGCGATCGAAGCCGAAGGCGTGGTCTTCCACGTCGGGTCGCACCTCGGCGCCGGCTTCGAGCAAGGGCTCGAGCGCGTGCTGCCGGCCATGGAGCAGGTGCTCGAGCTCTGCAACGACCGGACCTGGCTCCTGATGGAGAACTCGGCCGGCACCGGCGGGACGATCGGACGCTCGATCGAGGAGCTCGCGACGCTCCACGAGCGGCTCGACCACCACCCGCGGCTCGGCGTCTGCCTCGACTCCTGTCACCTCTACGCGTCGGGCTACGACGTCACCGACCCGAAGGCCGTCGCGGCCGTGATGAAGGAGGTGGACGGCTCGATCGGCCTCGACCGGCTCCGCGCGCTGCACGTGAACGACTCGAAGACGCCGCTGGGCTCGAACCGCGACCGCCACGACAACATCGGCGACGGCTTGATGGGTGAAGGGCTCGGAGCGTTCCTCGCGCACCCGAAGGTGCAGCGGCTGCCGGCGGTGCTCGAGGTCCCCGGCGCCGACGACCGGGGCCCGAACGCCGACGAGATCCGCAAGACGCGCGAGCTCCACGCGCGCTGGTCGCAAACGAAGAAGGGCGCGAAACGTCGTAAGAGGTGATGCGCTCGCTCGCTGCGGCGGCGATGGCCCTGCTCCTGGTCTCCGCGGGCTGCGGCGGCGCGTCGTCGTCGGGCGCCGAGCGCCGCTCGCGGGAGCACCTGTCCACCGACCTGCGCAAGGCTGTCACGCCTGCCGGGATGCGGGCGCACCTCGTCGCCCTCCAGCGGATCGCGGACGCAAACGGCGGGCACCGCGCCGCCGGCACCGCGGGCTACAACGCATCCGTCCGCTACGTGCGGACGCAGCTCGCGCGCGCCGGCCTGCGTGTTCGGCTTCAGTCGTTCCCGTACGCCCGGTTCTCGGTCGACCTCGTGCGCGGGCAGCAGCTCGCGCCGGCCGAGCGGGACCTCGCACCCCGCGCGTTCGAGTACTCCGGGAGCGGCAAGGTGCGCGGTCAGGTCGTCGCGGCGGGCGACGGATGCCAGTCGGGCGACTTCGGCGGCGACGTCAAGGGCAGGATCGCGCTGATCCGCCGCGGCTCCTGCTTCTTCGCGATCAAGGCCGCAAACGCCGCGCGCGCCGACGCCGCGGCGGCGATCATCTTCAACAACGAGGCCGGTCCGCTCAGCGCCACGCTCGTCGAGCCCGGCATCGGGATGCCGGTCGTCGGGGTCACGCAGCAGGTCGGCTCGACCCTGGCCGGAGCCACTGTCGAGGTCGAGGTGCGCGCACAGACCGTGCGCACGACCGTCCAGAACGTGATCGCCGACTCACCCCGAGCCGCGCGGGCGCCGACCCTCGTCGTCGGCGGGCATCTCGACTCGGTCACCGCGGGCGCCGGGATCGACGACAACGGAACCGGCGTCGCCGCGCTCCTCGAGCTCGCCGAGGCGCTGCAGCGGCTCGAGCCGCGCCACCACGTCCGCTTCGGCTTCTGGGGCGCCGAGGAGTCGGGCCTCCACGGCTCGCGGGCGTACGTGCGCGTCGCCGCCAACCGCCGCGCGGTCAGCGGCTACCTCAACTTCGACATGCTCGGCGCGCGCCGCTACACGCGGGGCGTCTACCGCGGCCCGTTCGCCTACGTCTTCGAGCGGTACTTCGCGGCCCACGGCCTCCGCTCGGAGACGATCGACATCAGCGGCCGCTCAGACCACGCGTCGTTCGACGACGTCGGGATCGCCACGGGCGGGCTCTTCAGCGGCGGCGATCCCTGCTACCACCAGCGCTGCGACCGCATCCCGAACGTCAACCTGCGCGGGCTGGACGAGCTCGCCGACGCCGCTGCCCACGGCATCGCGATGCTCGAGCCGCGCTAGCCGTCCGTCTGGCTGTTCGGCGTGAGCCGGGCGAAGATCCGGAAGTTCGGCTGGCCGTCGGGCAGCTCGAAGAACTCGGGGTTCACGCAGCCGAGGTCGTCCTTGCGGTGCTCGTACGTGCTCTCGACCTCGGTGTGGCACATCGGCAGCGGCTGGCGCACCGCACGAACGGCGCCGAAGCCTCCGCCCCGCTCGGCCGCCTCGAGCAGGTCGAGGTCGATCTCGACCGCGAAGATCTTCTGCATGCACCCGACGTAGGTGTGCCCATGGCCCTCGTACGCGTAGAGGAAGGGGCACGCCTTCGCGATGCAGGCGGCCGGGTGGACGACCTTGTCGCAGTGGACCTCGCAGCGGCGGCATTCGACCTCGTCCTGGGGTCGGAGCGGCAGGGTGCCTGCCGGCTGCTCGACGTATGCCATGGTCAGATTGTCGGCACCGGGAAGGGGCTGCGCAAGACTTGACAGATCGCCCGGACGGGAGTAGTGCCGAGTGAGTTTTCACTCACTACTCAGGCGGCGAACCACGTTCAGGACGTCCATCTGCGTGAACGCCTGGAAGTCCGGCTCGGCGCCGTCCGGGTTCTCGTCGGCCCGGAACCAGAGCGCCTGGATCGTCTTCATCCCGACCTCCGAGGCGCCCCGGACGTCCTCGTAGAGGCGGTCGCCGACGAAGACCGCCGCCTCCGGCCGGACGTCGAGCGCGCCGAGAGCCCGCTGGAAGATCTCCGGGTGCGGCTTCCGCTTCCCGAGCTCGGAGGAGAAGATCGCGTAGTCGACCCGCTCGGCGACGCCGGCGTCGGCCAGGTCGCGGTGCAGCAGGGCGGGCGGGTCGAACGCGTTCGAGACGATCCCGAGCCTGAGCCCTCGGTTCCGGAGCGACTCGAGCAGTGCGTGCGTCGTCGTGCCCATGCGACGCGCGGGCGTCCAGGTGGCGTGCTCGGCCTCGAGGAACCGGTCGAGCTCCTCGTCGCTCACCTCGATCCCGTGGTCGCGCAGCAGCTGCCGGACGAGCGGCGGGTACTCGAGCTCCTCGAGCGTCCCCGGCGCCCAGAAGCGCGGCTCGTAGACCTCGCGGAAGTGGTTCGTGATCTCCGCGTCCTCGTGACCGATCGCCCGCAGCCCCGCGGCGTGGCCGGCGGCGAGGAGCTCCTCGTCCCAGACCCAGTCGATCAGGGTGTGGCCCCAGTCGAAGAGCACCGCCTCGACCATGCCGCGTAACGTACTCGCCCGTGACGAGGCGCATCCTGTGGGCGTCGCTCGGCCTGGCGCCGATCACGATCGCCGTCCACTTCCTCTTCCACCCCGGCTCGACGGCCGACTTCGTCCTCGCCGCGGTGAGCCTCATCCCGCTCGCGTGGCTGATCGGCGAGGCGACGGAGCACGCGGCTCACCACACGGGCGCCGGTGTCGGCGGGTTCCTGAACGCGACGTTCGGCAACGCGCCCGAGCTGATCATCGCGCTCTTCGCCGTGAGCGACGGGTTGTTCGAGGTCGTGCGCGGCTCGCTCACCGGTTCGGTCGTCGGAAACCTGCTGCTCGTGCTCGGGTTCTCGCTCCTCTTCGGCGGCCGCGGAGCGCTCGACCGCCCGTCGTCGTTCCTCTCGATCGGGCTCGTCGGGCTCGCGGTCGTGCTGCTGCTGATCCCGTCGATCCCCGGCTGGGAGGGCGACCCGAACCGGCACGAGCTCGCGGTCCTCTCGATCGTCCCGTCCGTCCTGCTGCTGATCGTCTACGTCGGGGCGACGTGGTATTCGCTCCGGCGACACCGGCAGCTGCACGTCTCCGACGACCCCCGGGCGCTGCAGGCGTGGTCGCTCCGGGTCTCGCTCGGGGTGCTCGCCGCGGCAACCGTCGTGACGGCCCTGATCGCGGAGATCCTCGTCGGCTCGATCGACGAGTTCGCGGAGAGCGCAGGGCTCTCGGAGTTCTTCGTCGCGACGGTGATCGTCGCGATCGTCGGGAACGCCGCCGAGCACGGCGGTGCGGTCGTCGTTGCGGCGCGCGGGAACATCAAGCTCGCAGCCGAGATCGCGCTCGCCTCGAGCGCGCAGGTCGCGGTGTTCCTGATTCCTGCCGTCGCGCTGCTCTCGTGGCTGATCGACCCGCTGGCGCTCACGTTCCGTCCGGTCGAGATCGGCGTGCTCGCGTGCTCGGCTGCGGTCGCGGGCCTCCTGCTCGCGAACGGCCAGTCGTCGCGCGGAAAAGGCGTTCTCCTGATCGTCACCTACATCGGCGCGGCAACTGCATTCTGGATCGCAGGGGACAGGTAGCCTCAAACGCCATGAGCACGAACGGTGCGGTGGTGAACGCGCGCGACGTCACGCGCGTCTACGGCGAGGGCTCGACCGCGGTCGAGGCGCTTCGCGGCGTCTCGCTCGACGTCCAGGGTGGGCGCCTGACCGCGGTCATGGGCCCCTCCGGCTCGGGCAAGTCGACGCTGATGCACATCCTCGCCGGCCTCGACCGGCCGACCGACGGCGAGGTGCTGATCGCCGGAACCAGCATCGGCAGGCTCGACGACACGGCCCTCACGCGCCTGCGGCGCGAGCACATCGGCTTCGTCTTCCAGTTCTTCAACCTCCTGCCGATGCTCACCGCCGAGGAGAACATCCGGCTGCCGCTCACGCTCGCCGGCGAGAAGCCCGACGCGGCGTTCTTCGAGCAGCTGATCGAGAACGTCGGGCTCGCCGACCGCCTCGAGCACCGCCCGTCGGAGCTCTCGGGCGGACAGCAGCAGCGCGTCGCGATCGCGCGCGCCCTGGTCACGCGACCGACGGTCGTCTTCGCCGACGAGCCGACCGGCAACCTCGACTCGAGGACGAGCGCCGAGATCCTCGACCTGCTCCGCACGTCGGTGTCCGAGTACGGCCAGACGCTCGTGATGGTCACGCACGACGCAGGCGCTGCCTCGACGGCGGACCGCATCCTCTTCCTCGCCGACGGCGAGATCGTCAAGGACGCGGGCCACATGGAGCCGGCCGACATCAGCGCTGCGATGAACGAGCTTTCGCGGTGATCCTGGTCGCGATTCGCGGCCTGCTCGGACGCAAGCTCCGAGCCGCTCTGACGGCGATCGCGATCGTCCTGGGCGTCGCGATGATCAGCGGGACGTACGTCCTCACGGACACGATCCAGCACGCCTTCGACACGATCTTCAGCGAGTCGTACCGCGGCACGAACGCCGTCGTCACGGCAAAGACGGCGTTCGAGCCCACCAGCGAGGGCGAGACCGGCTTCGTGCAGGCGACGCTGCCGCAGAGCGACCTCGAGAAGACGAAGCAGATCGACGGCGTCGCCGCGGCCCTCGGCGGCGTCGCGGGCGAGGCGCAGATCATCAAGAAGGACGGGAAGGTGCTGACGAGCGGCGGTGCGCCGAGCCTCGGCTTCTCCGTCGACCCCAGCCAGCCCCGCTTCAACTCGCTGACGCTCGCGGAGGGCGCATGGCCGAAGACGAACGAGGTCGCGATCGACGAGGCCTCGTACAAGAAGGGCGACTTCCAGATCGGGCAGCCGATCGACATCGCCTCCCGCGGGCCGGCCGAGACGATGACGCTGAGCGGCATCGTCCGCTTCGGCGCGCTCTCCTCGCTCGGCGGCGCGACGATCGCCGCGTTCGACCTGCCGACGGCGCAGCGCATGTTCGACAAGGTCGGCCGGCTCGACCAGATCCGCGTCGCCGCGGACACCGGCGTCTCGACGCAGCAGCTGATGTCGAATCTCGAGTCCGGGCTCGGGCCGACCGTCCGCGTGCGCTCAGGCGAGGGTCAGGCGGCGGAGGACGCGAGCGGCACGAACGAGTTCATCGGCTTCCTCCAGAAGTTCCTGCTCGCGTTCGCGGGGATCGCGCTCTTCGTCGGCTCGTTCGTGATCGCGAACACGCTCTCGATCACGATCGCGCAGCGGACCCGCGAGTTCGCGACGATCCGGACGATCGGCGGATCCCGCAGGCAGGTGCTCGGCTCGGTCATCGTCGAGGCGCTCGTGATCGGCGTGATCGCGTCGGTGATCGGGCTGTTCCTCGGCTTTCTCCTCGCGCGCGGGTTGAACGCGCTCTTCGACGCGGTCGGGTTCACGCTGCCGAAGGTCGGGCTCGTGTACGAGACGCGGACCATCGTCGTCGCGCTGCTCGTCGGCACGGGCATCACGCTCCTCGCCAGCCTCCGCCCCGCGTTCCGCGCAACGCGCATCCCGCCGATCGCCGCCGTCCGCGAAGGAGCCGAGCTCCCGGAGGGACGCTTCGCGAGCTGGCGCCCGTACGTCGCGATCCTCGTCGCGGCACTCGGCCTCGCAGCCCTTTGCTATGGGCTCTTCCGCAGCGGCCTCGGCACGACCCAGGTGCTGCTCTTCATGGGCGTCGGCGCGCTTCTCATCTTCTTCGGCGTCGCGATGTTCGCGTCGCGAATCGTGCGCCCGCTCGCAGATGCCGTCAGCCCGGTCGGCACGGTGATGGTCGCCGTCTTCTCGGTCCTGTTCTACCCCATCCTCATCAGCTACTGGCTGCTCCGCTACGGGATGTTCGAGCGGCGCGCAGGGATCCCGAAGCGGATCGGCGCGTTCCTGCTCGGGACGCCGCTGACGCTCTTCCTCCTGCTGCCGTTCATCGTGCTCGTCATGTGGGTCGTCTCGAAGCTCGGCTGGTACCACCCCGAGTGGCCGGTCGAGCGGCCGGGCGTGATCGCCGACCCGTCGTCGCGCGCGCTCGCGCGCGAGAACGCGCAGCGGAACCCGCAGCGCACGGCGTCGACGGCATCGGCGCTCATGATCGGGCTCGCGCTCGTCACGCTCGTCGCGGTGCTTGCGCAGGGGATCCGCAACACATTCCTCGACTCTGTCGACGAGCAGTTCGTCGCGGACTACGCGATCACCGCGCAGAACAACTTCTCGCCGCTCCCGGTCAGCGTCGAGGAACGTGCCGCGCAGGTGCAGGGCGTGACCGCGGCATCCGGGATCCGCTTCGGGCAGGCGCGCATCGACAACAGCACGCAGACGATCGGCACCTTCGACGCCGACACGCCGAAGACGATCCACATCGACTGGGTCGACGGGAACGACGCGGTCGCCGGGGAGCTCGGCCTCGACGGCGCGATCGTCAAGAAGGACTGGGCGGAGGAGCGGAACCTGACCGTCGGCTCGCCGCTCGAGCTGCTCACGCCGACCGGCAAGACGCTCGACCAGAAGATCGAGGGCATCTTCGACGAGCCGACCGGCGGCTCGCCGTTCGGCAACGTGAACATCTCCTCGGAGGCGTTCGACGCGAACTACGAGCAGCCGACGAACTCGTACACGTTCCTGAACATGCAGGGCGGCGTGACCGACGCGAACACGGCGGCGCTGAACCTGGCGCTGAGCTCGTTCCCGAACGCGAAGGTGCAGGATCAGCAGGAGTTCAAGGACAACCAGGTCGCCGGGCTCTCCGCGGTGCTGAACGTGCTCTACGTGCTGCTCGCGCTCTCGGTGATCGTGAGCCTCTTCGGGATCATCAACACGCTCGCGCTCTCGGTCTTCGAGCGCACGCGCGAGCTCGGGCTGCTGCGCGCGATCGGGATGACGCGGCGGCAGACGCAGCGGATGATCCGCCAGGAGAGCGTCGTGACGGCGCTCATCGGCGCGGTGCTCGGGATCATCCTCGGGATCGCGCTCGGCGGCCTGCTCGTCGCGCGGATCGACTTCATCGAGTTCTCGCTGCCGGTCGTCACCCTGATCGTCGTCGCGCTCGCCGCGATCGTCGTCGGCATCATCGCGGCGATCCTCCCCGCGCGGCGCGCGTCACGGCTGAACGTGCTCGAGGCGCTCCAGTACGAGTAGCCCGGTCCGGGCGATTGACGCGAGGCGTCGCCGCGGGCACACTCGAAGGCATGCCGGGGGGTCTATACGCGCTGGACAGCGACGTCGAGGCCGCGCTCGAGAACATCAGCATCCCGAGCTACGTCATCGATTCGACCGGCGTCATCCGCTGGACGAACAGTGCCGCCAAGCAGTCTGTCGGGGACGTCCGCGGCCGGCAGTTCACGTCGGTCGTCGCTCCGGAGGAGACGAGACGCGCACGCGAGGTCTTTGCGCAGAAGATCGCCGGGACGGCGGTCGTCACGGACTCGGAGGCTGTGCTGCTCGACGCTGGCGGGCGCTCGGATCGACGTGGAGATCAGCTCGGTGCCGCTTCGCCGTGGCGATCGAGTGATCGGCGTCTTCGGCCAATTCGTCCAGCACGAAGGTTCGCAATCGACGGCCCCGCATCCAGCGCTGACGCCACGGCAGACCGAGATCCTCCGGCAGCTCCAGCTCGGACGTTCGACCCGCCAGATCGCCGAGGAGCTCAGTCTGAGCCCGGAGACGGTACGGAACCACGTCCGCCACGTGCTGAAGGCGCTCGGCGTCCACTCGAGGCTCGAGGCGGTCGCCGTCGCGCAGCGCGAGCACCTGATCGCGAACTGACGCTTCTGGATTGACACGCCTGGGTCAGGCGACCGGCATGACGCGGCAGCAAGCTTCTGTGCGTGATTTCGGCCCGCGTCCAGAGCGACACCCTGGTCTTCGAGATCCTCGACCTGCTGGACGCCACGCACCTGTGCGAACGACTCGCCTCGCGCTGGATGGTCCGGGTCGAGTACGAGAGACCCCTCTGGCTCGCGAAGGTCGTCCTGCGGCCGCGACGCGGCGACCTCGCCGTCTTGCTGCGCGAGGTCGAGGCATGGACGGCCGAGCGCGGCGTGCGCGAGGTCTGGTTCCACCTCGACGGCCGCATCTACCTGATTCGGGCCGTCACACCGGCCGCGGCGTAGGGCCTCCGACCTGGCGCTACGGAGTGAGCAAGAGCGTCGCGGCGATCGCCCCGAAGGCCAGGAACGGCCCGAAGGGGATCGAACGCCGGCGAGCCTCCCGCCCGTCACGGGCGAGTAGGAGCGCTCCGGCGAGAGCCGCAGCGAGCGTGCCGACCATGAGGGCAGGCAGCACGGCGGAGCCGAGCGCGAAGCCGAGGAGCAACACGAGCTTCACGTCGCCCATGCCCATTCCGGCCGGGTAGACGAGCGCCAGCAGGAAGAAGCACGCGAAGGCGCCGAGGCCGGCGCCGAGCCATGTCGGCCCAGTGCTCGGGGGCGGTCAGGAGCCGAGCGGCAAGCACGAGCGCCGCGGTCGGCAGGACGATGACGTTCGGCAGCCGCCGCGTCTCGATGTCGATCACCGAGAGGACGACGAGCACGGCTGCGGTGAAGGCGGCGATGAGGCCTGCCGGGCCGGCGCCGTAGCGGGCGAGGACGGCCGCGGCGATCGCGGCTGCGATCAGCGCTCCGACCGGACGCGCGCGCGCCCATGTGAGGGCGGCGGTCAAGCCTCCGCCCCGAGCGCGCCCCAGGCCAGCCGGTCGCCGACCTCGATCTTCAGGCGCTCCGACTCGCCCGCCGCGAGCTCGAGCGCCGAGTGGGCCCCGCGCTTCGCCGCGGCGCGCCAGGGCCGCAGCCGACGCTCGATCCCGACCACGGTCAGCTGCCGGTCGAGGAAGAGGACGTCGATCGCGAAGCGCATGAACGCCGTGTGCACGGACCAGGTCGGGCGGATCAGCATCCCGTGGCCGCGCTCCAGACGAGCGCGCCCGAGCAGTCCCCGCCCACGGCTGAAGAAACCGTCGGCGATCTCGCAGCGCTCGCAGACAACCTGCCCGTCCTGGGCGACAAGAACGATGGAGCTCACGACGGGCAAGTATCGCGTGGCATCGCACGCATCGCTTCTACCGACCGGGTGGTTCGAACCACCCGAGGGACCGCCCGCGCGGGCGAGGCGACCCACCCGAGGGCGCATCTACTACTGGTGCCTGCAAATGCGAGGGCGGTGGTCGCCCTTGCGCATACCAGGAGGTATCACCTCAATGTTCGATCGTTTCATCGCCTGGGCGACCGCACTGATCGCCGACAGCAAGAACGAGAGCGGCCAGACGTTCGTCGAGTACGCCCTCGTCCTCTCCGTGATCGTCGTCGGCGTTCTGCTCGCCGTCACGTGGTCGGGCCTCGGCACCGCCCTCGGCACCGCCATTGGGAAGATCACGACCGCTGTCAGCGGTTAAGGCGCGAAGCGCGATCAACCCTCGATGCTGTCAGGGCCTCCTCGCACGAGCGGGCGAGGCCCTGACCTCGACCTTCAGACTCATGACCAACACACGAGACATACACCCCAAGTTTCTGCACCGCGAAGACGGTCAGTCGTTCGTCGAGTTCGTCATCGTCCTGCCGGTTCTGGTGCTTCTGCTCTTCGGGATCCTCCAGTTCGGTGTCGCTGTTCTACAACTACCTCGCGATCACCGACGCCGTTCGGGTCGGCGCGCGTGCGGCTGCGGTCAAGCGGACGAGCAGACCCGTGCGGTGCCGCACAGACGGCGATCCAGAACACCGTAACGGCGACGCAGTGGTCGAAGATCCGGCCGCGAGTTTCGACTGCAAGACGCCGGACGGAGCGGCGACCCCGGAGGTCGGGTCATCATCTCGATCAAGTTCCCGTACGAGATCGGCCTCCCGGATCTCAGCGCCTCGGGCAACCTCAACGCAAGTGCGACGGAGCGACTCGAATGAAGGCGCTCGTCAGACGCACGCGGGGCGAGTCCGGACAGGCTCTTGTGTTCGTTGTCGTCGTGCTCTTCGTCCTGGTCGGCATGGCCGCTCTCGTGATCGACGGCGGTTCGTGGTATCGGGCGCAGCGCCAGCTGCAACGCGCGGCAGACGCCGCCGCTCTGGCCGGCGCGCAGGAGCTTCCGAACGGGGTCGGCTGCAAGCCGTCGCGCTGGACTACGCGCAGCAGAACTACACCGCACCCGACGCGTCACGTTTCCCGACGACGACTGCCCGGCCACCTCTTGCATCGACGTCGTCCGCGAGCGCGACAGGCTCCGGGATTCTTCGCGCGGCGTCTTCGGCTCAGTTCTCGACGCGGACGTGCAACGTGACCGTCGGCGCGCAGGCGGAGGCCGGATCTCCGCGCCCGAGCTGCTGAAGAACGTCGCGCCGATCGCGCGTCCACAAGGAGCCAGGCGTGCATCGTCACCGACCCGAGCTGCTTCGGCCAGCCGGTGACGCTCGACGTTCGCCGAGGACGACGAGTTCGACCCGACGAAGAGCAAGTTCGGCCTGCTCGACCTCGACCGCGACGGCAGCGCCGGCGCGGGCGACATGAAGAAGTGGCTCGAGGACGGCTACCCGGACTACCTCCCGATCAACACGATCTATCCCCCCGCGAACGGCGAGAAGAACGGCATCAAGAAGCAGCTCGAGGACGCGGCCGACGACCAGCGCGTGCTCCTGTTCCCGGTCTACGACACCGCCAGCGCAAGCACCGGCTACCACGTCATCGGCTGGGCCGCGTTCGTCATCGACGACGTCGTCAAGTGGGCCAGGCAAGGACCACGAGCTCACGGGCCACTTCGTGACCTTCATCGCGACCGACCTCGCAGCCGGCAACCCGATCCCCGATCCCGACAACGACTTCGGCGTGCACGTGATCACGCTGACCAAATAGAGAAGCGAAAGGACGCTCCGTGACGAATCTCCGACTCCGAAACCTGATGCTGCCGGTGGCGCTCGCGGTGCTCGCGGCCGTCCTCGTCGGCTTCTACGTCATCAGCTACCGCGACAGCGTGAAGGAAGGCGCCGGCCTCGTGAAGGTCATGGTCGCCTCGCGCGACATCCCGGCGGGCACCAAGGGCTCCGAGGTCGCCGGCGGCGGCTACCTCAAGACCGAGATGGTTCCCCGCCGCGCCGTCGTGGCGGGCTCGGTCGTCTCCGCCGCCCCGCTGACCTCGCAGGTCGTCGCCGAACGAGATCTTCAAAGGCGAGCAGATCACGCCTCCGCCAGTTCGCACCGGCTGAGCAGGGTGGCATCTTCGCCGAGGTTCTCCGGCAAGGAGCGAGCGATCGACGATCGTCGGCGAGCCGCAGCAGTTGCTCGCCGGCACGCTGTCCGATGGCGACCGCGTCGACGTCGTCGCCACCGCGCGGTACACGCGGCAGGGTCGCGCGCGACCACGACCAGGTCGTGCTGCGGAACCTCCTCGTGCTCAAGGCGCCCGACGAGGCGACGCGGAGCAGCTCGGCAACAACGAGAAGCGTCGGCGCGACGCTCGTCATGACCGACAGCCAGGCTCAGACGATGGGCTGGGCGATGAACATGAGCAACTGGTTCCTCGCGCTGCGGCCGACTGCGGCTCCGCGAAACAGCGCGCAGACGCCTCGAGACCCTGCACTCGTTCCTCGCCCGCGGACTCCCCGCGAGCAAGGCCTCCGAGCTGATCGTCGGAAGGTTCCCGGAGGCAGTCGATGGGCAGTAACGGCCACCACACCAGCCTCCGCGTCCTCGTGAGCGGCCCTGCCGCCCACGGCGTCGCCGCCACGCTCGAACAGGACCCGGCGATCGACCTCGTCCGCGCCGATGCGGCGGGCGCGGGTTCCCCTCGATCAGTCGACGTCGCGCTCCATGTAGTCGAAACCTCCTCGGCGCCCAACATCGCCGAGGAGGTGGAGCGCGTCCGCGAGCTCTCCGACGCCCCGCTGATTCTCGCCGCCTACGGCGAGCCGAACGGCATCGTCGAGACCGGGCTCGAGATCGGAGCAAGCGACGTCGTCGTGCTTCCGCAGCCGGCCGAGACCCTCCTGTTCGCGATCCGCAAGGCCGCGATGGGCTCCGTGCCCACCGGGCACGGCAAGGTCGTGACCGTCTTCTCGCCCAAGGGCGGCAGCGGCAAGACCGTCGTCGCGACCAACCTCGCGGTCGCCGCGGCGCGCTCGGGCCTCCGCACCTTGCTCGTCGACCTGGACCTCCAGTTCGGCGACTCGGCGCTCACGATGGCAGTCGCCCCGCGCGCGACCATCGCCGACCTCGCAACGGCGGCCGGCGACGTGGACGTCGCGAAGCTGCGCGCGTTCGTCAGCACGGACCCGCGCACGGGACTCGACATCCTCCCGGCGCCGAAGCGGCCCGAAGAGGCTGATGCGGTCGGTCAGAAGGAGCTCGCCGCGATCCTCGTCGCGGCCCGCAGCGCGTACGAGGCAGTCGTCGTCGACACCGGGCCGCTCTTCGACGGCGGGATGCTCGCCGCGCTCGACTACACCGACCAGCTGCTGCTCGTCTGCAACCCCGAGGTGACGTCCCTCAAGAACGTTCGCATCGGGCTCGAGACGATCGACAGGCTCGGATTCGAGCGCGAGAAGGTCTTCCTCGTCGCCAACCGCCTGGGCGCACCCGGCGCGGTCGGGCGCAAGGAGATCGAGAGCTCGCTGGATGCCGTCGATCGCGTACGAGCTGCCGGACGATCCTGCGGTTCCCACCGCGGTGAACCGGGCCGTGCCGGTCGTCGTCTCGAACGCGAAGTCCTCGTTCTCGCGGGCGCTCGCGAAGCTCGAAGCCTCCGTCTTCGCTCCGGCGGCCACGTCGGACGGCGAGGAGCGGCGTCAGCGCCGCGTCCTCCTGCGGGGTCGGCGATGAGCACGATCGAGCGCAACAGCCTGATGCGGAGCACCGACGCGTCGATCCTCGCCGAGCGGCTGGACGTCGACGGGAGCTCGCGCAAGCGCGTGCGTGACCCGCACGCCGAGCTGAAGACGAAGATCCACCGAACGTGCATCGCCCGGCTCGGGAACGCGTTCCTCAGCCTCGAGGGAAGCGACGAGCTGGTGCGGCGCGTGCGCGAGATCGTGGTCGAGGAGCTGAACCGCGAAGAGACGCCGCTCAGCCCCGACGACCGCGCGGCGCTCGAGCAGCAGATCGCCGCCGACATCCTCGGCTACGGCCCGCTCGAGCCCTTCCTGCACGACACCTCCATCACCGAGGTCATGGTCAACGGGTCGGACCAGATCTACGTCGAGCGTGCCGGAAAGATCGAGGAGACCCAGGCGTCGTTCCTCGACGACGCGCACCTGCTCCGGATCATCGACCGGATCGTCTCCCAGGTCGGCCGGCGGATCGACGAGGCGTCGCCGATGGTCGACGCGCGTCTTCCCGACGGCAGCCGCGTCAACGCGATCATCCCGCCGCTCTCGCTGCGGGGCCCGTCGCTGACGATCCGGAAGTTCGCCCGCGACGCACTCACGCTCGAGAACCTGATCGGCCTCGGCTCGATCACCGAGCAGACGGCCGAGTTCCTCGCCCAGTGCGTCCAGGGCAAGCTCAACATCCTCATCTCGGGCGGAACGGGCACCGGTAAGACGACGCTGCTGAACGCCGTCTCGTCCAACGTCCCCGCGCGACGAGCGAATCGTCACGGTCGAGGACGCCGCCGAGCTCCGGCTGCTCCAGCGGCACGTTGTCTCGCTCGAGTCGCGCCCGCCGAACGTCGAGGGCGGCGGCGAGGTGCGCATCCGCGACCTCGTCCGCAACGCGCTTCGTATGCGGCCCGACCGGATCATCGTCGGAGAGGTTCGCGGCGCGGAGGCGCTCGACATGCTCCAGGCGATGAACACCGGGCCACGACGGGTCGCTCACGACGGTCCACGCGAACTCCGCGCGGGACGCGCTGCACCGGCTCGAGATGCTCGTGCTCATGGCGGGCATCGAGCTGCCGATCAAGGCGATCCGCGAGCAGATCGCGGGCGGGTTCGACCTGCTCGTGCACATCTCGCGCCTCGTCGACGGCTCGCGTCGCGTGACGCAGATCACGGAGATCGCCGGCATGGAGGGTGACGTGATCACGCTCCAGGACCTGTTCGTCGCCCGCGCGCCCGAGCACCGCATGAGCGATGCGCCGATGCTGATCGGACCGCTCCAGTCGACCGGGATCCGGCCCGGCTTCCTCTCGAAGCTCAACGCGAACGGCGTCGAGCTCTCGCCGACCGCCTGGCTGGGGGCCCGGTGAGGAAGCTCGTCCTCGCACTGATCACCGCGGCCGCGGTCGTCCTTCCCGGGACGGCTGCGGCGGCGGACTCGGCGCAGGTCCGCCGGGTCGACTTCGCCGGCTTCCCGCTCGTGCGGGTGACCGCGGTCACGCCCGCCGCCAACCGCCCCGTCCTCCTCGAGAACGGCCGCCGGGCGGAGTTCATGAACGCACGGGACCTCGGCTCGGCGAACGCGCTCGTGCTCGCGGTCGACAACTCCGACTCGATGTCGGGCAGACCGCTCGTCGAGGCCAAGACGGCTGCGGCGCGGTTCCTCGCCGGCCGACGCGCCGAGGGGTCGACCGGGTTGGTCGCGTTCGGGCACGAGGCACTCGCGTTGACGCGCCTGCGTGACTCGAAGTCCGACGTCGCCGGGGTGCTCGAGTCCCTCTCGACGGATGCCGAGGTCGGAACCTCGCTCTACGACGCCGTCCGGCTCTCGGTCGGGCGCCTGCAGCGGATGTCGAACGGTTCCCGTGTCCTCGTCCTGCTGACCGACGGTCGCGACCGCGGGTCGCGCAGCACGCTCGCGCAGGCCACGACCGCTGCGCAGCGCGCGCACGTCATCGTCTATGCGATCGCAGCCGGCGCCGGGGCCGACCGTGCCCCGCTCGCCTCGCTTGCCTCGGCCACCGGCGGCCGCCTGTTCAACGCGTCGGACACGACGAGCGTCGGCGAGGCGTACGCCACGCTCAGCCGAGAGCTCGACCGCACCTGGCAGATCTCGTACATGTCGCAGGCACGCCCCGGTGACACGATCCACCTGGCGCCTGGAAGGCGCGGGCCTCGAGCGCACGGTTCGGGTCCCGAACGAGGCCGATAGGACGGGCCTCATCCCGGCTTCCGTCGTCGAGAGCCCCTACGCGGCCCTCGGGGTCGTCGCGCTCGTCGCGCTGCTCCTCGCCTGGGCCGTCGCGGCAGTTCGTCGACGGCGTCCCGACGCTGAGATCGCGCGCATCCTCGAGCCCCACTTCGAGCCGCAGGGCGGCGTGGACGCCGAGACGCCTGCACGGTTCGAGTCCCTGCTTTCGTGGACGGAGCGCTCGATGGACGACCTCCCCGGATCGACGCGCCTCTCGCGTGAGCTGGAGCGGTCTGGTGTGAAGCTGCGCCTCGGCCACCTGCCGTGGCTCGCGCTCGTCGTCGCGTTCGTCTTCGGCGTCGTGAGCATGGTCGTCGGCGCGCCGCCTCCGCTCGCGCTCCTCGCGATGCTCGTCGGCCTCGTCGCACCGTTCGCCGCCCTGCGCATCGCCGGCCGGCGGCGGACGAAGGCGTTCGACGAGCAGCTGCCCGACGTGCTCGCCACGATCGCGTCGACGCTTCGCGCCGGGCACGGCCTTCGCATCGCCCTGAGGGCGATCGTCGACGACGGAGCGGCCCCTGCCTCGCAGGAGTTCTCCCGCGTCCTCGGCGAGGAGCGCCTCGGCCGGCCGCTCGATCAGGCGATCGACGCGATGTGCCAGCGCATCGGCTCGCCCGACCTCGAGTACGTCGCGACCGCGATCAACGTGCAGGCCCGGGCCGGTGGCTCGCTCGCAGCGCTCTTCGACACGCTGTCCGAGACCGTTCGCGAGCGGCAGCGCCACGCCCGCAAGGTGCACGCGTTGACCGTCCCTCGGCCGGATCTCGGCGATCGCGCTCGTGCTGATGCCGATCGGGCTCGGAGCACTGATGACGTTGATCAGCCCCAGCTACATGTCGCCGATCTTCACCACGTCCGGCGGCCACATCCTGATCGCCGTCTGCCTCACGTCGATGGCGATCGGGTCCCTGTTCCTGAAGCGAATCGTGTCTGTGAGGTTCTAGGAATGATCATGCTGCTCATCGCAGGGATCGGCTGTCTCGCGCTCGGCGCGTTTCAGCTGTCGAGCACGCGTCGCGCCGCCGAGCGTGACCGTCGCGCCGCCCTCGCCACCGTTCGTTCGGCGACGGATGCTCCGATCGAGGCGCCCGGGACCGGACGCACCTCCGTCCTGTTGCCCCGTGCCACGGCGTTCCTGGCCGGCATCCACACGAAGCTCTGGCGCAAGGACTCGCCGGACGCCATCACCGCGGAGCTTCGCCGCGCCGGCGTCTCGCGCGGCCTGACCGCTGAGCGCTTCATGGCCATCCGCGTCGCGGCGCCGGTGCTCGGAGTGCTCGCCGGGTTCACGCTGGCCGACGGCGGCCGCAAGATCGTGCTCGGGCTCGTGTTCGCGCTCGCCGGGATCTTCATCCCGCGGTTCCTGCTCAGCAAGGCGGCGACGAAGCGGGCCGACACGATCGACGGGCAGATGCCTCACTTCGTCGACCAGCTCGCGATCGCGATCGAGGCCGGCATGAGCTTCGACGCGGCACTGACCTACCTGCAGGAAGCGACCGATGGACCGCTCGCCGAGGAGCTGAACCGCATCATGACGGAGCTCCGCGTCGGCTCATCGAGGAAGGCGGCGCTGAAGAGCTTCGCCGACCGCGTGGGCAGCGAGAACGTCACCGCGTTCGTCAACGCCGTGCTCGCGTCCGACCAGCTCGGCTCGCCACTCGCCGACATCCTGCGCGCCCAGGCTGCCGACTTCAGGCACCGCAGGCAGATGAACGCCGAGGAGCGAGCTCAGAAGGCGCCGGTGAAGATGCTCTTCCCGATCGCGATCTTCATCCTGCCCGTGATGTTCGTCGTCATCCTCGCGCCGGCCTTCCTCGGCGGCGGCATCTTCTAGCGCAGCAGGCCCATCGCCGCCCGCGTGACCCAGCCGCCCGTCAGGAAGGCGTAGACGAGCAGCGGCAACGCGACGCCGAAGACCTGGAGGTAGACGCCTCCGGGCAACCCCTGGGCGTCGATCGAGTCGAATGCGGCGGGAAGTACTCCTTGGAGGAGCACGCAGGCGATCCCGACCTGCACGACCGCCCAGAAGACCTTCTGCGGCCCGAAGCCCGCGAACCGCGCCATGATCCAGAGCGCGAGGAGAAACGCAGCCGACGGTGAGAACGAGACCGAAGACGGAGGGGCTCACCACACGGTGGATCGTCGCACAAAAGCAGGACGGCGATCCACCGAATGAGGGATCTCGCGATGCCGTCGCCGTGCCGACCCGAACCGGCCGCGGATGCCTCAGGTGGAAAGGGGCGCTCTAGACGGCGTTCGCGGGCTCGGCCACGAGCCCGAGCCGGTGCGCGATGCCGGTCGCCTCGGTGCGGTTCCCCACTCCGAGCTTCCGGTAGATCTTGTTCAGGTGGAACTTGACCGTCTGGTCGGAGAGGAAGAGCTCCCGGCCGATCTCGCGGTTCGAAAGGCCCTTCGCGACGGAGCCGAGCACCTCGAGCTCACGCGCGGTGAGGCCGGTCTGCTCGCGGACGCGCTCGTCGTCGCTCGCGCGCTTGCTCTCCGCGACCGACTCCTGGCTGATTCCCGGCGTCGCGTAGTAGACGGTGCCCACGAGTGTCTGCCGCAGGACGGCCGGCAGGTCGAGCGGATCGATCGACTTCGCGATGTACGCGGCGGCGCCCATGGAGAGCGCCCGCTCGATCGTGTCCGAGCAGTTGGAGCCCGAGAAGACGACGACGGTTACGTCGGGATGACGCTCCCGGAGCAGCGCTAGGCAGCTCAGTCCGTCGAGGCCGGGCATCTGAATATCGAGGAGGACGAGATCGGGGCGCGTCCGCGCCACGAGAGGCTCGACCTGGAGCCCTGAGCTCGCACTGCCGACGACCTCGAAGGTCTTCGCGTCTTCGAGGATCTGGGAGATCGCCTTGACGAGAAGGGGGTGGTCGTCGGCGATGACGACGCGAGTCTGGCTCTTGGTGTCCATCTTCACCCACGACGGTAGAGATGACGCGGCGCGCCCGATTGACGCGGATAGGTCAATTGCCGAACGAGAAGCCTGGCTCGCGGCGGAACGGATAGCCCGCCCACCAGAGCTCGACCGGCTCGCCGGCATCGTCGCGGACGACCCGGAGCAGCTCGCCCTCCTCGCGACCGGCGACGGTTCGGAACCGGTCGTCCCCGGCCGCGGCGAAGACGGCCTCATCCGTCTCGAGGCGCCCGGTCCAGCGAAACCGGTGCTCGACGCCCTCCGACCACCACGATCCGAGGAGCCCTTCGACCTCGGGCGGCGGCGTGGGTTCCTCGACTTTGTGGCTCTGAGCCACAAGCGGAACGAGCGACGCCGCGACGTCGCGGAGCCCGGCCGGCTGCGTCGCGTTCGTGAGCACCACCGCGCCCGCGCGCGCCTCCCGGTCGTAGAGGAGCGCCGACTGGTAGCCGACGCTCGAGCCCTCGTGGCCCCAGAGCTCGCGCCCGCCGGTGCGGAAGCACGCGACGCCGAGCCCCCACGCCTCGTCCCACGCAGCGTGCGCGAACGGCTGGTGGAGCGCGTCGAGCTCGAGCAGGTGCTGCGCCCAGCGCGCGAGATCGCCCGCTGTGCTCCAGAGCCCTCCCGACGCGCGCGCGCCGCGCTTGTCGACGGCCCGCTCCGGCGTCCCGCGGTTGAAGCCGCGCGCGTACGGCTCCTCCGGCTCCCACGTCGTGCGGCGAAGCCCGAGCGGCACGAGCAGGCGCTCGGAGATCACATCCTCGAACGGCCGGCCCGAGCGCTCGCGGATCAGCTCGCCGAGGATGAAGTAGCCGAGGTTCGAGTAGTGCCAGCGGCCGGGCGGCAGCACGAGCTCGGCCTCGTCGAGCGAGTCGACGATCTGCTCGCGGTCGGGGAACTCGAGCGTGCCCCACGCGTCGCCCGGAAGCTCGCGCTGGAGACCGGTCGTGTGGGAGAGCAGCTGCGCCGGCGATCCGAACCGCGTGAGCGGCGCGTGCAGGTCGACCTCGAGCGAGACGAGCGCTGCCGCGACGAACGTCTTCGTGATCGAGCCGATCAGGTACTGCGTGTCGCTCGTCGCGTCCCCGAGCGACGCGCTCGGAGACGGAGCCCTGGTTCGAAGACGGCCGCCGAGATCCCCGGCAGCTCATGTTCCTCGAGCGCGCGCTCGAGGAGGTCAGGCTTCGACAAGCACGCCGAGCGCCCGCGGGATCAGCTCGACCGCGCGCTCGATGTCCTCGTCGCCGACGTCCAGGTGCGTGACGGCACGCAGCCTCGTCGGGTGGACGGTCGCCGACATGCCGACGCCGTGCTCCTTGAGCCGGGCGAGCGCCTCCCACTTCGTCAGGCCGTACGGCGCGACGTCGACCTGGACGAAGTTCGTCTCGATCGCGTCGAGGTCGATCGCGAGCCCCGCGCCGGCGAGCCCCTCCGCGAGGCGCCTCGCCCGCGCGTGGTCCTCGGCGAGCCGGTCGACGTTGTGCTCGAGCGCGTAGACGCCGGCCGCGGCGACGATGCCCGCCTGGCGCATCGCCCCGCCGAAGAGGTGCTTGCCGCGCCGCGCCTTCACCATCAGCTCCTGCGAGCCGGCGAGGATCGCGCCGAGCGGGCAGCCGAGGCCCTTCGAGAGGCAGAGCGTCACGGTGTCGAAGCGCGCGCCGATCTCGGCCGCGGGCACGCCGAGCGCGACCGCCGCGTTCAGGACCCGAGCCCCGTCGAGGTGCACGCGCAGCCCGAGCTCGCGCGCGGTCGCGACGACCGCCTCGAGCTCGTCGAGCGGCCAGACGCGGCCGCCGGACGAGTTGTGCGTGTTCTCGACCGAGACGAGCTTCGTCACGGGCTCGTGCCCGGAGCGCGGGTCGGTCATCGCCGCTCGGATCTGCTCCGGCGCGAGGCGTCCCGCGAAGCCCGGAAGCGGACGCGTGAAGAGCCCCGAGTGCACCGCCGGCCCGCCCTGCTCCGCGAGGAAGACGTGCGAGTGCTCCTCCGCGATCACGACGTCCCCCGGCTCGGTGAGGATCTTCAGCGCGATCTGGTTCGACATCGTCGCCGTCGGCAGGTAGACGGCCGCCTCCTGCCCGAGCAGCGCCGCGGCGCGCTCCTCGAGCTCGATCACCGTCGGGTCCTCGCGCTTCTGCTCGTCGCCGACGACCGCGTTCGCGATCGCCTGGCGCATGCCCGGAGACGGCTGCGTGAGCGTGTCGGAGCGGAGCTCGATCACGCCGGAGAAGCTACCCGACGCGCTCTCCCGTCTCGGCGTCGAACATGAGCACCTTGTCGCGCGCGACGGCGAACTCGGCGTCCGCGCCCGGTGTCGACGCGCTCCTCGACCGGCAGCTTGGCGAGCAGCGGCGTCTCCTTGTCGTAGGAGGTGGACGAGCAGCTCGTCGCCGAGGTACTCGACGACCTCGATCCGTGCGTCGAACCGGTAGCCGTCGCCGCCGCGCCCAACCGGCCGAACGTGCTCCGGACGGAAGCCGGCGATCCGGTCTGCGCCGCCGCCGTTCAGCATCGACGCGGGCACGAGGTTCATCGCCGGCGAGCCGATGAACCCCGCGACGAAGAGGTTCCGCGGGTTCGTGTAGAGCTCCTCGGGAGTCCCGACCTGCTGCAGCTCGCCCGCACTCCATGACCACGATCCGGTCGCCCATCGTCATCGCCTCGACCTGGTCGTGCGTGACGTAGATCGTCGTCGTCCCCAGCCGCTGCTGGAGCTTCAGGATCTCCGCGCGCGTCTCGACGCGCAGCTTCGCGTCGAGGTTCGAGAGCGGCTCGTCCATCAGGAAGACGGCGGGCTCGCGGACGATCGCGCGGCCGAGCGCGACGCGCTGACGCTGGCCGCCCGAGAGCTGCTTCGGCTTGCGCTTGAGCAGGTCGCCCATCTGGAGGATCTCGGCGGCGCTGCGCACGCGCTCGTCGATCTCACGCTTCGGCGACGCCCTTGTTCCGCAGCCCGAACGCGAGGTTGTCGTAGACGGTCATGTGCGGGTAGAGCGCGTAGGACTGGAAGACCATCGCGACGTCGCGCGTCGCGGGCGCGACGTTGTTCACGATGCGGTCGCCGATCATGATCCGGCCCTCGGTCACGCGCTCGAGCCCGGCGAGCATGCGGAGCGCGGTGCTCTTGCCGCAGCCCGGACGGCCCGACGAGCACCATGAACTCGCCGTCCTCGACGTCGATCGTCAGATCGCTGACGGCCTCGGTCGAGTCGAAGCGCTTCCTCACGTGGTCGTAGGTCACGCTGGCCATGCGTCGCCTCCGTCGGTCCGCGGCAGCGTGAAGTGCGCCGCCGCGAGGACGGTGTACGCGATGGTCAACATGAGGAACGGCAGCAGCGCCGGCGCGACGCCCGCCGAGGTTGACGGCCAGGAGCGCAAGCGCGAAGCCCGCCGGCGCGCGCCGGCCGGCGGACGAGCGCGAACGCCGCGTGCCGCGCGAGCTCGCCCAGCGGCCGGTCGCGCTCGGACCGCGAGCGGCCAGAGCAGCAGCTGGTGCGACGCGCGAAGAGCCCGCCGAGGTAGAGCACGAGCGACCGCGAGCGGCCAGGCGAGCGCGCCCCTCCCGGCGTAGAAGCGCGAACGCGAACGCGGTGGCCGCACGGCGCGCGACCGCGAACGCGCCGAGCACGAGCCCGCGCCGCCAGTGCGAGGCGCAGCGCCTCGACCGTCTCGACGAAGCGTCAGCGACTCCCTCGTCGACGACGTCACCGCCGCAGTGCATGAGCCGCCGCGGCAAGCGGCCCGGCGAGCGACGAGCAGCACGAGCGCCGGCGGCACGTAGAGCGCGAGCACGAGACGAGCGCACGCAGACGACGAAGAGCGAGAGAGGGCCGAGCCGCCAGACACGAGCAAGCGCCACGACTGACCGTAGAAATCGCCGAGCGCTCGGCGCGGCGCGACTGCGGCGCAGCGCTCATCCCTTGACCCCCGCCGCGGCGACGCCGGCGACGAAGTAGCGCTGGAAGAAGATGTAGATGATCAGCACCGGCAGGATCGCGAGCGTCGCCGCCGCCATCAGCTCGCGGCCAGAGCGTCTGGTACTGGCAGAGGAACTGCGACAGCCCGACGCTGCACCGTCTACACGCGCGGGTCCTGGCATGACCGAGCAGCAGTTCGCCCAGAAGAACTCGTTCCACATGCCCTGGAACGTGAGGATCGCGACGGCGGCGAGCGCCGGCGCGGCGAGCGGCAGCATCACGCGGAGTACGTCTTGAAGTAGCCGGCCCCGTCGAGCTTCGCGGCCTCCTCGTAGTCCTTCGGGATCGTGAGGAAGTACTGCCGCATCAGGAAGAGGTTCGTCGCGAGCGCGATGCTCGATGCAGGATGTAGCCATGTACGTCGCGATCAGGTTGAGTAGGCCGGAACGAGGTTCCAGTTCGTGAGCGGAAAGTCGATCATCATCAGGAAGACGGGCACGAGCCGCAGCTGGTCGGGGATCATCAGCGTCGCGAGCACGAGCAGGAACAGCGGCTCGCGACCGGGGAACCTCAGCCGGGCGAACGCGTAGCCGCCGAGGCGAGCCGAGGAAGAGGTTGATCACGGTGATCGCTGCGGCGAAGAACGCGCTGTTCTTGAAGACGTCGCGGACGAAGTTGAACGGTTCGTCAGACCTCGCGGTAGGCGTCGATGCTCGGGTCGTTCGGGCCAGAGGTCGAAGCCCTGCGACGCCTCTGCCTGCGTCTTCAGCGAGGTGAGACGCTCCAGACGAACGGGACGAAGTAGAGCAGCGCGAGCGCGATCATCAGCACGTAGACGATCACCTTGCGTGACGCTTCGCTCGCGGCGTCCCGCGCCCGGGATCGCCGTCGGCGCGCCGCGACGATCTCCTCGTCGCGCGTGCAGCCGCTCGATCGCGGCGGCTCCGGGGCGGCTCCCTCGTCGCTCCGCCATCAGTAGCCGATCTCCGCGCGGCCGAACAGCAGCCGCTGGATGGCGTGAGCGTGAAGATGATCAGGAACAGGACGACGCCGATCGCGGCGCGCGTAGCCGAAGTTGAATCTCCGGATCGCGGTCTGGTAGAGGTAGAGCACGACCGACAGCGTCGAGTAGGCCGGGCCGCCGGTGCCCGTCGAGACGATGAACGTCTGGTCGAAGAGCTTCAGCGCGCCGATGACCGAGACGGCGGCGACGAAGAAGTGCGCCGGCTTGAGCAGCGGGAACGTGATCTTCCAGAACGTCCGCCACGCGCCCGGCGCCGTCGATCGCGGCGGCCTCGTAGACGTCGGTCGGGATCGACTGGAGCGCCGCGAGGTAGAAGAGCATCATCGTCCCCGACGTCGTCCAGACGTCAGCCCGATGATCGAGTCGAGTGCCGTGTCCGGAGTCGGCGAACCACGGCTGGTGGTGCGTCCCCGCGTGATCGCGTTCACGAGCCCGTCGGCGTTCAACAGGTAGATGGAGATCACGGAGATCGCCGCCGACGAGGCGAGCGCCGGGAAGTAGTACGCAGACCGGAAGAACGCGCGCCCGCGGATCGGCTGGTTGACGATCAGCGCGAGCAGCAGCCCGAGCGCCATCTGCCCGAGCGTGACGACGACGCGTGTAGAAGGTGTTCCGGAGCGCCGCTCGCGGAACAGCGTCGTCGTGCCAGAGCTCGCGGAAGTTCTGGAGGCCGACGTTGTCGATCCCCCCGAGCCCGCCCCAGTCGTAGCGCGAGATGTAGAACGAGTAGACCGATCGGGTAGATGAAGAGGAGGAAGAAGAAGCCGAGCGGCAGCAGCGACGAAGCGCGTAGCCGACGAGCGCCTCGCGGAGCCTCGCGTTCCCGAGCCTCGGACCGTCTCCTGCGTGCCGCAGTCGACCGCCATCGCCGCTCCTCGAGACTCGGGTCGCCCCCGGCGCTCGGCCGGAGGAGCCCTCGCTGCGCTGCCTGTCGCGCTACCGCGAGCGCGTCGCTTCTGCGGCTTGCCTGGATCTTGCGCAGCATGCCGTGCACCGACTCTTCCCTCGTTCACGGCTGTCAGCTCGTTGCCCGCGACGTCATCACGTTGGCGAAGCCTGGTGCGAACTGCCACGGACGCGCGACCGCTGCCTCCTGGACGTAGCGCCGCGCGGCCCGCGACCGCGCCTTGACGTCGTTGCGCGACGGGAGCTCGAGGCCCTTCGACTCCAGATCCCCATGCCCTGTCTCCCGGTCAGGAACGGGAGCAGCTTCCACGCCGCGGCCTTGTTCTTCGACGAACTTCGCTCATCGAGTAGGAGACGGTGAAGCCGAGGTTCCCCGCTGCTTGTTCCGGACCATCGGATACACCCTGTACTTCACGTTCGGGAAGCTGCTCAGCCATGAACGGTAGATCCAGTTGCCCTCGAAGATGATCGCGGCCTTCTCCTTGCCGAAGCGCCTCACCGCACCAGCCGACGCCGAGCTGCGCGGCGTCCCGGCGAGGCCGCTCTTGATCATGCCGACGTAGAAGTTGACCGCTCTCGACGGTCGCCGGCGGTCGACACGTCGCCCTGCGTCTTGCTCGCGTTCAGGAACGAGCCCTTGTTCTGGTAGACGAACGCGAGCAGGCGCGCCCAGCTCGGGCTGGAGGCAGAGCGGGCGGCCGCCCCGGGCACCGCGTTCGCCGCCTTCATCCGCTGCGCGAGCGTACGCAGCTGCGCCCAGTTCGTCGGCGCCTTCCCGCCCGACCTTCGCCAGCATGGTCGTGTTGATCTCCATCCCGAGCGGCGAGAAGTCCTTCGGGAACCCGTAGGACTTGCCCCTTGTACTTGAAGCGCGTTCAGCAGCCGCGGGAAGAACGGCTTGGTGCTTGAACTGTGTGCTTGAGATGTACGTGTCGAGCGGCTCGAGCGCCCTGCTTCGCCCAGTCGGGGAAGTCGTTCGAGTCGACGTAGAAGACGTCCGGCGGACGTTTCGAGCCGCGAACTGGGCGAGCATCGTCTGCTCGTAGTCGCCCGAGATCGGCCGTGTAGCTGACCGGATCTTCGTGTACTTCTTCGCTGGAACGCCGGCCAGTACGTGCCTCAGCAGTACGCCCTCGTGCTCCAGGGCCCGAAGTCCAGCCGGCCAGCCTGACACCGTGGTCAGTTCCTGAGCCGCGGGCGCTGTCTGGCCGCGGTTTGCCTTGGCTACCGCCGCCGCTCACCGCTGCCACGAGCCAGCGCCGCGACGAGCGCAACGAAGAGGACGAGCTTCCTGGCGCGTGATATCCTCATGCAACCCCCTCCTTCGTAGACCCCATAAAGCTTCGACCCCTGGTACGACGTTCATGGAACCTGAATGTCGCGTTCAGGATTTCGAGACCACTGCTCCCTCCCACGGCCCCAGCCGAAGCTCGCCCGGTCGACCGACTCACCGTGGCGGGAGGCGTCCGTACCGAGCCTCATGGTTCCCTGGAGCCCGCGGACGACCTGCGGCCGGTCGCCGAGGTTGACGGCCACGACACCGGCGTCGCCCCGGCGCCAGGCCCAGACGCCTCCGGTCGCGTCGATCGGCGCGTAGGCGCCGCGGAGCTCCGGCCGCAGCGCGATCAGGTCGCGGCAGAGGTGGAGGATCGACGTCGGGTCGGCCCGCATGTCCTCGACGTTTCGCGTCGTGTCGCCCCAGCGGAGCCACCAGTCGCCCTCGGGCTCCCGGGTCCACGGCATCGGCGTGCGGCACCCGTCGCGGCTGTGCGCACGGTCGAGCTGCTCGTCCTCCGGGATGTCGACCTGCTCCATGCCGAGCTCGTCGCCGTAGTAGAGGATCGGCGTGCCGCGGACGGCGAGCAGTACCAGCAGCGCGCAGCGGATCTTCGCCTCGTCGCCGCCGCACCAGCGGGTCGGGAAGCGGACGAGATCGTGGTTCGAGCCGCACCACACCGGCCACGCGGTCGCGGGCAGGATGCTCTCCCAGCGCTCGAGGATCGGCCGCAGCTCTGAGGCGTCGAGATCCGCCTGCGTGAACGGGAAGTTCATCGCAAGGTGCAGCTCGTCGTCGTCGCCGTAGTACTTGACGAGCTGGTCGGGCTCCGAGACCCAGGTCTCGCCGAGCAGCACGCGTTCGGGGTCGTAGCCCCGCGCGATCTCGCGCCAGCGGCGGTAGACCTCGTGGACCTCCGGGCGGTTCATGTTGTAGATCCGCTCCTCGCGGCGGTCCGCCGCCCTGCCGACGAACGGGTTGTCCCGGAGCTCCTTGTCCTTGACGAGCGCATGCGCGACGTCGATGCGGAAGCCGGCGATCCCCCGGTCGAACCAGAAGCGGAGGATCTCCTCGAACTCGCGGCGGACGTCCGGGTTCCACCAGTCGAGGTCGGGCTGCTCGGGGAGGAAGTTGTGCAGGTAGTAGCGGCCGACCTCCGGATCCTTCGTCCACGCCGGCCCGCCGAACGTCGACTCCCAGTTGTTCGGCTCGTCGGCCCAGACGTACCAGTCGCGTTTCGCTGGGTCTGCGAACCAGGGGTGCTCGTCGGAGGTGTGGTTCGGCACGAGGTCGAGCACGACCTTGATCCCGCGGGTCCCCGCGTCGGCGACGAGCGCGTCGAGGTCGTCGAGCGTGCCGTAGTCGGGGTGGACGCCGAGGTAGTCGGAGACGTCGTACCCCCAGTCGTCGTTCGGAGACGGGTTGATCGGCGTGAGCCAGATCGCGCCGACGCCGAGCCATTGCAGGTAGTCGAGCCGCGAGCGGATGCCCGGCAGGTCGCCGTGCCCGTCGCCGTTCGAGTCGGCGAACGAGCGCACGTAGATCTGGTAGATGACCGCATCCCTCCACCACATGGGCGCGTCACGCTACCGGCTTCCTCGAACCAGGGATGCGACGAGCGTCGCTCCGGGCCGATGGTTGGCGCAGGAGGGAGCCATGGAACGAATCGAGCTGCTGTGGGAGCTCGTCGAGCGGGAGCCGCTCGTCCGTTGGAGCGCGGTCGCGATCCTCGGACTGGTCTGGCTCACGGTGGCGTGGTTGAGTCCGCTGCCGCTGCTGGTGGCCTGCATGCTCGTCGCGACGGTGTACGTCGTCCGGCGGCGTCGCGGCGACCATCTGGGCCCGCGCCCGGACGACGACCTCGACGTGTTGTAGTCGCGCTACCGTGGCAGGGCGATGGATCTCGCCCTGCTTGAAGACGAGCTGAGGGCGCGTGGGGAGCCGAGCTTTCGGTCGAAGCAGGTCTGGGCGTGGCTCGCGCGCGGTGCGCGCGGCTACGACGAGATGACCGACGTGCCGAGCGACCTGCGCGCCGACCTCGGATCGTCCGTCCCGCTCTCGACGCTGACGCTCGTCCGCGAGGCGCGGTCGCGCGACGGCACGGTCAAGGCGCTCTTCCACACGCACGACGGCCATCCCGTCGAGGCGGTGCTCATGCGCTACCGCGACGGGCGGCGCTCGATCTGCGTCTCGTCGCAGTCCGGCTGTCCGCTGACCTGCACGTTCTGCGCGACGGGCGCGATGCGCTTTCGACGCAACCTCACGGCGTGGGAGATCGTCGACCAGGCGCTGCACTTTCGGCGCCTGGAGGAGATCGACCACTGCGTGTTCATGGGCATGGGCGAGCCGATGCTCAACCTCGACGGCGTGCTCGAGGCCGCGCGGCGGCTGCCCGACATCGGGATCACCCATCGGCGCACGACGATCTCGACCGTCGGCTGGCTGCCCGGCCTGTCGCGGTTCGTGGACGAGGTCGAGGAGCCGATCCGCCTCGCGCTCTCGCTGCACGCGGCGGACCCGCAGCTGCGATCCGGGCTGATGCCGGTGAACGACCGTTACCCGCTCGCCGACGTCGTCGCCGAGTGCGAGCGCTACTTCGCGCTGCGGCGGCGCAAGGTCTTCGTCGAGTACGTGATGCTCGCCGGCGTGAACGACCGCGTCGAGCAGGCCGCCGAGCTCGCCGCTCTGCTCGACCCGCGGGTCTTCAAGGTGAACCTCATCCCCTACAACCCGACGGGGATGTACGACGGCTCGACGCGCAAGGCGATCGACGCGTTCAAGTCGGTGCTCGACCGCGCCCGCGTGCCCGCCACCGTCCGGCTCACCCGCGGCCGCGACATCGACGCGGCCTGCGGCCAGCTCGCGGCGGCGTCGTAGTGCTCTTCCTCGGGGCGCTGGTGACGCTCGCGGTCTCGGCGCTCTTCGTGCTCCTGCTCGCGGCCGCGTACTCGCGGTTCGTCGACCCCGAGGACTGGCGCATGGACAGCCGCTGGGCGAAGCGCCCCCGGCTCGCGCGTGCGCTCGACGGCGTCCTCGGACGGTTCGACCCGCTGCGCTCGTTCATGCTGCTGCTCGTGCTGACGGGGATGGTGCTCGCGTTCGTCGCGGTGCCGACGGTCGCGATCCTGCTCAGCCAGCTCTGACGCTCACGCGGCCCGGGTCGCCGGGAAGCGCTCGAGCACCCAGTCGGCGTCGAGCGGACGGCGGTGGTAGTGGCGGCCGCCGATCCGGACGAAGTCGCCCGTGCGCGGATCCATCCGCAGCCGCGCCTCGATCGGGAAGAACCGGTTGTGGCGCCCGATCAGGTCGTTCACCTCGTCGAAGCGACGGCGCTCCGCGACGGTGCGCCACGCGCGCGCAAACTCCGCCGGGTCGCTGGCCTCGTCCGCGAGCGCGAGCCACTCGTCGGCGAGCTCGCGCTCGTGCTCGGCGGTCAGACGCTCGATCTCGCGGAGCCGCTGCATGTACGGCAGCGGGCCGCCGAGCGCACCGACGTGGCTTGCGACGTCCGGCCGGAAGTTCCGCAGGACGCGACGGAGCGGCTTGCCCTTGAGCGGGCTGCCGGTGAGGTCTTCGTGGAGGAGCCGGTCGGCGGCCTGCGTGCGAGGGGTCCCCTCGTGCACGCCGCCCTCCTTCATGATGCGCTCGCGCTCGCGGCGGTCCACGCCGTTCTTTTTACCCGCGCGGGTGCCCGTCGACGCGCCTGATCCACTGCTCGAGCCGCGGATAGCCGCCGCCGAGCGCGAGGTGCTCGATCAGGATGCGGTGGAACGGCTCGTCGTCGGCAGGGTCGAAGATCAGCCCGTACTTCAGGAACGGGAAGGCGATTGCGTCGAGCGCGGTGAACTCGTTCCCGAGCAGGTAGGGCCGACCGGCGAGGAGCGCCTCGAACTGGTCGCGCGATCCTCGTAGCTCGTCGATCCACTCCGGCGCCCTCGGGTCGTCCGGCTCGCCTGCGAGCAGGTTCGGGGGGCGCTTCCATACGCGGTTGAACCAGTCGATCAGGAGCGTGGCCTCCGCCAGGCGCGCTTCGTCCCGCGGGTAGAGCGGCGGGTCCGGGTAGCGCGCCTCGAGGTGCTCGAGGATCGCCGGCGAGTCGTGCAGCACCAGCCCGTCGTCCTCGAGGACCGGGACGAGGTCCTGGCCGCTGATCTCCCGCACCGGGGCGCGGTCCGACGGATCCACGTCGACCCACTCGACGTCGAGCCCCTTGTGGCCGAGCGCGAGCGCGACCCGCTCGACGTTCGTCGAGAACGGGATGCGCCAGACGCGGATCATGCGCCCTTCTGGGCCTCGAGCTGGCGGGGCTCCGGCGAGGGATCGCCGAGCTCGGGGTGGTCCTCGAACAGGTAGCGGACGACGGGCTGCTTCACCGCGCGCACCTCGTCGAGGCGGCGCACCGGACGATCGTGCGGCGCCTCCTTCAGCAGCTCGGGCTGTTCCGCAGCCTCGCGCGCGATCGCGACGAGCGCGTCGCAGAACGCGTCGAGCACTTCCTTCGCCTCGGTCTCGGTCGGCTCGATCATCAGCGCTTCCGGCACGACGAGCGGGAAGTACACCGTCGGCGGGTGGAAGCCGTAGTCCATCAGCCGCTTCGCGACGTCGAGCGCGCTCGCGCCGTGCTCGCGCTTGAGGTTGCGCGCACTGACGACGAACTCGTGCATGCAGAGGCGGTCGTAGGGGAGCTCGTAGGCGTCGCGAAGCCGCGCGAGCATGTAGTTCGCGTTCAGGACCGCGATCTCGGACATCCGCCGGAGCTGCGGGCCCCACATGCGGATGAACGCGTACGAGCGCACGAAGACGCCGAACGGCCCGGTGAACCCGCGCACCTTGCCGATCGACTTCGGCCGGTCGTAGTCGAGCTTGAACGTGTCGCCGTCGCGCACGACCTGCGGCACCGGTAGGAACGGCTCGAGCCGGTCGCGGACGACGATCGGGCCGCCGCCCGGACCGCCGCCGCCGTGCGGTTGCGAGAACGTCTTGTGCAGGTTGATGTGGACGATGTCGAAGCCCATGTCGCCCGGCCGCGAGATCCCGCACACGGCGTTGAGGTTCGCCCCGTCGTAGTACATGAGCGCGCCCACCGAGTGGAAGATCCGCGCGATCTCCTCGATGTGCTCGTCGAAGAGGCCGAGCGTCGAGGGGTTCGTGAGCATGAGGCCCGCCGTGTGCTCGTCGACCTTCCCGCGCAGGTCCTCGATGTCGATGTTCCCGCGCGCGTCGGTCTTCACCGGCGTGAGCTCGTAGCCCGCCATCGTGACGGACGCCGGGTTCGTCCCGTGCGCGGTGTCCGGGATGACGATCTTCCGGCGCTGCTCGTCCTCGCCCCGCTCGGCGAAGTACGCGCGCATCAGGAGGAGCCCGGTGAGCTCGCCCTGACTGCCCGCGGCCGGCTGCAGCGAGCACGCGTGGAGCCCGGACACCTCGACGAGGATCTCCTGGAGGCGCCACATCAGCTCGAGCGCGCCCTGCGCTCCGTCTTCGTCCTGGTGCGGATGGAGGTCGCGGAACCCTGGAAGCGCGGCGAGGCGTTCGTTGACGCGCGGGTTGTACTTCATCGTGCAGGAGCCGAGCGGGTAGAAGCCCGTGTCGATCCCGAAGTTCCGGGTCGAGAGCTCGGTGAAGTGACGGAGGAGCTCCGGCTCGGCGATCTCCGGCAGACGCGGCGGCTCCGAGCGGCGGAGCGACTCGGGGACCTCCGGCGTCGGCAGGTCGCGGTGCGGGAGCGTGTACGCCGTTCGGCCCGGGTGCGACTTCTCGTAGAGCAGCTTCACGGCGCCAGTACCTCGACGAGGCGGTCGATGTCCTCCGGGGTGCGCCGTTCGGTCACGGCGACGAGCAGCGTGTCGTCGAGGCCCGGGTAGTCGCGGCCGAGGGCGTAGCCGGGGTGCACGCCGTTCTCGCGCGCGTCCTTGACGACGTCCGCCGCGTTCCGTCCGACGCGGACGGCAAACTCCTTGAATGTTGCCTGATCGGCAAACGGCAATTCGAGGCCCGCCTCCTGGAGACGCGTCTTCGCATGCTGGGCGAGCGACATGCAGGTCTCCCCCAGCTCGCGAAGCCCCTGCGGGCCGAGCCATGAGAGGTAGACGAGACCGCCGAGCGCGAGGAGCGTCTGGTTGGTCGTGATGTTCGACGTCGCCTTCTCGCGGCGGATGTGCTGCTCGCGCGTCTGCAGGGTGAGGACATAGCCGCGCTCACCCGCGGCGTCTACCGTCTCGCCGACGATCCGGCCCGGCATCCGGCGGATGTACTCCGAGCGGGCCGCGAGGAAGCCGTAGTGCGGTCCCCCGAAGGACTTGTGGTTCCCGGCAGCCTGTCCTTCCCCGATCGCGATCGCGGCGCCGTAGCGGCCCGGTGCCTCGAGCACGCCGAGCGAGAGCGGGTCCACGTGCACGACCGGCAGCGCCCCCGCGTCGTTCGCCGCGGCGGCGAGGTCCGGTGCGGGCTCGAGGTTCCCGAAGAAGTTCGGCTGCTGGAAGATGACGCACGCCGCGTCGCGCGCGGCCTCGGCGACCTCTTCCGGATCGGACGTGCCGTCGCGGTGCGGGACCTCGAGGACCTCGAGCCCGAACCCCGGCGCGAACGTCTTCACGACCTGTCGCACCTGCGGGTTCGTCGCCTCGGTGACGACGACCTTCGAGCGCCCGGTCGCGTGCTTCGCGACGTAGCAGGCGTCCGCCGCCACGGTCGTCCCGTCGTAGCCCGACGCGTTCGAGACGTCCATGCCCGTCAGCTCACAGATCGCGGTCTGGTACTCGAAGATCGCCTGGAGCACGCCCTGGCTCATCTCGGGCTGGTACGGCGTGTACGCGGTCAGGAGCTCGCCGCGCTGGAGCACGGCGTCGACGACGGCCGGCACGTAGTGGTCGTAGATCCCCGCGCCGAGGAACGAGAGCTCGTCGCCCGTGGAGACGTTCCGTCCGGCGAGCTGCTCGAGGTGCGCGACGACCTCCTGCTCCGAGAGCGCCGGCTCGAGGTCGAGCTCGCGGCGGAACCGCACGCCCTCGGGCACGTCCCGGAAGAGCTCGTCGATGGACGAGACGCCGATCGCGTCGAGCATCTCGCGCTCGTCGCGCTCGGTCAGCGAGACGAACGGCGTCACTGCTCGGCCAGGAACGCGCGGTACGCGCCGGCGTCGAGGAGATCGTCGGCCTCGGAGGTGTCGCTCAGCCGGATCCGGATCAGCCACCCCTCGCCGTACGGGTCGCTGTTCACGGTTTCGGGCTCGTCGACCACCTTCCGGTTCACCTCGAGCACCTCGCCGCTGAGAGGCGAGATCACGTCGGAGACCGCCTTCACCGACTCGACCTCGCCGTACGACGCGTCGCGCTGCACCTGCTGGCCGTCGTCGGGAGGCTCGAAATGCACGAGCTCGCCGAGCGAGTCCTGCGCGTACCAGGTGATCCCGAGCACGGCCTCGTCGCCGTCGATGCGAGCCCAGTCGTGCTCGCGGTGGTACTTGAGGTCGTCGGGGTAGCTCTGCTCGGCCGCGGCCACTATGCGGGCTCCTCTCGCTTGTAGATCGGTTTCGGGACGATGCGACCGCGCCGCTCGCGGCCGCGCACGTCGATGGTCAGCTCGGTGCCCGGGGCGGCTCGGTCGGCCTGGACGTACCCCATGCCGATCCCGATGTCGAGCATCGGTGAGTGCGAGCCCGACGTCACCTCGCCCGGCGGATCGACGATCGGCATCCCCTGACGCGGGATCGCCTTCTCCTCCATCACGAACGCGACGAGCTTCCGCTCCGGGCCGCGCTCCTTGATCTCGCGCAACACGGGCGCGCCGGTGAACTCCTTGCCGAGCGCGCAGACCCAGCCGAGGCCCGCGGAGATCGCATCGGTCTCCGGCCCGATGTCGTTGCCGTGCAGCGGGTAGCAGACCTCGAGGCGCAGCGTGTCGCGCGCGCCCAGGCCGCAGGGAACGACGCCGCGGGCGAGCACCCGGTCCCACAGCTCGCCGGCGTCCTCGGCCATCGTCATCAGCTCGCACCCGAGCTCTCCGGTGTAGCCGGTCCGGTTGACCATCACCTCGACCCCGTCGAGCTCGTCCATCTCCCAGGTGAAGGGCGTCCCCTGCTCGAGCCCGAGACGCTCGAAGGAGTGCGGCCCCTGCACGGCGAGCAGTGCGTACTCGTTCGAGCGGTCGCTCACCTCGGAGCCGCGGATCTCGCGCTCCTTCGCCCACCCGAAGGCCGCCTCCCGGTTGGACGCGTTGACGACGAGCAGGAACCGCGTCGGCTCGAGCTCGTAGACGATCAGGTCGTCGATGATCCCGCCGCTCTCGTTCGTGAGGAGCGTGTACTGCGCCCGTCCGGGCGCGATCTTGTCGAGGTCGTTCGAGAGCAGCCCCTGGAGCAGCTCCTTCGCACGCGGGCCTTCGACCTCGATCTCGCCCATGTGCGAGACGTCGAAGACCCCGGCATCCGACCGGACGGCGCGGTGCTCCGGGATCACGCCCGCGTACTGCACGGGCATCTCCCACCCGGCGAACGGGACGAGCCGCGCGCCGAGCGCGACGTGCCGGTCGTGGAGAGGCGTTCGCAGAAGCGTCTGCATGCGGAGCCGATCCTAGTGAACGGCCCTCTCCCGACCTGCCCCAGAACGGCGTCGCTCCGGCACGAGCCGGAGCGACTGACCGGGTCGTACGGCCGACGCCGATCGCGCCGGCCTGTTTGAGGGCAGCGCTGATCTACCGCGCCGAGCCGGGCGGCAAACCTTCGAGCTCAGTCGTCGCGCAGGAAGGCGGGCACGTCGAGGACGTCGTCCGAGACCTCGAAGCCCTCGCGCTGCCGCGGCTCCGGCACCACGGCCGCCTCCTCGCGCCGGCGCCTTCGCCGCTGCGGGCCGAAGCCGGTCGCGATGACGGTCACGCGCACCTCGTCCGTGATGGCGTCGTCGAGGACGGCGCCGAAGATGACGTTCGCGTTCTGGTCGGCGGCGCCGGTGACGACCTCCGCCGCCTCGTTCACCTCGAAGAGGCCGATGTCCGGCCCACCGGTGACGTTGAGGAGGATCCCGGTGGCGCCTTCGATCGACGCCTCGAGCAGCGGCGACGAGACCGCGGTGCGCGCCGCCTCGGCCGCGCGGTTCTCGCCGGAGGCGATGCCGATTCCCATCAGCGCCGACCCGGCGTCGCGCATGATCGTGCGCACGTCCGCGAAGTCGAGGTTCACGAGCCCGGGCACGGTGATCAGGTCGGTGATGCCCTGGACGCCCTGGCGGAGGATGTCGTCCGCCATCCGGAACGCCTCGACGATCGACGTCCGCTTCTCGACGACCTGAAGGAGCCGGTCGTTCTCGATCACGATCAACGTGTCGACGTGGTCGCTCAGGTTGCCGATGCCGCGCTGCGCCTGCTCGGCGCGGCGGCGGCCCTCGAACGAGAACGGGCGGGTGACGACCCCGACGGTGAGCGCGCCGAGCTCCTCCTTCGCGAGCTGCGCCACGATCGGCGCCGCACCGGTCCCGGTGCCGCCGCCCTCGCCGGCGGTGACGAACACCATGTCGGCGCCTTTGAGCGCCTCCTTCAGTTCGTCGCGGCTCTCGGCCGCGGCCGCCTCGCCGACTACGGGGTCCGCGCCGGCGCCGAGGCCGCGGGTCGCGTGCGAGCCGATGTGGATCTTCACGTCGGCGTCGCACATGAGCAGCGCCTGCGCGTCGGTGTTGACGGCGATGAACTCGACGCCGGAGAGGCCGGACTCGACCATCCGCGAGACGGCGTTCGTGCCGCCGCCGCCGACGCCGACGACCTTGATCACTGCGAGATAGTTGCCGGGTTGTTCTCTCACTCTCGACCGACCTCAGCGTAAAGCTTGACTGGAGCGTAGGGGTCCTGCAGGGGCTTTCTGCACCAGAGGGTACGTACGCTTGTCCACAGTGTCAACGCGAGCGACCTCCTGAACTCTCGATCTAAGGTTGAGCTTCAGTCTCGGTTCCGGCGACCGGGCGGTCCGGAACGGCGACGTCGAGATAGGTCGTGTCCGATCCGAGCCGCGGCAGAATCCGCGCCGCGACGGCCAGCTTCAGCGGCAAGTCGTGCTCGCGCCCCAACCGCACCTCCACGCCGGATCGGAGGATGAGTGCGGCGTCGCCGTGCTCGATCCGGACGGCGCGGACCCGGGCGGGGAGCTCCAGCCGCGCGAGCGAGAGCAGGCGCACGGCGTGACGCGCGGTCGTGTCCGCCAGCGTGTCGCCGACGGCGACCCCGACCTCCTTCGGGACCCAGACGCGCGGGAGGTCGGCGCTCGCACCCTTCGCGAGCGGCCGGACGACGCGCGCCCGCGCAGAGACGAGCCACGACTCGTCCCCGCGGCGCAGGACGAGCAGCGGCCGCTCGGGGAGGACGTACACGCGCAGCGTGTGCGGGAAGGCACGGTCGTGCGTGACGCCGATGACGTCGGAGAGCCCGGCGATGCGCCGGTCGAGGTCGGACGACTCGAGCCCCACGAGGCTCTGCCCGCGAAGCGGCGTGAGCGCCTCCTGCACACCGCGCGCAACCGCGGGCGACGCCCCCACGATCTCGATCCGGTGGATCGCGAAGAGGGACGTCTCGCGCGCGACCCCGTACGCCGCGATCGCCGCGGCGAGCAGTCCGAAGCCGATCGCGAGCGACGGCCCGGAAGGCAGCAGCCGGCGCGGATCGACGCGCGGCCGCGGAAGCTCGGCGACGGCCGCCTTTACGCGCGCACGGCGACGCTGATCCCGAGGGGCCACCCGCGCAACTTCGCCGCGGGCTCCGACGCTCCTACCGCTCGAGCGGCGGCAGCGCGAGCTCGCCGAGGAACTCGACCTCGTGGCGGAGCTCGACCCCGTACTGCTCCCAGGCGCGGCGCCTGGCCTCGGCCATCAGTGCGACAGCCTGCGCGCTCGTCGCGCCGTCCGCGTTCTCGATGAAGTTGGCGTGCCGAGGCGAGATCTGGGCCCCGCCGATCCGGTACCCGCGCAGCCCGCAGGCCTCGAGCATCCGTCCTGCGCTCAGCTCGTGATCCGGGTTCTTGAAGACGCTGCCGAACGTCCGCTTGTTCGTCGGCTGGGCCGCCTTGCGCTGGGCCTGGAGCTCGGCGACCGTCGCCTTGATCTCGGCCACCGGTCGCGGAGAGAGCCGCAGCTCGACCTGGGCGACCACCTGCCCGTGACGGAGCTCCGAGTGCCGGTAGGCGAGCCCGAGCTCGTCCGGCGTCAGCCAGCGTGCCCCGTCGGCGTCGACGACGAGCGCACGCTCGAGCACCTGCGCGAAGTCGCCGCCGTACGCGCCTGCGTTCATCCACACGCCGCCGCCGGTCGTGCCGGGGATCGCGCACGCGAACTCGAAGCCGCCGAGCCCGGCTGAGCGAGCCCGGTGCAGGACGACTGCGTTCGGCGCCCCGCCGCCGGCGCGCACGCTCTCGCCGTCGACGTCCACCTTTGCGAGCTCGCCCGCGAGCTTGAGCACGAGCGCGTCGACGCCCCCGTCGGCGACGAGGAGGTTCGATCCGAGGCCGACCGTTGCGACGCCGAGCCCGTGCTCGCGCGCCCACCGAAGCGCGTCCAGGAGCTCGTCGAGATCCTCGGGGCGCGCGAACGCTCCCGCCTCTCCTCCGGTGCCGAGCGTCGTGTACCGCGCGAGCGGCACGCGCTCCTCGATGTTCACGCCAGCTCCCGCGCCAGTTGGTCTGCGGCGCGGTCGACGTCACCCGCACCGACCGTCAGCACGAGGTCGCCACGACGCGCGCGCTCCGCGAGAAACCTCGCGCCGTCGTCCAGCGACGGTGTCCACGCGACCGTCATCCCGGGGCGACGCTCGGCGAGCGCGTCGACGACGAGCTTCCCGCTCACGCCGGCGACCGGCTCCTCCCGCGCGGCGTAGACGTCGGTCACCGCGACGATGTCGGCGGCGGCGAGCGCCGCGGCGAGCTCGTGCGCAAGGTGCCGAGTGCGCGAGTAGAGGTGCGGCTGGAACAGCACGAGCACGCGCTCCGGCTCGAGCTCTCGCGCAGCCGCGAGTGCCGCCGCGATCTTCGCCGGGTTGTGCGCGTAGTCGTCGTAGACGCGGACGCCGCCGCCGCCGCGGAGCTCGAAGCGCCGGCCGGCGCCCCGGAACTCGCCCAGCGCCTGCTCGGCAGCGGCGCGTTCGACGCCGGCGAGCTCGAGCGCCGCGAGTGCGCTCGCGGCGTTCCGCCGGTTGTGCTCGCCGGGGACGGCGAGCTCGAACGCGACCGGCTCGAGCTCGTCGCCACGCACGACGTGCGGCACGTGTGCCAGCCACTCGTCGAAGAGCGCCTCCACCTCTGCGAGCGAAGCGAACTCGGTGTGATGGTCGAGGTCGACGTTCGTGACGACCGCGATCTCCGGCCGCAGGGCAGAGATCGTCCGGTCCGACTCGTCACCCTCGACCACGAGCCATCCGCTGCCCGCGCGTGCGTTCGCGCCGAGCTGCGGAACTTCGCCGCCCACGAGGAACGACGGATCGAGGCCGAGCCGGTCGAGCACGAACGCGATCATCGCCGTCGTCGTCGTCTTGCCGTGCGCGCCGGCGACGACGATCGACCGCTGCAGCGACACGAGCTCTGCGAGCAGCTCCGCGCGCGTGCGTCCGGCGACTCGTCCCGAGAACGCCGACGACACGACCGCCTCCCACCCGTCCCGCGCGAGCGCCTCGGGCGACAGCTCGACCTCGATCCCCGCCGCGCGAACGGCGTCGAGGTACGGCGTCTCGACGCGATCCCAGCCCGCGACCTCTGCGCCCCACGCGTGCGCGAGCAGCGCGTAGCCGGACAGACCCGCGCCCCCGATCCCGACGAACCAGAGCCGCCTACCGGCGAGCGGACGCAAGCTCGACCAGCTCCCCGGCGATCTCGTCGGCGGCGTGCGGCTTCGCGGCGCCGAGCATCGCTTCGCGCATCGCCTCCAGCTTCGCGTCGTCGTCGATCAGCGCGCGCACGACGCTGCCTGCGCGCGCGAGCTCCTCGTCGGGAAGGACGACCGCGCCGGCCGCGTGCTCGAAGTAGCTCGCGTTCTTCGCCTGGTGGTCGGCGGTCGCGTGCGGGTACGGGACGAGGACGGCAGGCAGGCCGGCCGCCGCGATCTCCCACACCGTCCCGCCGGCGCGGGCGAGCGCAAGGTCGCTCGCCGAGAGCGCGGCGCCGAAGCGCTCGGTGGCCGCGAGTACGACGTAGTCCTCGCGTGTCACCCGCGAGCGGACGAAGTCGTAGTCGCGCTCCCCGGTCAGATGGAGCACCGCCGGCCCCTCGTCGGCGAACGCGTCGACTGCCGCCTCGTTGAGCGAGCGCGCGCCCGCGAGCGCGCCGGCGACGAGCAGCACGCGCCCCTCCGCCGGCAGTCCGAGCTCCTGCCGCGCCTCCGCGCGAGGCACCGGAAGCGAGCGCGACGGGATCGGCCGGCCGACGACGCGGTACTTGGAGTCCGCCCGCCCTTCGACCGGGTACGCGAGGAAGACGCGATCGGCGAACGGCACCGCGAGGCGGTTCGCGAGGCCGAGGTGCGCGTCGGCCTCCGTCACGGCGGCGGGAATCCGCTCCGTCCACGCGGCGAGCACCATCGGCCCCGCGACGTACCCGCCGCCACCGAGAACCACGTCCGGCCGCCGGCGCCTGAGGATCGACCGGCAGGCGAGCGGCGCGCGGAGCGCGGTCACGGAAGCGCGCGCGAGCGCGAGCCCAGGCTTCCGCGGAAAGCCGGAGACCGCGAAGCCGTCGAAGGGGTAGCCGGCCTCAGGAACGAGCCGCGCCTCGACGCGCGCCGGCGACCCGGCGAACGTCACCTGCACTCCTCGCGCCACGAGCGCGTCCGCCACCGCGAGCGCGGGCAGCACGTGGCCGGCCGTCCCCCCGGCCGCGATCAGACACTTGAGCGATCGCGCTCCCTCCACCGGACGCGATGTTAAGGAGGATCCCGACGCCGGTGAGCGCCACCACGAGGCTCGAGCCGCCGGCGGAGACGAACGGGAGCGGGATCCCGGTCAGCGGAGCGAGGCCGAGCACGGCCGCGAGGTTGACGACGGCCTGGCCGCAGATGAGGGCGGTGAGCGCTGCGGCGAGGCGCTTGCCGAACGGGTCCTTGCAGCGAAGCGCAACGTGCAGCCCCGCGTAGGCGAACGCGCCGTACGCCGCGATGACGAGCGTCGATCCGATCAGCCCGAGCTCCTCGCCGACGATCGCGAAGATCATGTCCGTGTGCGCCTCGGGGAGGTAGAAGATCTTCTGGACGCCCTGACCGAGGCCCTTCCCGAACAGGCCGCCCGAGCCGAGCCCGATCAGCGCCTGCACGGACTGGAACCCGGCGCCCTGGGCGTCGTCCCACGGGTTCAGGAAGCTGAGCACCCGCGCGCGGCGGTAGGGCTCGATCCAGATCGCGAGCAGTCCGACCGCCGCGGCGATCGTCGTCGCGCCGACGAGCAGCCGCACGGGCGTGCCGACGACGAGCAGGAGCCCGCCGAACATGACGACGATCGTGATCGCCGTCCCGAGGTCGGGCTGCAGCAGGATGGCCCCGCAGAAGAGACAGGCCACGAGCCCGAGCGGCTTCGCGAGCTCGCCCAGTGTCTGCGGCGCGCGGCGGCGCGCGAGATAGGCCGCCGCCCAGATCGCGAGCGCGAGCTTCGCGAGCTCCGACGGCTGGAACACCGCCGGGCCGACCATCAGCCAGCGGCGTGCGCCGTTGATCGGCTCCCCGAGCACGAGCACGGCCACGCAGAGCGCGAGCGACGCGACCAGCAGCGGCGGTGCGAGCCTGCGCCACACGTGGTAGTCGGTCCGCGAGGCGAGGACGAGCAGCGAGAGGCCGATCAGGGCGTAGATGCCCTGGCGCGCGAGGTAGCGCGTCGGGTCGCCGCCGCCGAGCGCGGCGGGCGCCGAGGTCGCGCTGTAGACCATCACGAGGCCGAACGCGACCAGCGCAAGCGTCACGAGCAGCAGCACGTGCCATTCCAGATGCGCCTTCTTCATCTCCCCCGCGGTGGTTCGACGCGGAGGCGGTCTCTCCTAGAGGAGCCGGACGAGCCGGCGGAACTCGTCGCCCCGCTCCTCGAAGTCCCGGAACTGGTCGTAGCTGGCGCAGGCGGGCGAAAGGAGGACGACGTCGCCGGGAACGGCCGCTGCCGCCGCGGCCCGCACGGCGGCCTCGAGCCCTCCGTCGACCTCGTGCGGCACGTCACTCAGTGCGTCCGCGAGCTCCGAGGCCGCCTCGCCGACGAGGAACGCGCGTTTGACCCTGTCCCGGGCGGCGGCCGCAAGCGGTTCGAACGATTCGCCCTTCGCGCGCCCGCCGAGGATCAGCAGGAGCGGCGCGTCGTAGGCCGCGATCGCCCGAAGAGCCGCCGCGACGTTCGTCGCCTTCGAGTCGTTGACGAAGAGCACGCCGTCGCGCTCGAGAACGGGCTCCAGCCGGTGGGGCACCCCGGCGAACTCGCGAAGCGCGCGCGCGATCTCGTCGTCGGTCGCGCCGGCCGCGCGCGCCGCGACGGTCGCCGCGGCCGCGTTCTCGCGGTTGTGAGCGCCGGGGATCTTCGGCTCCGCAGGCAGCGGGTCCTCTGCGTCGAACTCGGCACGCCGTCCGCCGCCCGGCACCGCGCCGAACCCGCGGGGCACGACGGCGACGTCGCCGAGCTCCTGGTTCTCGAAGACGCGCAGCTTCGCGGCCGCGTACACGTCGAACGTCCCGTGCCGGTCGAGGTGGTCCGGCTCGAGGTTGAGGAGGACCGCGACCCGCGGCCGGAACGTGTCGACGTCTTCGAGCTGGAAGCTCGACGCCTCGACGACGATCCACTCTCCGGCCTCGATCTCGCCGTCGAGCTCGCAGAGCGCGCGCCCGACGTTGCCGGCGACCGGCGCCGAGAGCATCACACCGAGCAGCTCGCTCGTCGTCGTCTTGCCGTTCGTTCCCGTGACCACCGCGAGCGGATTGTCGAGCAGCCGGTAGCCGAGCTCGAGCTCGCTCCAGACGGGGATCCGCCGCTGCCGCGCCTCCGCCACGAGCGTCGCCTCGCCGGGCACGCCGGGGCTCTTCACGAGCAGCCCGGCACCGTCGAGGAGCGCCACGTCGTCGTCGTTGCCGAGCTCGCGGTCCGCCCGCCGCACCTGCGTCCCCCGCCGCTCGAGGGCCGCCGCCGCGGCACGTCCGGAGCGCGCGAGCCCGAGCACGACCGCGCTCGGGGGCAGGCTCATCGCAGGTCCGGCCGGAAGTCGAAGAAGAAGCGGTAGTAGAGCGCGAACGCTGCGGCGCAGAGGATCCCGGTCAGGATCCAGAAGCGCACCATGATCTTCGTCTCCGACCACGCCTTCATCTCGAAGTGGTGGTGGATCGGCGCCATGAGGAAGACGCGGCGCCCCAGGTACTTGAACGTGAAGACCTGGATCATCACCGACAGCGCCTCGATCACGAAGATCCCGCCGATCAGGAGCAGGAGCAGCTCGACGTTCATCAGGAGCGCGAACGCGCCGATCGCGCCGCCGAGCGCGAACGACCCCGTGTCGCCCATGATCACCTCGGCGGGGAAGGCGTTGTACCAGAGGAATCCGATCGCACCCCCGATCAGCGCCGCGCCGAGTGTCGCCATGTCGACCGCGGCGATGCTCTCGACGCCGCGCTGCCCGCCGCGGACGAACGTGAGCACGTTCATCGCCGTCAGCGTGAAGAGCGCGATCGTGCAGACGCCCGCCGCCAGCCCGTCGATTCCGTCGGTGAGGTTGGCGCCGTTCGCGGATCCGGCGATCACGAAGAACGCGAGCGCATACCACGCCCACGAGAGCGGCAGGTTCACGTCGATGATCGGCACGTAGACGTCGGTCGTCAGCTCGCCGCCGCTCGCGAGATAGCCGACGACCCCGGCGATCGCGATCAGCAGGAGCAGTTTCCAGCGCCCTGCGAGACCGAGCGAGCGCTTGTGCGTGAGCTTGATGAAGTCGTCGAGGAAGCCGACGCCGGCGCACGCGACCGTGGCGAAGAACACCGTGAGCCCTGCTGTCGAGTAGCGGCTGAGCGCGAGGAAGGCGACCGCGGCGGAGCCGACGATCAGCACACCGCCCATCGTGGGCGTCCCCTGCTTCACGACGTGACCTTGCGGCCCGTCCTCGCGGATGAACTGTCCGAGCTCCTTGCGGCGCAGGAAGGCGATGAACCTCGGGCCGAGCAGGATCGAGAGGAGCATCGCCACGATCGCGGCGATGATGACTTGACTCAAGCCGGCGCCCCCGCGATCGCTTCCGCCACCCGCTCGAGACCCATCGCGCGCGACGCCTTCACGAGCACGCAGTCGCCCGGCTGCAGCACTGCTTCGAGCATCGCGGCCGCCCGCTCGGCGTCGGGCGCCGTCTGCACGGCCGGGATCTCGGTCTGCCCGTCGACGTAGTGCCGCGCGAGCGGACCGACGGCGACGAGCACGTCGACGCCGACCTCCGATGCGTACCGCCCGATCTCGTCGTGATACCGCGGCGCGTCTGCGCCGAGCTCTGCCATGTCGCCGAGGACCGCGACTCGACGGCGCGTGCCCGCTCGGGCGACGAGGTGGTCGAGCGCGGCGCGCATCGAGACGGGGTTCGCGTTGTACGCGTCGTTGATGAGCAGGCCGCCGCCGTCGAGCGGGAGCTCGTCGCCGCGCCAACGCGAGAACGCGATCGCGTCGGCGCCCTCCTGCGCGCGCGCGAGCGGAAGCCCGAGCGCGTCGTACGCGTGAAGCGCGGCGAGGGCGTTCACGAGCTGGTGGCGCGCGACGACGTTCAGCGTCAGGGCGACCTCGCGATCGCCGACCGTGAAGACGGCATGTGTCCGGTCGCCGTCCACCTCGGCGCTCAGCACGTCGTCGGGAGAGAAGCGGCGGACCTCGACGTCCGTTCGCTCGAGGTACGGCTCGAGCGCCGGTGCGTCGGCCGGGACGACCGCGACGCCGTCGTCCGGGAGCGCAGCGATCAGCTCGGCCTTCGCGCGCGCCACACCGTCGACGTCTCCGACGAGCTCGAGGTGAACGGGGCCGACGGCCGTCACGACGCCGACATGCGGTCGGGCCGTGTCGGCGAGGTCGGCGATCTGGCCGAACCCCCGCATCGCGAGCTCGAGCACGCACACCTCGGTGTCGGGCTCGAGGCGGCAGAGCGTCAGCGGGACGCCGAGCTCGTTGTTGAAGCTCGCCTCGGCCGCGACCGTGCGCGCGACCGGAGCGCAGAGCGCGTGGAGGATGTCCTTCGTCGACGTCTTGCCCGTCGAGCCGGTGATCGCGACGACGCGCGCGTCGCTCCGAAGACGAACGGCCTGTCCGAGCCTCGCCATCGCCGCGAACGCGTCGGCGGGGACGAGCGTCGCGGCGGCACCGCGCTCGCGCGCGTCCGAGACGAATGCGTCGCCGCCGCCGACGGCGACGAACAGGTCGCCGGGCTCGATCCGGCGCGAGTCGATCTTCACGCCGGTGATCCGGTCGGCGAAGCGCTCGAACGTCCCGCCGGCGGGCGCGACGAGCCGCTCGACCTCGTCCGCGGCGAGCGGGATCACGCCTCCACCTGCAACCGCCGAAGCGCTTCGCGCGCGACTTCGCGGTCGTCGAACGGCAGCGTCCGGTCGGCGAACTCCTGGCCCTGCTCGTGCCCCTTGCCGGCGATCACGACGACGTCGCCCGGCCCTGCTTCCCCGAGCGCGCGCTCGATGGCACGCCGGCGATCGGGCTCGACCAGCACGTCCCCGGTCGCCCCACGGACGATCTGCTCGATGATCGCCTGCGGCTCCTCCGAGCGCGGATTGTCGGACGTCACGATCGCGAGATCGGCGAGCTCGCCCGCCACGGCGCCCATCTGCGGGCGCTTCTCGCGGTCGCGGTCGCCTCCTGCCCCGAAGACGCAGAGCACGCGCCCGCCGAGCTCGCGCGCCGTCCTGAGCACGTTCGCGAGCGCGTCGGGCGTATGTGCGTAGTCGACGAGCACTGTGAACGGCTGCCCTTCGTCGACCTCCTCGAACCGTCCCGGCACCGCGGTCACCGATTCGAGCCCGGCCGCAGCCGTCGAGCGGTCGATCCCGAGGAGCTGCGCCGCAGCGAGCGCCCCGAGCGCGTTCTCGACGTTGAACCGCCCGCGGAGCTTGAGCTCGATGCCCTCGAGCGCGTCCGGCCTGATGTCCGCGTCGTCCGCGAAGCCGAACGTCAGCGCGCTCGAAAGCTCCGCGGCGAGGCGACGGCCGTGCGCATCGTCGACGTTCACCGCAGCGGGAACGTCGGGCCCGAAGAGGCGGCGCTTCGCCTCGAAGTAGTTCTCCATCGTCCCGTGGAAGTCGAGGTGATCCTGCGTGAGGTTCGTGAACACGAGCGCCGCGAAGCGCACGCCGTCGAGGCGGTGCAGCTCGGAGCCGTGCGACGTCGCCTCCATCGCGCAGCTGAGGTTGCCCGCGTCGACCATCTCGCGGAACGTCCGCTGGAGGTCGATCGCCTCGGCCGTCGTGCGCACCGCGGGCCGGCGCTCGCCTCCGACGCGCGTCTCGACCGTTCCGAGCAGCCCGGGACGCCTGCCGGCGGCGGTGAGGATCGCGTGGAGCAAGTGAGCGGTCGTCGTCTTGCCGTTCGTTCCGGTGACGCCGACGACCTCGAGCTCGGACGTCGGGTCGCCGAAGAACTCGACGGCCGCCTTGGCCATCGCCCGCCGGGCGTCGCCGACGACGAGCTGCGGCACGCCGACGTCCAGCGGCCGCTCGACGACGAGCGCGACGGCACCACGGCCGATCGCGTCGTCGGCGAAGTCGTGCCCGTCGAACCGTCCTCCCGGCACGCAGAAGAACAGTGCGCCCGGGCGCACCCTGCCCGCGTCGTAGGCGAGGTCGGACAGCTCGACCGGAGCGCGCCCGATCACGTCCTTCGGTGCGAGCGCCGCGATCACGCGCTCCAGCTGCATCTCGGAGCACGAGTCTAGCCCGAGGAGCTGTTGTTCCACTCTTGTGACGGTTCGCGTCTGGATCGGTCACACCTTGGGCGTTAGGCTCGAAGCGGGGAGCGCGGGGTGGCCGACAACCCCCACCCTGGGCGGGGGGTACGGGTTGTGTGGCTCAGCCCGACGCGCTCACCGGCGCGTCCGGGGGGACTTCCAGGTACTGCAGCGCGAAGCGGGCGAGCTCCTGGAACGCGGGGGCGGCGACGACCCCGCCCCAGATCGTCGTCGGCTCGTCGACCGTGACGAGGATCACGAGGCGCGGCCTCGTCGCCGGGACGAAGCCGACGAACGAGGCGACGTACCGGGAGGTGGAGTACCCGCCGCCGTCCGGCAGCGGCTTCGCCGCCGTGCCCGTCTTGCCCGCGACGTGGTAGCCGGGGATCGCCGCGGCAAGGCCCGTCCCGTGCTCGGACACGACGCCGGTCAGCATCGTCGCGAGCTGCGAGGCCACGGGCTTCGACAGGATCCGCCGCCGCTTCTCCGTCGGCCGCGCACGGCCGACGACGTGCTCGACGAGGTGCGGCTGCACCCAGACACCGCCGTTCGCGACCGCCGCGTACGCGGCCGCCATCTGCACCGGCGTCACGGCGATGCCGTGGCCGATCGGGAGGTTGCCGATGGTCGAGCCGGACCAGTGCTCGAGCGGCAGCACGATCCCGCGGGTCTCGCCGGGGAAGTCGATCCCCGTCTTGCGGCCGAAGCCGAACCGGTCGATCCAGCTCGCGAGCCGCTCCGAGCCGAGCTTTTCGGCGAGCGTGATGGCGCCGACGTTCGACGACTCGGCGACGATGTCGGCGACGGTCATCCGGACGGTCGGCCGCGGGTCGTGCTCGTGGATCACGCGGTCGGCGACGCGGATCGACGGCGCGAGCGTGAACGCGCTCTGCGGCGTGACGAGCCCTTCGGAGAGCGCACCGGCGACCGGGATGAGCTTGAACGTCGAGCCGGGCTCGTACGTGTCGCTCACGGTTCGGTTGCGCTGGAGGTCGGGCCGAGTCTCGGAGAACCGGTTCGCGTCGAAGTTCGGCGCGGCCGCCATCGCAAGGATCTCGCCGCTGCGCGGGTCGAGCACGACCGCCGAGGCCGCCTTCGCGTGCCAGCGCTTCGTCGTCTCGCGCAGCACTGCTTCCGCCTGGGCCTGGATCCGGTGGTCGAGCGTGAGGAACACGTCTCGGCCCTGGCGCTCCGCGGTCTCGCTGAGCACGTCGACGACGCGCCCGAACGGATCCCGGATCACCGTCTCCTTGCCGGGCGTTCCGCGCAGCGCGTGGTCGAGCGAGAGCTCGAGACCCGCGAGCCCTTCGTTGTCGGCGCCGGCGAAGCCGAGCACCTGCGCGGCGACGCCTCCCTGGGGGTACCGACGCCGCTCCTCCGCGTAGAAGCCGACGCCCGGGAGCTTCCGCGCGCGCAGCGCGTCGGCCTTCGTCGAGTCTGCCTTTCGCTCGAGGTAGACGAACGAGCGCTTCCGGTCCTTGAGCTCCGGATAGATCGACTCGGCGTCCACGCCGAGCGTCCGCTCCGCGGCGAGCGCAACCGTGCGCGCGCTCTTCAGCTGTGTCGGGTCCGCGTACACCGTCGTCGCCTGCTCGCCGAGCGCAAGCGGCACGCCGTTCCGGTCGAAGATCGTCCCGCGCCGCGCCGGGAGCTCGACGGTCTGCCGCTGCTGGCTCGCGGCGAGGCGCGACAGCGGTTCGGCGCGAACGCCCTGCAACCATGCGGCGCGCGCGAGCGTCGCGGCGAACGCGATCGTCAGGAGGACGAAGAGCAGCCTGATCCGGCGATTGACGAGCTTCGGGCTCACCGATCGCGGCGGAGCTCGACGTACGTCGGGTCCGCTGCGGGTACGAGCCCGAGGTCGTTGCGGGCCTTCTGCTCGATCCGCGCGGGCGCGAGCGTGCTCGAGACCTTCGACTCGAGCAGCGCGTTCTCGGCCTCGAGCTCCAGACGCTGCTGGCCGAGCTTCTCGATCTGCATGTTCAGGCGGAGCACTGCGACGTTGAGCGCGACGACGCCGACGAGGAGGACGGCGAGCACGGCGATCCACACCACGCCGCCCGCCAGCCGCCTGCGAGGCGCCGCGGACGCGCGGCGCGGCCGCGGCCTCGGCCGCGGGATCGCGGGCGCCTCGACCCGCTCGGCGTGCGTCCAGGCCGCCATCGCTACGTCTTCACCGCCGCGCGCAGCCGAGCGGATGCGGCTCGCGGGTTGTGGGCGATCTCCTCCGCGGTCGGCCGCACGGCCTTCCGCGAGAGTGCGCGCAGCGCGGGCTCGCGGCCGCAGACGCACACGGGGAAGTCCGGCGGGCACGTGCAGCCGCGCTCCTGCTCGCGCATGAACCGCTTGACGATCCGGTCCTCGAGCGAGTGGAAGCTGATCACCGCGAGCCGGCCGCCCGGTCGGAGCATCGCCAGCGCGGCGGGCAGCGCCGCCTCGAGCGCGCCGAGCTCGTCGTTCACGGCGATCCGGAGCGCCTGGAAGACACGCTTCGCCGGATGGCCCTCGCCGAACCGTGCAGGAGCGGGGATCGCGTGCTTGATCGTGTCGACGAGCTCGCTCGTGCGCTCGAACGGCTGCTCGCGGCGGTGGCGCCCGATCGCGCGGGCGATCTGCCTGGCGAAGCGCTCCTCGCCGTAGCGGCGGAAGATCCGCTCGAGGTCGCGCTCCGATGCGTCGTTCACGAGCTCGCGCGCCGAGAGGTCGGCCGAGGGATCCATGCGCATGTCGAGCGGTGCGTCCGTCGCGTACGAGAAGCCGCGCTCGGGCCGGTCGATCTGCATCGACGAAACGCCGAGGTCGAGCAGGATCGCGTCGGCGCCGACGCCGTTGTCCGCGAGCTGGCGCAGCACGACCGAGAAGTCGCCGCGGAGGAACCGCGTCTGCACGCCCGCCCGGCGTCGGAAGCGCTCGAAGTACGGCTTCGCGCTCGGGTCGCGGTCGATCGCGATCAGCTTGCCGCTGCCGCGCAGCTCCTGCGCGAGGAGCGCCGCGTGCCCGCCCGCGCCGAACGTCCCGTCCACGACGGTCTCGCCCGGGCGCACAGCGAGCTGGCGCCGCACCTCCTCGGCGAGAACGGGGACGTGATCAGTCTCGTTTGGCTGCAAGACGCTCGGCAACATGCTGCGCGCTCCCTTCCACTTCCTTCAAATGGTCGCGCCACGCGGCGCGGTCCCAGATCTCCAGGTGGTCGTACACGCCGGCGACGACGACCTCGCGCCCCAGGCTCGCGTGCTCGACGAGCGCGGCCGGGAGCATGATCCGCCCTTGCTTGTCGGGCTCCGCCTCGGCCGCGCCGGAGAAGAAGTAGCGCTGCATCAGGCGGCCCTCCTGCCCGAGCGGGTCGAGCTCGGCGAGCCGGCTCGCGACCAGGCCCTCCCAGTCCCCGGCCGCGTAGAGATAGAGGCATCCGTCGAGCCCGCGCGTGACCACGCCCCCGTCCGCGAAGGATTCGCGGAACTTGGCCGGAAGCGTGAGGCGGCTCTTGTCATCGATCGTGTGTGCGTACTCGCCGAGGAGCATGGTCTGGGGCCTCGTGGCTGATCTCCACTTCGCCCCACTCTAAACCACCATCCCCCACTTTGGCAACCCCTCGGAAGGGGTAGCCCGGCCGTGGCCGACGGGCCCTTCGCTAGGTTCGCGTCGTGAGCGAGGCCGCACGTGACGAGCAGGCCTCCTCCGTCCGCCTGACGTTCGTCGCGCTGCTGCTCGTCCTGCTGCTCGCGTCGCTCGACCAGACGATCGTCGCGACCGCGCTCCCGACGATCGTCGGCGAGCTCGGCGGGATCGAGCACCTGTCCTGGGTCGTCACGGCGTACCTGCTCGCGTCGACCGTCGTCGGGCCGATCTACGGGAAGCTCGGCGACATCTACGGGCGGAAGATCGTCCTCCAGACGGCGATCGTGATCTTCCTCGTCGGCTCGGCGCTCTGCGGGATCGCGCAGAACATGGGCGAGCTGATCGCCTTCCGCGCGCTCCAGGGCGTGGGCGGCGGGGGATTGATCGTGACGACGATCGCCGTGATCGGCGACCTCGTCCCGCCGCGCGAGCGCGGTCGCTACCAGGGGTTCTTCGGCGCCGTCTTCGGCGTCTCGACGGTGATCGGGCCGCTCCTCGGCGGCTTCCTCGTCGAGCACTTCTCCTGGCGCTGGATCTTCTACATCAACCTCCCGGTCGGCGGCGTCGCGCTGCTCGTCATCGCGGCTGCGTTCCACACCCGTGCCGCTCACCTGCAGCACCGGATCGACTACCTCGGCGCGGCGCTCCTCGCGGGCGGCCTCTCCTCGATCATCCTCTTCACGAGCCTCGGCGGGACGACGTGGCCGTGGGGCTCGACGCGGATCATCGCGCTCGCGGTCATCGGCAGCGTCTTGCTCGTCGGGTTCGTGCTCGTCGAGCGAACTGCCGCCGAGCCGATCCTGCCGCTGGGACTCTTCCGCAACCGCGTCTTCACGGTGACGAGCGTCATCGGCTTCATCGTCGGCTTCGCGCTCTTCGGCGCCGTCACCTACCTGCCGCTCTACCTGCAGATCGTGAAGGGCTACAGCCCGACGTCGTCGGGCCTCCTGCTCACGCCGATGATGGCCGGCGTGCTCGTCACGTCGATCGGGAGCGGGCAGCTGATCACACGGCTGGGGCGCTACAGGCCGTTCCCGATCGCGGGGACCGCGCTGATGACCGTCGCGATGTTCCTGCTCGCCGGGATCAGCGTCTCGATGCCGGTCTGGCAGACGGCGATCTACATGCTGCTGCTCGGCCTCGGGCTCGGGATGACGATGCAGGTGCTCGTGCTCGCCGCCCAGAACTCCGTCTCGTACGAGCAGCTGGGCGTTGCGACGTCCGGCTCGACGCTCTTCCGGCAGGTGGGAGGCTCGATCGGCGTCGCGATCTTCGGCGCCATCTTCGCCCGCGAGCTCGCGGTCAACCTCGCGTCGGCGTTCCCGCCTGGGACGCCGCCGCCGACGGCGGCCAGCCCGGCACTCGTCGACCGGCTTCCCGAGGCGCTTCACTCGGCGTACGTCAGCGCGTTCGCCGCGTCGCTGCGCCCCGTGTTCGCGGCCGCCGCGGGCGTCGCCGTCTTCGCGTTCCTGCTCTCGTGGCTGCTGAAGGAGTTGCCGCTGCGGAAGAGCGTCGCCGCGGATGGAGTCGCGGAGCACTTCGCGACGCCGCGGGAGGCGGAGTCGCTTCCGGAGCTGGAGCGCATCCTCTCGACGCTCGCGCTCCGGGAGAACCGCTGGCAGATGTATGTGCGCTTCGCCGACCGCGCCGACGTGGACCTCGACCCGACGGAGCTCTGGCTGCTCTCGCGCCTCGGTGGGGGAGAGCCGTTCGACCTGGGCGACGTGCGGCTCACGACGGCCCGCGAGTCGCTGCGGGAGCGTGGGCTCCTCGTCGACTCTCGCCTCGCGGACGACGGCGAGATCGTCTACCGGCGTGTGCTCGATGCGCGGCGACAAGAGCTCGCGGACCTGCTCGAGGGCTGGGAGCCCGAGCAGCACCACGACGTTCGCGCGATGCTCGACCGCTTCGCGCGCCTGCAGGTCGCCGAGCCGCCCACCGCCTCCTAGCGCGTGACCGAGGTCCTGAGCCGCCGCGCGCTGAACCGCGCGACGCTCGCGCGGCAGCTGCTCCTGCACCGCTCGGAACTGCCGATCCTCGACGCGGTCGGCCAGCTCGTCGGGCTGCAGGCGCAGGAGCCGATGAATCCGTACACGGGGCTCTGGTCCCGGCTCGAGAGCTTTCGACCCGAGGAGCTCGCACAGCTCCTGCTCGACCGTCGCGTCGTCCGGATCGTCGCGATGCGCGCGACGCTGCACCTCGTCACCGCGGACGACTGCCTCGTGCTTCGTCCGCTGATGCAGCCCGTGCTCGACGCCGAGCTCGCGCGGCACCGGGAGTACGCGCCGGCGCTCGAGGGTGTCGACGTCGCCGCGGTGCTCGCGTTCGCGCGTCCGCTGCTCGCCGAACGTCCGCTGTCGGGCCGGGAGCTGCGCGCGGCGCTCGCGGGGCGATTTCCGGACCATGACGCCGCCGCGCTCGCCTACGCCTGCCGGAACCTGCTCGCGGTCGTCCAGGTGCCGCCGCGGGGAGTCTGGGGACGGACCGGCGCGGTCGCGACCACCACTGCCGAGGCGTGGCTCGGTCGTCCGCTCGCGTCCTCGCCGTCGCTCGACGACGTCGTGCTCCGCTACCTCGGCGCGTTCGGCCCGGCGACCGTCGCCGACGTCGCGGCCTGGTCGCGCCTCACCGGCCTGCGTGACGTGCTGGAACGCCTGCGGCCCGGGCTGCGGACGTTCCGCGACGAGCGCGGACGCGAGCTCTTCGACCTTCCCGACGCTCCGCGCCCCGAAGCAGGCGTGCCCGCCCCGCCGCGGTTCCTGCCCGAGTACGACAACGTCCTGCTCTCGCATGCCGACCGGAGCCGGTTCGTGCTGGACGAGCGGCGGCGCCCACTCCGTGTCAGCGGGCGCGTCAACGGCTCGGTGCTCGTCGACGGCTCCGTGTCGGCGCTCTGGCAGCTCGAGCGCGGCCGCGACGGTGACGTGCGGCTCGTGGTGAGCCACGTTCCGGAGCTCACGAAACGGGCCGCCGCCTCTGTCGCTGCGGAGGCTCGGCGATTCCTGCGGTTCGTCGCGCCCGGGGCCTCTGCGCGGGACGTTCGGCTCGTCCCGATCGAGTGAATCCCTTAGAGCGAGCAGGAGCAGGAAGCGCCCTGGGACTCGACGTCCTGGATCGCGCCGGCGCGGCGGGTCGCCTTGCGGAGCCCGCTGCGGGCCGACACGTGGAGGTTCATCGAGAACGCCACGAGCGGCGCGAAGAGCAGCAGCGGCAGCACCGGAGCGGCGGCACCGGTTGCGGTCAGGTCGAGCAGGCTCAGGTTGAGCTGCGGGATCGCCAGGATCGTCGTGCCGAGAGCGGTGTCGAGCGCGAACGCGACTGCGACGAACGCGAGCCAACCGTAGACCGCGATCTTCCAATGTCCGGCACTCCAACGAACCATCTGGGCGGCGGTGCTGGTGGGGTTCTTGAAGAGGGACATGTGGCTCCTTTGGCGAGTGGGTGACTTGCACTCACAGCGTCGCCTTTTCGGAGCCTCGCCAGAAGGTGGCCGCCATGTGTCTGCGCGTACGGGTTCCCCCCGCGGGAGGGTGTGTTCGTGCGGCCCAGCGACGCGACGGGGTGCGGCTGGCCGCACCCCGTCCGGGGGGCTCAGGCGTTCAGATAGGTGATCGTCGCGAGAACGCGACGATGGTCCTCGGTGCTCGACGGCAGGCCGAGCTTGGCGAAAACGCCGGTCACGTGCTTCTCGACGGCACGCGGGGTGACGACGAGCTTGTCTGCGATCGCATGGTTCGAGCGGCCTTCTGCCATCAGCTCCAGCACGTCTCGCTCCCGAGGCGTGAGCGTGTCGAGCGGGCCCTCCCCGCGCCGACGGCCGACGAGCCGCGAGACGACGGTCGGGTCGAGCGCCGAGCCGCCCTCGCCCACGCGCCGGACCGCGTCGGCGAACTCGGAGACGTCCGCAACCCGGTCCTTGAGCAGGTAGCCCACGCCTTCGGCACCACCCTGCAGCAGCTCGAGCGCGTAGCCCGCCTCGACGTACTGCGACAGCACGAGCACGCCGACCTCCGGATGGCTCTCGCGGATCTCCTTCGCCGCCCGCAGGCCTTCGTCGGTCTGGGTCGGCGGCATGCGGATGTCGACGATCGCGACGTCCGGCTTGTGGCTTCGTACCTTCAGCAGGAGGTCGTCGGCGTTCCCCGACTGCCCCACGACCTCGAAGCCCGCGTTCTCCAGGAGCTTGGCGATCCCCTCGCGGAGCAGAACCGAGTCGTCGGCGATCACGACGCGCATGGCGTCTCCTTTCGATGAGCCGTTGGAGGCGGGCGGCAGCAGCTCGCCGGAAAGCCCCTCGTGCAGGACCTGGAAGATCCGCTCGCGCCCGGGAAAGCCGGGCAGCGAATGTTCGCCGAGATCGGCGAACTGCACATCTTCGTCGTGTGCGTGTGCGCGAACCGATGACGAGACGAGGATCTGGCCGCCTGTGGCAGCCGCGCAGACACGTGCGCCGCGATGCACGTCGAGTCCCACGTACGTGCTCCCTTCGAGTGCCGCGGTTCCGGTGTGCAGCCCCATCCGGACGTGCACCTGGACCCCCTCCGGCCAGGCGTGGGCAACGAGCGCGAGCTGCGCGTCGACCGCGGCCCGCACACCGGCGTCTGCGTCGGGGAAGACGGCGAAGAGGTCGTCCGCGCGGGCATCGACGACGCGGCCGCCTCGCGCGTCCACGGCCGCGCCGATGAGGGTGCGATGCGTCTCCAGAAGATCGTTGAAGCGGCCGTCGAGCCGGCGCGCCAGCGCAGTCGACCCCTCGATGTCGGAGAAGAGGAACGTGACGTCCTGGGTTGCTCCGCTCACCGGCGCTGCTCCACTGCCGCCTTCAGGTGCCGGAGCTCGTTGTCGAGCGTCGTGTCCAGCGTCCGCTGGAGCCGGCCGCGAAAGACGCGCGCGAGCAGGCCGTCGAACGACTCCTCCGTCCGGACGAGCGTCGACCCGCTCCGCGCCTCGAGCGTGTGCACATGGATCGCCTTGATTCCGAACGACGTCCCCGTCCAGACGATCCGGCGAGGCGCATCGACCTGCGCGATGGTGGACGTGATCGTCCCCGCGCCGGCCTTCCAGCGGAACTCGGTGCCCTCGTGGATCGCGTCTTCGACCGAGACGGACTTCACGTCCGGGTTCCAGTCCGGCCAGCTGCCGATCGCCGTCAGGACCCCCCACGCGGCTTCCGGCGGGGCATCGATCTCGATCTCGCTCGATCCGACGACCGGTGCGCCTCTGTGGATCCCTTCCATCAGCGAGAGCTCACGGTCAGGAAGCTTCCGAGCGGCTTGTTCGCGAGCGCCACGCCGGGCCGTCGCTTCAGCGAGTGGTTGCCGAGGCTCCAGAGCACGAGGACGAGCGCGCTCGTGGCCGCTCCGATCGTGTCCCAGATCAGGTCCGTGGCGGTGTCGGTGACACTGGTCGCGAGGTTCGAGCTCGTCGTCGAGTCGAGCGTCCACTCGACGATCTCCCACGCGGCGCCGATCGCCATCCCGAGCATCAGCGCGATCAGGAAGAAGCCGATGCGCTGGTGGACGTCGTGCAGCTCGCGCAGGTCGGGAAGCACGTGCAGGCGCATGAGCAGCACGTAGACCATTCCCGTCACGAGAAACGGAACCGTCGTGTGGACGACGTTGTCGTAGTACCGCCACGAGTCGTACCAACCGAGCACCTCGCCCCACGCGATCAGCACCATCGCCACGAGCAGGCTGAAGTCGTAGAAGCGCGGGAGGCTCGCAACGCGGGCCAGCAGGAGAATCCCGCACGCTCCGATCAGGCCGACGACGGAGTGACCGGTGAGACCCCAGAGGATCGTCGCCGCGATGAAGAGCAGCCGGCAGACGTCGATCGGATCGCGCACGAGCCGCGTCCAGTCGCCGAGGACCACCTTCTGCCAGGTGAGCCCGTGCCGCGCTGCCGGCGCGGGCGTAGCGATGGTCTGAGTCATCGGTCAACCTCCATGTTCGGCGGTCAGTGCGAGCTCGAGGCCGATGATGAAAAGGCCGACGCCGGCATTGAGAGCACCGGCCCCTGCGCGTCCCAGGAACCCGTGACCCTCGCGTCGCGAGAAGATCCAGCCCCAGCCGAAGAGCGTCGCAACGCAGGCGAGCCTCGCGAGGTTGAGCGCCGCGTCGCGGCCGACGATGTCGAGTGCGCCCAGCGCGAGCGGCGCGGCCGGCACCAGGGTGGACTGGAGCAGCGGCCACTGGTCGGACATCACGCGACGGATGTCGCCCCGCTTCATCCGGTGGCGTCCTTCGAGCCGGTCAGCGAGCAGGTGTGCGTAGACGTGGGCCGCCCACACGACCGTGCCGGTGGCGAGGAGGACGGCCAACGCGCGGCGCGCCGACACGGGCTCGGACGCGTCGATCCCCGTGAGCACCGCGGTCGCGAGGATCGTGCCGTAGATCGCGCTGGTGAGGTTCTTCGAGCGTTTCCCGGAGATGCGGCTCGCGAGGCGCTTTACGGCAACCCTGTCGTCGGTGACCGTCAACTGCGGTTCAGCCGCCGATCGGCTGCGACGCCGTCGCCGCACTCCACGCCGCGTTGAGCCCGCTCTGCTGGTAGCCGTAGAACGCGGGAGAGAAGACGATGAACAGCACGAACGCGAGCCAGCCGTTGACCGGCGTCTGCCCGGTCAGCCGTTGGGCCGCCTGGACGCGCTGGAACGTCGTCACGGTCGTCCACACCGCTGGGATCACGATCAGCGCGCCGGGGAAGAGCGCGAGCGTCGACTTGGTCGGGTCGGTGCCGAGCTCGTTCGTGCCCCGTGCGCGGCCGTAGTCGGCCATCTCCTTGTTGATGAAGTACTGGAGGAAGATCAGGTAGATGCCGAGCGTGACGATCGCGAGGATCGCGACGACGATCGGGTTGCGGATCTTTGCGACGGCGTCGGGCGCCAGCTGCACCTGCCCGGTCGCGTGCGCCGGGGGAGCAGCGGCGGAGGCCGAGCCTGGCGAAGAAGAGACGGACATACGAGGCTCCTAGCGCTTGGCGTTCCGTGCCGACAGCGCCGACACGCTTCGCCGACCGAGAGTTGGAGCCGGAAAAGATCGCCCTACCAGGGGCTAGGGCAAGGCACTTTCAGGGTAACACCCAGCCGTCGCGAGGTCGAACACCGATTTTGGCCGGTGGTACAGTGACTCGTGCGCCTGCTCTAGCGCTCGGCGGGCGATCTCTTCCGGCTCCAACACTCGGTCGGTGTGCACCGGCGAGTCAAGGAGTCGCGCATGGCAACCGTCGGCAGTTCCGCGAAGTCGGTCCGCACGCGAGCCGCCGCGCTCGTCGCGCTGACTGCGATGACGTGCCTCGTCGCCGGCATCGCAGTCGTCGCGTTCGCGTACTTCGGAGACATCGTCGTGACGCTCCTATGGCTGCTCGTCTTCGCGTGCTTCGGGTGGTTGGTGCTGACGAGCCGCGGCGTCGTGCGTCTGCTCGCAGTGCCTGCTGCGCTGCTGGGGCTCGCCGCAGTGGTCCTGCAACTGGGTCTGGGCGGGTTGCTTCTGCTCTCCGTGCTGTTCGGGGTGCTGACCGTGTTCGGAACGGCTGCACGCTATGCGGTGCGCCACGACCACCGCACGCTCAACCCGGTCACGCGCAGCGCGTCCTGCGCACCGGCGGCTCGAAACGGCGTGCTGATCATCAACCCCAAGTCCGGCGGCGGGAAAGCTCAGCGCTTCAATCTGATCGAGGAGGCGCGGAGCCGCAATGTCAAGACGGTGTTGCTGGAGCCCGGCGACGACCTCCGCGAGCTGGCGACACGCGAGGCGGTCGGCGGCGCGGACGTGATCGGGATGGCCGGTGGCGACGGCTCGCAGGCGATCGTGGCGACCGTCGCGATGCAGCACGACGTCGCGCACGTCTGCATCCCGGCCGGCACGCGGAACCACTTCGCGCTCGACCTCGGTCTCGATCGGGACGACGTCGTCGGCGCGCTCGACGCGTTCACCGACGGCGTCGAGCGGCGAATCGACCTCGCCCGGGTCAACGAGCACGTCTTCGTGAACAACGCCTCGCTCGGGGTGTACGCGCGAGTCGTGCAGTCGAAGTGCTATCGCGACGGCAAGCTCAGGACGTGGAAGCGAATGCTTCCTGAGATGCTCGGGCGTGGCGCGGCCCCGATCGACCTGCAGTTCGAAACGCCGGGCGCAAAGACGTGGTGCCACGCCGCGCTCGTCGTCGTCTCGAACAACCCGTACGAGCTCACGCGCTTCGCCGGAGCCGGGACGCGGCGGTCCCTCGACTCGGGGCAGCTCGGAATCATGGCGGGCCGGATCAGGGGCGCGGGGTCCGTCGCCAAGCTGGTCACGCTCGGCTCGATCGGTCAGCATCGCCGCTTCCGCGGCGTCCTCGAGTGGTCGCTGCCGGAGTTCGAGGTCCGGTCCCGCGAGTGCGTGGCCGTCGGGCTCGACGGCGAGGCGATGGTGCTGACACCGCCGCTCCACTTCGAGTGTCTGCCTGGTGCGCTGCGAGTGCGCGTCTCACAGCACTCGGCCGGCGTCTCACCGGCGGGGGCGGCGGTGTCGATCACCCGCAGTGACTTCGCGCGGCTCGTCCGCATCGCTGCGAACAAGCCGCCGAAGACGCCAGCGTCGACCTAAGCGCGCAGGTACAGCAGCACTGCGAGGACGCGGCGCGAGTCGCTGCTCGTCGACGGCAACCCGAGCTTGCTGAAGATGCTGGAGACGTACTTCTCGACGGCGCGGAGCGTGATCACGAGCACGTCGGCGATCCCCTGGTTCGAACGCCCTTCGGCCATCAGCACGAGCACCTCGCGCTCACGCGGCGTCAACGCGTCGAGCGGATCCTCGCCTCGTCGCTTCGAGAGAAGCGTGGAGACGATGATCGGGTCGATCGCCGAGCCTCCGTCGGCGACGCGTCGCACGGCTCCGACGAACTCCTTGACGTCCCCGATCCGGTCCTTGAGCAGATAGCCGGCACCGTCCGCGGAGTCTGCGAGGAGCTTCATCGCGAGCCCGAGCTCGAGGTACTGCGACAGGACGAGCACCCGCACCGACGGATGCTTCGCGCGGATCTCGAGCGCCGCGCGCATTCCTTCGTCGTGGTGCGTCGGCGGCAGCCGGATGTCGATGATCGCGAGGTCCGGCGAGTAGCTCCTCACCTTCAGCAGCAGCTCCTCGGCGGTCTCGCAGGTGTCGATCACGTCGATGCCCGCGTCGGTGAGCACCCGCGAAACGCCTTCGCGAAGGAGGACGCTGTCTTCGGCGATCACCGCGCGCACGGAATCTCCGCCCTGACCCTCGTGCCGCCGCCGCGGGGGCTCCAGATGCGCAGTCGCCCTCCGAGCGACTCGACCCGGTCGGCGAGCCCGCGCAGCCCGGTACCACGCTCCGTGTCGGCGCCACCGACGCCGTCGTCCGTCACCTCGACGACCACGTTGCCGTTCGCCCGGTTGACCTCGACCGTGGCCGACGATGCGTGCGCGTACTTGCCGACGTTCGCAAGGCTCTCGGAGACGAGGTAGTAGGCGGCGACCTCGAGCGCTTCGGGCAGACGTCCTTCGATCGCCACCGTTCAGGCGAACCGGAACCGGCGCCAGAGCCGTGAGCTGCTCCAGGGCGATGCCGAGCCCGTGCCCGCTGACGACGGCCGGATGAATCCCGCGCGCCACCTCCCGGAGCTCGTCGAGCGAGACGGCGACCTCGTGTCTCGCCTGATCGAGCTGTGCGGTCGCCTCCGGATCGCCGTCGAGGTGGTCTTCGAGCAGGCTCAGCTCGAGCGAGAGCGCGATGAGCCGCTGCTGTGCGCCGTCGTGCAGGTTGCGCTCCAGCCGCTGCCGCTCCTTGTCACCGGCCTCGACGATGCGCGCGCGAGATCCACGCAGCTCGTCGAGTCGAGCGCGCAGCTCGACGTGAAGCCGCGCGTTCTCGAGCGCGATGCCTGCTGCGGCGCTCGCAGCCTCGAGGAGCTCGGGCTCGTCGTTCAGCGCCGGGTCGTGGATCAACGCTCGCCACGCGTATCCCGTCGCGTTCGATCATCGTCGTCGCCCGGCGGCTCTCGGGTGGCAACTCGACCGGCCGGCCCTCGAGATCGGCGTAGGTCCCGAACTCAGGAAGCCAGAACGCGAGGGTCAGCGACGGATCGCGAAGTGCACGCGCGAGCGAGTCGCGCAGATCGGCAGGCGCCGGGTCGCTCCGAAGGTCGATGAAGAGGTCGCCGACGGCCGAGCGCGCAAGGCGTGCACTGAGCAACCCGACGAGAAACGCGAACGGCGCCAGGCCGATCGCGAAGAAGGTCGCCCGCCGAACCGTCTCGAAGGCGATCTGTCCCGTGATCCCGCCGAACGCACCCGAGAGGAAGAGCACGGCGACCATCACGAGCACGAGGGCGAACGAGTCGATCAGCAATGCGAGCGAGCGGCGAAGAGGCCGTCCGGCTGCCCGCCTCCGCGCGGCGAGAACACCGATGCCGGCCAGCATGAGGGCACTGAGCGTGACGAGCTGCACGCGCTGCAACGAGTTCGCGGCGTCCGCCTTCGACGTGAGCGCGAGCACGTTGTCTGGTCCGAACCCTCCCAGCATCAACCCGACCAGCTGCGCGGCGACCGCGACGACGTATCCGGCCACGACGAGCGTGCGGGCAAACCAGCCCTCGAGGCGGCCGGTCGGGAACGCGAGGAAGACGTGCAGGAAGAGGACGGCCGGCAGCAGATCGAAGGCGATGCCGATCGTGTACGGGTGCCCCTGGTTCGACCACGAGAGGCTCGAGAGGAAGATCGCGAAGCCCGCCGCGAGCATCAGCAGGCCGAACCGGTTCTCCGGCTGGCGCCACCAGGCGATCAGGCCCGCGAGGATGTACCCGAGGACGGCCCAGACCATGAGCGCGGCCTGCGTGGGCGGATGCGTCACGTGATCGCTTGCAAACGCGAGCGCGATGCTGGAGCCGGCGGCGGCGAACCCGACGGCGCCGAGAGCGAACAGCAGGACCGGCGGAGGCTCGCGGGCGTCCGCGAGGTCGCTGACATGCGGTACGGCGGCGACTCCGACCGTACTCATCTCCTCCCTCACCCCGGGCACCGTCGTCACGACGGAACCTGTCCGGCGCGCCCGCTCTCGATCGGAGACGAGGAGAAGCGAATGCGCCTTTCAACGAGGATACTCCTGCTCCCCCGAGAGTTCCACCACCAGTAACCCGCCCCCCCTTTCGGCAAGTCCCCCGTCTTCCGCAGCGCGGCTTCGGCTGCGAGGTTCCTTGGAGGACGTCCCGTCGAAAGGCAGGAATGAAGACACGCATCATCCAAGACGAGCGCGAGTCGTCCGAGGCTCGGGCGCCCGAGGGACCACCGAGGGAGCCGAAGTCCGAACCGCCGCGGGTACTCAAGCTTCGTCGCGTCTCCGCGTGGTTCGCCCGACTCGCTCGGTTCGCTGCAAGCAGCCGCCCCCGCGTCTCCATCCCACGCTCCGCGTACCAGCCGAACGGAGGAACCCGATGAGCCGCTTCTCGGCACGTGCCGTTCTCCCCTCAGCGCTGCCCGAGATCGAACCGAAGCGAGAGCGATATGACGACTCCGCGCCGGTCCCGATCCTCGAAGCCCGACGCGGCGGCTACGCCGAATGGCTCGAGACCGTCGTTCACCGGGCGTACCCGTTCGCCGCGTCGTACACGGTTGCGAACCTCCTGTCGTTCGTGGTCATCGCGATCGCAGTGATCGTCGGGCTGCTCGTGACGAAGGTCGTTCTGCAGATCGGCGGGCTGCAAGCGCTCGACGAGCGGTTTCCTGAGTGGCTCGTGTCCCAGAGGACGCCGCGACTCGACGACATCTCGTACTACGTGTCGGCGATCGGCGCGCCCGTTCTCATCCTCGTCGTCGCGAGCACGGTGATCTATTTCGCCATCCGACGGAACTGGCGCATCGCCGGCTTCCTGCTGACCGCGATCGTCATCGAAGTGACCACGTACCGGCTGATCGCCGGAGCCGTCGGGCGCTCGCGCCCGGACGTCCCGCAGCTCGACAACCTGAACCCCCAGCACAGCTTCCCCTCCGGCCACGTCGCCGCCTCCGTCGCCGTCTACTGCGGCATCGCGATGCTGCTGACCTCGAAGTTCCACAACACGTGGGTGCGAATCGCGATCTGGACCGTTGCGATCTCGATTCCTGTCAGCGTCGCCCTGTCGCGGATGTACCGCGGTGAGCATCATCCCGTCGACGTCATCGCCGGCGCGTTGCTCGGAGTCGGTGCACTTCTCGTCGCCGTCCTCGCGACGCGTACCGGCATCGTCGCCGCGGAGCGGCGCCAACAGCGTCCCGGCAGTGGGACCTGCGTCATGACGACGATCGCGCCCGTCCGAACGCCGCCTGCCGCCGACGAAGAGACGAGCCCGCGTACGAGCACGATCGCGGTGGTCGCCAACTCGAGCAAGACGCTCGGCGGCGGGTTGTCCGAGCTGCGTCGGGTCCTCGCGCGCGAAGGAGTATCCGATCCGATCTGGCACGAGGTGGCGAAGAGCCGCGACGCGCCCGAGCGGGTTCGAGAAGCGCTCGACGCAGGCGCCGAGCTGGTCTTCGTCTGGGGCGGCGACGGGATGGTGCAGCGCTGCGTCGGCGCCCTCGCGAACACGCCGGCAACGCTCGCCGTGCTGCCCGCCGGCACGGCGAACCTGTTCGCGTCGAACCTCAACATCCCGACCAACATCGAACGAGCCGTCGCGATCGGGCTTCGCGGGCCGCGGAAGAGGTTCGACATCGGCCGCATGAACGGGGAGGCGTTCGCGGTCTTCGCCGGAGCCGGCTTCGAGGCGTTGATGGTCAGGGATGCGAGCCGCAAGGTGAAGAGCCGGATCGGTCGCGCCGCCTACGTCTACTCGGGCGCGAAGAACCTCGGCGCCAAGTCGTTCATGGCGAGAATCGACGTCGACGGCAAGCGGTGGTACGAGGGGACGGCGAGCTGCATCCTGTTCGGGAACGTCCGCACGATCTCCGGCGGGCTCGAGCTGTTCAAGGGCGCCCGGCCCGACGACGGCATCCTCGATCTGGGCGTCGTGACCGCGGACACGCGCGTCGAGTGGATGCGGACGCTGGGCAAGGCCGTGCGCGGCAAGGCGAGGAAGTCGCGATTCGTCAAGACGACGAAGGGGCGCTCGGTGAAGATCAAGATGAGCCGCAAGGTGCTGTACGAGGTCGACGGCGGCGCCCGGGAGAAGAAGAAGACGCTCCGGGTCGAGGTCGAGCCCGGCGCCGTGAACGTCTGCGTTCCCGAGTCGTCGACGTAGCCCGTTGACGATGCGGGCGACTGCGAACGAGCCGTCGCACGCAAGCCGCGCGCGACCGTGAGCCACGCCGCGCCGGTCACCGCGAACGTGCCTGAGCGCGCAGACGAACGCGCCGACCGGATCGCGCGCTGGTTCGAGGTGCCGGTGCTCACGGCCGCGCTCCTCACGATCCCGGTGCTCGCGATCGAGCAGTCCGGTCTGAGCGATGCCTGGCAGCGCCTGGCGGAAGTGTTGAACTGGCTGATCTGGGGCGTCTTCTTCCTCGAGCTCGTGACGATGCTCGCAGTCGTGCCGAACCGCTGGGCCTGGCTCCGCGGGCACACGCTCGAGCTTGCGATCGTCACGCTGACGCCGCCGTTTCTCCCCGCGAGCCTCCAGGCTCTCCGGGTCTTCCGCCTCCTGCGGCTGCTCCCGCTTCTGCGGCTCGCGTCGGTGACGCACCGCACCTTCCCCGCGGACGGTGTGCGCCACGCCGCGCTGCTCGCGCTCCTGGCCGTGCTCGGCGGAGGCGCCGCCTTCGCTGCCGCCGAGGGAAACGACGTGTCCACCTGGGACGGGCTCTGGTGGTCGGTGACGACGATGAGCACCGTCGGCTACGGCGACGTCGTTCCGCAGACCGGTCTCGGACGCGCGATCGCGATCGTCGTGATGCTCACCGGGATCGGCTTCATCGCCGTCCTGACGGCGGCCCTCGCGGAGCGTCTCGTGCGCCGCCGCGTGATCGAGGAGACCGAGGTCGTCACGCAGGACGTCGAGGACTCCGAGGCGGCCGTCGTGCTCGAGCTGCGAGAGATCACGCAGCGGCTCAAAGCGCTCGAGGAGCAGCTCAGCGCCCGGGCCAGAGGAAGCGCGTGAGCGGCCGAATCACAAGAAAACCGTCCTCTCGACGGCAAGTTTCCCGGCTCCTGCAACGTCAGCGCCGATGCGACGTTGTGGAGACTCCATGAGTCACCGCAAGACCGACCACCTGCGCGTATTGATCGCGAACGAGCGCGAGGATCGTCTGGGGCTCGTCGCCGCTACGGTCGCGGCGCTCGGGCACGAGGTCATCGCGCGCGAGGTCGACGTCGACGACGTCGGCCCGGTCACCGCGAGAGACCGTCCTGACGTGGCGCTCGTCGGCCTCGGCGAGAGCTCCGACCACGCGCTGACGCTCGTCGAGCGGATCGTGCGCGAGGCCGCGTGCCCAGTCATCGCGCTGCTGCACGCTCCCGACCCCGAGTTCCTGAAGCAGGCGTCCGAGCGCGGGATCTTCGCCTACGTCACCGACGCCGCGGGCGAGGACTGGCAGAGCTCGATCGACATCGTCCTTCGCCGCTTCGCCGACTACCGCGACCTCGAGAGCGCGTTCGGCCGCCGCGCAGTCACGGAGCGCGCGAAGGGCATCCTGATGGAGCGTCACTCGATCGACGAGGTTGGGGCCTTCGACATGCTGCGCAACCACGCCCGCGACACGAATCGCAAGCTCGTCGACGTGGCGTCGGCGGTCGCCGACGGCCATCATCTGCTGCCGCGCCAGCCGGCGCGGGTCTAGTCGTCGAGGTCGTCCGCCGAGAGCTGTCCCTCGTAGGCGCCCTGCCCCGTCATGACCGCTGCACCGCAGCGCGACGCGAGCTCGAGCGCCTGCTCCCGCTCCATGCCCCTCCCGAGCGCGAACGTCAGGCCCGCCGCGAAGGAGTCGCCGGCGCCGTATGCGTCCGAGACCGTCCCCGGAAGCGGGGCGGCGCGGAAGGGCCCTCCCGGCTGCGTCCAGCCGCCGAGCGAGCCGGCCGTCGAGACGACGAGCTTCGGCGGCGGCTCGAGGTCACCCGGCTGGTACTGCTCGCTCATGTCCTCCCCGCTCCCGACGAGCGCGTCGATCTCGACTCCTGCGCGGCGGAGCGTCGAGAGCTCCCGCGAGGTCGCGACGAGCATGCGGGCGCGCCGCGCAGCCTCGAGCGCGCCGACGTCCCCCGCGGTGAAGTAGACGGCGTCGCAGCGGGCGAGCTCGAGCCACGGCAGGCGGTCGCTCGTGCTCGGGTGGAGCTTCTCGCTGAGCACGGTGATCGTCCGCTCGCCGACCGCGTCGATGAACGTGAACCCGCGCCGGGTGGGCTTCGGGACGAACTCGGCCTCGACCTGCACCCCCTGCTCGGAGAGCTGCGCCTTCGAGCGCCGCCCGAGCTCGTCGTCTCCGAGGAGCGTGTAGAAGATGCAGCCGCCGTTCAGCTTCGCGAGCTGCACCGCGGCGACCGCGCCGCCGCCGGCGGCCTCCTCCCAGGTCTCCTGGGCCGCCACGATCTCCCCCGCGGCGGGAACGTGCTCGACCCGCGCGAACTGGATCCACTCGACGTGGCCGACGACGGCGACCTGCACGGCGCGAAGTCTCACATCTGGGCGCGGTCGGCCGTTCAAGACAATGATGGAAGCCGTGGTCGTCCCGCCCTTCGAGCGCTTCTACGTCGAGCACCGCGACGGTGTGTTCGCGTTCCTCATCCGGCGGCTCGGACGCGATCGCGCCGAGGACGCGTTCCAGGAGACGTTCCTCCGCGCGCTGCGGAGCTACGGCTCGCTGACGCATGCATCGAACCTCCGCGCGTGGGTGTTCACGATCGCGGCGCGCGTCGCCGTGGACGACTACCGGCGCCGGCGCCCGGAGCCGCTCGACGGTGAGCCGGCGAGCGAGGACAGCCGGCCGCCGTACGCCGAGCTCGAGCACCTCGCCGACGGTCTCCCACCGAAGGAACGGGTCGCGGTCGTGCTCCGCTACGGCTACGACCTGGAGTACGCGGACATCGCCAACGCGCTCGGCTCGAGCGAGGAGGCGGCCCGCCAGGCGGCGTCCTCGGGCGTCCGGCGGCTACGACGAAAAGGAGTGCAGCTGTGAACGTCTCAGAAGATCTCGACCGGCGGTTCCGCGAGCGCGCGGCCGCGGAAGGAGCGCTCGACGTCGCCTACGACTTCGTCGACACGCCCATCGGCTCGCTCCTGGTGGCCAAGACGGACCGCGGCCTCTGCCGCATCGGGTTCGATCCCGAGCCCGAGCGGGACCTCGATCCCCTCGCGCAGCTCTTCGGGGCGAAGGTGCTCCGCGCGCCGAAGGCGCTGGACGAGCCGAAGCGCGAGCTGGACGAGTACTTCGCCGGCAACCGGACCGTGTTCGAGGTGCCGGTCGACGTCGTGTTCGACTCGTTCCGCCTCCGCGTGATGGACGAGCTCGCCCGCGTGCCCTACGGCTCGGTCACGACGTACGGCGCGCTCGCGGCGAAGGCCGGGAACCCGCGCGCGGCCCGTGCGGTCGGGATGTTCATGAACCGCAACCCGATCCCGATCGTCCTGCCGTGCCACCGGGTCGTCGGCGCAAGCGGCAGTCTCGTCGGCTACGGGGGCGGCCTGGAGCGAAAGGAGCGGTTGCTGCAACTGGAGGGCGCGTCGCTTACGCTTCCGGTGTGAGCTGCGTCCACTGTGGGCAGCAGGTCCAGCCGGCCTTCCGGTACTGCCCCTGGTGCGGCTCCGCGCAGCGCAGGAAGCTCGTCGAGTTCTTCCTCGGGCACGAGTCGCTCGACCCGGGCCGGTCGCTCCGTGTCTCGCGCTACTTCCGGACGAGCGACCAAGAGCCGAACGTGCGCTTCAGCGTCTGGAGCGAGGACGGCGTCGCCGAGGCCGCGGTCTCGATCGACGAGGAGGAAGCCACGCGGCTCGGGACGTTCCTGCGGCCGCCGCCGCGACCGCGTGGACTCCGCGAGCTCGTCGAGCATCTCTACTCGCGCAGCAGCCGGTAGCCGAAGCCCCACACGTTCACGACGTACGTCCCTCCGTCGACCTCGCCGAGCTTTCGCCGCAGGCGCGAGGCGTGCGAGTCGAGCGTGCGTGTCCGAGCGGGCGACCGGAACCCCCACACGTCGCGGAGCAGCTCGTGCTTCGCGTAGACGCGCTGCGGCTCCTCGGCGAGCTTCGCGAGCAGCTCGAACTCCTTCCCGGAGAGCACGACCGGTTGGCCCTGCACGGTGACGCGTCGCGTCGCGCGATCGACCACGACGTCCCCGGCGGCGAGACGGTCGCGATGCGTGCGCCACGCGCGACGCAGGACGGCGCGGATGCGCGCGAGCAGCTCGTCGTAGACGAAAGGCTTGTCGACGTAGTCGTCGAAGCCGCGGTCGAGCGCGCGGACCCGGTCCACGGCGTCCCCGTCGGGCTCGCCGAGCAGGATCAGCGGGACGTCGCGGTTCCAGCTCCGGCCCGGCTCGCCCTCGCGCAGGCGGCGGCAGAGCTCGAGCCCCGTGGCGTCAGGCAGCGGCGTTCCGACGACGACGAGATCGGGCCGGGCGCGCTCCGCGAGCTCGAGCGCCTCACCGCACGCGGAGGCCCCGACGACCTCGTACCCGTCCTGCGCGAGCTGTCGTGCGAGGAAGCCGCGCGTGGCGTGTTCCGATTCGGCGAGGAGAACGGCGTCGGGCACGCCGGCGAACGTAGCAACGGCCTTCTCGCCGGTCGAGATGTCCTTTCGCGCGAGAGTGCGTCGAGTTGTCGACAGTCGTCCCGTAGAGTCGAGTGATGCGAGTGACGCGCGGTCGTGCGACGGCGGTGATCGCCGCAACGGCGGCGCTCGTGCCCGCGCTCGCGCTCGGCGCGACGCCGGGCTGGCAGAAAGGCGAGGCGCTTCCGCTCCCGCGGACCGAGGTCGCCGCCGCGCGCAACGGCAACGAGCTCGTCGTCGTCGGCGGCTACCTGCCGTGGGGCGACACGTCGGCGCAGGCGGACGCATACTCGCCCGCGCAGCGCCGCTGGCGCCGGCTCCCCGACCTCCCCGTCGCCGTGAACCACGCGATGGCCGCGACCTGGCGAGGCAAGGCCGTCGTCGCGGGCGGCTACACGGGCCGGAACGCGCCGAGCGACCGCGCGTTCGTGCTCGAAGCCGGTGACTGGCGAGAGCTCCCCCGGCTGCCGCAGCCGCGCGCCGCCGGCGGGGCAGCCGTGATCCGCGACACGCTCTACGTCGTCGCCGGGGTCGGCCCGAACGGCCTTGCCCGCACGTCGTTCGCGCTCGACCTCCGGAGGAACCGCTGGCGCACGATCCCGTCGCCGACGCCGCGCGAGCACCTCGCCGTCGCCGCGACCGGCGGCCGCGTCTACGCGCTCGCAGGACGGACGGCGGGCCTGGACACGAACCGCCGGACGCTCGAGAGCTGGGCGCCGGGAGCGCGCCGCTGGACGGCGCTGCCGCGCGTGCCGGCCTCGCGCGGCGGTACCGGCGCGACGGCGGTCGGCCGGACGATCGTCTCGATCGGGGGCGAGCAGCCGGGCGGCACGATCAGGACGGTCTACGCGTACGACACGAGGACGAGGCGCTGGCGCCGGCTGCCGGACCTCCCCACCCCGCGACACGGGCTCGGCGTCGTCGCGACGGGCCGCTCCGTCTACGCGATCGCCGGCGGGCCGCAACCCGGGCTGACGACGTCGGGCGCGGTCGAGTTCTTCACGCTCCCGTGACGCCGCTCGAGCTGCGGGCGAACGGGATCCGCTTCGCCGCGCTGGCCGACGGCCCGGAGGACGGTCCGCTCGTGCTCCTCCTGCACGGCTTCCCCGAGCTCTCGCGCTCCTGGCGGAACCAGCTCCCCGCCCTCGCGGCGGCCGGGTACCGCGCCGTCGCGCCGGACCTGCGCGGGTACGGCGGGACGGAGTCGCGCGGCCCGTACGACCTCACGACGCTCGGCGCCGACGCCGCGGGGCTGATCGAGGCGCTCGGGCGGGAGTCCGCCGTCGTCGTCGGCCACGACTGGGGCGGCGTCACCGCGTGGGCGGTCGCGCACCTCCATCGCGACCGCGTCGAGCGGCTCGTCGTGATGAACGCGCCGCACCCGCGAGCGCTCCGCGACGAGATGCGCGCGAGCGGCGAGCAGCGCAAGCGCTCGCGCTACATCTTCCGCTTCCAGATCCCGGTGCTGCCGGAACGGCGGCTGTCACGCGACCGCGGCGCCCAGATCGCGCGAGCGCTCCGCGGTGGGTCGCACGTGCGCGAGGTGTGGACGCCCGAGGAGCTCGAGCACTACCGGAACGCGTTCGACGAGCCGCGGAAGCTCCGCGGACCGCTCGCGTACTACCGCACGGGGTTCCGCAACGCGCTGCTCCGACGCCGCGTCGGCCTCGGCGGCCCCGTCGAGGTGCCGACGCTCGTGATCTGGGGCATGCACGACCGCTTCCTCTCGCCGACCTTCGCGGACGAGGAGAACCTGAAGCGCTACGCGCCGGACGTCACGGTCGTTCGGATCGAGGAGGCCGGGCACTTCGTCCAGAACGAGGCGCCGGAGCAGGTGAACGCCGCCCTGCTCAGCTGGCTCGACGGAACCCGCTGACCGTCAGAGCCGGCCGCTTCGCAGCACGCCCCAGAACAACCACGCGCCGAGAAACGCCGAGAGGACGAAGCCGATCACGGAGAGCAGGTTGAGCCCGAGAATCTGCGGCCCGCCCTCGGCGAAGATCCCGATCAGCGCCGAGCCGATCAATCCGCCGGTGACGACGAGCGCGATCACGAGCCGGTTGAAGACGACGTCGATCCGGTGCATGAACTCGTCGAGCCCCTTGTGCACGAAGCCGACCTCGATCTGGCCGTCGCGCATCTCCTCGAGCAGGTCGTGCACCTGGTACGGCAGGTCGATCGCCATCTCGCCGAGCTTCACGCCCTCGCGGCGCGCGCGCCGCGCGAGCTTGTCGGGCGAGAAGCGGTCGATCAGCATCCCACGCGCGTACGGCTTCGCAACCTCGAACACGTTGAAGTCCGGGTAGAGCTCGACGCCGACCGAGCCGAGGGTCGCGATCGCGCGGTCGAGGAGCAGGAACCGCGTCGGCAGCTTCAGGTTCATCGAGTAGATGAGGTCGAAGCCCTCCCGGATCACCTCGAGCGGGTCGATCTCCGCGAGGCTCGCGCCGTAGTAGCGGTAGTAGAGCTCGGTCAGGCGCATCCGGAAGTCGTCCTCGCGCTCCACCGGGTAGCGCACACCGAGGTCGGCGAGCCGGCGCGGCAGGAGCTCGACGCGCTCCTGCGCGGCGTCGATGAAGAGGCGCGTCAGGCGCGTCATGTCGGCGTCGGTCAGGCGGCCGACGGCGCCGAAGTCCACGAGCCCGATCGCGCCGTCTGGGAGCACGAGCACGTTCGCGGGATGCGGGTCGCCGTGGAAGAAGCCGTGCCGGAAGATCATCGCCATCCACGCGTCCGTCATTCGGTACGCCGCCTCGCGGCGCCGCTCGAGCGGCCAGTCGCTCGGCAGGTCGGCGACCTGGATCCCGTCGAGGAACTCGAGCGTCAGCACGCGGTGCCGCGAGTACGTCCAGTAGACCTTCGGCACGCGGACGTTGTCGTGGTTTCGGAAGTTGCGCCGGAAGTTCTCGGCGTTCCGGCCCTCACGCGTGTAGTCGAGCTCGCTCCGGATCTGCTGGGCGAACTCGTCGACGAGCTCGCGCGCGTCGATGAAGTCGAGCGCGCGGACGCGCTCCCGCACGACGCGGGCGGCCTGGTAGAGCAGCGAGAGGTCGGCTTCGATCTGACGCGGCGCGTCGGGACGCTGCACCTTGACCGCGACGCGGTCGCCGTTCGGGAGCACCGCGCGATGCACCTGCCCGATCGACGCGGCGGCGATCGGCGTCTCCTCGAACTCGAGGAAGAGCTTCTCGAGCTCGAGCCCGAGCTCCGCCTCGATCACGGATCGCACCGCGCCGAAGGGCACGGGACGCACGTCGTCCTGAAGCCCACGGAGCTCGGCGATGATGTCGGGCGGGACGATGTCGGGCCGCGTCGAGAGCAGCTGCCCGAACTTGACGAACGTCGGGCCGAGCTCGTCGAGCATCTCGCGCACGCGGCGACCGCGCTGCGAACGGTCCCCGTCGTCGACGTCGCGCTCCCCCCAAGGGAGCAGGTCGGTCAGCTTGTGGCGCTCGAAGAAGTAGCCGAAGCCGTGGCGGACCGCGACCTGGGCGATCTCAGAGAGTCGACCGAGGTTTCGTGTCGCCGGCTGCTGCGCCATCGCCCTCAAGTGTGACAGGCGTGGTCGCGGACTCCAGCAGCCTCAGCCGGTGCTCGAGCTGCGCGACGCGGAGCTCGAGATCCTCGTACTCGCCGTGCGTCACGAAGCCGAGCTCGCGCAGCACCGCACTCGCGTTCTCGCTCGCGCGCTCGCTCATGCGGCCGCTCTCCTCGCGCGCCCACTGGAGCAGCGCCTCGGCGACGTTGCGGGCGACGCTAGCGGGCTCGGCCATGGGGCCGCGAGCTTCGCCGCTGGCGTCGCCGCTCGCGCTTCGCCGCGGCGGTCCCGCCGTCGGTTGCCGGTGGACGGTCGGTCGGCGAGAGCAGCGGAATGTCGGGAATCGGCTCCTCGGCGGCGGCGGCGATCGCCTCCTCCGCGACGAGCTCGTCGTCCTCCGGCACGTCGGTCTCCTTGCGCTTCGCGTACTCCGGCTCGCGCTCCTTGAGCACGGCGAGCAGCGGCACCGCGAGGAAGATCGACGAGTACGCACCGGACCCGATGCCGACGAGCAGCGCGAACGCGAAGTCCTTCAAGGTCTGGCCGCCGAAGAAGTAGAGGCAGCCGATCGGCAGCAGCGTGATGAACGTCGTCGCCAGTGAGCGGCGGATCGTCTCCCACAGCGAGACGTTCCCGATCTCGCGGAACGACGCCCGCCGCATGAGCGGGATGTTCTCGCGCACACGGTCGAGGATGATGATCGAGTCGTAGATCGAGTAGCCGAGCACCGTCAGGATCGCCGCGACGGTGGCGGTCGAGACCTCCAGCCCGAAGATCGAGTAGACGCCGACGGCGATCACGACGTCGTGCAGGAGCGCGACGATCGTCGCGATCGCAAACTTCCACTGGAAGCGGATCGAGATGTACGCGACCACGAGCAGGAGCGAGAAGACGACCGCCCACAGCGCGCTGCGCGCGATCTGACTGCCGAAGCTCGCCGAAACCGTGTTCACGCCGATCGCGGTCGCGTCGAGGTCTTCCCGGAGCGCGGTCGTCAGCTGCCGCTGCTCGGCGGGGTCGAGCGCCGGGGCGCGGATCTGGAACTCGCGGTACGCCTGGTTCGCGCTCGAGCTGCCGACACCCTGGATGACGGCGCCCTCCTGGCCGACTCTCGCCGCCTCGGCACGCACCTCCTCGAGCGGGATCGCCTTCGGCGTCTGGAACGAGACCTCGGTGCCGCCCTTGAAGTCGATCCCGAGGTTCAGCCAGTTGACCGCGAGCGAGCCGAGCGAGATGAGGACGATCGCTCCGGAGATCGCAAACCAGAGCCGCCGCTTGCCGACGTAGTCGTGGCGGATCCACTTCGGGATCGCCGCGCCGGTCGCGCCCATGAAGGCCGGACTGTCGAACCACTTGAAGCCTGCGAGCAGCCCGAGCATCGCGCGCGTCGCGAAGACCGCGGTCACGACCGACATCGCGGTACCGATCAGCAGCATGAGCGCAAAGCCCTTGACGCCCGCCGCCGCGAGCGAGAAGAGGACGAGCGCCGTGATCGCGGTCACGACGTTCGCGTCGATGATCGTCGAGAAGCCCTTGCCGTAGCCCGAGGCGATCGCGGCGCGCACGGATTTCCCTTCGCGCGACTCCTCCTTGATTCGTTCGAAGACGACGATGTTCGCGTCGGCGGCGACGCCGATCGTGAGGATCAATCCCGCGAAGCCCGGGAGCGTCAGCGTGACGTTGAAGATGAGGATCGCGCCGTAGATGAGCGCGGCGTAGATCGCGAGGCCGAGCACCGCGACGAGGCCGAGGAAGCGGTACGCGACGAGCAGGAAGATCGCGACGAGCACGAGGCCGGCGATGGCGGCCTGCCACGCCTGGCGGAGCGAGTCCGCGCCGAGGGTCGCCGAGATCTGCGTCTCCTCGAGCGTGTGGAACTTCACCGGGAGCGCACCGGTCTGGAGCACGATCGCCAGGTCCTTCGCCTCGTTCAGCCCGGCCATGCCGGTGATCTGCGCCCCGCTCGAGCCGGAGATCCCGTTCGGGTTCTCGTTGAAGTCGATCGACGGCCACGACCGGATCTCGTTGTCGAGGACGATCGCGAAGTGCTGGAACTGGTCCTGCCCGCCGAAGCTGACGCGTTTGCCGCGCTGCGCGAGCTCCCGCGTGATGTCGCCGAACTTGTCGCGCCCCTCGCCGGTGAACTGCATGAGCACGACGGGCTCGCCCGTGTTCGGGTCGAAGTCCTGCCGCGTGCCCGAGAGCTTCAGGTCGTCCCCCTTCATCTCGGGGATCGGGTTCACCGGGTTGTTCGGCTGGTACTTGAAGAGGTAGTACGCGATCTCGCCGGGCACCGGGGTCGAGGCGCCGGGCGGGCAGATCACCGCGGTGTCGGCGCTGCACGTGATGACGATGCGGTTGCTCGGGACGCCGAGCACGCGGACGTTGTCGCCGCCTTCCTTGAACGCCTTCGAGGACTCGGCGGCCTTCTTCGTCGGGAACGGCCCGGCGACCGGGCGCTTCGTCTCGCTGTTGAAGACGCGCCACTCCTTTCCGCCGCCCGCCCGGATCGACGACTGCTGGCCGCCGAGCAGGTCGTACAGCGAGGAGGTCGGAACGGGGATCCCGTTCGCCGTGATCGACGGCGGGACGAGGTCGCCCTCGAGGTCGTAGAACTCGAGCTGCGCCGTCTTGCCGATCAGCTCGCGCGCCCGCTCGACGTTCGTGACGCCGGCGAGCTGGACCGAGATCTGGTCCTTGCCCTGGCGCGCGACGACGGGCTCGGACACGCCGAGCTTGTCGATCCGGTTCCGGATGATCGTCTCCGAGCGCTTGAGGTCGCTCTCTTGCAGCTGGCGGCCGGGCGGTGGCTCGGCCTCGAGCACGACCTCGAGCCCGCCCTGGAGGTCGAGGCCGAGGACCGGCGCCTTGTAGAACGGGGACTGCGGCAGCGCGATCATCCCGACGCCCACGAGGGCGACGACGATCAGACCGACGAGGATCAGGTAGCTGCGCCTGTTGTTCAAGGCGTGCCCAGGTTACCCAGGATTTTCGAGTGTCGAGGGCTCGGAAACCCGTTGCGAGACTGCGCGCTTGTCGACGCGAACCACGATTTCAGGCGCGATCTCGAGCCGGACCTCGTCCTCGCCCACCTCCTTAATCCGACCGTAAAGTCCGCCGGCGGTCACGACGTCCTCGCCGACCTCGAGCGTGTCGACGATCTGGGTCTGCAATCGCGCCCGCCGGCGCTGGGGACGGATGATCAGCACCCAGAAGAGGACGGCGAGGACGGCGAGCGGGATGAACTCCATTCAGGTGCCTTTCGCCGCGGCCGCCGCGCCGAGCCGGTCGAGCGCGTCGGCCTTGTAGGCGGCGAGCTCGCCCCGCTCGATCGCCGCGCGCGCGCCCGCGGTCAGCTCGAGGAGGAAGCGCAGATTATGAAGGCTCAGCAGGCGTAGGCCGAGCATCTCCTGCTGGTTCACGAGGTGGCGGATGTAGGCGCGCGAGAAGCGGCCGCAGGCCGGGCAGTCGCAGGTCTCGTCGAGCGGGCGCGGGTCGCGGGCGAAGCCGGCGTTCCGGAGGTTCAGGCGGCCCTCCCACGTGAGCGCGCTGCCGGTGCGGGCGATCCGCGTCGGGAGCACGCAGTCGAACATGTCGACGCCGCGCTCGATCACCTCGAGCACGCCCTCCGGGTCGCCGATGCCCATGAAGTAGCGCGGCTTCTCCCGCGGGAGCAGCCCGGCCGACCACGCGGTCGTCTCGAACATCTCGTCGCGCGACTCGCCGATCGCGAGGCCGCCGATCGCGTTGCCGTCGAAGTCGAGCTCGGCGATCTCCTCGAGCGAGCGTCGGCGGAGCTCCGGGTCGGTGCCGCCCTGCGCGATGCCGAACCGGAGCTGCCCCGCGGCGCGCGGCGCGTCGCGCTGCCGTCGCGCCCACTCGGTCGTCCGCCGGACCGCGCGCTCGAGCTCGGTGCGGGACTCGCCGGGCGGCAGCACGACGTCGAGGCACATCGCGACGTCCGAGCCGAGCCTCCGCTGGATCTCCGCCGCGCCCTCGGGCGTGAGGCGCTCGGACTCGCCGTCGTAGACCGAGCGGAAGGTCACCGCGTCGTCGTCGACGCGCAGCAGCGTGTGGCGGAGCGAGAACACCTGAAAGCCGCCGGAGTCGGTCAGGATCGGGCCGTCCCAGCCCATGAACGCGTGCAGCCCGCCGAGCTCCTCGATCACGTCCTCGCCCGGGCGGAAGTGCAGGTGGTACGTGTTGCCGAGGACGATCGATGCGCCGAGCCTGCGCAGCTCGTCGGGGTCGACGCTCTTCACGGTCGCCTTCGTCCCGACGGGCATGAACGCCGGCGTCGGGACGTCGCCGTGCGCGGTGCGCAGCACCCCGGCGCGCGCGGCGCCGTCGGTCTCGGTGACGGTGAAGCTCACAGGACGAGCATCGCATCGCCGAAGGAGTAGAAGCGGTAGCGCTCCTCCACGGCGAGGCGGTAGAGGCGGCGGGTCTCGTCCACGCCCGCGAACGCCATCACGAGCGCGAGGAGCGTCGAGCGCGGCAGGTGGAAGTTCGTCAGGAGCGCGTCGACGCGGCGGAACTCGAACCCAGGCGTCACGAAGAGCGACGTCCGTCCGGCGAGCGGCGCGCCTCGCGCGAGCGTCTCGAGGACGCGCACGGTCGTCGTCCCCACGGCCGCGACGCGAGATGCGGCGCTGATCCGCTCCCACGACTCGGGCGCCACCTCGTAGCGCTCGCCGTGGAGCTCGTGCTCCTCGAGCGTCTCCACCGCCACCGGGCGGAAGGTGTCGAGCCCGACGTGGAGCGTCACGCGCTCGACGTCGAGCGACGCGAGCAGCTCGGGCGTGAAGTGGAGGCCCGCGGTCGGCGCGGCCGCCGAGCCGGCGTCGCGCGCGTAGACCGTCTGGTAGCGCTCGGGGTCGTCGAGCGGCACGCCGATGTACGGCGGCAGCGGCACCTCGCCGGCGGGCTCGCCGTCGAGCCGCAGCAGCCACCGCCCCTCTCCCAGGTGCTCGACGAGCTCGACCGGCCCGTAGCGGCGTCCCGCGCGGAGCCTGCGCGTCGGGCGTGCGAGGCCCTCCCAGAGGCCGTCCTCGACCCGCTCGAGCAGGAGCACCTCGCCGCTCGGCCGCTCGATCGGGATCCGCGCGGGAACGACGCGCGTGTCGTTCACGACGACGAGCGCCTCGCCGAGCTCGTCGGGCAGCTCGCCGAAGCGGCGGTGGCGCACGTCTGCCGTCGCGCGGTCGTAGACGAGGAGCCGGGATTCGTCGCGGCGCTCGAGCGGGCGTTGGGCGATGAGCTCCGGCGGCAGCTCGTAGTCCAGCTCGGCCACACGCATCCGACGGACACGTTAGCCTTGCGCCCGATGGATCAGGACGCGGTCGAGCGCGCTCGGAGACGCCTCGCCGAGGCGTCGGAAGGACGGGCCGAGCCGGCGGACGTCGAAGCGGCGCTGGAGCGCGCGCGGAAAGGGCTCGAGGACCTCGCAGCCGCCGCGACGGCGCTCGAGGTCGGCCTGCCGGAGAAGATCGGCGCCGCGGTCAAGGAGGGCATCGCCGGCGAGACGCAGCCGGTCGCCCGCCAGCTGGCCGAGGTTCGCGGGCTGATGAACCAGGTGCTCCGGCGGCTCGAACGGCTCGAAGGCGACGTGCTCGCCGAGCGCCACGCACGCGTCGACGACCTCGGCCTCCTCGTCGACCTGGTCACGTCGGGCTGGAAGACCGTCGACGAGCGCCTCGAGAAGCTCGAGCAGCATCTGCGCGCCGGCGGCGGTGCGGTCGTCTACCGGATCGAGGACCGGATCGACGAGCGCCGCCCGGCAAGCGGCAACTAGCGAGAAGCGGGCAGCACGAGGCGGAACCGGCTGCCGCGGCCCGGTTCGCTCTCGAGCTCGATCCGCCCGCCGAGCGCCGCCGCGAGCTCGCGCGCGATCGCGAGCCCGAGGCCGGTGCCCCCGGCTCCGTCGCGCGAGACGAACGGCCGGAAGATCCGGTCGCGCTCTTCCGCGGAGATCCCCGGGCCGGTGTCGTCGACCTCGACGTTCACGCTCCCGTTCGCCTGCGCGAGGCTCAGCTCGATGCGCCCCCCGTCGGGCGTCCAGCGGAAGGCGTTCTGGAGCAGGTTCGAGATGATCTGCAGCACGCGGTCGCCGTCGGTGACGATGACGGGGCGCGCGTCGACGTCGCGCGTGTAGTCGATCGCCCGCCGCCGTGCCTCCTCGCTGAACGCGCTGTACGCCTGCTCGCAGAGCGACTCCATGTCGACCTCCTCCTGGAGCAGCGTGAACCGGTGGGCATCGAGCTTCGCGAGGTCGAGGATGTCGCCGACGAGACGTGACAGCCGGTCGGCCTCGACCGCGATCACGTCGAGCGACGCGCTCGCGAGCTCCGGATCCTCGACGACTCCTTCGCGAAGCGCGTCGACGTGTCCCCGGATCGCGGTCAGCGGCGTGCGGAGCTCGTGCGAGACGGACATCAGGAAGTTGCGCTCGCGCTCGTCGGCTTCCGCGAGCCGCGCGGCCATCTCGCGGAACCGGTCCGCGAGGTGCCCGATCTCGTCGTCCGAGGGGACCTCCGGGATCTCGACGTCGTAGCGGCCGTCCGCAATTCGATCGGCCGCCTCCGCGAGCGACCGCATCGGGACCGAGATCCGCCGCGAGAGGTACCACGCCAGCCCGGCGGCGATCAGCACCGCGACGATCATCGAGATCGCGAGCCGCTGGAGGAGCGTCACCCACTCCTGCTGCAGCTCCGCGCGCGGCTTCGCCACCACGAACGCGCCCAGCCGCACGCCCTTCTGCTCGAGCGGCCGCGCGACGCCGAGGTACCGCCGGTCGTCGTCGCCCGGCGTGAACTCGAAGACGACGCTGCGGTCCTTCGGCAGCGCATTGACGTCGATCACGTTCGGCGGCAGCGGCCGGAAGCCGGAGTTCTCGCCCGGGAAGAGCTCGATCCCGGTGTAGAAGATCCGGTCGCCGGTCGTCTGCTCGAGACGCCTCGGCGCGAACGTCTGCGCCCCTCTCGCGATCTGTGGGAGGAAGAGCTCGGACAGCCCGAGCACCTCGCGGCGAAGCTCGCGCACCGACTGCTCGCGCGTGTAGTCCTGGTACAGGCGAAGCGCGAGCGCGGTGGCGATCAGGACCGCGAGCGCGATCCCGGCGAGGAAGAGCGCCGGGAGCCTGAAGCGGAGCGTGCGGAACATGCCGCCTTACAGGGTAGGCGGAGGAGGAGTTGACGCAATGTGCCTCGTCGCCGGGGTGCGCCGGGTGGTGCGAGGCAAGGACGCAGGGAGCACGCGTATCGAATGAGATACGCGTGCGACTGAGGACGCGGCATCGCGCCGCCCGGTGCGGCCCGGCGGCACAGCGCTCATTGCGTCGACTCCTCCTACGCGGCGTCGCGGGTGGGCGAGACCTTGTAGCCGACGCCCCAGACCGTGACGATCGGCGACGCGTCGCCGAGCTTCCGGCGCAGCTGGCGGACGTGGACGTCGACCGTCCTCGTGTCGCCGGCGAAGGTGTAGCCCCACACGCGCTCGAGCAGCTGGTCACGCGTCAGCACGAGGCCCTTGTGGTCGAGCAGCTCCCAGAGGAGGTCGAACTCCTTCGGGGCGAGCTGGATCTCCTCCTTGCCGACGAAGACCTCGCGGCGGCCGGCGTCGATCTTCAGATCGCCGTGCTGGAGCTGCGCACTCTCCTGCTGACGCCGCTCGGGCGTCGCGCGGCGGAGGATCGACTTGACGCGCGCGACGAGCTCCCGCGGGTTGAACGGCTTCGTGAGGTAGTCGTCCGCGCCGACCTCGAGCCCGATGATCTTGTCGACGTCCTCGTCGCGGGCGGTCAGCATCAGGATCGGCACGTCGGAGGTCTTGCGGATCCGGCGGCACACCTCGATCCCGTCGATGTCCGGGAGCATCAGGTCGAGGATGATGAGCGACACGTCGCCCTTGCCCGCCTGGGTGAGCGCCTCGGTCCCCGACGCGGCCGTGCGGACGACGTAGCCGGCGTTCTTCAGATAGAGCGCGACGAACGACGCAATCGAGGACTCGTCCTCGACCACCAGGACGGTCTGCGTCTGCTGGGTCGACACGCTACGGGATGATTGCAGTTGCGTTGAGCGCGAAGATGTTGGGGTCGGGGAGCACCGGCGCCTGCGTACTGCCGTTCAGCGAGTACGTCCCGTTCGTTCCGGCGATCAGGACCCTCGGTCCCTTGCCGACGACCGAGAGGTCGACGTCGACGCCGCCGCGGACGATCATCTTGAACGAGCCGCCGATCACCTTCCAGCGAAGGTCCTTGCCCACGAACCGCTCCTTCGCGCCGTCGTCGTCCGTGTCGACGCCGCGGGCGCCCGAGACGACCGGTGAGATCGTGTCGGCGCCCTCGCGCTCGTCGAGCGTCAACGTGCACTGGTCGCAGCGTCCGATGACCGCGCCCCTCGCGTACACCGTCACGCGGCCGTCGAGATCGCGGACGGCGAGCGTCCCGTCGCCGGGCGCGCTCGTGCTCGCAGTGGCCGCGATCGGGGTCGCGAGAGCGAGCAGGGTCAGGGGGACGACGAGGCGCCGCATGGCCGGAGTATCGAGCGCGGAAATATGCGCAAGCTGATCGTAAAGTATGGAAATCGTTAGGGCCACCCGCGGGCGGCGCTACGGTAGGGCGCCCATGCGACGCGGCCAGTTCCTGCAGGCGATCGCGGCGGCGCTCGGCCTCCCGGCGGTGGCCCGCGCTGCGCCGCCCGTTCCGCAGCTCCGGCACCTCCGAGCCTCGAACGGCAGCCGCCCGTTCGCCGGCGACACGCCCCTCCTGACGACGATCAGCCCCCGTCGCGGTCTGCGCGAGCGCGCGCTGATCCGGTTCACGCTCACCGGGCCGGCACGCGTCCGGCTCGAGGCGCTGCGGACCGACACGATCCGGATCGGCCGCCCGCTCGGCGAGGTCGTCTGGAAGACCGAGCGCTCGCTCCGTGCAGGGGCGCATCTCGTCCCGTGGCGGCCCCCTCGCGACCTCCAGCCGAGGACGTACATCCTCCGCGCGACCGTGATCGCCGGGAGCCGCCGCCGCACGTACGGCATGCACAGGCCCGGCCACCCGCTGACCGCGCCGATCGTTCGAGTGCTCGGCGTCGACATCGCGCTCGCGCACACGAGCTATGCGCCGGGCGAGACGACCGACCTCACGATCGCGACCGACGCGGAGTCGCTCGAGATGCAGGTCTTCCACTACGCGGGAGCCGAGCGGTTCGTCGAGCGCGACCTGCGGACGAACGGCGTCGCGGTCACGCCGGCGGCGACCGTCGACTGGCGGCCCCACCGCGACGCGCCCTCGCAGCTTCGCTTTCTCCGCGCCGGCGAGTGGCGAAGCGGCCTCTACTTCGTCCGCGCACGCGCCGACGACGGACGCGTCGGGTACGCGCCGTTCATCGTCCGCCCGCGCGTGCTCGGCGAGCATCGGGTCGCCGTCGTGCTCTCGACGAACACGTGGCAGGCGTACAACTTCCACGACGCCGACGGAGACGGCTGGGGCGACAGCTGGTACGTGAGCGCGAGCACGACGAGCGTCGACGTCTCGCGCCCGTTCCTCGACTTCGGCGTCCCGTTCAGGTTCCGCGACTGGGACCTCGCGTTCGTCGCGTGGCTGAACCGGGCGGGCAAGCAGGTCGACTACCTCTCCGACGACGACCTCGAGAACGCCGGCACCGGCGACCGGCTGCGCGCGGCGTACGACCTCGTCGTCTTCCCGGGGCACGAGGAGTACGTCACGCAGCGCGCGTTCGACGTCGTCGAGCGCTACCGCGCGCTCGGCGGCAACCTCTTCTTCCTCTCCGCGAACAACTTCTTCCGGCGCGTGCGCCGCGACGGTCGCAGGCTCGTGCGCGAGCAGCTCTGGCGCGACGTCGGACGCCCCGAGTCGGCGCTCGTCGGCGTCCAGTACGTCGCATCGGACTACGGGCAGCGGCAGGGGCCGTTCGTCGTGCGCGGGGCCGATCGCGCGCCGTGGGTGTTCGAGGGCACCGGGCTCGCGAACGGCTCGTCGTTCGGACGCTACGGGATCGAGCTCGACGCGCGGACGTCCGCGTCTCCCCCGCAGACGATCCTGCTGGCCGAGATCAAGGACCTGATGGGCGCGGGCCGCTCGGCGGAGATGACGTACTACGAGACGGCCGAGGGCGCGAAGGTCTTCGCGGCGGGCGCGCTCAACTTCGCCGCCTCGATCGACGACCCGCAGGTGACGCGGCTCGTCGACAACGTCTGGCGCAGGCTGGAGCTCGGTTCGTTGTGAATCGAGCTCCTATGCGGCGCGGCGTAGCGGGACGGCCGGGTGGCGCTCGGCCACCTCGCGCCAGATGTCGTCCGCAGCCTCCTGGCTCAGGAGGTTGAGCGCGACGGCGTTCATCGTCGCGACCGAGGCGGACTCGAGCAGCCGCGCGACGGCGTCGCTCGGCGCGCCCGAGCGCTCGAGCGCGCGCGCGAGCTCCTCGAGGCGCGCGATCAGGATCCGCTCCGTCCGCTGCGTGCGGGCTCGCCGCGTCATCCTCGCGTCGTTCTCGCCGACCCCGGCCTCTCCTGCCATGCCGCCGCGGACCGTACCGGCGCGGCCGGACGCTACTCGTAGGTGTAGAAGCCCTCGCCGCTCTTGCGGCCGAGCTTCCCCGCGGCCTGCAGCTCCCGGAGCCGCTCGGGCGGCCCCATCCGCTCCTCGCCGAGCTTCCCCTGGAGCGCCTCGGACGCGTGCACGTGGATGTCGATCCCGATCAGGTCGAGAAGCGCGCAGGGCCCCATCGGCCAGCCCGCGCCGTTCGTCATCGCCTTGTCGAGATCCTCGGGAGCGACGCCTGCCTCGTCGAGCACCCGGACGCAGTCGTTCAGCAGCGGGATGAGGACGCGGTTGACGATGAAGCCCGGCGTGTCGTTGCAGCGGACCGGCTGCTTGCCCGCCGCCTCCGCCCACGCGTACGCCGCGTCGACGACGTCCTCGTCGGTGTGCGCGGTGCGCACGATCTCGACGAGCGGGAGCACGGGCGCCGGGTTGAAGAAGTGCATCCCGATCACGCGCTCGGGCCGCTCGACTGCGCCGGCGATCTCCGTCACCGAGAGCGCCGACGTGTTCGTCGCGAGGATCGCGTCCGGCGCGCAGACGCGCTCGAGCTCCGCGAAGAGGGCGCGCTTCGGCTCGAGCTCCTCGACGATCGCCTCGATCACGAGGTCGCAGTCGGCGAGATCGGCGAGGTCGATCGTCGTGTGCAGCCGGCCGAGCGCGGCGTCGCGCTCCGCGGCGTCGAGCCTGCCCTTCTCAACCGCGCGGCCGACGAAGTGCTCGATCCGGCCGCGGGCGCGCTCGTTCAGGTCGTCGCTCACCTCGCGCCCCACGACCTCGTTCCCCGCGAGCACGGCGATCTGCGCGATGCCCGCGCCCATCGTCCCGAGGCCGACGACGCCGACCGTTCTGATCTCCCGGGCCACGGCGCGCGATCCTATCGGTGAGCCTCGATTGCGGTCCGCGCGGCGGTGAACTGCTCGGCCGTCAGGCGGATGTGCGAGTGCCGCCACAGGCTCCGCGGGAAGATGCCGACCTCCTCGGCCGCCGGCGCGTCGTGGAGGTCCGACACGACGACGAGAGGACGGATCGCGTACCGCCAGCGCCAGCGGTCCCGCGTCGGATCGTCCTCCGGGTCGCCGACGACCTCGACCACTCCGAACACCGCCTGCCACACCGACGCGTAGAGGATCGCGAGCTCGCCGCGCTGGACCGAGGGCCGCTTCGAGGACGACTGCCAGCCGATCGCCTCCGGCCGCACGCGCGCATCCAGCGGGGCGTTGCCACGCCCGCGGACGAGCAACCAGTAGGTCAGAGTCGCTCGACGACGCCGGCGATCGCCATGCCGAAGCCGATGCACATGCACGCGATGCCGTAGCGCTCGTCGCGTCGCTCGAGCTCGTTCAGGAGCGTCGCCGTCACGCGCGCGCCGGTCGCCCCGAGCGGATGGCCGAGCGAGATCCCGCCGCCGTTCGGATTGACGTCGGCCCAGCGGTCGGTGAGCCCCGTGTCGCGCATGAACTGGATCGCGACCGACGCGAACGCCTCGTTCACCTCGACGACCGCGATGTCGTCCCAGGTCAGCCCGGCCTTCGCGAGCGCCTTCGCGCACGCCTCCGGGTTGCCGTGGAGCATGCGGTACGGATCGACGCCGGAGAGCCCGAACGCGACGAAGCGCGCCCGCGGCTCGAGACCGAGGCGCGAGGCAGCCGACTCGCTCGCGATCAGCACCGCCGCGGTCCCGTCGCAGATCTGGCTCGAGTTGCCGGCCGTGACCTTCCCGTCCGGCCGGAACGCGGGCTGGAGCGCGGCGAGCTTCTCGGCCGACGTGTCGCGGCGCGGCGTCTCGTCCACGGCGAACGTCGTCGTCGCAACCGCGGCCCCGGCGGGCTGCAAGTCCCCCGCCACCTCGACCGGCACGATCTCGCGCTCGAACTTGCCCGCGTCGATCGCGGCGATCGCGCGCCGGTGCGACTCGAGCGAGTACTCGTCGAGCTCCTCGCGCGTGATCTTCCACTCGTCCGCGATCACCTCGGCCGAGATCCCCTGCGGGACGATCTGCCAGCGCTCGAGGAGCCGGTCCGACAGGTCGCCGCCGTTCGAGCCCATCGGGACTCGGGACATCATCTCGAGCCCCGCCGAGACGACGACGTCGAGCTGGCCCGACCACACGGCCGCCGCGGCGTTGAAGTTCGTCTGCATCGACGAGCCGCACTGCCGGTCGACGGTCGTCCCGCTGACCGTCTCGGGCCAGCCGGCGACGAGCACCGCCATCCGCCCGACGTTCCAGCCCTGCTCGCCGATCTGGGTCACGCAGCCCATCTGGACGTCCTCGACCTCGCCGGGATCGAGACCGACGCGCTCGACCAGGCCGTTCAGCACTTGCCCGGCGAGCTCGTCCCCACGCGTCGTCGAGAGCGTCCCGTTCCGCCTGCCGATCGGGGAGCGGACGGCGTCGACGATCAGCGCGTCGGACTTCCATTTGCCCATGCGACAAGTTTAGAGTCGCGTCGTGGAGCTACGGAAGAACGCGAAGACGAAGCTGCTCAAGCAGGTGCCGCTCTTCTCGCGCTGCTCGGGCCGCGAGCTCGACGAGATCGGGCGGATCGCGGACGAGATCGACTTCAAGGAGGGCAAGGAGCTGGCGCACGAGGGCGCGGCCGGCCGCGAGTTCTTCGTGATCGTCAGCGGCACCGCCGAGGTCACGCGCGGGAACCGCAAGCTCCGCACGCTCGGCGACGGCGACTTCTTCGGCGAGATCTCGCTGATCACGAAGCTGCCGAGGACGGCGAGCGTCACGACGGTGTCACCGGTCCGCGCGCTCGTGATCACCGACCGCTCGTTCCGGCGGATGCTCGACCAGTCGCCGGGGATCCAGCGCAAGGTCCTCGAGGCGCTCGGCGAGCGCCTCGACACGGTCGCCTCCTAGAGCACCTCGAAGAGGCGCCAGTCGCCGGGCACGCCCTTGAGGTCGTGCACGCCGCGGTCCTCGAACTCGAGCCCGGAGCCGGCGACGAGGTCCTTCACGGTGCTCGACACGAGGACCTCCCCGCCGCCCGGCCAGTCGCCGCGACGCGCGCGCCGATGTTCACGGCGAGCCCGCTGATCTTCCCGTCGACGCGCTCGCACTCGCCCGTGTGCAGGCCGGCACGGATCTCGAGCCCGAGCGACCGAACGCCGTCGCTGATCGCGCGCGCACACCGGATCGCGCGGATCGGGCCCTCGAAACTCGCGAAGAACCCGTCGCCCGCGGTGTCGATCTCGGCTCCGCGAAACGCGTCGAGGTTGCGACGCACGAGCGCGTGGTGCTTCGACACGAGCTCGGACCACGCACGGTCGCCGAGCTCGACGGCCGTCTTCGTCGAGTCGACGATGTCGGTGAAGAGCACCGTCGCCAGGACGGTCTCCGGCTCAGACTCGTCGTCCAGGCCGACGACGAACCGCTCGATCTCGCCGAAGATCTCCTCGCCGACCTCCGAGATGAAGAAGTCCGGCCCCGGGACCAGGACGAAGCGCGAATTCGGGATGCGGTCGGTGATGAACCTCGCCTCGTCGGCAGTGCCGGGGATCCCGAGGACGAGCGACGCCACCCGGATCGTCGGCAAAACGTCCCGGATGTCGATCTCCATCGCCATCCGCCTGATCGCCTGCGCCGCGCTCGGGCTCGCGCCCTGGCGCTGCTGGCGCAGGACGCCGTGCTTGAACTCGTCGTCGTCGACTCGCGTCGGCGCCATCGACCGGACGAGCCAGTCGACGAGCTCCATCGTCCCCCAGCGGTCCTTCCACCATTCGAGGTCTTCGCGCCACTCGTCGAGCGTCATCGCCCACGGGTAGTCCGGCGCCCACGACCCTTTCGCGACCGGGTTGTAGAGCACCAGGCCCGACGTCCGCTCCGGATACGTCGCCGCGAAGAGCATGCACATCGCCGCCGCCTCGAACGTCCCGAACAGCGCGGCGCGCCGTGAGCCGACAGCGTCCAGCACGGCACGCACGTCGTCCATGCGCGTCTCGAGCGACGGCGTCTCGCGAACGCGGTCGGAGAGGCCCGTTCCGCGCCGGTCGAACTGGATCAGCCGAGAGAAGCGGGAGAGCCGGTCGGTGAACCGGCGGTAGTCCGGCCGCTCGGCCTCGACCTCGAGGTTGCCGGCGAGCCCGTGGACGAAGACGAGGTCCCGCTCGCCCTCGGTGTCGACCACGTACGCGATGCTGACGTCGCCGCTCCGGGCATACCGGACGTCGAGAGGGGCGGAAGGCATACCCTTCAACTATGGCCACGACGGCGACCGAACGAAAGCTCTTCGTCGCCGGGGAGTGGGTGGAGACCGGAGAGTGGATCGACGTCCGCTCGCCGTATTCCGGCGACGTCGTCGGGCGCGTTGCGAAGGGCGGCGCGGACGAGACCCGACGCGCGCTCGACGCCGCAGAGCGGGCGCTCCACGAGCCGCTCCCGGCACACAAGCGGGCCGAGATCCTCGTCAGGGTCGCGGGCTACCTCGGCCGCCGCCACGAGGAGGTCGCGCGCACGATCTCCGACGAGGCCGGCAAGCCGATCAAGGCCGCGCGGGTCGAGGCGGCGCGCGCGATGTCGACGTACACGTACGCCGCGGTCGCTGCGCGAACGCTCGCCGGCGAGGTGATCCCGATGGAGGGGTCGCAGGCGGGCGCCGGGAAGCTCGGCTTCACGATCCGGGTCCCGATCGGGATCGTCGGCGCGATCTCGCCGTTCAACTTCCCGCTCAACCTCGTCGCGCACAAGCTCGCGCCTGCGCTCGCCGCCGGCTGCCCCGTCGTGCTCAAGCCGGCGACGCAGACGCCGTTCTCGGCGCTCCTGCTCGCGGAGCTCGAGGAAGAGGCGGGACTTCCGCCGGGGTGGCTGAGCGTGATCGTCGGCCCGGCTTCGGAGATCGGCGACGTCCTCGTCGAGGACGAGCGCGTCAAGCTCATCACCTTCACCGGCTCGGGGGACGTCGGCTGGGGCATCCGCGAGCGTGCACCGCGCAAGAAGGTCAACCTCGAGCTCGGCAACTCGACGCCGGTGATCGTCGACGCAAGCGCCGACCTCGACGACGTGACGTCGAAGGTCGCCGCGAACGGCTACGCATATGCCGGCCAGAGCTGCATCTCGATCCAGCGCGTCTACGTCGAGCGGACAGCCTACGAGGCGTTCCTCGAGCAGCTGACGCCGAAGGTCGAGGCGCTCAACGTCGGCGACCCGGCGAACGACGACACCGACGTCGGTCCGCTGATCGACCAGGGTTCGCGGGACCGTCTGGTCGAGTGGATCGACGAGGCCCGCGAGCGCGGCGCGCGCATCCTCACGGGCGGCGAGCTCGAGGGCGAGCTCCTCCGGCCCACACTGATCGCCGACGCTCCTCCCGACGTGCAGGTCTCGAGCGAGGAGGCGTTCGGCCCGGTCGTGGTCGTCAATCCGTACGACACGCTCGACGAGGCGATCGCTCTCGCGAACGGCACGAAGTACGGGCTCCAGGCGGGGATCTTCACGCGCGACGTGACCGCAGCGCTCCGCGCCGCGCGAGAGCTCGAGTTCGGGGGGGTCGTCGTGAACGAGGCACCCACGTTCCGCGCCGACCAGATGCCCTACGGAGGCGTCAAGGCGTCGGGCAACACGCGCGAGGGGCCACAGCATGCCGTCCGAGAGATGACGGAGGAGCGGCTCGTCGTCCTGCAGCTCTGATTGAGCCCTCCTGGGGCCGCCGTTACACTCGCGGCGTGGCCCCCTCGTTCATCTCGCGCGTGCTCCGCCCCACGCCCGAGTCGCCGCCGCCGCCCGCCGCGCCGGCCCGCATCCCGCTTCCGCCGTCCGGACAGCTGCGCCGCGAGCGCCGCGCGCTCCTGCGCCAGCGCGAGGACCGCATCCGCGACCTCGGCGGGATCGTGCTCGAGATGGTTCGCCGCGACGAGTTCCGCGAGGACCTCGTCTACGAGCAGGCTGCCGAGCTGATCGGCCTCGAGGACCGCCTGCACGAGGTCGAGGCGCTGCTGAACGCCGCGACGAGCGTCCGCCGGACCTGCTCCCTCCGCGCGCTGCACGTGCGGCGCGCCGGTCCTCTGGGGCCAGCACTTCTGCGCGAACTGCGGGCGCCCCGCGGGAGACGCGATCATCGCCTGCGCCGGCTGCGGCCGTGCGCTCGCGGCCGACGCGAAGTTCTGCGCCGGCTGCGGCGCCGTCGCGGCGCAGGAGGCGTGACCACCGGCGGCGGTAGCTGCCCGCGCTGCGGCGCGCGCACCGAGCCGGGTCAGGAGTACTGCCTCGAGTGCGGCCTCCGCCTGCCGGGCGGCGGTCTCGCGGGAAGCGTCGGCAGCGCGTGGCAGCGCCGGGTCGGCCGGAGCGTCCCGACGTCGATCTGGTCGATCCTGGCTGTCCTGCTCGTCGCGGCCGCGATGACCGGCGTGGCGATCCTCATCTCGACCGGCGGGGACGACCAGAGCGCGAACATCGAGGTCGCGACCGGCCCGCAGTCGATCTCGACCCCGACGACCGCCTCGACCCCCACCGAGACGACCGCCTCGACCGCGACGACGACCACCGCCGCCACGACCCAGGCGCCTCCGCCCCGCCCCCAGATCGTCGACTGGCCGCCGAGCCAGGACGGCTACACGGTGGTGATCGCCTCCATGCCGACGACCGGAGGCCGGGCCGCGGCGATCCGGAAGGCCCGGGAGGCCCTCGCCGCCAGGCTCCCGGAGGTCGGCGTCCTCGACTCGGGCGAGTTCTCGAGCCTCCACCCGGGCTACTACGTGGTGTTCAGCGGGATCTACCCGGATCAGCGGGCCGCGCTGAACGGAATCGGACGTGTCCAGGCGCTCTATCCGGCCGCTTACATCCGCCAGATCAGCCACTAGACGTTCTCTCCGAAGGCAACGCAGACCCCCACTTTGTAACACCGGGTCGATGTGTATAGACTCGTTTGCCAGGGGTCGGCACCGGACATTTAACCCGGGGTTAACAGCCATTTGACCACGCTCCAGCGGGGGACGAAGAGAACCATGGTCGACGAGCAAACGCTGCAACTCCAGCACTGCATGTATCAGTACTCGCGAGCGATTTATCGCTCCATCAAGGACCTCATCGATCCCTACGTCGACGGCGAGACCCAGCTGGAGTTCCGCCGCGACGTGCTCGAGGCATGCGAGCAGACAATGGAGCGAATCGCCGCGGATCCGCTCTACTTCGCGAAGCCCGAGCGTGCGCTCTTCCAGGACATCCGCCGCTACTTCCCGATCACGGTGCAGGCCGAGGTCGCGTGGGCGGTGCAGGAGGGCGTGAACGCCGCGTGCGCGTTCATCGAGGAGCAGATCGAGCAGGGTGCGCTCGACGGCGGCGTCGCCCGCTGCCGGGCGACCACGCGAAAGGGCAAGCCGTGCCAGCGCACGCCGCTGCCCGAGCGCGAGTACTGCCCTTCTCATCAGCATCTCGAGTCGCGCTCGAAGGTCGCGGCATAGCGACTCGATAGAGTCGGCGCGCACTGTCGCACGACACCGACAAGCTGATCCGCCAGCTCTCGCTCGTGGCCTTCCTGATGGCCGAGCGACGGCCGTTGACCGCCCGCGACGTCAAGCAGAACGTCGAGGGGTACCAGGAGATGTCGGACGAGGCGTTCGCGCGGCGGTTCTACTCGGACCGCGCCGAGCTGCTGGCGCTCGGGGTCCCGCTCCAGTCACAGCGTGACGAGTTCACGGGCGAAGAGCTCTACACGCTGAGCTCGGAGCAGTACTTCCTCCCCCAGCTCGAGCTCGAGGACGAGGAGCTCGCCGCGCTCCAGACGGCGCTCTACCTGCTCGAAGGCAAGTTCGCCTACGCCGAGCCGCTGCGCCTCGCGCTCCAGAACCTCGCGCTCGGCCGCCCCGGCTTCGACGAGGCGCCGACGGAGACCGCACTCCGCGTCGAGGTCGTCGACCAGGACTACACGCCCGAGATGTCGGGCCGGCTCGGCAAGCTCGAGAGCGCGATCTCGAAACAGCGCACGGTGAAGTTCCCGTACTGGTCGATCTCGACCGACAAGCACGCCGAGCGGACGCTGAACCCCTACGGCCTCTACCGCGACGCGCGCGGCTGGTACGTCGTCGGCCACGATCTCGACCGCAAGGACCTGCGCACGTTCAAGGTCTCGCGCATCGAGGGCGACATCCGCTTCGCGACGCGCCGCGAGCGCGACTTCCGCATCCCGACCGAGTTCGACGTCGACACGTTCCGCGGACGGCCCGACTGGCAGATCGCCGATGCGCACGGCGAGGCCCGCATCGAGATGGCGCACGACACCGCGTGGTGGGTGCAGCGCGAGTTCGGCGACCGCGGCCGGTTCGAGGACGACGTCTTCGTCACGCCGTACTCGTCGCCGGACGCGCTGGCGTCATGGGTGCTCCGGCAGGACGGGCGCGCGAAGCCGATCGAGCCCGACGAGGTCCGTCGCTCCGTCGCGTCGGCGTTGAAGAAGGTCCGCACCGGGCACGAGGGCGCGCCGCCCGAGCCCGGGCCGACGCGCGCGCGGCGCGAGCGGTCGACCGACGGCGACCGCCCGGCGGGGCCGGTCGTGCCCGAGCGGTTCGGCCTGCTCCAGGCGCTTCTCGCCTACCTGCTCGCCCGCTGCGGCGAGGCCTCCTCGGCCGAGATCCCCGCATCGGAGCTGATCGAGAACTTCCACATCCCGGAGGACCAGCTCCAGGAGCACCTCTCGCTCCTCTCGCTCGTCAACTTCGGCGGCGGCTGCTACGCGGTGTACGCCGAGCTGCAGGGCGACGTCGTCCGCGTCGACAAGGAGCTCTACGGCGATGCGTTCCGCGCGCCGCCGCGGCTGACCCCGCTCGAGGCGCGCGCGATCTCGCTCGCGCTCGACTTCGTCGGCCCGATGATCGCGGCGCAGGCGCACTCGCCGCTCGATCGCGTCCGCCGGAAGCTCGAGGAGACGTTCGGCCAGTTCGACCTCGGCCAGACGCCCGACCCCGAGGCGGACGGCGAGGAGGAGCAGCTCGTCGCGACCATCTCGCGGGCGATCCGCGAGCGCCAGCTCGTCGAGATCGAGTACCAGAAGGAAGGCGAGGAGACGTGGTCGCAGCGGCTCGTCGAGCCGTACACGTTCGAGCGGCGGCTGCCGTACTGGGTCGTCCACACGTGGGACCGCTCGGCGTCGCCCGAGGGCGAGCGGAGCTTCCGGCTCGACCGGATGCGGAACGCACAGCTGCCGGGCGAGCGCTTCGAGCCGCGGTCGGGGTTCGACCCGCAGGGCGAGCTGCGCGATGCGCGGACAGCGCGCGTCCTCTACTCGCCGACGATCGCGCGGTTCAAGATCGAGCGCGGTGCGACACCGCTCCGCGACGGGAGCGCGATCGGCGAGGTGCGCTTCGGAGGCGAGGACTGGCTCGTCGGGGAGATCCTCGCCGACCGGGGCGAAGCCGTCGTGGTCGAGCCGGAGGAGCTCCGCCCGGTGATCGCGGCGCGCGCGAAGGAGCTCGCACAGGAGCTCGGCGTCGCCCGCATGCGCGTCACGGTCTAGCAGGAGGGTTCGGCGGAGTAGGCGCTGTGCCGTCGCCCACCCCGCCAAACCCTCCTAGGACGGCAGCTCGAGCCGGAAGGTCGCGCCTTCGCTCGGCGTCGAGCGAACGTCGACCGTGCCGCCGTGCGCTTCCGCGATCGAGCGCGCGATGAAGAGCCCGAGGCCGGTGCCCGGAACCACCTTTCCGGAACGTGCGCGGCCGAACTTCTCGAAGATGAGCGTCTGGTCCTCGGCCGCGATCCCGGGCCCGCGGTCGCACACGTCGACGACGACCTTCCCGTTGACCGTCGACGTCTTCACCTCCACCGCCGCGCCGGAGGGCGAGTACTTGACCGCGTTGTCGACGAGGTTCGCGATCACCTGCCGCAGCCGCTCGCGGTCGCCGCGGATCGCCGGCACCGGATCGACCACCGTCGTCTCCAGCGTCACCTCGTCCTGCCCGAGCTCCGCCGCGGACGTGACCTCGCGGACGAGGTCGCCGACGTCGACGTCGCCGAACGTGTAGCTGAACGTTCCGGCCTCGATCCGTGACGTGTCGAGGACGTCGGCGATCAGCGTGGCGAGGCGGTTCGTCTCGTCGGCGATGAGCGCGAGGAACGACTCGCGCTGCTCCGGCTGGAGCTCCCGCCAACGCTGCTGAAGCGTCCGGGCCGAGCCGATCACCGTCGCCATCGGGCTGCGCAGCTCGTGCGAGACGAGCGAGACGAAGTCGGCGCGGAGGGCGGACAGGCGGCGAAGCTCCTCGACCGTCGTGCGTTCGGCGTCGTAGGCGCGGATGTTCTGGACGGCGGTCGCGACGAATCGCCCGAGGAGCGAGAGCAGCTCGATCTCCTCCGGCGCGAACGAGCGCGGCTCCGAGCGAACGACGGAGATCATCCCGATCGAGCGCGCGCCGGCGAGGAGTGGCGCGACGACGCGGCAGCGCAGGCCGAGCTTGACGAGCTCGATCTCCTCGATGTAGCGCGACTCGGTCATGTCCTCGCGGTAGACGGTGTCGCCGCGGAGGACCTCCTCGAGGAGCGAGCCCGGGACCGGCCTGTGCGTCCCGGCGGGGAAGACCTCGTCGGCCGCGCGCCCCGAGACCGCCATCACGTGCGCGACGCCGCCGTCGGCGAGGACGATCGCCGTCCGGTCGAACGCGACGAGCCCCTGGAGCTCGCGGATGAAGGCGCCGAACGCCTCGTCGAGCTCGAGCGACGACGCGAGAGCGCGAGCACAGCGCCCGGCCGCCTCGAGGAGGTCGACCCGGCGTCCGAGCTGGTCGCGCAGCCGCTCCGCCTCGGCGGCCTGGGCGTGCGCGATCGCCGCTTCCCGGCGCAGGCGCCCGACGAGCCAACCGACGATCAGGCCCGTGAGCAGCAGCAGCCCGAACGGGAACGTCACGTGGTCGAGCACGAAGTCCGGGGGGCCGAAGCGGTCGGCGCGCCACCACTCGAGGAACGCGAGCTGCGGCAGCAGCAGGATCGGGACGATCACACCGCCGCGGATGCCGAAGCGAAGCGCGGCCTCGACGACGGGGAAGATGAGCGCCCAGCGCGTCGGGCTGCCGTACTCGTAGCTGAAGAGGAGCGCGTAGCTGGAGACGACGGCCGTGTCGAAGGCGAGCGCGAGCGCGCCGAACGCGCGGGACGGACCGCGCTCGGGATCGCTCGCGAGGAAGAGGAGGATCGCGCCGGCGCCGAAGGCGATCGTGAGCGCCCATGCCATGCGCTCGTAGCCCTCGGGGAAGCTCTCGGTGAAGAGCCCGACCTCGAGCGCAACGAAGGCCACCGCGCCGAGACGCACCCAGGCGATCCAGCGCTCGACGTCGAGCACGCCCGTTCTCCTGGCGCTCACGATCGCTGCTCGATCCGCTCCAGCGCCCAGGCGGCGTGCTCGCGCAGCAGCTCGTCGTCGCCCTGCGCATAGCGCTCGACCGCGTCGCGCTCGGCCTCGCCGCCGACGTTGCCGGCGGCGACGAGCGCGTTGCGGCGCAGGAAGCGCGGGTCGTTCCGCGGGACGTAGAGGCGGTCGTAGCGCGTGCGGAGGTCGGCGTCACTTGCCTCCAGCCAGTCGACGAGCGAGACGAACGGTTCACCGGCCGCGTGCTCGTCGGCCGAGCGCCGCTTCTCGACGCCGCGGTTCCACGGGCAGACGTCCTGGCAGATGTCGCAGCCGTAGACGCGGTCCTCGAGGGCGGCTCGGTACTCGGCGGGGAACGGCGCGCGCGACTGCGTCCAGTACGAGAGGCAGCGGGTCGCGTCGAGCACCCCAGGGTCGTCGAGCGCGCCGGTCGGGCACGCCTCGATGCAGAGGCGGCAGTCGCCGCAGTCGGTGCCGAGCGGCGGCGTCGGCTCGAGCTCGGCCTCGGTCACGAGCGTCCCGAGCACGACCCACGAGCCGTGGCGCCTCGTGATCAGCAGCGTGTTCTTCCCGTAGAAGCCGACCCCCGAGCGAGCGGCGGCCTCGCGGTCGACGTGGTCGTTCTCGTCCACGAGCACGCGGTACTCGCCGCCGAGCGCCCGGCCGAGCGCGTCGAGCTTCTCGCGGAGCTCGGCGTACGCGTCGCGCCACGTGTAGCGAGGCAGGCGGCCGGTTCCCGGCGGCTGCTCGGGCGCAGGCGTGAAGTAGCAGAGCGCCGCCGAGACGACCGTGCGCGCGCCGGGCAGCAGCGTCTCGGGATGGCACGAGACCTCGGGTCTCGCCATCGTGAACTGCATGTCCGCGAAAAGCCCGCGCTCGCGCCGCTCGCGGATGTGCCGTTCCGTCTCCTCGTACGCTTCGACGGCTGCGGCGCCGACGGCATCGAGACCGAGCTCGTCGGCGAGGCGACTAAGCTCACCACCCGTCATCGAACTCATTCTGCCCTGAAAGCCGTACGAATCCATGCCGACGGCGGGCCGGAGGTTCTCGTCTACGAGGACGCTCCGGATCCCGCGCCCGGGCCGGGCGAGGTGCTCGTCAGGCTGCGCGCGAGCGCGCTCAACCACCTCGACATCTGGGTGCGCAGGGGGCTCCCTTCCGTTCCGAAGCCGCGCATCCTCGGCGCCGACGGTGCCGGCACGGTCGAGGCGCTCGGCGAAGGCGTGGACGGCTTCGAGCCGGGACAGCGCGTCGTGATCAACCCGGGCGTCGAGCACGGCGACAGGATCACCGTGATCGGCGAGCACACCGACGGGACGAATGCGGAGCTGATCGCGGTGCCCGCGACGAACGTCTACGCGCTCGACGACGCGATCTCGTTCGAGGAGGCGGCGGCGTTCCCGCTCGTGTTCGAGACCGCGTACCGGATGCTGTCGACGCGCGCCCGGCTCCAACCGGGCGAGTGGGTCCTCGTCTGGGGGATCGGCGGTGGTGTGGCGACAGCCGCACTCACGATCGCGAAGGCGCTCGGCGCGAACGTGCTCGCGACCTCGTCGAGCGACGAGAAGCTCGAGCGGGCCAGGGAGCTCGGCGCCGACGCGACGGTCAACCACGCGACGGGCGACGTCGCCGCGGTCGCCAAGGAGCTCGGCGGCGTGGACGTGGTCGTCGAGCACGTCGGCGAAGCGACCTGGAAGACGTCGCTCGCGGTCGTGAAGCCCGGCGGCAGGGTCGCCGTCTGCGGCGCGACGACGGGGCCGAACCCTCCCGCACAGCTCCATCGCGTGTGGTGGAAGCAGCTGACGATCGTCGGCTCGACGATGGGAACGCGCGCCGACTTCGAGGCGGCGTACGACCTCGTGCGCACGGGTCGCGCGAAGCCGGTCATCGACCACGTCTACCCGCTCGAGTCGATCCGCGACGCGCACGCGCGGCTCGAGGCCGGCGAGCAGCTCGGCAAGATCGTGCTCACGATCTAGCGGACGAAGCGCACCCTGAGCACGCGCAGCATGCTGCGTGCCGTACTCAGGCGCAGAGCGATGCGCCACAGCCTCGGGTCGCGCCGGACGCAGTCCAGGACGAGCGCCTCCTGCTGCTCGATTCCGCCCAGCCCGCGGTTGAGCTCGATCGCGGCGAGCGTCGCCTCGTAGTCGCCGGAGAGGTAGTGCACGCGCGCGACGTCCTCGAGGTAGAGCGACGGAGGCGGAGCGAAGTCGCTCCAGCCGTGCGTCAGCTCGGCGAGCGCGTGACGGCGGTCGCCGTCGACCGCGAGGCGGAACGCTGCGAGCCGTCGCTGCTCGTACTCGGAGCTCGCCTTCACCAGGGTCGTGTCGTGCATGGCCGCAATCCCCTTCCTCGAGGGAACAACGGCGGGCGGGCGTTCTCGGGTTCGGCTAGACGGTCGGGTTACGGCCGTCGTACATGGACTTCGCGTATCTCGAGCTGTACGAGGCCAGGTCGAGCAGGAAGCCCAACCCGACGAACAACCACTCCGCGCCCGAGACGCCGCCGACTGCGGACCACATCAACAGGTAGAAAAGCGTCGTCCACGGAAGAAGCAGCAGTCCGAGCAGCGGCCAGATCCAGGAGTCGAACGCCGCGCTGACGCGGTCGCCGAAGATCCACCAGAGGAGCAGCGCGATGCGCGGCCCGAGCCCGAACGCCGTGAGGAAGAGGCAGCACACGCGAGCGACTGTCCCACGTCGTTCGCTCGGAGTCAACGCGCAACGGTGACAACGCCACGTCCGAAGGGAGTGCGACTGTTATGGCGAATCCGACGCCGTACAGACACGAAGGCGGCGCGAGCTCCTTCGCGACGCGGCGTGTGACGTTCCAGAAGGAGAGGTTGGAATGAACTCCAGGAGCATGGCAGGATGGATCGGCTTCGCCGGCATCATGCTGGTGATCGTCGGTTCGATCGATTTCTTTCAGGGCCTCATCGCCATCTTCGAGGACGACTACTTCGTCGTCACCAGGTCTGGCTTCCTTGCCGTCGACCTGACGCAATGGGGCTGGATCATGGTGATCTGGGGCGTGCTGCTCGTTCTCGCAGGCCTTGGACTCGCCGCCGGGCAGGGATGGGCGCGCTGGTTTGCGATCGTCGTCGTGTCCCTGAACTTCATCGCCCAGCTCGGCTTCCTCGGCAACAGCCAGTATCCGCTCTGGTCACTGACCGTGATCGCGCTGAACGTCATCATCCTCTACGCGCTGACCGCGCGCTGGAGCGAGAGCGAAGCGGACCTCGGCGCCATGCGCTGACCCGCTCGACGTGGATCGAGGCCGTCGCGCGACGTCGTGCGCGACGGCCTCCGTCACCGCGGGTGCCGGGGGAGTGGCGACGTATACTGGCGCCGCGACACGAGAGAACGCGTGCTCGCGGCCGAGGGTCTTTTTACGGCATCCTCAGCCGGAGTAGCCGACCCCCGGACAAGGAGAGCTCATGGCAGTTGGCCCGGTCGACGTCTACATCATCGGATTTCCGGGGAACAAGTTCAGCGGGCGCATCGCCCCCGCGATCATCGAGCTCGTCGAGGATGGCACGATCCGAGTGCTCGACCTGCTCTTCGTGATGAAGGATGCAGACGGCGTCGTGACGACCGTCGAGGCCGCGGACATCGACGAAGAGGGCGCAGCCTTCCTCTCGATCGACGTGGCGAGCCCGGGTGCGTTGGGACCCGAGGATGCCGAGGAGGTCAGCGACGATCTCCCGTCCAACAGCTCGGCCCTCCTGATCGCGTTCGAGAACCTCTGGGTCGGGAAAGTCGTCGACGCCCTGCGGGCTGCGGACGCCGTGTTGATCGACTCGATCCGGATCCCGGTCGACGTCGTGGAAGCGTTCGAGGCAAGCTAAGCCCCCGCCCCTTCGAGATCGAGAGGTAACGACATGGGACTCGTACGCATGGCAGCCCGCACCGCGGTCGTCGCGGGAACCGCCACCGCCGTATCCGGGCGCGTGCAGCGCCGTCAGGCCGCCAGGTATGACGAGCAGGACGCCCAGCAGGCCGCGCAGCAGCAGGCGCAGTACCAGCAGGCGCCGCCGCCGCCGGAGGACGACGGCACCGCAAAGCTCCAGGAGCTGGCACAGCTTCACGCCCAGGGCGTGCTCACCGATGAGGAGTTCGCGGCCGCCAAGGCCAAAGCCCTCGGGATCTGACGGACCGCAGACGCGACCTGTGAGACAGGTCGAGTCGTACTCGCGGCTGGCAGGGCTCTACGACGAAATCGTCGTCGAGCCCTGCCATGACCGCTGGGCATCGTTCCTGCACGAGATCTGGAGCGCCGACGCGGAGGGCGTTCGGTCCGTCCTCGATCTCTGCTGCGGCACCGGCCTCCTAGCGGGCGAGCTGACCGCGCGGGGCTACCAGGTCGTCGGCGTCGACGCATCCGACGCGATGCTGGCCGTCGCTCGCGAGCGGCTCGGCCCCAAGGCGACGTTGAACCGAGTGACCCTTCCCGACCTGGCGATCGACGGTGTCTTCGACGCGGCGGTCTGCACGTTCGACGGCTTCAACTACCTCGCCCCGGACGAGTTGGGCCTGACGATCGCTGCGGTGTCCGAGCGGCTTCGGCCCGCCGGGTGGCTCGTGTTCGACCTCCACACCGACGCGATGATGGAGTTCACGATCGCCAACGCTCGGGTCGCGGGTGAGTCGGCCGGGAACGACTTCGTGATCAGCAGCGTCGTCGACCCGAGCGCCCGCACATGCGATACGAGGATCGAGCTCACGCGGCCTCGTGACGGCGACCCCTTCTGCGAGGAGCACCGGCAGTACTTCCACTCGGAAACGGATGTGCGGGCCGCCCTCCACGAGGGAGGCTTCGCCGTGACGGAGGTCAGCGACGAGTACACACATCGGCCGGCGGACGCCTCGACCCTGAGCGCGACCTGGACTGCGCGGCGTCATGACTGACGGTCCGATCGCCGCGAGCCACGCCCCGGTTCTCCAGCGTTCGGTCGCCGAGGCGCGACAGCTGATCCTTCCGCTCGCGCTCGCTCAGTTCATCTGCAGCTTTGCGGGCTCGAACATGAACGTGATGATCAACGACATCAGCGAGGACCTGGACACGACCGTCAAGGGCGTTCAGACCGCGATCACGTTGTTCCTGCTGATCATGGCGGTCCTGATGATCCCGTGCAGCAAGCTGACCGACCGTTGGGGCCGCAAGCGGTGCTTCACGCTGGGGCTGACGTTGTACGGGATCGGCGCTCTGATCAGCGCGGTGTCGCCGAACCTCGGGGTGCTGATCCTCGGCAACTCGGTGCTCGAGGGCGTCGGAACCGCGCTGCTGATTCCGCCGGTCTACATCCTCGCGACGTTGTGGTTCACCGAGCTCACCTCGCGTGCCTGGGCTTTCGGCGTGATCAGCGGGCTCGGCGGCATCGGCGCCGCGGCAGGGCCGCTGATCGGGGGCTTGATCACCACGGCGATCAGTTGGCGCGCCGCGTTCGTTTTCCAGGCCGTGGTCGTCGCCGTGATCGTCCTGTTGAGCCGCCGCCTCGAAGATCCGCTCGCGGCCGATCCGACCCGTCCGTTCGACGCGATCGGGGCGGTGCTGTCGGCGGTCGGCATGTTCTGCATCGTGTTCGGGATCCTTCAGGCCGGCAGCAACAACGCCCTCTTCGCGATCTTCCTCGTGCTCGGAGCGGCCTTCCTGCTCGCGTTCTACCTCTTCATCCGCTCCCGCGAGCGGGCCGGGAAGGAGGCGCTGCTCTCGACCAGGCTGTTCAAGAACCGGACGTGCAACCTCGCGCTCGTCACCCAGAACATCCAGTGGCTGCTGCTCCTGGGGACGTCGTTCGTCGTCTCCGTCTACCTGCAGGAGGTTCGCGGCTACAGCGCGATCAAGACCGGCGTCGTCTTCACCGCGGCGACGCTCGGCATCCTCGCCACGTCCCTCGCCGCCGAGCGACTCGCCAAGCGGTTCTCGCAGAAGACGCTGATCGTCTCCGGCTTCGTCGTGACCCTCGCCGGGGTCGTGCTCCTGCTCGGCCTCGTCCGTGCCTGGGACAGCGTCTGGGCGTTCGTGCCCGGGCTGCTCCTGATCGGCCTCGGCGTGGGCGCGATGCTCACTCCCTCCGTCAACGTCGTCCAGTCGAGCTTCCCCGAGGAGATGCAAGGCGAGATCTCGGGGCTGTCGCGGAGCGTCTCCAACCTCGGCTCGTCGTTCGGCACGGCGATCGCCGGCACCATCCTGATCTCGGTTGTCGCCACGGGGAGCAGCGCGTACGGCTGGGCGATGGCGTCGCTCGCCCTGTTCGGGCTCATCGGACTCGCGGCGGCCCTCCTCCTTCCTTCCAAACCCGTGCCGCAGACCAGGTAACCGAGCCTTCGCCGGACTCCGTCCGACGCTCAGATTCGTCTAGCCGAAACCGAGGATGAACTTCGCGTCGTCGGACATCCGATCGGGCGTCCACGGGGGCTCCCACGTGAGCTCGATCTCGACCTCCTCGACGCCCTCGACCGAGGACGCGACGGCCTGGATGTCCTCCTGGATCATCGGCCCGGCCGGGCAGCCCATCGACGTGAGGCTGTGGATGACCTTCACCTTCGGGCCCTCCACCTCGACGTCGTAGAGCAGCCCGAGGTCGACGATGTCCATCCCGAGCTCGGGATCCTCGACGGCGCGGAGCGCCTCGACGACTGCTTCCTTCGTCGGCATGACTCCAGCCTAGCTAGAACCCGAGCAGTCGCACTTCCTCGCGCCGCTCGCGGGCGAAGAAGTGGATCCCGTCGACGAACCGGACCCAGTTGCAGCGCGTGCACATGACGAGCGAGTGGGTCCGCGCGCTGTCGGCGTAGAACCGCACACCGCGCAGCAGGTCGCCGTTCGAGACGCCCGTCGCGGCGACGATCACCTCGCCGGGCGCGAAGTCGTCGGTCTGGAAGACGCGGTACACGTCGTCGATCCCCTGCTCGCGGGCCTCCTCGATCTCGCCGCGGGTCGTCGGCCAGAGCTGCGCCTGGAGCTCCCCGCCCAGGCAGCGGAGCGCGGCCGCGCTCAAGACGGCCTGCCGTGTGCCGCCGATGCCGATCGCGAGGTGGTCGTTCGTGCCGCGGATGGCGGCGGAGATCGACGCGGTGACGTCCCCGTCCTGGATCAGCTTGATCCGGGCGCCCGAGCGGCGGATCTCCTCGATCAGGTCGTGATGCCGGGGACGGTCGAGGACGATCGTCGTGATGTCGTTCACGTTGCGGCCGAAGGCGGCCGCGATGGCGGCGATGTTCTCCTCGATCGACTTGTGGAGGTCGATCGAGCCGCGCGCGCGCGGGCCGACCGCCATCTTCCGCATGTACATGTCGGGAAGCGTGAGGATCGAGCCGGGATCGCCGACAGCGATCATCGACATCGCGCCCGGGCCACCGCGCGCGACGACGCCGCGTCCCTCGAGCGGGTCGAGCGCGAGGTCGACGTCCTCCCCGCCCGAGCCGACGGTCGCTCCCACGGGCAGGTGGCCGTTGTCCTCCGGCGCGCCGATCACGATCCGGCCGCTGATCGGGAGCTCGTCGAGAGCGACGCGCATCGCGGAGAAGGTCGAGTCCTCCGCGCCCTCCCGGTCGGCGCGCCCGAGCCAGCGGGCGCCTGCGAGCGAAGCGCGCTCGGTGACGCGCGCGTAGGACTCGCAGAGACAGGCGGGGCGGCCGTCGCTCACGTGACGCGCTCCATGCGCTCGACCCCGGTCAGCACGAGCTCGAGCACCTGCATCACGGCGTCGTCGATGTTCGAGCTCTCGATCACCGCGATCTCCTCCCGGCGCGCGCGCGAGACGAGGTCGCTCTGGATGCGGCGGATGTCGTCGAACCGGTCGAGGTAGCGCTCGACCGGCCGCACGCCGTCGGAGTTCGCGTCCCTGACGTAGAAGTGCGACTCGTGCGCGTCGGGCTCCTCGATCTCGAGGATGCACTGCGCGAGCACCGCCTGGTGCGCGGCGGGCGGCAGCTCGACGAGGCCCGGCACGAGGTGCACGCCCTCGAGCACCATCGACCAACCCTCCTCGAGCGCGCGGTCGAGCGACGCGCGCACGCCGACGAGGACGTCGCGCGACTGGTCGAGGAAGCCCGCGATCGCCGGGTCGTACGCCTCTTCGGGCTTCCGCAGACCGCGGCCCGCCTCGAAGCTCGAGTAGTGGATGGACGGCATGAAGTCGCGCGAGAAGAACGCGCGCATCGTCTGGCGGATGAAGTCGGTCGACGTGACGCGCGTGATGCCGAGGCGGTACGCGAGCTCGGTCGCCACGGTCGACTTGCCTGTGCCGGTGGCGCCGCCGAGGAGGACGATGACCGGCAGGTCGAGCTCGCGGAGCGCAAGGTAGCGGCGGAGCCGCCGCATCGTGACCTCGTCGTCGGCGAGCTCCTCGACGCGGTCGAGCGTCGCGGCCGTCTCGCCGCGCGACGAGAGATCCTGCTCGATCCGGCGCGCCAGCTCGTGGGCGCGCGTCGCCGGCACGCCGACCGCGATCAGGGCGCGTGCGGTGAGCCCTTTCGAGTACGGGAGGTCGTCGCCGCCGAGCGGGAACGGCTCAGCGTGGCGCGGTTGCGAGGTCACGCCGGCACTCCCTCCTCGACCGCGGCATCGGCGAGCGCGAGCAGCTCGTCGTCGAGCCCCGGCGCGACGACCTCGTTGTCGAGGAGCACGACGCGCGCGCCGCGGGAGCGGGCATGCTCGACGACGGCGTCGACCGCAGCGGCCTTCAGCTCGACGACGTAGGTCTCGGCCTCGGTCGCGTCGAGCTCGGCCCGCAGCTCTTCGCGCCGGGCGAGGTTCGTCGAGAGGCGGACGACGTCCATGCCCTGGGCGCGAAGCGCGTCGCGCAGCTCGTCGGCGCGGTCGGCCGGCGCGGTCGTGAAGACGGCCGCACGTCCCTCGACCGGCTCCACCGGCCGCGGGCGGAGCTCGGCGCGCAGCACCGGCGCGCCGGTCAGCTCGCGGATCGCGGCGACCGGCTCATCGCCGCCGACGACGACGACGAGGTCGGAGACGAGGATCCGGTACGCGTTCAGGTACCCCGTTGCGACTTCGGGGCGCTGGCGTCCGCCGACCACGAGGACGCGCTTCCTCGTCTCGACCGGCGGGAACGTCGCGCCGCTGCCCTCGAACAGGACGAGGTCCGGCGACCGCTCGGATGCGAGCGCGGCGCCGGCATCGACGTTCGAGGCGAACGGCATCCCCGCGAGGCCTCCGCCCGCGCGTCGGCAGCCGATCGTGACGACGCGCGCGAGGGCCGCGTCCTCGAGGTAGTCCGACGCCGCGTGTCGGCCTGAGCGCGAGAGCTCGAGCAGCTCGTCGACGGTCGGCGGCGCCTCGGCCACCTCGGGTGTGGGCGGGCCGCCTCGGCCCATTGCGACGACGACCACCTCGTAGCGCTGGGACAGGAGGCGCGCGGCGTGGCCGGCGACCGCGGTCTTGCCGACGCGCTTGCCCGTGCCGACGATCCCGATCGAGGGCAGGTCGAACGGCTCGAGCGTCGGCGGGTCGAAGCGGAAGTCGGCGCCGACGTACGGCAGGCCGAGCGCGAGCACTCGGCTGGCGAGGCGCAGCCGCTCGGCGGGGCCGAGCACGGGCTCGTCCGAGAGGTCGACGACGACCTCGGCATCGTGGCCGAGCGCGTCGGCGAGCGAGTCGACGAGCGGGACGCCGTAGTCCTCGCCGCCGCGCAGCTTCTCCGTGCCGCCGACGAGGTGCGCCGCGACGAACTCGTACGGCAGCTCGTCGAGGGCGTCGCGGACGGTGGAGACGTAGTGCTCGCCGTCGATGATCGCGAGCGCACGCTTCAACTGCGGGAGGTCACCTCGCCCTCGATCCGCGCGGTGTACTTCTCGAACGCGCGGGTGTCGGTCGAGAACTGGATGATCCGCTCCTGGCCGTGGAACGGGTACTTGCGCCACACGTCGACGTGCGGTCCCGAGACCTCGATCAGGTTGTAACAGGGCCTCGTCTTGCCTCGGAGGCGGAGCGTCGAGACCGTGCCGGCGTTGACGACGAAGAGATCCTCGAGGCGCCACGCGTACGGCACGTGCTTGTGGCCCGAGAGCACGAGGTCGACGTGCGAGCGCTGCAGGCACTCGATCGCGTCGCCGGCGTCGTAGACGACGTTGCGCTCACGGCCGGTGCCGGGAACGGGCAGCAGGTGGTGATGGAGCGCGAAGACGCGTAGGCCAGGAGGCGCGGTCGAGAACTGCTCCTCGATCCAGCGGTAGCGGCCGCGGCCGACGTGACCATGGTCGAGGTCCGGCTCGCTCGAGTCGATCGCGACGACGGTCATCCCGTCGACGCGGAGGACGGAGTTGCGATCGCCGAACAGGTCCTCGAAGTGGACGTAGCCCACGTTCCGCGAGTCGTGGTTGCCCGGGATCACGATCACCGACTCGCACTCGATCCGGTTGAGGTACTCGCGCGCGAGGCGGTACTCCTCCTTGAAGCCGAACACCGTGAGGTCGCCCGTGCAGACGACGGCGCGCGGCCCGAGCTCGTTGATCTCCGAGATCGCGCGCTCGAGCAGGCTCGGCTGGAAGCTCGGGTCCCCGCAGTGCAGGTCGGAGATGTGGGCGACCGTGAAGGCGCCCCGGCCGTCGGTGCTCATGGGAGCAGAGTGTAAGAGCCCGTTCCGGGGTCGGGCGGGCGCCGCGCCGGGGCGAACACCAGGGTCTGACCCTGGGACCCCTCCGGTGCGGCCGGGGCTGTGTGTCGAAAGCGTGGCAATTCGTCCACAGGCGGCGGTCTGAGGCCGCCGGAGGAGACAATGCAGTGCAGCGAACTGCCTGTCGTCGGGCGCCTGGACATGGCTCGACTCGGGCCGCTCCACCTGCGCGAAAACGAGGTTCTGCGGCGTCCGAGGCCGTTGCTACCCTGCCAGGAAGATGCCCGCAGAAACCTGGGATTTCCAGGCATATCGTGGGTCCGAAGCCCCCGCCTTCGCGAACCAGGCCGAAGTCGCCTGCGCCCGCGTCCTCGACTACTACGGGATCCCGTGGGAGTACGAGCCGCGGACGTTCGTGCTCGAGGAAGGCGAGGACGGCCGCGTCGTCGAGGCGTTCACGCCCGACTTCTACCTCCCGGAGCAAGACCTCTACGTCGAGATCACCGTGATGAAGCAGTCGCTCGTGACGCGCAAGAACCGGAAGCTCCGGAAGCTGCGCGAGCGGTACCCCGACGTGAACGTCAAGCTCTTCTACAAGCGCGACATCACGCGCCTCGCCGAGCGATACAGACTCGACCTCGCCAGCTGACGACGCGCCGCGTCGGCGATGTCTACCTCGGACGCGAGGAGCTCGACGCACGCGTACGGCAGCTCGGTGCCGACCTCGCGCTCGACTACGCCGGCAAGACGCCGCTTCTCGTCGCGCCGCTCAAGGCGAGCCTCGTCTTCCTCACCGATCTCTCGCGCGCGCTGCCGATCCCGCACGAGCTCGACTTCCTCGAGCTCGCGTCGTACGACGAGGACGGCCCGGGGATCCGGCTGCTGAAGGACCTCGACGCCGAGATCAGCGAACGGCACGTCGTGATCGTCGAGGACGTCGTCGACACGGGGCTCTCGCTCAACTACCTCTGCAAGACGCTCCGGCTCCGAAACCCCGCCTCGCTCGCCGCGGTGACGCTCCTCGACCGACCGTACCGACGGCTCGTCGAGGACCTGCCGATCGCGTACGTCGGCTTCACGGTCCCCGACGAGCTCTTCGTCGGCTACGGCTTCGACCTGGACGAGCGGTACCGCAACCTGCCGGACCTGCACGTCCTGCGCTAGGCGGCTACCAGCGGTACCAGCGTGCGCCTTCGGCGCCGCGGACGAAGAAGCCGATCAACCACACCAGGAACGCGATGATCGCGATCCAGAGCAGCAGCTTCACCACGCCGGTGATCCCGAGCACGAACAGGATCAGGATCAGCAGCAGCACGAACAGCAGTACGCCCACGAGAGCTCTCCTTGGGTTCAGGGGACTGACACGCGTCAGTCCCCGCCGGAAGCTAGCCAGAGGGTTTGGCGAGGCCTCGTCGTCGGGGACCGCGCGCCCGACGGCACAGCGCTATTCCGCCGAACCCTCAGCCGAGGTAACCCAGAGGGTCGACCGGCGAGCCGTTCACGCGCACCTCGAAGTGGACGTGCGGGCCCGTACTGTTCCCGGTCGAGCCCGACAGCGCGATCGTCTGGCCCTGGGAGACGGACGAGCCGTACCCGACCACGATCGAGCTGTTGTGGCCGTACGCGGTCGCGAGGCCGCCGCCGTGGTCGATCACGACGAGGTTGCCGTAGCCGCCCATCCAGCCGGCGACGATCACGCGCCCCGACGCGGCCGCCGCGACCGCCGTGCCGGTCGGGACCGCGATGTCGATGCCCTCGTGCATGCGCCCCCAGCGCCAGCCGAAGCCGCTCGTGACCGGCCCGGAGACGGGCCAGATCAGGCCGCTCGACGAGCGCTGCACGGGCGAGGAGGACTGCGAGGTCTGGATCCGCGACGACAGCTGGGCGCTGACCGCGAGCAGCCCGTTCACCTCGTGCAGGTACTCGGCCTTCGCCTCGCGAACGCTCGTGAGCTGCGCGCGCCGCTCGGCGCGCGTCCCGGCGAGCGCGTTCTCGCGCGAGACGAGCTCGTCGCGGACGGCGCGCGTCTGCTGCGTCCGCACGGCGACCGCCCGCTCGACCGCGGCGATCTTCTTCCGCGTCACGGTCGTCCGCGCCTGCGCCACGCGCATCCGGTCCTTCGCCTCGCCGACCGAGGCCGCGATGCGCTTGTCCTGCGCCGCGAGCTCGCGCACGTAGTCGAGCCGGGAGATCATCTCGCTGAAGCTCGACGACGCGAGCAGGACGTCGATCGTCGTCAGGTTGCCCGACTCGTAGATCGCGACGAGGCGGTCGCTCAGGTGATCGATCGCCACCTCGTGCTGGGCCCGGAGGAAGTTGAGCTTGTCGGTCTGGAGCCGCCAGAGCTCGGTGATCCGCGCGAGCCGCTCGCGCTGGAGCGCGAGGTCCTGCTCGAGCACGGCGAGGTTGCTCGAGACGTCCTGGACGCTCGCCTCGAGCGTCCGGATCCGCGCCGAGACGTCTGCGATCTGCGACGAGAGCCGCCGCTCCTTCGCCCGGGCGGCGGCGATCTTGTCGTTCAGCGACGAGATCTTCGAGTCGATCGCCTGCTTCTTCGAGACGTTGTCACCCGCCGCGGGGGAGGCGGCGATGAGTGCGAGAAGGAGGACGAGGAGGACTCGGCGCACGCGGGGTGACTTCGTCGGGCGCTCTGCTGTCCCTGCCGAGCGCTGGAATCCTGCGCGAGGGTACCGAATTCTCCTGCTAATCGCCGCCTGGCGGCCGGACCTCCGTCGGCTGGACCTCGAGGCGGGCGGCGTCGACCCGCTCGGTTGCGTGCGATGCGATCTCGTTCGCCTCCTGCTCGAGCGAGGCGATCCGGGCGTCCAGGTCATCGATCGCAGCCCGCTCCGCGCTTCCGTCCCCACCCGAGTAGACAGTCTGGCCGAGGCGTCGGAAGAGGCCGTCGCGCTCCGAGGCGAGCCGCATCGCCTCCGCGCGGCGCCGTGAGATCTCACGACGCGCGGTCGAGCGGGTCGCGTACGTGCGGGCCGTGACGCCCGCGCGCGCCCACGCGGAGTCGACCGCGTCGACGGACGCCTTCACGATCGGCGCGTCCGGCTTCCGCCTCCCCGCCTCGAGGAAGCCGGCCGTGAAGAGCAACGCGAGGCCGAGCAGCAGCAGGCCGACCACCCAGTTCGCGGTCGCGAGCAGCACGATCGCGGCGACGAGCAGCACGACGGCGAGCCCGAGCAGCACCGTCGGCGGCGCGAGCCCGAACCAGCGGGGCGCCGCCTGCTGCACGACCGCCGGAGCCGGGGACGTCTCGTGGGGCGGCACCTCCGCGCGCACGGTGTCGCCATCCTGCACGGCGGTTCCGCACAGCGCGCAGAAGCGCGCTCCCTCCGGCAGCGGCGAGCCGCAGTTGGAGCACCTAGCCGGCTGCTCGGGCACGTTCCCTCCCTTCCCCGCGCGGCTCGAGCGCACGCGTGGCCTGCGCCGCCCGGCGGCGCAGCGGCCCGACGAGCGAGCGGTAGTCGTCGTCCGAGAGCTTGCCGGTCCGGTGGTCGAACTCGAGCTCGCGGAGCGCGTCGAGCGCGCGGTCGCGCTCCTCGAGCAGCGCGAGCCGCCGCCGGTCGAGCTCGTCGGGCTCGCTCAGACGGTCCGAGCGCGCCTCGGGCTCCCTCAGAAACGGCCGCGCGACGAAGAGGACCGCGGCGACGGCGAGGAGCGCGGCGAGCGCGTAGGTCATGCGGGCGCGAGCGCGTAGCGCTCGAGGAGCCGCCGCTCCTCGGCGGGATCGGGCCAGAGCGCGATCAGCGACCCGGCGAGGAAGACGAGGCCGGCGAGCCAGATCAGGTTCACGAGCGGGTTCACGAGCGCCTTCAGCTGGACGCTCCCGTCGCCGTTCGCGGTCTCGAGGATCACGAACAGGTCGCCGAGGCTCATCGCATCGTGGCGGATGGCGGGCTCGCTCGAGACCTGCTGCTCGACCGGATAGAAGTTCTTGCCGGGCTCGACGATCCCGAGGCTCTCGCCGTTTCGTTCGACCGCGACCTGCGCACGCAGCTCGCGAGCGTTCGCGGCCTCGCGCTGCGTCGTCCCCTGGTACGTCAGCGTGTAGTCGCCGATCGACATCCGCTCACCCCGCGTCATGCGCTGATCCTTGACCGAGTCGTACGCCGACCCGGCGATGCCGATCGCGAGCAGGACGACGGCCGCATGGACGATGTACCCGCCGTAGCGGCGTCGGTTCCGACCCACGAGCGACGAGAACGCTCCGAACCAGCCGCCGCCGTCGACGGCCCGCCGGGCGCGAGTCCCCCGGGCGAACTCGTAGCCGATCGATCCGAGCACGAAGGCCGCGAACGTGTACGCGAGCAGGCCCGCCGGCGACGAGCCCGCGCCGAGCAGGAGCAGGACGATCGCCGTGGCCGCAGCGATCCCGGCCGGCCAGGCGAACGACCCGCCGAGCGAGCGAAGCGACGCGCGGCGCCACGCCACGAGCGGTGCGACCCCCATCAGGAGCAGCAGCGGCAGCCCGAAGACGCGCAGGAAGAAGTTGTAGTACGGCCCGGCGACCACGCTCGCCTCGCCGCGCACCGCCTCCGAGAGCAGGGGCCACACCACCCCCCAGAGGATCGTCAGGCAGAGCGCGACGAGCAGCAGGTTGTTGTAGAGGAACGTCGCCTCGCGCGAGACGAGCGACTCGAGCCGCGTGCGCGAGCGCAGCAGCGGCAGCCGCAGGAACAGGAGGCCGAGCGAGAGTGCGAGCACGAGCGCGATGAAGCCGAGGAACCACGGGCCGATCGAGCTCTCGGTGAACGAGTGGATCGAGTCGAGGATCCCCGACCGCGTGAGGAACGTGCCGAAGAGCGAGAGCCCGAACGCGAGGATCACGAGCAGCACGTTCCAGACCTTCAGCATCCCGCGCTTCTCCTGGATCATCACCGAGTGCAGGAACGCGGTCGCGGCGAGCCACGGCATCAGCGCGGCGTTCTCGACCGGATCCCACGCGTAGTAGCCGCCCCAGCCGATCTCCTCGTACGCCCACTTCGCGCCGAGCAGCTGCCCCACGCCGAGCGCCGTCCACGCGACGAGCGTCCACCGCCGCGTGGAGATGATCCACGCCTCGTCCGTGCGGCGCGAGAGGAGCGCGCCCATCGCGAACGCCCAGGGCACGGTCAGGCCGACGTAGCCGAGGTAGAGCAGGGGCGGGTGCGCGACCATGTACGGGTTCTGCAGGCTCGGGTTGAGGCCGACGCCGTTCGCCGGCGCGACCTGCGTCTCGAACGGGCTCGCGATCGCGACGAGCAGGAAGGCGAAGAACGTCGCGACGAGCGCGAGCGGCGGGACGATCCACGGCAGGAGGTCCGGCGTTCCGGCGCCGCGACGTGTAGACGACCGCAGTCGAGTAGCCGGTGAGCACGAGCAGCCAGAGGAGGAGCGAGCCCTCCTGCCCGCCCCAGAACGCCGAGAGCGTGTAGCCGAGCGGCAGCTCGCGGCTCGTCAACCGCTGGACGTAGACGATCGAGAAGTCGTGGCGGACGAGCGCGACGACGAGCACGATCCCGGCGACGAGCGCGGAGCCGAACGCCGCGACGAGCGCGTTCTGCGCGGAGACGGCGAGCCTGCGGCGGTGCGCGGCGATCGCCCAGCCGCCGGCGAGGAGCGCGTACGCGGACAGGCCGAGGCAGACGACGAGGGCCGCGCGGCCGAGCTCAGCCATGGGTCAGGTGTTGCTCTTCTTCGGGACGTACTTGGACGGGCACTTCGTGACCATCGTGCCCGGCTTCCCGACGAACACACCGCTCCGCAGCTGTCCGTCGACGCGGATGTCGCGTCCGATCTTGAACTGGTCCGGCAGCCCCGCCTCGTAGCGCACGGGAACCGTGGCCGTCCCCTTCACGTCGCGAAGCCTGAAGCGATGCAGGTTGCCCGAGGAGCGGACCGGGCCGACCACGCGTCCGCTGAGGACGACTGCCTCCGTTCGTCCTCCGAGCTCGGACGGCTGGACGGCAGGCGTTCCGCCGCCCGCGAGCGAGACGTAGACGAGGAATACCGCGAGCACGGCCGCGACGGAGAGCGCGAGCACGAGCCGTGCCGGATTCGACCTCCGGGCCACGGAGAAAGTCTAGCCCCGGGCCTCCCGGAGGGCTTCTACGAGGTGGTTTCGGAGATGGCCTTCCGCCGAGCCGGCACCCGGTAGCCGTGGTCGACGCAGAGCGACCCCGGGGCTTCCTCGGTCAGCGAGTCGCAGTACCCCTTGCCGTACGCGGCACGCATGAAGGCTGCGACCACCTCGATGCTCCACTCCTCGATCTCCCCCGCCTCGCGCCAGAGGTCGGCGAGCCGGAGGTCGATGTCGAGCTCGAGAAGGTCGATCCGTGTCGGGCTCATGGCCATGTGGAAAAGCGTAGGACCGGGGTCGGACGGCATGATTCACCCGTGGGAGAGCTGCGGTTCGGCGGGGCCAGGGTGCCCTCACGCGACAGCCCCGAGGAGGCGATCGAGCTCCTGGTCGAGCGTGGCTACTCGGCCTGCGAGATCGACTTCGAGGGGAAGTTCTGGATGGACTACCCGTGGGCCGAGCGGTTCGGCGAGCTCGCGCGCGAGCACGGGATCGTGCTCTCCGTCCACGCGCCGATCGCGGGGTTCATGGGCCACGCGGAGCGCGGCAAGAAGCTCAACATGGCCGTCGGCATGCTCGACCACTCGGC
>CAVTSL010000009.1:0-351952 GCA_963737405.1 uncultured Actinomycetes bacterium
CAGGGTGTTGTCAGGCTGGTCGGCGATCGCACCTGTGACGTCTGTGTGACGCTCCGACGTCGTTCTGGCATCACGAGCCTCGCGAATTAGCGCTTCTGCATCGATGTCGTTTCGTCCGCGGAGTTCCGAGATCACGTGGGTGTACGTCGAGAGCAACGTCTGAAGAGAGTGGCCCATGGTCTCAGCGACTTCAACGGGGTTGCGCCCATCGCCGAAGAGCAGAGACGCGAGGCTATGCCGAAGGTCGTATGGACGCGGCCTTGGTACTCCGATGGCCAGAGCAACGGGTATGTATCGCCGCTTTCGCCAGTTGCGGTAGTCGCGGTCAGACCAGAGGCGCCCGTTCTCTGTCGGGAACACGAGGTCCCCGTCATCGGGACGACCGTTCGCGAGCCCCCATTCGGCCAAGTCGGCGCGAAGCGGTGCAAGAAGCGGAACGCTTCGAGCACGATTTGTCTTCGTGACCTTTTCCTCGCCAAGCGCTACCGAGCGCTCGACGACGAGGTGTGTCTCTCGAAGCCAGGACGAAACGAGTGTTTCATCTCGGAGCCGGCCATTGTTCAACAAGATCGATCGAATCGCCTCCCTAGGGCGCTTCGGTCGGCGACTTGCGAGGAGGACGTGGAGGGGGCATGGGTTCTCGAGCCGGCTGTGACGCCGTCGGCGCTGTACCGCCTGACGAGAGACGGCAGAACGTCACTTCCGCAGGCACAGAGCGCCGAGGTCCATGCCCAAGACAGGGTGGTACACGTGGCACCCAATCCGCGCCGAGAAGAAGTCGCGGCTCGCCGTCGTCGCGAACGCGGCCGCCGGGACTTCTTCGCGCTGGAGCTCGAGCGCAAGCCGGGCAGCGGCTCGGTAGCGCTCCGCGCCCGACAGCTTCGCCATAGCGTCGAGCTTTCGGCTGACTGTGGGGTCGCGGAAGTGCGAGATGTTCGTCGGGACGTCGAAGAGGTACGCCAGGATCCCCACTGGATCAGGGGGATCCGCGTTGTATCCGGAGACAGCCAGGTCGAACGGCTCGCCGCGCCGAGTGACGCGCGTGAAGAAGTCGCCGATCGGGAACTCCTTCACTTCGACGTCGATCCCCAGCGGCTTCAGGTTGCGGCGGACGATCTGCGCCTCCTCTCGCCAGGGCGAGAGGTTGGGCGTGTACATGATCGCCGTCGCGTCCATGCGTCCGGCGATTTGCCTTGCCCGCCGAAGGTCGGGTCTCAGGGGATACAGATCGAAGTCCGCGGCTCCTACGGCGGACGGAGGCAGGTAGTCGTCCGTGGGTGCGCCCGCGTTGAAGGGGTTCACCTCGGCGGCCCGCCGTCCCTGCGCGGCCAGAGCCTGCCGGTCGATCGCGTAGTTCACCGCCCGCCGCAGACGCACGTTCGAGAAGAGCGGCCTGCTCGTGTTCATGTGCAGGATTCGCATTCCTGATGCCTCGCTGATGAAGTACTGCTGGTGCCCCGCTTTGGCGGCTTTGCTGCCGGGGCCGTAGGCGGACTCCAATCGCGGGCCTGCCTCGCGCGGCAGCTCGAGTGCGTAGTCGGCCGTGCCCGCCTCGACCTGCTCGAGCGCGCGCACGGGATCGACCCCGATCGCGATGACGATCTGCTGGAGACGGTGCGGCCGGTCGCCGCGGTAGTTCGGGTTCCGCAGGAGAACCAACTGCTGGCGCGGCGTGTACGAGCCGACGTAGTAGGGACCCGCGGAGGGGATGTTGTTCATCCCTCGCGCGACGGGGGTGTCGCGTGGGACGGCGCACGCCGAGTCGAGTGCGAGATTGGCGAGAAAGCCGCCGTCCGGCTGCGACAGCGTGATCGTGAGCGTGCGTCCGCGAGCGACGATGCCCGAGAGCGTGCGTGCCCTGCCTGCCACGTGGGCCTGGTACCCGACGATGCCGCTGAACGCAGTGGCCAGTTCTGACTTCAGGCGCGGGTCGGTTACGCGTTCGATCGTCGACTTGAACGTCTTCGCGGTGACGACCTCGTTCGACGGTGGCGAGAAGCGGAAGCCAGGGCGGATCCTGAACGTGTAGGTCGTGCCGTCGGCACTCGGAGCAGGGACGGCCGTGGCGACCTCCGGGACGATGCGCGTTCCCTCGGTTGCGGGATTGGCCGCGTACCTCAAAAGGTTCGCACACGTGGTGTAGGCCTGCGGCCATAGCGCGAGTGCCGGATCGAGCGACGCGAAGTCGGACCGAGTCGTGAGGCGTGCACCGTCCGCCGGCGGTGACTGCGGAGGTGACGGCGCGATCGCGACCCAGACCTGCCCCCCCGCGGTCGCGAGCGCGTTGGGCGTGCCGCCGAGAGGGATCGTCTTCGACACCTCTCCGGAGCGGGGGTCGAGGCGCATGACCGTGCCGTCGCGACTGTTCGCGACCCACAGCGCGCTCGGCGACGCGACGACGGCTGCCGGGCCGTCGCCGACCGGCGTCGTGCTGGCGACGGCGTTCGTCTCGGTGTCGACACGGACCAGTGCGTTGTCACCGGCGTTCGCGACCCAGGCGCCTGCGGCGTTGACCGCCACTGCGGCGGGACCGTTGCCGACCGGAATCGTCTTCGGGAGGAGCGTCGCCGGGTCGATGCGGGTGACGGTGCCGTCGGCGCTGTTCGTCACCCAGACCGAGCCCGCGCCGGCTGTGATCGCCGACGGAGCGTTGCCGACGGCGACGGAGTCCACTACCCGAACGGAACCTGGGTCGATTCGCAGGACGACGCCGTCCGGGCTGACGATCCAGACCGACCCGAACGCGGCAAGGGCCGGCCGCGCCGTCCCGCCGAAGAATCCGATGGACGCACGGAGCGGCCGGCTGAAGGCGCGACGGTCGTATCTCGGGTCGATCTTCGAGACGCGGCCGGAGCCGTCGGTCACCCAGACGCGCGGTCCCCGTGGCGGCGATCCCCGTCGGCGTGTCGCCGATCGGGATGCTCCGCACGGCTCGTCGGGACGCGCCGTCTACGCGGGTGACACTCTGGTCGTCGAGGTTCGCAACCCATAGCGCGCCTGCGCCGGAAGCGATCGCCACCGGTCGAGCGCCGACCGGAACGGTTGCCGCGATCTCACCGGACGGGTCGAGGGCGACGATCGAGTTCGCCGCGCCAGCAGTCGCCGGCGGCTCGCCGCCGTTCCGTGCCGCGACGATGCCCGCGATCGCTGTCCCGGTCGCCGCAAGAGCCACTGCGATCACCGCGATCCGTTTTCGTGAAGCGACGCGGGGAGCTGGGCTGTCCGATCCGCGCGCGGCATCCGCGATGGGTGCCGCCTCGGCTGGCGGCGACTCGTCTGCCACGGCCGCACCAGCCGTGCCGACAGGCGCTTCGAGCAGGCGGCGGTAGATCGACTCGGTCTCCGGCGACGGGTAGGCCCCGAGCTCCTCCGCGAGCAGGTGTCGGCACTGCTCATATACCCGGAGCGCCTCGGCACGATTGCCGGCGGCGATGTGCGCCTCCATCAGGCGCCGGTAACCGGTTTCGCGAAACGGCTCGAGGACGATCAGCTCTTCGGCGGTGCGGATCGCAGCCGCCGAATCGCCCGACAGCCGGTTCACCTCGGCCAGGCAGTCGATCGCCCGGACGAGCGTCTCCCGGAGCCCAGCGCGCTCTTCCGCGACCCAGCGACCGTCCTCACCCGGCAGGAACGTGCGCCGGGCGATCGTCTCGGCCGTCGACGCCTCGGCGCGGGCCCGTTCGAGGTCGCCCGCCGCGACCGCGCGCTTGGCGGCGGTCGCGGCCTCGTCGGCAGCGACCACGTCGATCCAGGTCCCCGAGGGGAAGGTGAGCTGGTAGCAGCCGAAAGCGTTGGTCAGATGCTCGGACGCGTCGAGCCCGCACTCGGTCAGCACGGCCCGGAGCTTGCTAACAAGAAGCGAGAGCGCCTTCTCCCACGTTGCCGGCGGCACGTCCCCCCAGAGCGCCTCGGCCAGCTCGCCCCGAGCAACGGGATGACCTTGTGCAGCGACGAGATACGCGAACACGAACCGTCCCTGACGGCCAGGGAGGCGCGCTTCGTCGACGACTGCACCGCCCGCCTCGATCCGCAGGCGCTCCGTCAGCGACACCCTGACGGCCATCCGTTCCCCTCTTGACGCCACCTTGCCGCCGGCTTGCCGTCCGCTTGTCAACCCTCCGCAGTATCCGCCCCGCCATGCCCGACGACAAGACACCGGCCTGTGACTGCGGCTACGAAGTCATCGCCACAGACGAGGCGGGGCGCATCGAAGAGATCCGCTCCCATGCGCGAGAAGCGCACGGCGTCGCGTTCTCCATCGAAGAGGCGCTCCTCGTCCTCCTCAGGTCCGAGTTCGACTTGTCTCGGGAGTCAACGGAAAGCAGCACTTCCCAGTCTCGCTGAACGCCAGCCGCCGAGGCTTCCGTGTCGTCGAGGCTATCTCTTCCGGAAAGGGAGTAGGCAATGGAAACGCGATTCACTATCACTCGGGTTCTCCGGGTCGTGGCGGTCGCCGCCACAGCACTGGCCGTCGCGTCGTCAGCAGGCACGACCCGTAATGCAGCCGCTGCACTGCCGACGGGGAACACGGTCGCTCAGTGGAACAAGATCGCCGAGGACACGGTCGTGGGCTCGGGCGCGTTCCAGTCGGAGGGCTTGATTTACATGGCCTATGTCTCGGCTGCCGTCTATGACGCCACGGTCGCGATCGAGGGCGGCTTCGAGCCCTACGGTGCTGCGATCACGGCTCCTGCGGGGGCGTCGGTCGACGCGGCGGTCGTCGAGGCCGCCTACCGGACGCTCGTCAACTACTTCCCATCGCAGGCAGGAAATCTCGGGGCGCTCTATACGGAGGCGCTCGGGTCGATCACCGATGGGACTGCGAAGAACGATGGTCAGGGCGTGGGCCTCGCCGCCGCGTTGAACATCATCGACCTTCGCAGCGACGACGGGCGGATGACCCCAATCGGCACGACGTCGACATTCCCGACGCTGCCGCCGGGGCCGGGGGTGTGGCGGTTGACCCCGCCGTTCGCGCCGCCGCAGGTGCCATGGGTGGGGGACGTGCGCCGATTCGTCCTGCAGAGCGTGGACCAGTTCCTGCCCGACCCGCCGCCTTCGCTTCAGAGCGACGAGTGGGTGGCGGCGTTCAACGAGATCAAGGCCTACGGTGAAGCGACCAGCAGCGTGCGCAGCGACGAGCAGACCAATGTCGCGAAGTTCTGGTCGGCGAACGTGATCCGCCAGTTCAACCGGATCGGGCGTGATCTCACCGGCGCGAGCCCTCGCCTGCTCGAGACAGCACGGCTGGCGGCGATGGTCAACCTCGTCGGTGCTGACGCGCTGGGCTCCGCTCTGTATGCCAAGTACCACTATTTGTTCTGGCGGCCGGTCACCGCGATCGACCCCGCCGCCGTCACCGCGGACGGCTTCGGCCCCGTCCCCGGCTACGACGATGGGAACCCGGCGACGCTCGAGCAAACGGGCTGGCGGCCGCTCCTGACCACGCCCAACCATCCCGAGTACCCGGCCGCGCACGGCGTGATTACCTCGGCGATGGCCGAGGTGTTCAGCAGCTTCCTCGGCACGAACCAGATCGACCTCGATATCCACGGGTTCGACCCCGCCGAGCCGGCCGGGAACCTGAACGCGGTGCGGCACTTCGACATGCCCAACGACCTCCGCCACGAGATCATCGACGCCCGACTCTGGGCGGGGCTGCACTACCGCTTCTCAGGCGTCGCCGGCGTTGCCCTCGGCCGCAAGGTCGCGAAGTACGACCTCAGGCACGCTTTCCGACCCGTCAACTAGCAACCAGCACTGGGTAGTACTCGGCTCGGGGGCGCGCCCACTGCGCGCTCCCGAGCCAGTTGCCGCGCAGCTCGGATGGTTACTCGGTGCTAGCCGCCTCGATGTCTCCGGTCACTTTCTCCGCCGGGAGCACGAAGAGGAACGCCCAGGCGGCGACGGCGGCCCCGAGGAAGTCTGCGATCAGGTAGATCCAGATGTTGCTCCACTCGAAGAGTCCCGTGACCATCGCGCCGAGCGCGATCGCGGGATTGAAGGCGCCGCCCGAGATACCGCCGACGGCGAGCGCGCCGGTGACCACGGTGAAGCCGATAGCGAGGCCGTAGAACGAGTTGCCCTCGGTGCCGCGCGCCGTCGCCACGTGCAGGACCACCCAGGCCAGCGCAAACGTAAAGAGGAACTCGACGATGAGCATCTTGCCGGCACTCGCGACAACCGCATGCGGCTCGCGGCCACCGACGTAGCGCACGAGCAGGCCGGCAACGACGGCGGCGGCGAACTGGGTCACCAGGTAGGCGACGAACTCGTTCGCCGCCATGCGCCCGCGCAACAGGACGGCGGTGCTCACGGCCGGATTGAAGTGGCCGCCGGAAACGTGGCCACCGGCGAAGACCATGACCATCAGGATCGATCCAATCGCGAGCGGCGCCAACGCCCCGGCGCCCGCCTTGTTGGTCGCCATACCGACCGTGAACATGAACAGGAACATCCCGACGAACTCAACTGCCAGCTTCCGTTGGAGCTCGAGACTCATGCTTCCCCCTTCTTCGGCGACCACGTGAGATTCGCCACGACGTTCCACAGTTCGCGCTGGCGTGGCAACAACCTCCCGCATTCGGCGCCGGCGAGGACGCGCGCGGACGAACGCCTACCCGACACGCACAAGCGTGGCGCGGTTATCCCTTGAGCGCGCCGCCGAGGCCCGATCCGCGCAGGAACGTCCGCTGGAAGATCAGGAACGCCAGGATCGGGACGAGCGCGGCGATCAGCATCGCGGCCAGGAGCACGCCGAGGTCCGTCTGCGCCTGGATTGCCGGCAGCCGCACGGACAACGGCTGGCGGTCGGGGCTGTTCGAGAGGACGAGGAACGGCCAGAGGAAGTTCCGCCACTCCGAGAGGATCGCGAAGATCGAGACGACGCCGAGGATCGGCTTCGACAGCGGCAGCACGATCGAGAAGAACAGCCGCACCGTCCCGGCGCCGTCGATCCGCGCGGCCTCGAACAGCTCGCGCGGCAGGTTGTCGAAGAACCGTTTCACGAGGATGACGTTGAATGCGCTCGCGCCGGCCGGCAGCCAGATCGCCCAGTAGCTCTCCGCGAACGAGCGGTCGATCAGGGGCGGGTTCACGATCATGATGTACAGCGGGACGATCAGGACGACGACGGGCACGAACAGCGTCGCGAGCAGGAGCGCGTTCACGAACGGCGCCCACCGCGGCCGGAGGACCGACAGCACGAACGCGCCCGTGGTCGCGACGACGATCTGGCACAGCCACGAGCCGATCGCGAGGACGATCGTGTTCCAGAAGTAGCGGCCGACGTCGACGTCCACCCACGCCTCGCGCAGGTTGCTCCAGGCGACGCCGTTCGGGAACAGCGCGAGCGGGTTCGTGAGCGTGTCGATGGTCGGCGTGACCGCGCCCTTCGCGAGCCACAGCACCGGCCCGAGGCCGATCACGAGCAGCAGTCCGAAGAGGAGCACCTGCGCGGGTCCGACGACCCACTTCACCTCGCGCCGGCGCCAGTCGTTGGACGAGATCAGCCCTCCGGTGGAGTCGTCGCGCGCCGCCGCGTCGGATGAACCGCGCCCCGATCACCGCGTGCTCCAGGACCGGGTCAACCACATGAAGGCCACCGAGAACACCGCGAGGAACACGGCGAGCATCAGGCTCAGCGCGGCCGCCTGGCCGAACCCGACGCCGAGCGAGTTCCCGAACGCGTACTGGTAGATGAGCAGCAGCACGGTCAGCGTCGAGTTCGCGGGACCGCCCGCCGTGAACAGGTACGGCTCGAGGAAGACCTGCGCCGTCCCGATGATCTGCAGCATCAGCGTCACGAGCATCACGCCGCGGATCTGCGGCAGCGTGATGTGCCAGATCTTGCGCCAGAGACCGGCGCCGTCGACCGACGCGGCCTCGTACAGGGTGCGGTCGACCGAGGTGAGCGCCGCGAGGTAGATGATCACGGTCGTCCCGGCGTTCGCCCACGTCGAATAGACCACGAGCGCCGGCATCGCCGTGCCCGGATCCTGCAGCCACCCGTACGGGCCGAGGCCGATCCACCCGAGGGCCGTGTTGAACAGGCCGATGTTGCTCGGCTCGTAGAACACGTACTTCCAGAGCAGGACCCCGACGACGGGCGGCAGGACGACGGGCAGGTAGGCGAGCGCGCCGTAGAGACCGCGGAACCGCGTGGACTCGCTGACCAGGACCGCCGCGACGAGCGGGATCGGGTACCCGAACACGAGCGCGAGGGCGGCGAAGTACGCCGTGTTCCTGACGGCCGTGAGGAACAGCGGGTCCTCGATCACGGCCCGGAAGTTCTCCAGGCCGACCCACGTCGGCGGGTCGAACAGGTTCGTCTCCTGGAAGGAGAGGAGGACGAGGCGGACGATCGGATACCACGAGAACGCGGTGAAGATCACCAGCATCGGCAGGGCGAACAGGAGCGCCGACAGCCCTCCGCCCCGCACCCATCCGGCGAGCGAGCGGCGGGCGCGCCGGCGAGAGCGCGCGGACGGGCGACGCGACGACGGCGATCTCGCTCGCGGCGGTCTCGCCCGCGGTCACGTCGACGGGGTCCACCGCCACACATCCTCTGCCGCCGCGTTCGTCGTTTCCACCTCGTTGGGCGGCGGGGAGCCACGTGGGCTCCCCGCCGAGCCTCCGGGGTCAGGGAGGCTACTTGCCTTCGCTGATCGCCTTCTGGGCGACCTGGTTCGCGTCGTTCAGGAGCTCGACGATGTTGGCCTCGCGGTCGGTGAAGACGGCCTGCACGACCGGATCGAGCGCGTGGTAGACGCTCTGGGTCGAGGCGACGGGCTCCGGGTAGAGCTTCTGTTTGAAGATGCCGGTCAGGAAGGGCCGCATCTGTGCGGTCGGGACGTTGACGTACGGCTTCACCCAGACGGTTCGCCTGGACGAACTGCGCCCTGTTGAAGATCGGGAACGAGGGAACGCCGACGGGCTGCTTGTTCGCGACGAGGATCTTCGCGTCGCGGATCGCCGCGTCCTTGTTGACCAGCTTGCGGATGTAGAAGAAGTCGATCCAGCGCATCGCGGCCTCGAGCTTCGCGCCCTTCGTGTCGGGCCTGACCGCGGCGATCGAGCCGCCGCCCATCACGCCGGCGCTCTTGTGCTTCGCGAGCGGAAGCGGCGCGATCCCGTAGATGCTCGGGTTGATGTCGGTCGACTGCACGAGGAACGTGTAGATGTCGGAGCCGTTGATGAACATGCCGATCTTCCCGGCGGCGAACGCCTGGTTGATCGTGGGCCACGTGTAGTCGTACGTGGCACCCATCGAGTTGTCCGTCCAGCGCATCTTGCGAAGCATCTGCAGCGACTGGATCGTCTGCGGGTTGTTGAGCCGCGACACGGCGCGCGTCCCTCGCCCGGTCTGCACACGGCCGCCGAAGGTGTAGGTGACCGTGGTCGCGATCCAGCCGGCCGTGTTGTCGTTCAGGCCCATCTGCGCGTAGCCGGTCTGGCCCGTGCGCTGGCTGATCTGCTTCGCGTACTGCTGCAGCTGCGCCCACGTCGTCGGCGGCTTGTTCGGGTCGAGCCCCGCCTGCCGGAACAGCTGACGGTTGTAGTGGAGCGCCTGGGCGTAGGCGGCGTACGGGACGCCGACGATGCGGCGCTTGGACGTCGTCGCCTCCGCGAGGATGGAGGGCTGGAACTTCTTGAAGTACGGCCACTTCTTGATCTGCGCGGTGACGTCCGCGAGCTGCCGGTTCTCGCCGAGCGTGCGCGCGTCCGTGAAGGGCACAGTGAACACCGTCGGCAGGCGCCCCGCGGCGAGCTGCGCGGCGAAGGTCGCCCCGTTCCACGCGTATTCGACGGGACGAATGTCGACGTTCTTGTTCCGCCGCTCGAAGAGCGCGACGTTGTCGTTGAACTGCTTCTTCGCCTCCTCGGAGCTGCCCGGACGCAGCGCCGCGACGGTCACGGTGATCTTGGCCTGTGAGGCCGCGGGTGCCGTCGTCGCTGCGCCCGCGGTGACCGCGAACGCCGCGACGAGCGTGACGAGCAGCATCGCCCTGAACTTGGACCTCATCGTCCTTCCTTTCCTCGGCGGCTGAACGTCGATCCGCACGGATTCCACGCGGCGACTATGGCAGATCCGACAAATCTATGCAAGAGATCTACTGTTGGTTGAAGATTCTCGATGAAGACGCTAGTTTGCAGGGCGCATGGCGGCGATCGCGTTCGACGGCGTCGAGAAGCGTTTCCCCGACGGGACGCAGGCCGTGCGAGGACTGACGCTGGATGTCGGCGACGGCGAGTTCCTCGTCCTCGTCGGGCCGTCCGGCTCGGGGAAGACGACGGCGCTGCGCATGGTCGCCGGCCTCGAGCAGGTGAGCGCGGGCGAGATCCGCATCGGCGGCACGGTCGTCAACGACCTGCCGCCGAAGCACCGCGACATCGCGATGGTGTTCCAGAACTACGCGCTCTACCCGCACATGAGCGCCGCCGCCAACCTCGGGTTCCCGCTCAAGCTCCGCCACGAGCAGCGGGGCGCGATCCGGCAGCGCGTCGGCTCGACCGCAGCGCTGCTCGGGCTCGGCGAGCTGCTCGACCGCAAGCCGGCGCAGCTCTCGGGCGGACAGCGGCAGCGCGTGGCGATGGGGCGGGCGATCGTGCGCGAGCCGCGCGCGTTCCTGATGGACGAGCCGCTCTCGAACCTCGACGCAAAGCTCCGCGTGGAGATGCGGGCGTACATCTCGATGCTCCACCAGCGGCTCGCCACCACGACGCTCTACGTCACGCACGACCAGACCGAGGCGATGACGATGGGCGACCGCGTCGCCGTGATGCGCGGCGGCGTGCTCGAGCAGGCCGCGAGCCCGCAGGAGCTCTACGGCCGTCCCGCGAACCTGTTCGTCGCGAGCTTCATCGGCTCTCCGGCGATGAACCTCGTGGTCGTCACGGTCGAGGACGAGGAGGGCAGCCCGGTCGCCCGACTGGGCGACGCCGTCCTCCCCGTCCCGCAGCTCGCGGGGCGCGTCGGCACCGAGGTGGCGCTCGGCATCCGGCCGGAAGACTTCGAGGACGCGGAGCTCACCGACCGCGGCGACGTGTTCGTCGACGTCTCGGTCGCGCTCGCGGAGCCGCTCGGGGCGGAGGTGATCGCGCACTTCTACGTCGACGCGACGCCGCTCGAAGACCACCGCGCCGTCGCCGAGGCACGCGACGGGGAGGGGGTGCCCGACGGGCGCGCCGGCGCGCGCCTCACGGCGCGGCTCAACCCGCGTTCGCGCGCCGAGACGGGGGGCCGCATTCGGCTTGCGATCGACACGAGCCGGCTCCACTTCTTCGACCCGGTGACCGAGCAGGCGCTCGCCTAGCACCAGGGCTTCACGCTGCCCGCAGCCAGACGGCCGTGTCCGGCCGGAGCAGTCCGCCCTCGAGCGGGCCGCTTGCCAGCAGGACCGCTTCGTGGGGCGGCAGCTCGACCGCTTCCGCGGAGAGGTTCAGGACGCAGGCGAACCGCTCGCCGCGCGCGAAGGCGAGGACGCCGCCCGGCGCGTCGAGCCAGCGCAGCGAGCCGTCGCCGAGGGCGGGCTCAGAGCGCCTGATCTGCAGGGCCTCGCGGTAGAGCGACAGCATCGACCCCGGGACGCCGTCCTGCGCGTCGGCGGCGTGGGCCCCCCACCACGCGGGCTGCGGGAGCCAGGGTGAGCGCGGTCGCGCCCGGCGGGCTGAACCCGAACGACGCGCCGTCGCGTCGCCACGGGAGCGGCACGCGGCAGCCGTCACGGCCGGGGTCACTGCCGCCCGAGCGGAAGTGCATGGGGTCCCGGAGCGCACCGGCGGGCAGGTCCTCGACCTCTGGCAGCCCGAGCTCTTCGCCCTGGTAGACGTAGACGGCGCCGGGCAGGGCCAGCACCAGCAGCGCGGCAGCGCGCGCGCGCCGTGTCCCGAGCTCCAGGTCGACGGACGGGATCCCATCGGTCTTCGCCGCGAACGCGAAGGTCGTGTCCTCGCGGCCATAGCGCGTGACGTGGCGGGTCACGTCGTGGTTCGAGAGCACCCAGGTCGCAGGCGCGCCGACGGGGGCGTGCGCTGCGAGCGTCGCGTCGATGCACGCACGCAGCCGCTCGGGCTGCCACGGGCAGGCGAGGAAGTCGAAGTTGAACGCCGTGTGCATCTCGTCGGAACGCAGGTAGCGGGCGAAGCGCTCGACGTCAGGGAGCCAGATCTCGCCGATCATGATCCGCTCGCCCTCGTACTCCGTCCGCCACCGCGCGCCAGGCGCGGTACACCTCGTGCAGCTCGTCGCGGTCGGTGAACGGGTGCGGCGAGGGCGCGTCGACCTCGTCGAAGTCCGGGAGCGCGCCGTCCTTGAAGAGGAGCGCGGCGGAGTCGATGCGTACGCCCGCGGCGCCGCGGTCGAACCAGAAGCGAAGCACCTCCTCGTACTCCCTGCGAACGTCGTCGTTGTCCCAGTTGAGATCGGGCTGCTCCGGCGCGAACAGGTGCAGGTACCACTCGCCCGGGCTCCCGTCGGCGTTCCGGATCCGCGTCCAGGCGGTGCCGCCGAAGATCGACGACCAGTCGTTCGGCGGCAGCTCGCCGGCGGGGCCTCGGCCCGGGCGGAACCAGAACCGGTCGCGCTCGGACGAGGCCGGCTCGGCGGCGAGCGCGTCGCGGAACCACGGGTGCTGGTCGGAGCAGTGGTTCGGCACGATGTCGACGATCACGCGGAGCCCGAGCTCGGCGGCCTCCGCGATCAGGAGCTCGGCCTCGGCGAGCGTCCCGAACATGGGGTCGATGTCGCGGTAGTCGGCGACGTCGTAGCCGCCGTCCGCCATCGGCGACGGGTACCACGGCGTGAACCAGATCGCGTCCACGCCGAGGTCGCGCAGGTAAGGGAGCTTCGCCCGCACGCCGGCGAGGTCGCCGACGCCGTCGCCGTTGCCGTCGGCGAACGACCGCACGTAGACCTCGTAGATGACCGCGTCGCGCCACCAGGGGCGGCCGTTGCCGCCGGCGGGGTCGGCGTCGGCGGTATGGACGACGTGTGGCGCGGTCATCGGCGTCGGAGACTATCGCGACCGCTGCAAAAAATCCATCATCTCCCGCAAGTCGACGACAAGCGCCGACTCGAGGCGCTAGCCCGCCGAGGCGGCCGTGGCGATCCGCGCCGGTCGCGGCCGCGGCGCCGGTGGAGCCACGGACGACGAGCTCCGGCTCGAAGAGCAGCTCCTCGCTCGAGACCGCTGTCCCGCCGACCTGGCTCAGCAGCTGGCCGACCGCCGCCTGGCCCATCGCCTCGATCGGCTGCCGGACGGTCGTGAGCGGCGGGTCCGTGCTCGTCATCAGGGCCGAGTCGTCGAAGCCGACCACGGACAGGTCGCCGGGCACGTCGAGCCCTGCCCGCCGCGCCTGCCGGATTACGCCGAGCGCGAGGATGTCGCTGGCGCAGACGACGGCGGTGACCTCGCGGCGAAGCAGCCGGGTCGCGGCCATGAGCCCTCCTTCGAGCGAGAACAGCGTGTGCTCGACGAGCTCGGGCTCGCCGCGGGCGCGGCGGTAGGCCTCGAGCTTCCGGATCGAGGGCACGTGGTCGGCAGGGCCCAGCACGAGCCCGATCCGGTCGTGGCCGAGGGACTCGAGGTGGGCGAGCGCCTGCTCGGTCGCGTGCGCGTCGTCGACGGAGACGCGCGGGAATCCGAGGTCCTCGTACGCGGCGTTGATCAGCACCACGGGGACCCGCCTCTCGCTCAGCAGGTGGTAGTGGCGGTGGTCGGCGCCGGCCTCGTGGTACTCGCCGCCGAAGAAGATGATCCCCGACACGTGCTGCTCGAGCAGCATGTCGACGTAGGCGGCCTCGGTGACGCCGGCCGCCGTGCGCGTACAGAGGACCGGCGTCACGCCACGCCGCGAGAGCGCGTCGGCGACGACCTCGGCGAAGGCGGGGAAGATCGGGTTCTGCAGCTCGGGCAGGACAAGGCCGACGAGGCGCGCGCGCGCCCCGCGAAGCTGCGTCGGCCGCTCGTACCCGAGCACGTCGAGCGCCGTGAGCACCGCCTGGCGCGTCGCCTCGGAAACGCCCGGCTTGCCGTTGAGCACGCGGCTGACCGTGGCCTCGCTGACCTTCGCGTACGCCGCCACCTCCGCCAGCCGCCGTGTCATGCAAGCAAGGTAATCGATTCTGGAGGACGTTGCGACTTTCTTGCAACCTGCTGTCGAGTTTCGTACCGCCGTGGTCCCGGGATGACGGCGGCGCAAACGAACTCGCGCTCGTGCCGCGGCCTGCAACAACCGCGTCACGAGGGCCGAGCCGGAGGCGGCCCCCGGTCACCGCTGCATCCTTGGATCGTGCGTGGGGTCGGCGTACATGCGAGGGCAACCGTGATCGATGGCTTCGGAGCGCAGTTCGTAGTGCCAGGGCTCGTTGCTGTAGATCTGGCAGAGCCCGTACGCGGCGCCGTGTTCGGACAGCCACGACGTGGCATCGGAGCGCCCGATGTCGATCGCGTCCCCCGACACGTGGGGAGACGTGTCCGGTGTGGCCACCCATCGGGCAGCTTCCGCTTCCGAGCCATACTCGGAGACGGCCTCGCGAAGCAGCTGATCCTGGTAGTCCGGGGAACGCCAGCCACTGTCGACGAAGAACTCGACCCCGTCGTCCGCGGCATCAGTCGCAGCTTGGCGCAGGGCACCGAGCAGATCGGGGTCGAGGTTGGCTACACCCGGAACCTCGTCATCGAAGACCGTCGCGCCGTCGGGGACGGCACCGTCAGCCTCGCCGAGCGCACCACGATGCTCACTGCGAAGACCACGGTGCGCACTGCGAAGGACGTCGATGGGTGATGCGGCCGTCGAGGACGAAGACGCCGGCAACTGGTAGCCGAGGGCTGCGGCGATCGCCGCGACGACGACCAGCAGGCCGGCGACACGGATCCGGCGAATCCGAATCCGACGGGTCGTCGGTCGTGCTGGGTGGCTGTGGGTCACGCCTCCAGTCAAGGCAGCGTGGTGTTGCCGGCACGTATGTCGTTTTCGATATGCCGACGACATCCGCCAGCTCGTAGCATCGGAGCAATGCGTGTGTTGATCGTCGAGGACGAACCCTTCATGGCGGAAGCCATCCGCGACGGCCTACGCCTGGAAGCGATCGCGGCAGACATCGCAGGTGACGGCGACACGGCTCTGGAGCTGCTGAGCGTCAACGCCTACGACATCGCCGTCCTCGACCGAGACATTCCCGGACCTACCGGTGACGAGATCGCCAAACGCATCGTCGCCTCCGGCAGCGGCATGCCGATCCTCATGCTCACCGCTGCCGACCGTCTCGACGACAAGGCCTCCGGGTTCGAGCTCGGCGCCGACGACTACCTCACGAAGCCGTTCGAGCTCCTGGAGCTCGTGCTCCGTCTCAGAGCGCTCGACCGCAGGCGCGCACACGCCAGGCCGCCCGTGCGAGAGATCGCAGGTCTGCGGCTGGATCCGTTCCGCCGAGAGGTCTACCGCGACGGCCGCTACGTGGCGCTGACCAGGAAGCAGTTCGCAGTGCTCGAAGTCCTCGTCGCTGCCGAGGGCGGTGTCGTCAGCGCCGAAGAGCTACTGGAACGAGCGTGGGATCAGAACGCAGACCCGTTCACCAACGCCGTGCGCATCACAGTCTCGGCACTGCGCAAGCGCCTCGGCGAACCCTGGATCATCGCCACCGTGGCCGGTGCCGGGTACCGCATCGACACTCGACCAGACACCGGGCAGGAGGGAGGAGACCGTGGATAGAGCCCCAGGGTTGAGTGTTCGCCTCAAACTCACCCTCAGCTACGCCGGCTTCCTCATGCTCGCGGGTGCCGTGCTGCTCGCCGCCGGGTACTTCTCCCTTTCGCGCGGTGTGCACCCTGGTGTGATTTTCATCGTGCAAAGCCACGCTGACCTCGTGCGCTATTTCGCTCCGATCGCGGCCACCGTGATGGCGTTTCTGCTGGTCTTCGGTCTCCTGGGAGGGTGGCTCCTCGCCGGCCGGATGCTCGCTCCCCTGACTCGCATCACAGATGCCACACGCATGGCCGCGAACGGATCGCTCTCCCACCGAATCCGGCTGCCGGGCCGCAGAGATGAGTTCCGCGAGCTCGCCGACGTCTTCGACGCCATGCTCGCGCGGCTCGAAGCGCACGTCGCCGAGCAGCAGAGGTTCGCGGCCAACGCTTCCCACGAACTGCGCACCCCGTTGGCGATCACGCAGACACTTCTCGACGTGGCCCGCAAGGATCTGAACCGCGACACCGGCGAACTCGTCGACCGCCTCCACGCCGTCAACACCCGAGCGATCGACCTCACGGAAGCACTGCTCCTGCTCAGCCGCGCCGACCAACGGTCCTTCACCCGAGAACACGTCGACCTGTCTCTCGTGGCGGAAGAAGCCACTGAAACGCTCCTCCCCCTCGCAGAAAAACGCGGCGTCACGATCGAGACCTCCGGCGACATGACCCCCACCATCGGCTCGCATGCGCTCCTGCTGCAGTTGAGCACGAACCTCGTGCACAACGCGATCGTCCACAACCTGCCTGCACAGGGCAGCGTGTGGGTGACGACCAGCGTTCACCCGAAGAGTGTGGTGCTCACCGTCGAGAACACCGGCGAGCAGCTCACCCCACAAGTGGTTTCCACGCTCGGCGAGCCGTTTCAGCGCGGCACCGAACGCATACGCGCCGACCACGCAGGCGTCGGCCTCGGCCTGGCAATCGTCAAGAGCATCACCCAAGCACACGACGGAAGCCTCACCCTCACCCCCCGGGCCGCCGGCGGGCTCCGCGTCACGGTGCAACTACCCGCCGCGCCACCGCACACCGGCCCAGAACTGAAAAGCGGCCGGCGAGGCACGAAGCCACGCTGGCCCATCGAGACGGATGGATCCTTTATGGACACCAGCACGACTTCGGCTTCGGCGGCTCAGGCGGATTCCGCGCGTTGAGTGAATCGCCGAACGAGCTCCGCTCGCGAACGCAGCCCGAGCTTTCGGTACACGCGCGTCAGGTGGTACTCGACCGTCTTCGGCGTCACGTACAGGGCAGCGGCGACCTCCGCGTTCGACGCGCCTTCGGCGACGGCAAGTGCGACTTGCATCTCGCGCGGAGTCAGGCTCTCGCGTGCCTCCGCGGTCGAGCGGAGGCGCGCGCCGCTGGCCTCGAGCTCAGCACGCGTGCGCGACGCGAAGGCAGTAGCGCCGAGCTCGTCGAACGCAACGACTGCTCGGTGAAGGATGTCTCGCGCGCGGATTCGTTGTCCCGCCCGGCGTAGCCGCTGGCCGTACGAATGCTCTGTCCGTGCACGCTCGAAAGGAAACGGCTCGGCGTCGTGGAGCGAAAGCGCCCTTTCGAACGCCGTCTCGAACACCGAATCGTCGGCGACAATTCCGACGCAACGTGCGATCACCGCTTCTTCGCCGGGGCTCGCCGGCGGCATCGCGTCCGCCGCTTCGGTGAGAAGTTTTCGCGCCCGCTCGATCTGCCCCACGCGCGCATACGCTTCCACGAGATCCCATGCCGGCGTGACGTTCGCCTCCCAATTGCCTGCGCGCGCTAGCCGGACGTACACGCCCTCGAGGTTGTCGATCGCGTCCGCCGTTCTTCCGGTCGCAAGAGCCAAGCGTCCGAGCGCGCGCTCAGCTCGTTCGCGGTAGAACCCGAGTCGCCGCTCGGTCGCGATCGCGATCGCGGCGGATGCGTGCCCCTGACACGATTCGGCGCTCCCCGCCGCTGCGTCGATGTCGGCAAGTACGCCCAGGCACGCGCAGACCGTGGAATCTTGGTCAAGCTCACGTCCGAGCTCGACGGCTTCGCCTGCGGACGCGTACGCCGTCCGCCATTGGCCCCGATCGAAGTCCGCCGAGCGAGCAGTCGCAGCGCCTGTGGCAAGAGGGCGAGCGCGCCGGTCCGTCGCGCGGCGTCGATGGTCCGGCGTGCCAGCTGCGCCGCCTCGGCGTTGTGTCCACGCATGAATCGGCCCCGGCCTGCCCAGAAAAGGTGCAGCGGCGACTCGTCGAGAATCCCCGCCGCCTCGGCCGCGCCGAGGGCGCGCTCGAGCCGATCATGTCCACCCACGTCTCCGGCGACCGAGGTCGCCGCGAGGAGCGCTTGGGCAACCAGGAGCTCGCGGAGCGGGTCGCCCTTCGTTTCTAGCGCGGCGAGCCGCTCTGCGGCGTTCCCGACGAACGCTCCGCCGACCTGGAGCCCGGCACCAACCGCATCTGCGAGCAGCTCGGCCGCACGCGACCTGTCCGCATCTTCCAGGAGCCGTGCCGCCTCGAGGAGCGTGTCGAACGCGACCTCCTGGTCTTCGCCGTACAGAGCGAACCGGCCCCGGTGCGCGAGCAGCTCTGCGCGCGCGCGGGGTGCGGGGCTCTCGGACAGCCCCTCGGCGACAAGCGCGACCGCCTTGGATGTCTGGCCGCTTAGCCACGCCGTGTCCGCCGCCTGTGCGAAGAAGATCGGCCGCTCGTTCGAGTCGGGCGTGAGGCGAGCGGCACGCTCATACGCGGCTGCTGCTGCACTGTATGCCCCGCGCGCACGGCTATCCTCCGCAACCGCGCCGAGTGCATGCGCCGCGCGCGCGTCCGTGCTGGCGGCGGCAGCGGCTGCGTGCCATGCCATATCGAAAGCTGTCACTGCCCGCGAAGACGTCGGCGAGGGCGCGATGCGCATCGCGGCGTTCGGACGGCGCAGCACCCTGGTAGACCGCGGCGCGAACGAGTGGGTGCCGGAACTCGATCCGCAAGCCGTCGATGCGCACGAGGTCGGCGTCCTCGGCACGGATAAGGTCGTCGGTGTCGGCGCCCAACAAGCGGCACGCGCCCTCGACACGAGCGACCTCGCCTGAGTCGTCCGCAGCCGCAACGAGCAGCGCCCGGCGCGTCCTCTCTCCGAGTACGAGCGCCCGCCGGGCGAACGCTCGCTCGATTCCCGCGCTCACCCGCAGCGGCTGGTCCAGCCGTGCGCGGCCGCTCAGCTGCGCCTCGCTCAACGTTGCGGGTAGCTCAAGCAGGGCGAGCGGGTTCCCCTTCGCGAGCTCGATGAGCGTCTCGACGGCGTCGGCCGGGACGACGCCCGCGAGCAAGCTTGCCGCATCCGCCCGCCCGAGGCCGGAGACCTCAACCTGCTCGATACCTGGCGCTTCGAACGGCACACGCTCTCCGTCGCGGGCGGCGAAGATCACGGCGACCGGATCCGCACTGAGTCGTCGCGCTGTGAACGTAAGCGCTTCCCGCGAGCCCGCATCCAGCCAGTGCGCATCGTCGACGAGGACAAGGAGCATCTGGTCGCAGGCGACTGCCGCAAGGAGTGCGAGAGAGGCAGTTCCGAGCGCGAAACGGTCGGCCGGGGGGCCGGCCCGAGCGCGAGAGCGCCTCGCACGATCTCGCGCTGCGAGCCAGGGAGCTCGTCGAGATGACCGAGCAACGGCCGAAGCACATCGCCGAGGCCCGCGAACGGCATCTCGAGCTCGGTCTCCACGCCCGCCGTGTCCACAACGCGCGCCGCGCCGGCACGCTCACGCGCGTATTCGAGCAGTGCCGTCTTACCGATCCCGGGCTCGCCGCGAAGGGCGAGAGCGCCGCCGTGACCTGCCGTCGCTTGATCGAGGAGCAGGTCGATGCGTGCGCGTTGTTCGCGCCGCCCCACGAGCATGCTCGAACCGTAGGGCGATTCCGGCGTCAGCTCAAATGCTGGGGGTTTCCCCGACGCGAGTGCGCGCCGGGTCGCGCGACCATCGGCGCATGGAGCGCCTGGTCTACTCGAAACGCTTCGCTGGCTGGACAAGCGAGGTCGCCGTCGGAATCGTCCGACGGAATGAGGCGGAGCTTCCGGCGGGCGCTCTTCTCCAATCGGAGATGGTCTTCGCCGACGCGTGCGCCTTTCGCGAGGACGGGACGATCGAGTTCGACGCAGAGAACGCGCTCCACTTCCGGACGCTCGGCACCGGGCACCTCGCCCCCTCACCCAAACCGGGAGTTCGCCAAGGCACCGTGACCTGGGAGCTCGACGGGGGCAGCGGACGTTTTGCTGGCGCAAGCGGGCGGATCACCTCGAACTTCACGGTGACGAACGAGGGTGCCGTGGCCGACGACCACCTCGGCGTCATCTTCCTGACAGAAAGGAGCAGTCGATGACCAGATCGAGACGACTCATCCTGAGCGCATCGATCGTTGCAGCTCTGATCGCGTCGGCAAGCGCGACAGCCGCGAAGCCTGACATCACGCGGGTCTCGTTCGAGGACAGCTATGTCGATACGCAGACGTGCCCCGGAATGGCCCTCGACACGCAACTCGAGGCCCACGTCACAGTGCAGTTCTTCTCCGCGTCGCGCGCGCAGGTGCATCAACGCTTCACCTACTCGGTCGCGGCGAACGGCAAGACGTTCACCGACAACGAGAGCTTCACGGAGTTCGCGAACCCTGCGAGCGGTGTCAGCAGATTCGCCGGCACGCAAATCAACATCCAAGTACCCGGCTACGGCAACGTCTTGGCCGACCGGGGCACTATCACGATCGACTTCAGCACCGATCCTTGGACGGTTCTGTTCGAGGCTGGGCCCCACCCGTTCTTCCACGGCGGCTACGGAGCTCTCTGCGCGTACCTGGCGAGCTAATGAGCGACGTCGACGCGCCGTGGCGTGCTGGTGGCGGCCCTACTTGGACATCTCAGAGGTCGCGTCTTCGCCTCGTGGACCCTCATTTCCAACCGGGTACGCGCCCCGCTTGCTCGATCCACTTGTGCATCTCCGGTCCCTGCGCCTCCTCCAGGGTCGTCACCTTGACGTAGCGGGTCCGTTCGGTGGTTCCAAGCGGCGGCGGAGGGTCGAATTCCGCGCCGCCGAAGAAGACGACATTCACGGAGACGTCGTAGGCGACCATCTCGATGATCCACCCGAGTTCTGGCAACCCGTAGTACGCCTTCTTCCACTTGACGGCGTATTGAAGCCCGGGGATTGTCTCGCAGGTCAATTCGTCCAGCCGCTTGACGATGGGATGCAGATCCGGCATCACGCGCCGGATCCAATCCTCGATGTCGGCGTGGCTATCCGAAGGCACAGGCGGCTTTCGGGCCGTATCTGGCTTGCGTGGTTTCGCTATCGCACGTTCTCCTCTGTGGCTAACTTCCGGCGACTGACCCGCACGAGGCGAAGCCGAGCGTCGGGTCCAATCGCGATTTGGACGGCGCCCTCAATACCATCTCATGTGCCCTCCGCCAAGAGCAGCCAAAGACCGACCGCCACCCCGATTCGAAGGCGTGGCCCGTGGTCTCGGGGACGCTCTACGGCGAGGCGAAGCTGCGGATCGGATACTTGGCAGGATGGCGACGTTCGCGCTCATCCACGGCGGTGGCGGGAGTGCTTGGGATTGGCATCTCGTCGTACCCGCGCTTCAGGAATACGGGCACGACGCGGTCGCCGTCGACCTCCCGAGCGACGACGAGTCGGCCGGCTGGAACGAGTACGCCGACGCGGTCGTCCAGGCGATCGACGATCGTCGTGGTGTCGTCGTCGTCGGCCACTCGCTGGGCGGGTTCACCGCCCCGCTCGTATGCGTTCGCGTCCCCGTCGACTTGCTCGTCCTCGTAGCGGCGATGATTCCGTCGCCCGGTGAGCTTTTCGCCGACTGGTGGACGAACGCCGGATACGAGGAGTCCGGGGAAGACGACGTCTTCTACCACGACGTCAGCCAGGAGCTCGCCGCGGCGGCGCAACAGAGGGAACGCGACGAGTCCTCGAAGGCGCTGCGCGAGCCGTGGCCGCTCGAGGCTTGGCCCGACATACCGACGAGGTACCTACTCTGTCGTGACGATCGAGTGTTCCCAGCGGCCTGGGCACGACGACATTCCCGCGAGCGACTCAGGATCGACGCCGACGAAATCGACGGCGGTCACTACATCACGCTGAGCCGCCCGCGCGAACTCGCTGAGCGACTCGACGCCTTCGCAGCCGAGATGCGTTAGGTGTCGTCGGACATGACCCGACCGCCGCGACCAACCTCGCTGTTCTGCATCACCTCCGCGAACTGACCCCCGACTACGGAAAGGAGCACCAGCCATGTCACTCGCCCGCGTCCAAAACTTCTCCATCTCGCTCGACGGTTTCGGCACCGGCGAAGGTCTGAGCCTCGACGCACCGTTCGGCCACGCCGGCGAACGGCTGCACGAATGGATGTTCGCCACCCGGTGGTGGAACGAGATGGTCGGCCAGCCCGGCGGCACCGGCGGCATCGACGACGCCTTCGCCCAGCGGCACGATGCCGGGATCGGCGCCGAGATCATGGGTGCCGGGAAGTTCGGCCCGCCCGGATGGCACGAGGACCCGGAGTGGAAGGGCTGGTGGGGTCCCAACCCGCCGTTCCACACACCGGTCTTCATCCTCACCCATCACCCGCGCCCGTCGATCGAGATGGAGGGCGGCACGACGTTCCACTTCATCGACGCTTCGCCTGCCGAGGCGCTCGAGACGGCCCGCGAGGCTGCGGGCGGCCAGGACGTACGCATCGGCGGAGGTCCCACCATGATCCGCGACTTCCTTGCTGCCGGGCTCGTCGACCACATGCACATCGTGGTGGTCCCGATCCTGCTCGGCCGAGGCGTACGCCTCTGGGACGGACTGGAGGGCCTCGAGAAGGACTACGAGATCGAGGCCACCTCCTCGCCCAGCGGAGTCACGCATGTGACGTTCACCCGTGCGGGTGTGTGAACGGGCTCGGGCGAGAACCCTCTGCTCGCCAGACGGCAGCACCGCGTCCAAAAGCGAGGCGATTCACGCACCCTGAGTCGGAGCAGGCAACAGAGGGTGGAACCGCCCGCAAATGGACGGTTTTGTTGCCCGGCCGACCAGACGTGGGAGAGCCGCGTGAGGTGCGGAGCCTGGGACGTGGCGGTGCCGCGTCCCAGGCTCTGCAACAGACCTAGTGCTGCCGGCTCTGCGCGGTGGGCGCCGGGGGTAGCGGCACGCCGCCCGGACCGGCCGCGAAGGTGAGCGGCGAGATCGCTTCCTGCTGGCCGACGCCGGGCTTGCTCCAGTCGCACACGCCGCCGGGGAACGCAGCGTTCAGGCGTGCCAACTGCGCGGCCGTGAAGGCGACCGGCGCATAGTCGGACGGGTTCAGCGGCTTGAGCTGGCACTTGAGGATGTTCTCCTCGAGCGAACCGCCGGCCACCTGGCGCGGGGAAGCGTGCTTCTGCAGGCGCGGGTCGGCGTCGCACTGCGCCATGTCGGTGACCGGCGTGGTGAAGTTCGGGTCGCCCGTCAGGAAGCACAGGTCGAACGCCGCGGGGGGCTTGGCCGCGACGACTTGCGCGTGCGTGCGCACGTCGTTGAGCGTCGCCTTGGGCGCCGTCGCCACCAGGTTGCTGAGCCACTCGTCCATGGTGAGGAACGACTTCACCGTCACGGCCGCCACCTGCGCCGCCGTCGCCGGCAGCAGGCCGGTGCCGTAGCGCCACATCACCTGGTTGTCGTGATCGCCGTACGCGCCGTCGATGCGCGCACGCTCGGAGAACGAGCGCCAGATGTAGTGGATGCCCTGCTCGTCGAAGCCGCGCGAGTCGATGATCGGCAGCTTGCCCAGGTTCGCGCCGCTCGACACGATGCCCGCGCGGTACGCGATCGGCAGCGCCTCCGCGTCGGCGACGGTGCGCGCCGCAGTGCGGTTGCTGTCGGCGTCGAAGCCGCCGATCTTCTCGTTCAGCGTCACGAACTCCTCGGCCGAGATCGCTCCGGACAGCAGCGCCTTCAGCCCGTACTGCACGCCGACGTTGTCGAGCGTCGTGCGCGCACGCACGCTGCCCGGCGGTATGCCGGCGGTCGTGCCCCACACCGCGGTGGACAGGTCGGCGTCGCCGCAGCGCGTGCCGTTCGGGTTGGTCACCGGGTCGTAAACGAGCGCGGCCGGCAGCAGGCAGTTGTTGCGCGGCGCGCCCACCGGCGCCATGGCGCCCGTGTTCTGGTCGATCACGAGCGTGGGCACGTAGTTGCCCGGCTTGCCGTTGAAGCCGAACGAGTTGTTCCACGACTGGCAGCCCCGCTGGTCGAGGTGGCCGTTGATCGCGGTCTTCTTCGCGTTGATCTGCGCTTGCGTGAGGCCGCCCTGCAGCGCCAGCCAGTCCGCACTCGCATAGAAGTTCACCAGCAGCACGCAGTCGCTGACCTCGAGGCCGGTGGTGATCGAGTCGGGGTAGTCGCAGCTCGGCTGGATGCCGTCGAGCAGGCCGGGGTAGATCGACGCCACCGTGTTCTGCTGGATCGACCCGCCCGAGCAGCCGTTGCCCATGACGAACCCGACCTCGCCGTAGGCGTCGACGATGCGCTCCTTCATCATCATCGTCGTCTCGGCCACGAGCGTGCGGTTGGAGTTGTAGAGCGAGTCGGTGAGGCTGTTGTCCACCACCATGAAGCCGCGTGACAGCGCCTGGTCGTCGGCCCAGTTCTGCTCGGTGCGGAACTGCAGGCGCGGCTGCCCGGTGGACGCGCCGAAGGTGTAGACCACCTTGCCGTTCCACTGCGCCTGCGGCGCGAGTGCCGTCCACGGCTTGGCAGGATCGAACAGCACCGCGATGTCGTAGATGCCGCGGTTCATCGTGCCGCGCTCCACGCGCACGATGTACGGCACCGTCAAGCCGCGCGTCGTCGTGGTGGTGGCGAGGTCGGCGGGCGTGGTGCCGGGCGTGTAGGGCTTGAAGCAGTTGTTGGCCGGCGGCGCGGCGGGCGGGCTGGGATCGGGCAGCGCGTTCGAGCAGCCGGCTGTCGACGTTCGATAGAACAGCTTGTACTCGGTGGCGATGTTGCACTGCGCGTCCACCGCGAAGGTCGACAGGCCGCTCGCGTTGGACGCCGGCGTGTTGCCCGAGGCCGGCACCGGCGTCGGCGTGGCGCAGATCCACGGCTGCGTCTGCGAGCCGAGCAGGATCGGGCCGCCGCGCACGTGGTTGGTGAGCGTGAGGCTCGCCCACGGCCGGCCGTTGCCGTTGCCGTTGGCGTCCGCCACGAAGGTGTTGTCGCCGGGCGCCATGCCCGTCAACACGCCGCGGAGCGTGCCCTTGTCCTCATCGGCGACGAAGCGGTCGCCCACGTCGAGGCCGTTGAGCGTGAGCGTCACCTTCTTCATCGGCACGGTCTTCGGCACCTGGACCTCGACCAGCGCGTCGCCGTCGCTCAGCAGGTCGGCGCGGTTGGACAGCGTGCGGATCTCGAAGTTGAACGGTGGGAGCTCTGCCTTGGCAGACGCCACCCTCGCGTCGGCGCCACCACCGCCCCATCCCGCGACCGCCAGCAGCGCGATGCCGAGCGCCCCGATCCGTGTCCCGTAGGCCAGGCTCATGATCTCCCCCTCTGTCTTGTGCCTCGTCGGTTGGAAAGTCGACTCGATGCAACGCACCGACCGCGGCATCGGGGACGTAACCTAACGAGCCGCGAACGCTCGTGCGGTGTTGGCTCAACGGACGCGGCTGTTAGGCCGGAACTTGCTCGGCCGCGCGCTCCAGTGTCTCGATGTCGATCTTCTTCATCTCCAGCATCGCCGCCATGACGCGCTGTGCCTTCTCCGTGTCCGGATCTCCGAGGAGTCTCGGAAGCGCGGTCGGCGTGACCTGCCACGAGAGGCCGAACTTGTCCTTGAGCCACCCGCAGGGCCCCTCTTCTCCGCCTTCGGAAAGCGTCTCCCAGTAGGTGTCCACCTCCTCCTGCGTCTCGCAGTACACGACGAAGGAGATCGCCTCGCTGAAGCTGAAGTCGGGTCCGCCGTTGAGCGCGACGAACTCCTGACCGTCGAGCTCGAACGCGACCGTCATCACCGTCCCGTCGCTCCTCGGCCCTGCTGACCCGTAGTGGGTCACCTCGACGATCTTCGAGTTCGGGAAGACGGAGGTGTAGAAGTCGGCGGCCTGCTCGGCCTCGGTGTCGAACCACAGCATCGGTGTGAGTGCTGGCATCGTCCTGTCCTTTCTCGAGTAGGTCGACCTAAGGACCGACCACGGCCGGGAAAACTCATCGAGGCCGAGGACTTCACACCGATCCACGCCAAGCAACCGCCGCGATTCAGCCGTCCGGCCGGCGAGAGCCACTGCTTCCCGAACGTTGAGGCCCGAGCCGGCGGCGAACGCCTGGTCGAAGCGGTCAGCCCCCAGCGTCTCGCGGATCTGAGTCATCAGCTCGGTCTCGGTATTGCGGAGATTGGCCAAGCTCGCAGGCCGTGCCGCCGACGCAGACTTTCGGCTGCCCTAGCAACAGCGCGGCCCTGTTCGCGTCGCCCTCCGTGACTTCGAGGCGGGCGAAGGCGGCCAGGGAGAAGGTCAGGATCGTGGTGCTGTGGGCGCCAACGCTCAGGGCGAGCGCTTCGTCGAGCAGCGCCCGTGCCTCGTCGAGCCGGCCGTGGTTGACGGCCACCCTGGCCAGGATCGCCCGCGACCAGGCGGCGAGCCAGGCGTTGTCCAATCGCTCGGCGAGGTCGCGCGCCTCGTTCGCGTGGCGGAGCGCCTCGTCGTCGCGGCCAACGCGTAACCTCGAGGAAGCCGAGAGAGCCGAGGGTGAGAGCGGTCCAGAGCGGCTCGTCCTGGCCGCGAAGCTCTTCGAGGCAGAGCGACGCCTGTTGCAAGGCACCGTCGAGGTCGTCGACGAGGGGGGCGGACCAGACGGCGGCGAGCAGTGACACCGCGTGCAGGAAGGGATCCTCGATCTCCGCGAGCAGTGGCTCCAGGCGCTTGCGGGCCGCCAGGGCCGCCGCGTCGTCGCCCAGCTTCGAGGGCGGTCGCGAGCGCTGTCCAGATGGAGCTCGGCGCGGGCCTGAGGTTCGAGCGAGTCGGCGGTGGGCAGCAGTTGGTCGGCCCAGCGTGCGGGTCTCGTCCATGTGGTCCGCGAGGAACCAGAATGGCCACATGACCCGGAGCAGGTGGGGAAGCGGCTCGCGGTCGTGGTCGAGGTACCAGTGCACGGCGGCGGCCAGGTTGCCTGCCTCGGTCTCGAGGCGCCCGATCCACTCGCCATGGCCGACGCCACGAAGCGGGCGGTCCGCCTGCTCGGCGAGCTCCGATAGTGGTCGGCATGGCGGCGCTGGATATCGGCGAGGTCGGGCGGGGGCCAGTCGGCTCGGCGACGAAACCCTTGCGGATCGTTTCGAGCATCCGCGACCGGGGGCCGTGGTCTGTGACGTCGAGAGAGATGAGGCTGTGACCGGCAGCGCCTCGGTCAGCTCGAGCGTCCGCGTGCTCGTCGAGGCCGGCGACGTCGGCGGCGGCCTCCAGCGTCCAGCCGTTCACGAACACGGCCGTGGTCTCGAGCAACGACCGCTCGTCGTCGTCGAGCAGCCCGACGCTCCACTCCACGGTGGCCCGGAGGGTGTGCTGGCGCTCGGGCATGTCGACGGTTCCCGTCCCGAGGGCATCGAGCGACCGTGCCAGGCGGCGCAAGAGCGCTTCGGGGCTGAACAGCCGAGTGCGGGCGGCCGCCAACTCGATCGCCAGCGGCAGGCCCTCCAGGCGTCGACAGATCTCCACCACCGCAGTCGCGTTCGCCGCGGTCAGGGCGAAGTCGTGGCGGGCGGCGCCGGCTCGGTCCACGAACAGCGCCACTGCCGGGGACGAAGCGATCTCGTCGAGTGGGACCGTGGCGGGGTTCGGCGGAAGCGGTAGCGGCGGCACCGGGTACGCACGCTCGGCCCGCAACTGCAACACCGTGCGGCTGGTGGCCAGGATCGCCACGCCGGGACAACGGGCCAGCAGTTCGTCGAGATCGCGGGCGGCGTCGACGACCTGCTCGAGGTTGTCGAGGATGAGCAGCCAGCGGCCGTCGCCCAAGCGCTCGACGACGGCCTCGAGCGGCGAATCCGTCCCCACGAGGTCGGCCCCCACAGCACGGCCGATGCCGGCCAGCACCTGCTCGGGCTCGGTGAACTCCGCCAGCGGAACGAACACGGTGCCCGCATCGAACCGCTCACGCAGTCGCTCGCCCGCCGCCAACGCCAACCGCGTCTTGCCGATCCCACCCGATCCGGTCAACGTCACGAGCGAAACGTCGGGCCGCTCGATCAGACCAACCACCTCTTCGATGGCGTGCTCGCGCCCGAACAGCGACGTGGCGGCCACGGGCAGCGGGCGACGACCGCCCGTTGCGCGGCGCCGGCGACCGGGCGGCTGCGAACCGCTCGCTCAGCAGGGTCGCGAGGTCGTCCCGCACCAGCCGATCCAACTCAGCGGCCGTGCGGAAGGTGCGGTAGGAGTCCGCCTGCCCGGATGCGCGCCAGCAGGTCGGCGAGACGCGGCTCACGATCGGGCGCCGGCGCCTTGACGTACAGGAGACGCGGCAAGGCGCGGGACCGCTCGAACTCGTCCTCGAGGCCGGAGAGCTCCATGCCGGGGCCGACCTGCCCGTAGCGCTGCCAGTACAGCCCGATGAAGATGTCGCTCTGAGCCAAGTAGGCTCGGTACAGCTCGCGCGGAGGATGCGGCCGCGCACCCAGCTCGAACATCACCGGCGTCAGCCGCAATGCCGAGATGGCTCGGGAGACGGCCCGTCGCTCGTCGGCCAACTCGCCGAGCGTCGAGCTCACGAACACCCGCAAGCGCTGGTCGGGAGTGCGAATCACCGCGTCGCTCACCGCACGCACCACGTTGCCACCGATCCGGACCAGATCGAACGTCTCATGACTCAGGTACCTGGACGACGGTATGCATCATGGCCTCAGGGAGCTACGCCGCAGCAGGCGGTCCGAACCAGGTCGTCAGCGCGTCATGGAGCCCCAGCTGGCTCAGGTCTCCCACCCAAGCGACATAACCGTCGGGCCGAATCAATACGGCGGTGGGAGCGGTGACCACCCCGAGTGCCGGAAGCTCCCACGTACCAACGTACTCGGCGTCGATCGACTGAACCCGATCCGCCCATGGGGTGATGTCGAAGCCGCCGGGCTCACCGAGGTTCAGGAGCACCGGCCGCGCATCGTGCAGCAGGGTGAAGACCCGCAGCGGGCCGTCGGCGGTGACCAGGTCGAGATCGGGCATGCGGCGTCCGAGCAGCGGGTGGCCCTCGCCCAGGTCGTACTGAATGTCCAGACCGGACATCATCGCGGCGAATCGTCTGCGCGGCTCGTCCATGCCGAGGAGCTCGGCCACGGTGTCGCGCAACGCCTCGATGCGATCGTCGGGGCGCATGAGCGCGACCTGCGCCATCGTGGTGCGCAGCACGCGGGCAGCGACCGGGTGGCGCTCGGCGTGGTAGGTGTCGAGCAGGCTCTCCGGCGCCGTCCGGTGGACCACCTGGGCCAGCTTCCAGCCGAGGTTCACCGCATCCTGCACACCGGTGTTGAGGCCCTGCCCACCGACCGGGGAATGCACATGCGCCGCGTCGCCGGCCAGCAGGACCCGTCGCTCGCGGTAGGCCGCGGCCTGCCGAGTCATGTCGGTGAACCGAGTCATCCAGGTAGGGCTGTGGACCCCGTAGTCGGTCCCGTAGACGGCGATGAGGCCCTCGCTGAGATCGCGCAGGGTGGGCTCGCTCGTGCCGACGTGCGACTCGGTGAGCATGACCCCGACCGTCCCCCCTGGCTTGTAGACGACCTCGCCGTCTTTGATCTCGTACTCGACCTTCCCGAGGGCGTGCGTGCCCGAGGGAGTGCGGCGGATGCCCAATTCCGGCTCCTCGGTCATCTCGACCTCGGCGAGCAGGGCGCTCGTCGTCGGATCCCAGCCGGGGAACTCGATGCCGGCTGTCTTCCGGACCAGGCTGCGTCCTCCGTCGCACCCGACGAGGTACTCCGCCCGCAGCGACCGGCCGTCGGAGAGCTGGACGTCCACACCGGTGTCGTCCTGCGCGAAGCCCGTCACGTCGAGTCCGCGGTAGATCGGCACCGCCAGCTCGCCGACCCAGCCGGCCAGGATGCGCTCGATGTGCTTCTGCCACAGCCCGAGCCCGTAGTTGTGCCGGGTGGGAAAGTCGCTGATGTCCAACGAGACGCCGCCGAACCCGGCGACCTGCGCCACCTGCCCCTCCTCGAGGAACCGCTCGGCGATTCCGCGCTGATCGAGAACCTCGATGGTGCGTGAGTGCAGACCGCCGGCACGCGAGCCGGGGAGCTCCTGGCTGGCGCGCCGCTCGACGATGGCAACGTCGACCTTCGCCAACGCCAACTCGCCCGCCAACATCAGCCCAGTCGGACCTCCTCCGGCGATCACCACCGCATGCTTGGTCATGGCGCGCCCATCGTAGGCGGCGCTCAACCTTCGTCTCATGGGGTAGAGAGGACTCAAAGCGAGCTCGCGTCATGAAAGGAGAGCCGAGATGGGAAAGCTGATCGCGACAACGCAGGCCACCGTCGACGGCGTCGTCGACCCTGTCGCCGAGTGGGTGCAGCCCGACGGCGACCACGGCGAGTACTCGTTCGAGCGGCAGGCGGCATCCGGCGGGCTGGTGCTCGGCCGCAAGACCTACGAGGGGTTGGCCGGATACTGGCCGAGCCAGACAGGCAAGTGGGCGGACATGGTCAACGCGATGCGGAAGTACGTCGGTTCGAACACCCTCTCCGGAGAGCTCGAGTGGAACGCGACGCTCCTCGAGGGGAACGTCGAGGACGCGATCCCGAAGCTGAAGAGCGAGGTCGACGGCGACCTGTTCATGCACGGAAGCGGCGAGTTCGCCTACGCCCTCGCCGAAAAGGCCCTGATCGACGAGTACGAGGTCTACGTGAACCCGCTCGTCTGGGGCGAGGGAAACGTCCACGTGCTCGGCGACCGGGGAACCGTCCGGATGGAGCTCGCCGACGTGCGGCGGTTCGACTCCGGGGTGGTCCTGCTCACGTACCGCCCGGCTTCCTGACCGGCCGTTACGCTCGTGACGATGTCCGGGACCGCGGAGATCCGGTTCCTCCCCCTCGGCGCACGTCGCGTCGCATACGAGGTACGTGGCGTCGGTCCACCGCTCGTGGCTCCCGCGTGGTGGGTGAGCCATCTCGAGCTCGACTGGCAGAGCGCACGCTTTCGGCGATTCTGGGAGGGAGCCGCAAGTGGTTACTCGCTGATCCGGTACGACCGGCTCGGCGTCGGTCTGTCGGACCGCACCGTGGGAGACTCGGATCTGACCCTCGACCGGGAAGTTGCGACGCTCCGCGCGCTCCTCGACGAGTTGGGCCTCGAGCGTGTGTCGCTCATCGGCGGTTCGTCCGGCAGCTGCACGGCCATCGCGTTCGCCGCGTCGTTTCCGGAGCGGGTCGAGCGCCTCGTCCTCTATGGGTCGTATCCCGACGGCGCCGCGATCACGACCTCAGACGTGGCCGACGCGATCATGGCCGCCGTACGCGCGCATTGGGGGCTCGGCTCGCGCCTGCTCAGCGACATCTTCCTCGGTGATGCCGACCCTGAGGAGCACGAACGCTTCGCGCGATTGCAGCGCGAGGCCGCGAGCGCCGAGACCGCTGCGGCGTTGCTCCGCCTCGCCTATCGCCTCGACGTACGCGCCCATCTGCCCCTCGTCCGTACGCCGGCGCTGGTCGTGCACCGTCGCGACGACCGCGCCGTGCCGTACCGGCTCGGGCGCCAGGTCGCGGCCGCGATTCCAGGCGCAACATTCATTCCGTTGCAGGGCAGTGCGCACTTTCCCTGGCACGGTGACGCGGACTCGGTCGTGCAGGCATGCCGCGAAGCGCTGGCACCGGTGCAGCCGTCACCACTCGGATCGAGTGAGCGGGAGGCGGTGCTGCTGTCCAGTCGTGAGCGTGAGGTACTCGCAGGCATCGCACGCGGTCTGAGCGATCGCGAGATCGCGGAGGATCTCGTCCTGAGCACGCACACCGTTCACCGGCACGTTGCGAACATTCGCCGCAAGCTCGGTCGCCGTTCACGAACGGCCGCCGTGGCGGAGGCCGCGCGTCTCGGACTCCTGTGAAGTAGCCCGAATCGGCCATCTGCGGAAGATGGCCGACTCGAGCGATGCGTGCGCCGTACGGCGGCTCGTACGTTGGCCGCATGAACGAGATCGCCGGTACCGAGCTCCAGCCGAGCCGTCCGTCGGCGGCCTGGCTCCGGATCGTCGCGTTGGTGTACGACCCGTTTCTCTGGTTCGGCGAGCGGGCGGGCATGCGCCGCCGACGAAGCACGCTTCTGCACGACGCCGTCGGCCGAGTCGTCGAGATCGGCGCCGGGACAGGGCTCAACGTCGAGCACTATCCCGACGGGGTCGCCGAGCTCCTTCTCGCCGAGCCCGACCCGGCGATGCGCCGGCAACTCGCACGTCGGGTGCAGCGGCATTCGCGGGTCGCGCGAATCGTCGACGCGCCTGCAGAGCGCCTACCGCTGCCCGACGCGTCGGTGGACACCGTCGTCTCGACACTCGTCCTCTGCACCGTCGACGAGCCTGAACGCGCGCTCCGCGAGATCGCTCGCGTCCTTCGCCCGGACGGGCAGCTGCTCTTCATCGAACACGTGCGTGCGAGCTCGAGGTTTCTCGCGACCTGCCAGGACCACCTGCTCGAGCCGTGGCGCCGTTTTGCCGGTGGCTGTCGCTGCAACCGTCCGACCGTGGAGCTGATGCGCGCCTGCGGCTTCGACGTCACGGCCGACAACGTCGTCTGGCGCGGCATGCCGCCGATCGTGCGTCCGCTCATGATCGGACGAGCGACGCGCTCCCGGCCGCTCGCCTAGACAGCGCGTGGCCAGAAGCCGTCCCCTCCAGTTCGCCCCAAGGCGAGTTCTCGCAGGCAAACTCGGACGTCATTGGAGGTGGGAGTCGCCACCACGTCACAGCTGCTCCTCGGACGCGATCGGGAGCTCGCAGACCTGTACGCGCTCATCGACGGGATCGAGGAGCGCGGCCGCGCGGTCGTCGTCCGCGGCGAGGCGGGGATCGGCAAGTCGGCCCTGCTCGCGGCCGCAAGGGAACGGGCGCTCGACCGCGGGGTCACGGTTGTGTCCACGATGGGCGCGGTCTCCGAGTCGCGCCTCGCCTTTGCGGGGCTTCACCAGCTGTTGCTCCCGATGCTGGGGCGTCTCGATCTCCTTCCCGAGCCGCAGCGACGCGCCCTCGCCACGGCGTTCGGGATTGCCGGCGGCGATGCCCCTGACCTGTTCCTGGTCGGGCTCGCAACGCTCGGGCTGATCGCAGAACGCGCGGCGGAGACGCCGCTTCTCGTCGTGGTCGAGGACGCGCACGATCTGGACCGGTCGTCCTCGGAGGTGCTCGGGTTCGTGGCGCGTCGGGTCGAGTCGGATCCGGTCGTCCTGATCTTTGCCGTGCGGGAAGGAGTGCCGAGCTCCTTCGACGACGCCGAACTGCCCGAGCTGCGTCTCGCCGGACTGGACACGGATGCGTCGAACACGCTCCTCGACCGAACCGCGGCGACACTGTCGGCAGAGCTCAAGACCCGGATCCTCGAGGAGGCAGCCGGCAATCCACTCGCCCTGATCGAGCTCCCGGCCGCTGCGACGGAGCTCGGAACAGATGCGGCGCCGTCCGGGCCGCTACCTCTGACCGCTCGACTCGAACAGGCGTTCACGTCCATGCTCACGAACCTCGCAGCGGACGTGCGGAGGCTGCTCCTCCTGGCCGCGCTCGACGACGTCGACCTCGTCGAACTCGGGCGGGCTGTCGGCAGACCGCTGACGCCGGGCGACCTCGCGCCGGCCGTGGCGGCGGGCCTCGGAACGCTCGACTCGGGGAGATTTCGGTTCCGGCATCCCTTGATCCGCTCGGCGGTCGAGCAGGCGGCGACGCCCGAGGAGCTTCGGGACGCCCATGCCGCCCTCGCCGAGGCACTGGTCGAGGAGCCCGACCGCGCCGTCTGGCACCGTGCCGCGGCGGCAGCCGGGCCGAACGAAGAGGTCGCCCTGGCGCTCGACGCCGCAGCAGAACGGGCGACGCTTCGCGGAGGCGGCGACGTCGCAGTTGCTGCCTACGAGCGAGCCGCGGAGCTGACGGCTGACTCATCTGCCCGCGCTCGGCGCCTGTTCCTTGCCGGGGAGCTGGCGCTCGACCTGGGCCACCCGTCGGAGGGCGTGCCGCTGCTGAGAGCGGCGCGGCAGCTCGGACTGCCTGCTGCCGAGCACACGATCGCGTCGTTCTACCTCGAGCTGGCCGAGAGCACGTGGTCGGGCCCGGCGACGATCCGCGACTTCGCGCGCGTTGCAAGGGAGCTGGCGGACAGCGGTGAAGGGCGACGCGCGCTCGAAGCCCTCGCAACGGTCGCCGTGCGCGCCTACTGGGAGCGCCTCGACGACGACACGAGACGGGAGATCGCCGCGATCTCGGACGAGATCCAAGGCGCCGCGGACGAGCCGGCTCGCTTGCTCGTTCTGGGCGCGATCGACCCGATCGGCAGGGGCAGGCAGGTCGTCGAGCGGGTCGGGCGCCTGTCCCCCGTCGGAGTGTCGGACCCGGAGCAGCTGTTCGCGGCGGGCGCAGCCGCGTCATCCGTTTGGGCTGACACGCTCGCGCTTCCGTTCCTCCGGGCTGCTTCCTCCGGGGCTCGCGCAGAGGGTCGGCTGAAACTGCTCGCGCACACGCTCGTGTTCAAGTCGTGGGCCGAGCTTCACACCGGAGCCGTACGCAGGGCGATCACCAGCGCAGCAGAAGGCGCGCGAATCGCCGAGGAGATGCGTGCGCTTCGGTACGTGATGGCGGCACGACTCGCCCAGGCGATCGCAGGCGCAGAGCAGGGCGAGGACGAGGAGCCGGAGCGCCTGATCGTCGAGGCCGAGGCCATGCTCATCCCACTGGGGTCGACTCCGATGCTCGCCCTCCCCGCACTCGCTCGCGGCAAGGTTGCGCTCGCCGGCGAACGGTTCAGCGAGGCGTACGAGCACCTCGTTCGCATCTTCGACCCCGGCGGCGTCGCGTTCCATCCCTTCGTCCGCGGATGGGCGCTCGCCGACCTCGCCGATGCCGCAGTTCGAGGCGACGGCGACCTCGACGCAGTTCGTGGCTACCTCGTCGAGTGGGAACAGGTTGCCGCCGCGACAACCGGGCCTCACTTGCAGGTTCAGGTCGCATACGCGTCGGCCGTCCTGGCCAAGGGCGTGGCGGCGGAGCAGCAGTACCGGAACGCGATCGCAGCCGGGCACGGGGACTGGCCGTTCTACGTCGCCCGCGCACAGCTGGCGTACGGGGTCTGGTTGCGACGGCACAGGCGCATGACCGAGTCTCGCGCGCCGCTCCGAGAGTCCGTCGCGACGTTCGACGCCCTCGGGCTGCTGCGGTATGCGGAACGTGCACGGCGAGAGCTACGGGCCTCCGGCGAAAGGCCGCGCCGCAGCGCTCCCGGAGGCTGGGCTCAACTGTCACCACAGGAGCTCCAGATCGCACAGCTCGCAGCCGACGGTCTCTCGAACCGGGAGATCGGCGAGCAGCTCTATCTCTCGCACCGGACCGTCGAGTCGCACCTCTATCGGCTCTTTCCGAAGCTCGGGGTCACATCGCGAGCCCAGCTGCGCGACGCGCTGGAGCCGACACCGAGCTCCTGACGGAATGCAGTGAGTCCACTTAGGCGACCGGCGAATCGCCGGGGCTAGCGTCGGTGCTCACTGGACCGAAGTCGGAAAGGAGTCAGGTTGACAACCGCAATCATCGGCGTCGGCAACCTCGGGAGCGCGCTCGCACGACACCTCGTGGCGGGCGACGAGCGCGTTGTTCTGGCGGCCGCGGACCAAGCACATGCAAAGGCACTGGCGGACGAGCTGGGCCCGAACGCCAGCGCCGCCTCGGTGGAAGACGCGATCGCGGGCGCAGACGTCGTCGTACTCGCGATCTGGGTCGACCAGATCAGGGAGCTGGTGCCGGCACAAGCCGGCCTGCTCGAGAACAAGGTCGTCGTCGACCCGTCCAACCCACTCGGCTTCGACGAGAACGGGCAAGTGCTGCGGACGCTGCCCGACGGCGAGTCGGCGGGCTCGATCGTGTCCGCCCTTCTCCCCGCGAGCGCGCACTACGTCAAGGCGTTCGGCACACTCGGCGCCGACGCGCTCGCGACCAGCGCGAACCGCGAACCGCGACGGGTCGCGCTGTTCTACGCGACCGACGACGAGATCGCGGCAGGAACGATCGAACGGCTGATCCGGGCCGCCGGCTTCGACCCTGTGAAGGCGGGCGGCACAGCGGCCGCCCTCCGGATCGAGATGCCGGGCGGCGATCTCCACCAGTCCGGCCTGAACGGCGAGCTCCTCGATCTCGACCAGGCACGCGCCATTCTCGTCCGCACGGAGGTGACCAGCATGAGCACAAGCGAGACGACCATCGACACGACCGAGCTTCCGGACTACGCGCCCGTGCCGCAGTCGGCGTTCGGCCCCGCCCTCAACGAGCAGGGCTACTACGTCGGCCGCGTGGAGCGGAACCTGTACTGGATCACGGACGGCACGTACCAGTGCGCGTTCCTGACGACCTCGGACGGCGTCGTCGTTCTCGACGCTCCGCCGACGATCGGCAACAACATCCAGCGCGCAATCGACGAGATCGCCGGCGCCAACGGCGTCAGCAACAAGGTCAACTACCTCATCTACTCCCACCACCACGCCGACCATGTCGGGGCGTCGTCCCTCTTCGACAAGAACGTCACGCGCATCGGGCACGAGGAGACGCGGAACCTCCTGCTGCGAGACGCTGACCAGGCAAGGCCCCCGAACGAGGAGACGTTCCAGGATCGCCGCAGCCTCGAGATCGGCGGTGAGCGCATCGACCTCGCGTGGCACGGTGCCAACCACTCCCCGGACAACATCATCATCCACCTGCCCGATCACGACACGCTGATGCTGATCGACATCGTCAATCCGGGCTGGGCGCCGATCTATCTCTCCAACCTGACCGAGGACATCCCCGGCTACCTCGAAGCGCCGGCGAACGCGCTCGCCTACCCGTGGAAGCACTTCATCGGCGGTCACAACGGCCGGCTCGGTACGCGGGACGACGTGACGCTGCACCAGCAGTACATGGCGGACATCGCGGACAACTCGAGGAAGGCGATCGACAGCGTCGATCCGACGCCGTACTTCGTGAAGTACGGCGAGAACGTCTGGGCGGCGCTCAAGGGGTACCTGGACGAGATCGCAGCCACCGCGGCTGCCCCCGTGGTCGAGAAGTACACGGGCGTGATCGCGGCCGCCGACGTCTTCACGGAGAGCACGACGTTTCACGTCATGCAGTCGATCCGTCTCGACCTCGGCTACGGCTCGCAGGTGCATCCGTGAGCACCGAGCAGCGAGAGAGCCTCGACGCGATCCTGCGACAGTCGGCTTTCCCCGTCGGCAGCGATGTCGACGAGCAGCGGCGACTGCTCCGAGAGGCGGTGTCGGCGCAGCCGCTGCCCGCCGACGTGACGGGTGACGGCAGCCGCACTGGGCGGCGTCCCGACCGCCGAGATCACCGTCGACGGAATCGAACCTCGCCACGTCGTTCTCTACTTCCACGGCGGCGTGTACGTGATCGGGGACGCCTTCCTCGCCGCTGACCTGGCCTCGCAGGTCGGCCGGCGGACGCAGGCCAAGGTCATCTCCGTCGACTATCGGCTCGCCCCCGAGCACCCCTATCCGGCAGCGCTCGACGACGCGCTTGCGGCCTACGAAGTCGCTCCTGCAGGACGGCATCGCCGCGTCGGACATCGTCTTCGCGGGCGAGTCCGCCGGCGGCGGCCTCGCCGTCGCCACGCTGGTCAACGCCCGCGATCATGGGCTGCCCCTGCCGGCCGCGGCCTACGTCATGTCACCGTACGCCGATCTCACCCTGGCCGGGACGACCATGGAAACCAAGCGCGAGCTCGACCCGCTGTTCAGCCGGGAGCTCCTCCAGGAGCGAGTCGCCGACTACACGGCGGGACACGACCCGGCTCTTGGCCTGATCAGCCCGATCTTCGCCGACCTGTCCGGCCTGCCGCCGCTGATCATCCAGGCCGGATCGCACGAGGTTCTCCTCGACGACGCCGTCCGCCTCGCGCGACAAGCCGCCAGCGCCGACGTCGAGGTCACGCTCGAGATCACCCCTCGGGTGCCCCACGTCTTCCAGGCGTACTCCGCGATCCTCGAGGAAGGGGCGGCGGCCCTCGACAGAGCCGGACAGTTCCTCTCGGCGCATCTCGCCGCCGGCCGCGTCACCTCCCAGGTGCATGCCTGATGGCCTACGTGACTGGGCACGGGAGGAGACGGTCGCTAACGTCATCGACATCGTGCTCACTCAACGCCTGCTGAAGGAATGAGCGAGGCGGCCGTCGCCGATCCTCAGGCGCGCGAGTACCTTCGGAACGCCGACCCGGTCCTCGCGAAGCTGATCGACGCGCGGCCGGAATTCCGTCCGCGGGCCTGGCTGGACGAGCTTCCCCGCTCGATGCCTTCGGGACGCTCGTCTTCCAGGTCGCGGGGCAGCAGCTGTCCGTCAGCTCGACCCGCGCGATCATCTCGCACCTCCAGGAGCGGTTCGGAGGGCAGATGCCCTCGCCGGCGGAGCTGCTCGCCGCTGATCCGCAGGTGCTGCGCGACAGCGGCTTCTCGGCGCGAAAGGGCCAGACGTTGCGCGCGCTCGCGGAGAGGTTCGTCGACGGACGGCTGAGCGACGAGGCGCTCTCGCGCATGACCGACGACGAGGTCGAGGAAACGCTGACCGAGGTGTCGGGAATCGGGCTGTGGACCGCGCGCGGGTTCCTGCTCGTGGCTCTCGATCGGCCTGACGTCTTCCTCTCCGGCGACCTCGCGCTCCGGCGCGCGATCCAACGAGCGTACGGCTTCGACCACCTTCCGACCGAAGACGAAGTGGCTCAGGTGTCGGATCGCTGGCGGCCGTATCGGAGCCTGGCAGTGAGCTACCTGTTCGCGTCCGAATACGAGGGGGAACCATGACCGACTCGGTGGGAATCATCGGTGCTGGGCGGCTTGGGCAGGCGATGGCGCGGACCGCGCTGCGCGCCGGCCGCCGCGTCGTGATCGCCAACAGCCGCGGCCCGGAGTCGCTGGCGTCAGTGGTCTCAGAGCTCGGCGACGGCGTGTCGGCGGGAACGCCGGAGCAGGCATCGGCGCTCGGCATCGTCGTCATCGCTGTACCGTGGGACCGCGTCCCGGAGGCCGTTCAGGGCACCGAGTGGGACGGGCAGACGGTGATCGACGCGACCAACGACTGGGGTGCCGACGACCTGAACGGGAGAACGTCGAGCGAGCTCGTCGCCGATCTCGTCGCCGGCGCGCGCGTCGTGAAGGCCGCGAACACGCTCGGCGCCGATGTGCTCGGCTCCGACCCGCAGGAGGCCGGCGGCCGGCGCGTGATCTTCATCTCCGGGGACGACGCCGACGCGAAAGAAGAGGTCGTCGCGCTCTTCGAGGACGCAGGCTTCGCGCCGATCGACCTCGGCGGCCTGGCAGCAGGCGGCGAGCTGCAGCAGATCCACCACCCGCTCGCCGGCGTCAACCTGGTTCGACTCTGATGGCACAGCAACTGAGCTTCGCCAGGGACATTCGGCCGCTCTTCAGGGATCGCGACGTCCACTCGATGCAGTTCGCGTTCGACCTGGCGTCATACGAGGACGTGCGGACGCACGCGGAGGCGATCTACGGGACGCTCGCAGCCGGTCGGATGCCTTGCGATGGCCCGTGGGCCGAGGAAGATGTGCGGCGCTTCCGTTCCTGGCTCGACACGGGCGCACTCCCCTAGCGCGCGCCGCTCAGGCCATGAAGGGCATGAGCTCCGCTGGCATCGTCACGAAGGGCCGCATCATGTCGCGATCCTCGTGCTCGAGGATGTGGCAGTGGTACATGTAGCGGCCGCTGTACGTGGTGAAGCGGACGGCGATCTCGACGATCTCGTTGGGGTTCACTCGGATGGTGTCCTTGAGCCCGCGCTCGTTGGCGTCGATCGCGTGGTCGAGCTTGTCGTTCGGATCGCGCTCGAGCGTGATCACGGCGGCGAGCTCGCGCTCGCCGATGCCGCCTTCCGGAATCTCGTAGCTGATGGGGCGTCGTGACAGGATCTGGAACGGGTCCAGGTGGAGGTGGATCGGGTGCGTGTCGCCTGTGAGGTTGACGAGCCGCCAGACCTCGTACCGGCCGAGCATCGGGAAGAACGTCGTCGTGTCCTCGAAGTGGGCGGCGACTGACCGGTAGCGGGTGGTCTGCTCACCGTCGCGGACGGTGACGAGCGGACCGTTCACGTCGTCGCGTGCGACAGCCAGCTCGCGCATCGTGAGCATGTTGGGCATGTCCTCGAGCTCCCGTTCGACGAGCGCGATCACGCGGCGCGGCGCGGCGGACAACTCGTCCGCCGGCGGCGCGTCGTAGTCGGTCGCGAGCTCGCGCGGGATCGAACGGCTGGCTGCAGTGCCCGGGACGACGCGGAGGCGCATCACGTACGGATACGGGAGAAGGCCGTCGGGGTCGGAGGCGTTCTCGGCGTCGGCGGCGGGGAACGGCGCGCCGTCGAACGGGGCGGCGGCGGTGTTGAGCAGCGTGAGCTCGCTGCCAGGCTCGAGCTCGGAGAAGTCGACCAGCAGGTCTGCGCGTTCGGCCGACGCGAGCACGAGCCCGTCCGGGGGCACGGGCGTGGGAGCACGGAGCAAGCCGTGGTCGGTGCCGACCTGCGCGATCCGGTCGAGCGCCGGCTCTCCCTCGTGCAGCAGAACAAGCCGGTAGGTGCGTGCGTTGGAGCCGTTCAGGACACGGAAGCGGTAGGTCCCCGGTTGCACCTCGAGCACCGGCCAGACCTTGCCGTTGAGGACGGTAAAGGGCGCAAAGGCCTCCATGACGTCCGGATCGGTCTTGTGGATCAGCCGCCCGGTCAGGTTTCCCCCGTCGTCGAGATCGAAGTTGCGGTCCTGGATCAGGAGCGGCAACTCGAACGGCGGCCCCTCGGGCAAGCCCAGCTCGCGCTCGCGCTCGTCGCGCACGATCCACAGCCCGGCCAACCCCGCGTACACGTCGAGCTTCGTGATGCCCATGACGTGGTCGTGGTACCAGAGCATCGCCGCGCGCTGGTCCATCGGGTAGTGGTAGACGGCGGGCTGGCCGGGGGCGAAGACATTCTCGGCCCAGCCGTCGTACGAGGCGGGCGTGAGGCCGCCGTGGAGGTGCACGACCGTGTTACCGGTCAGCAGAGCTGCGTGGCGGTCCGGCTCGCCGCCGCTCAGGCCAGGGAGGCATTGCACGGGCACGCCGTCGGCGTCGGTCGCCTGCGGGGCAACCGTCGCGACGACCGGGAAGGCACCCTCGAGCTCGTTCCGCCACTCGACGGTGACCGGCTGCCCGCGCTCGGCCTCGATCGTCGGGCCGGGAACCGTCCCGTCATAGCCCCAGATGCTCGATGCGGGCAGGTCACGGTGGAAGCGGTGCGCGCCGGCGCGCATGCGCACGGTCAGCCGGCCGCCATGCTCCGCTGCGATCAGCCGAGACGGGGTCGGAAGCGCATCGACAAACGGCGCCAGCGGTGTGGACAGCGCGTTGTCCCTCATGCTCGAGGTCAGCATCGCTGACCGGCTAGCCCAGCTCCAAATGAGCTGGCGCCCCGTCCTGGAATAACGACTCGCGGCGATTCGTTTGAGCAGTCAAGTATCTCGGCTCGCCCGATACCACCACATCTCAGAAGGGAGCTGGCAGTCGATGGCGACGCTCGAATTCGGTCTCGACACATTCCTGCCGGTGACGGTCGACGAGGCCGGCCTGCCGATCAGCGGCGACCAGGTGATCCGGAACGCCGTCGAGGAGGCGGTCGTCGCGGAGGCGGTCGGAATCGACTCCTTCAACATCGGTGAGCACTACCGCACGGAGTTCATGGACTCGGCGGGCCATGTGGTCCTCGCCGCGATCGCAAGCCGAACGGAACGGATCCGGCTCGGCACCTCCGTGACGGTTCTCAGCACGCAGGACCCGGTGCGGCTGTACACGGACTTCGCCACGCTCGACGCCGTCTCGAACGGGCGAGCGCAGCTGATCGTCGGCCGCGGCTCGCTGACCGAATCCTTTCCGCTGTTCGGCTTCGACCTCACCGACTACGAGCAGCTGTTCGAAGAGAAGCTCGACTTGCTGGTTCGCCTGCTGCGCGAACAGCCCGTGACGTGGTCGGGCAACTTCAGGTCGGCGCTCACGGACCAGTTCGTGAGCCCGCCGATCCCCGAAGGGCACATCCCGACCTGGGTCGGCGTCGGCGGCAGCCCGCAGTCAGTCGTGCGCGCCGCACGCTTCGGCCTGCCGCTGATGCTGGCGATCATCGGCGGAAGGCCCGAGCGCTTCGCGCCCTACGTCGAGCTCTACAAGCGCGCGCTCGTGCAGCACGGACAGCCGGAACTGCCGATCGGGGTGCACTCGCTCGGGTTCGTCGCCGAGACCGATGACGAGGCGCTGAAGATCCAGTGGCCGCATTACAAGGAGCAGTTCGACTGGGCGGCACGCGAGCGCGGCTGGCGTCCACCCACGTACGAGCAGTTCCTGGCCGAGGTCGATCACGGCTCGATGTACGTCGGATCCCCCGAGACCGTCGCGAAGAGAATCGCCGTCACCATGCAAACCCTCAGTCTCAGCCGCTTCGACCTGGCCTACGCCGTCGGCCGCGTCCCACACGACCGGCGAATGGCCACGATCGAGCTCTACGGCCGGGAGGTGATCCCTCGGGTTCGCGAGCTGCTCGCCGCGGTGCCCGAAGCGGACCAGGTGCCGGCCGCCCCGGTCGGAAGCTGACGATGGCAGTCGCCGCGATCGAGCTCCGTCAAGATCTCGCGGGCGCCGCCGGTCCCGCAGTCGACGAGCTGCGCCTCGGGATCGTCGGCGCGGGCAAGCTCGGCACCACTCTCGCCCGCGCCGCCGTCGCCGCCGGCTACGACGTCGCGATCTCAGGGTCAGGTCCGGCCGACGACATCGGACTGACGGTCGACGTTCTCGCCGCCGGCGCACACGCGGCGACGGTCGACGAGGTCGTACGCCACGCCGACATCATCGTCCTGGCCGTCCCCACACACCGTTTCCGTGAGCTCCCGCGCGATCTGTTCGCCGGCAAGATCGTTGTCGACGCGATGAACTACTGGGAGCCCGTGGACGGCGACGACCCGGAGCTGACGACCTCACCGGACGGCACCAGCACGATCGTGCAAGAGCGATTCCCCGCCGCGCGCGTCGTCAAGAGCCTCAACCAACTCGGCTACCACCAGCTCGAAGAGCACCGGCGCCCCAAGGGCGCACCCGACCGGATCGCGATCGGCGCGGCGGGCGACGACCGGCCGGCGGTCAAGAAGGTGATGCGGCTCCTCGACCGGCTCGGGTTCGACCCCGTCGACGCCGGCCCGTTGAAGAACGGCCTGGCGTTGGAACCCGACGGCTCACCGATCGCCGCCACCTACAGCGCAGACGAGCTCTCGAAGCTCGTCTCGCGCTGAATTCCAGACTCAGGCCGCAGCCCGTTGCAGCGCGCCGAGCAGCGTGTCGAACTCGTACGAGTCGTCGTGCCGAACGCCGTTGATATAGAAGGTCGGCGTTCCGTTGACGCCGCTCCGGACGCCGCTCATGAAGTCTTCGCGGACGCGCGCTTCGTGAACGTGCTCCCTGAGCTCACGCTCGAACCGGTCGACGTCGAGCCCCAGCTGGTCGGCGTACGCGACCAGATCCTCCGCGTTCAGCCGTTGCTGGTTCTCGTAGAGGTGGTCGTGCATCGGCCAGAACCGGCCCTGAGCATCGGCGGCCTCCGCGGCTTCGGCGGCTTGCTCGGCGTTTGGGTGTGCCGTCGTGATCGGGAAGTTCCGGAAGACGAAACGGAGCCCGTCGCCCATCGCTTCCTGGACTTGCTTGACGATCGGATACGCGGCGCCGCAGTACGGACATTGGTAGTCGCCGTACTCGACGAGCGTCACGGCCGCGTCAGCCGCTCCCTGGATGTGGTCGCGATCAGCCGTGACGGGGAGCGTGAGTGTTGCTTCCCACTGCGTCCTCACGACGGGAGCTCTTCCAGCGCTCGGAGGATCCCGTCGGCGCCGGGGTTGACGCCGACCGGCGAGACGTAGCTCCAGCTGACGACGCCGTCGCGGTCGATCACGTACAGCGCCCGTTCGCTCGTGCCGTCCCCGTTTCGATACACGCCGTAGCGCCGCGAGACGTCGCCCTTCGGCTCGAAGTCGGCAAGCAACGGAAAGTGGAGGTGCCGGTCCTGCGCGAACGCGAGGTGGCACCAGATTCCGTCGACCGAGATTCCCACGAGCTGTGCCTGGAAGCGGTCGAACTCCGGCAGCAGCTCCTGGTACAGGGCCAGCTGATCCGAGCAGACCGGGCTCCAGTCCTCGGGGTAGAAGACGAGGACGACAGGACGCCCGCGGAGCTCGGACAGCGACAGCTTCTGGTCCGGCGTCGACGGAAGCTCGAAGTCGGGAGCTTCCGTTCCGGGCGGCAGCGGTGCCGCTCGGTGCCGGGCATCCGTCGGGGCTACCACGACCGCGCCGGCTGCCTAGCCCGCGGCGGCTTTCGTCCGGGGCAGAACCCAGTTCGGCCGCACGAAGTGGCAGGTGTAGCCGTTCGGGTACTTCACGAGATAGTCCTGGTGCTCGGGCTCGGCCTCCCAGAACGGGCCTGCCGGCGTCACCTCGGTCACGACCTTCCCCGGCCAACGACCGGACGCGTCGACGTCGGCGATCGTCTCCTCGGCGACGCGACGCTGCTCGTCGTCCTCGTAGAAGATCGCCGAGCGATAGCTCGTGCCGATGTCGTTGCCCTGACGATTGACCGTCGTCGGATCGTGGATCTGGAAGAAGAACTCGAGCAGGTCCCGGTAGGAGATCTGGTCCGGATCGAACACGACCTCGATCGCTTCGGCGTGCGTTCCGTGGTTGCGGTAGGTCGCGTCCGGAACGTCGCCGCCCGCATAGCCCACTCTTGTCGAGACAACCCCCGGCAACTTCCGGAAGAGATCCTGCACACCCCAGAAGCACCCTCCCGCAAGGATCGCCTTCTCCGCTTGTGCACCCAACGCGGCCACCTCCTTGATCGACGAGCCGTGGCCTCCACTGTAGCTTTCGGACGCTTGTCACCAGCCTGGCCCGTCGTGCGCGCAACCATGTCTCCGTCGTGCTGACCGCAGACGACATTCGTCGCGTTCGCATCTTTGCCGACCTCGAGGGGCCGGCGTGCGAGCGCCTTTCGCGTGCGGCAGCGGACATCAGCCTGACGACAGGCGACTACGCCGCGCACGAGGGCGACGACCCCGCCCTGATCGGGCTCCTGGAAGGGCGCATCGAGGTGGTGAAGGTCGTCGACGGCATCGAGCGCCTCGTCGGCGAGCGCCGGCCCGGTGACGTCATCGGCGAGGTTCCGATCACGTTCGGCTCGCCATACCCGGTCGGATTCCGCGCCGCCGAGCCGTCGCGCGTGATGCGAATCGAGCCGCACGACTACCATGCGGTCGCTTCGATCGCACCCACGGTCGCCCAGGAAGTCGCGCGGCTTGCGAGCGACCGGATTTCGGGGCCGCGCGGGCTGCAGGGCGTTGCGGCCGAGCCGCCTCCACCTCGCGCCGTCGTCGTCGGACGTCGGTTCGATGCGTCGAGCGCCGAGCTGCGGCGGTTTCTCCAGCGCAACCAGATCTCGTTCAAATGGCTCGACGCCGACGAGCCCGGGCTGGACGAGCAGTGGGGAAGCCCGGTCCCGGGTGACGACGACCTGCCCGTGATGCGGGTGATGGGCGGCGAGACCGTCGTGAAACCGCAGCTCCGGCGCGCGGCAGAGCTGCTCGGGCTGCAGACGGAGCCGGCCGCAGCGGACTACGACACGGTCATCGTGGGCGGCGGGCCCGCGGGCCTCGCCGCGGCTGTCTACGGCGCATCCGAGGGGTTGCGGACGATAGCGATCGAGCGAGAAGCGCCCGGCGGCCAGGCGGGAACGTCGTCGCGGATCGAGAACTACCTCGGGTTCCCGGCCGGCGTCTCCGGCGACGAGCTCGCGAGCCGAGCGCTGGAGCAGGCGCGCCGGCTCGGGGCCGAGATCGTCGTGACGCGGTCGATCACGCGCATCGACGCATCGAACCGTCACGTGCACCTGGACGGCGGTGACGTCCTGCGCGCGAAGACGATCGTCCTCGCCTGCGGGGTCTCGTGGCGGCAGCTTTCGGTCGAGGGGTTCGACCGGCTCGTCGGGAAGGGCGTCAGCTACGGCGCAGCGCGTAGCGAGGCGCCGAACACGTACGGCCTGGACGTCCACGTCGTCGGCGCCGGAAACTCAGCGGGGCAGGCCGCGATGTTCTTCGCCAACTACGCCCGGAGCGTCACGATTCTCTACCGCGGCTCGACGCTCGCGAAGACGGACGGGGGAGGAATGTCTCGCTACCTGATCGACCAGCTCGCCGCGCGTCCGAACGTCGAAGCACTGTTCGGGACGGAGGTGGTCGCGGCGCACGGCTCCAGCGCGCTCGAAGGGATCGACATCCGGAACGCGGAGACCGGCGAGATCAGCCGGCTCGAGTCGGGCGGGCTGTTCCTCTTCATCGGCGCCGACGCCGAAACCGGTTGGCTCCCACCTGAGATCGCGCTCGACCCACGCGGATACGTGCTGACGGGGCCTGACGTGGACGGCGAAAGCGAATGGAGCGTCGACCGAGACCGCTATCTCCTCGAGACGAGCGTGCCGGGGATCTTCGCGTGTGGGGACGTTCGCTCCGGCCCGGTCAAGCGCGTCGCGTCGGCTGTAGGCGAAGGCAGCCTGGCGATCGCGTTCGTGCACCAGTACCTGAGGGAGACCGGGGCGGCGTCGACCTGAGTCGCCGGTCCAGGCTCGCGTGGTTGGTGCCGATACATGGTGGGTGCCGTCTCGGAGCTCCACCCACCGTGTCGGAGGCGCCGCTCGCTCCGGCGTCGTCGGGACGATCGTGGCGGCCTTCGCGTTCTTCGACGGCGTCTTCATCGGCGCGCCGATCGCGCTGCTCGCGGCCGCGTTCAGGCCGTCCCTCGTCTACGTCGGAGCGACCGTCGCGGTCGTCCTCCTGGTCATCGGCTGCTGCAGCTGGGTCGACCGACGCTGGGACGACTGGTTCTCGGGCAACGGCAAACGGATCGAGAAGTCGCTCGAGCGGATGCGTGCGAGCCGCTTGATGAGCCATCCCGTGGCGTGGATCCAGCGTGGCTCCGACCGCTGGTACGCGTTCGCCGCTGCAGTGGCCAACCCGATCCTCGTCGCCGCCCTCGCCCGTTTCGTCGGTGGAGAGCCCGTCGGTCAGCGCAGGATCCTGCTCGGCTCGGTCGCGTACGCGATCCCGTACGTGGCGATGTGGACGATCGTCGGCTTCACGCTCGGCGAGACCGTGCGCAGCGCCTAGAAAAGCGTCGCCGTCGTGAAGGTCACTGCCGAGGCCGCGCGGCGCTTCGCGGGACGGAAAGCGCCGCTCTTGGAGGAGAGCGGGCTAGCGGCTCCTGTGCCGCGATTCAGACCACACCAGGACCACACCGGGACGGCGTAAACGAGTGACAGCACGCTCGTGCAGGCCGGCGTTCTGGCCCTACGGTCTCGTTGCCCTTGGCTGCTTGCTGTGGCACGATCCGCGACCGTGGATACGAGTCGAATCGGAGCATTTTCGGTCTTAGCTGATCTTCCTACACCGGAGCTCGACGAGCTTGCGACCGCGATGCGCGAGGTCGAGGTTGAGGCGGGCGCCAAGGTCGTCACCGTCGACGATTACGGAACCGCCATCTACTTCATCGAACAGGGAGAGGCCGATGTCTTCACCGGCGGTAGCGACGCGACGCACACTCTCGGCCCCGGCGACACACTCGGCGAGATTGCACTCCTCCTGACCGGGGAGCGGACGGCGACTGTCATGGCGCGTACGCCGATGCGGCTCCTCTCACTCTCCGGCCAGGATTTCGAGCGCATCCGAGCACGCGTACCCGAGCTCGAAGTCTTGCTGCGCCGCCTCGGCCTTGAGCGAGCGCGTCGGTAGACGCATCGGGCCGATCGAATCCCACTTGCCAACGAGTAGCCGAGTAGCGGCAGCGCGCGGGGCTCGTCACTCGGCTCACCAACCTCGAGCGTTGGATCCTCGCCCGTCCAGCGGCGTCTACGTAACGACGACTCGCTTGGTTGAGCCGACTCTGCCTGGACCCTAGCCTCGTTCGGTTCCGGGCCGGGAATCACGATCCGTGGCCCTCAGTTCACCGCCTTCTTCACGAGCGCGACGATCTTCTTCTCCTCGGCGGCGGTCAGGTCCTTGAGCGCCCAGGAGGTCGGCCACATGGCCCCCTGGTCGATGTTCGCCTCGTCGCTGAACCCGAACGTGGCGTACCTCGAGTCGAACTTCTCCGCGCTCTGGAAGAAGCAGACGATCTTGCCGTCCTTGGCGTACGCGGGCATGCCGTACCAGGTCTTCGGCGAGAGCGAAGGTGCGGCGGCCGTGATGATCGCGTGGAGCCGCGTCGCCATCGTGCGATCCGTTCCCTTCATCTCGGCGACCTTGTCGAGCAAGGCTTTCTCCCCGTCCGCCTTGGCTGCCTCCGCCTTCAGCTCCTTGGCGCGCTCCTTCATCGCCGCCCGTTCCTCGGCCGTGAACCCCTTGCTCGAGCCGGTGCGCTTCGTCGTGGCGCGCTTCGCGGACGTCTGCGTGGCCTTCTTTGCGCTCATCGTTCCCTCCCTGTCTGTCGGACAAGATAGTTTGTATCACAAATGATTGTCTCAGCTGAGTATACTGCGCCGTAGAGCGCATGACGACGCACCCTTCCGCCGATCCCCCGGTCACCGAGTTCGTAGGCCAGCTCTTCTTTCGCCTCTGGCGCGCGACGCACTCGCGCACGGCGGACGTGCTTGGCTCCGTCGACCTGACGCCGGCCCTGTTCGCGCTCCTGAACGTCATCGCCGCGCGCGAGGGAGCCATTCAGCAGGAGCTCGGGTCGGCGCTCGGCATCGATCGCAGCACGATGGTCGCGCTGATCGACCAGCTCGAGAGCGCGGGGCTGGCCAGGCGCCGGCCGTCCGCCACGGACCGCCGTGCCAGGGAGATTGCGATCACCCCCAAGGGCCGGCGGCTCCTGCAGCGGGCTCGGGGGCTGATCTCCCAGGTCGAAGACGAGGTTCTGGCCGGGCTCACCGCCGATGAGCGGAACGAGCTGTTGACGCTGCTGCGCCGCGCGCTCGTCTCTGCACCCCCGCAACCGTTGTGGAGCTCCGACGAAGGGGACTAGCGACTAGCCCACGGGAGTGATCGTCCCGAACAGGCCCCGGACGTCCTCCTCGGTCTCGCCGACCCAGGTATGCGGGCCCGCCGTGAAGTAGAGCGCTTCCTTCGGCCCGGCCGACGCCCCGTTGCCGAACTCGAGGCCCCAGAGACCGTTGATCTCGATGACACGCTGATCGGGCGTGCGAAGCGCACCGCGATACGCCCACCGGTTCCTGCCGAGCTCGTGGTAGACGCCGATCCGACCGTCCCCGAAGTTGCCGACGAGCAGATCGCCTCCGAACTTCCCGAACGTGGGCGGCGCGAGCGCGACGTCGACAGGCTCGTTCAGCGGGCCCATCCGTCCGACGCGCGCGAGCAACTTTCCCTTCAGATCGAAGACGTCCACGTACCCGCCGGTCGGCGAGTCGTTGCCGTTGACCGGGGCCGGCGCCGCGTAGGTGACGAAGATCCGACCGCCGATCGCCTGGATCCCGAACTCGTTGTACCAGGCTGGAATCTTGCGATCGACGAACGCGCCCTTCCACTTGACCGGGCGCCAGTTCGCGTCGAAGACGTCGATGCGTCCGTTGTGGAAGTCGGCCGCGTAGAGGTACGTCGAGCCGTCCGGCGCCGTGGCCTCGGCGAGCCCGCGATAGACCGCCCCGCGATGAGCGTTGTCGACCGCAACCTCGGTGACGGTTGAGCCGGCCGCGGGCACGCTTCCGGCCCAGCCTCGGATCTTCCCGTCTTCACACGCGAAGATGAAGCGCGCGGGCGCCGAGGCCGGGCCGTCTTTCACGACGAAACCGGTCGTGCCGTTGGAGACGGTTCCGGTCGGGCCTCCGGGCACGGTCACCACGAGCGTCAGCTTCCGGCCGGTTCCGTCGTAGAGGGTGCTCGTCTCCGTCGCGTGGTTGGCGATCCACCATGGTCCCGTCGAGCTCGCGGCGAGCCCCCAGGCGTTGACGAGATTCGAGTCGAGCGTCGTGCCGGCGAGCGAGCCGTCGGAGACGAGACCGCGGACGACGAACGCGTTCACGCCGGCGGCCCGGTGAGCGGACGAGGCCGGCGCCGCCGTGACGAGCACGGCCGCGAGGGCGAACGCCAGGATCCGGAGGCAGCGGCTCGTCGACACGAGCACCGATCGTCCCACGCCTGATCCCCGTTGAGAAGGGCGACCCCTACGAGAGCGGGCTCGTATGACCACGAGTAACGTCTTCTCCGATGCGCCTTCTGGTCCGGATCCGCGCGGCGGCGGGACGCGTCATTGCGCGCCTGGCGCTCATCGGCGCGGATCCATCCGACGACGAGGACCTGCGCGCCCGCAAGGCACTGCTGGTCCTGATCTCGGTGTTGATCCTGCCGGTCGCCGCGTTGTGGGGGACGCTGTATCTCGCGTTCGGATCGCCGGTCGGTGTGGTGCCGCTCGTGTACTTCGGCGTGCTGGCCGGTGCGATCGCGGTTTTCTCGCGGACGCGCGACTTCCCGCGGCTGCTCCGTGTGGGCCAGGTCGACATCCTGCTCGCGCCGACGCTCTCGATGATCCCGCTCGGCGGCTTCCTCGCCTCGGGTGGCGTCGGCCTCTGGGGGATTCTCGCGCCGCTCGCGGCGCTCGTGTTCAGCGACGTCCGGTCGGCGGCCCGCTGGTACGTGGCGTGGCTCGTCGTCTTCCTCGGGTCGGGAATCGCGGGCGAGATCATCGGACCGGTCTGGGACCCACTTCCCGGCTGGTTCACGAGCACGATGCTGGCCCTGAACATCGCGGTCGGCGGCACGATCGTGTTCACGCTGCTGGCCGTCTTCGCCAGGCAGCGTCGCGACGCGCTCGCCGCGCTCCGGGTGGAACAGGCAAAGGCCGAGAACCTCCTGCTCAACATCCTGCCGCGCTCGATCGCCGACAAGCTGAAGGCCGAGAGCCAGCCGATCGCGGATCACTTCGCGTCGGCCTCGATCCTGTTCGCCGACGTGGTCGACTTCACTCCCTGGTCGGAGCAACACGCGCCCGCCGACGTGGTCGGCTACCTCGATCATCTGTTCAGCCACTTCGACGAGCTTGCAGAGCGGTACGGGCTGGAGAAGATCAAGACGATCGGCGACTGCTACATGGTCGCCGCGGGCGTTCCGGAACCGCGCCCCGACCATGCTCGCGCGCTCGCGCTCATGGCGCTCGACATGCTCGAGGCGATGCGCTCGAACGACCACGTCGGCCACCTCGGCCACGAGCTCCGCGTCGGCATCAACTCCGGCCCGGTCGTTGCCGGCGTGATCGGCCGGAAGCGGTTCCTCTACGACCTCTGGGGCGACGCCGTGAACACGGCCAGCCGCATGGAGTCCCACGGGACGCCCGGCCGGATCCAGATCACGCGCGCGACGTACGAGCTGCTCGCCGATGAGTTCGAGTGCGAGCCGCGGGGGCCGATCGCGGTCAAGGGGAAGGGCCAGATCGAGGCGTGGTACCTCATCGGTCCTCGCGGCGACCGCCGGTCAGCCGTCGAGGAAGCCGCTACGGCAGGAAGTAGTTCGGGTTCGGCAGCTTGAACGTCTTGTCCGCGAACCCGCCCGCGAGGTCGCTGAACTGGTCGCCGAAGTTGCCGACGATGTCCCAGCCGAGCGACTCGATGTGCGCGCGGACGCCGGACTTGTAGCGGATCGTCGGGCAGGACACGTTCGCCGCGATCGCGTCCGCGCAGAACTCGGGTGAAACCCTCCTCATCCGCCGAACGCCTCGGACACCGCGCGGGCGAGTTCTTCAGCGCGGCACGTCGCGCACGTGCTGCGCGATCCCCCAGCGGTGGCCGAAGGGATCGGTGATCTGCCCGTAGCGCTCCCCCCAGAACACGTCCTCGAGCGGTTGACGCACCTCGGCGCCGCCGTCGACGGCCCGCCGCCAGACGGCGTCGGCGTCGTCGGTCGAGAAGTGCAGGACCGTCGCGGTGCCGCCGACGCTCTGCGGGGAGAGGACGCCGAGGTCCGGGAACTCGTCGGCCAGCATCAGCGTCGTGTTGCCGAACCGGAGCTCGACCTGCATCAGCTTGCCGCCCGGCACCTCGAGGCGGCTGCGCTCCTCGGCTCCGAAGACGGCTCGATACCAGTCGGCGGCCCGTGCCGCATCGCCCACGACGATGTGCGGGGTGATCGTCTGCTTGGTGTCGACGGTGCTGCTCCCTCGCTAGACGGTCAGCGTCACGCAGCCGTCTCGGTCGGAAGCCCATGGTGAGAGACCACGCGCTCGTAGTTGATGCGCATCAGCGAGATCACGTCCTCGACGTCCGTCTCGCTCTCGATGCTGCGGGCGCCGAACCCCGGCCTGCCGGGAAAGACCGGGTGGTAGCCGATCCGTCCCTGCTCGAAGAGATCGCGCCAGACGTCTTTCGGAAAGCCGAAGTGGGCGACGTGGTCGCCGTGCAGGTGGCCGATCTCGCGCCCGCCGACCTTGAACGCAAACTCTCCACGCCGGCCCGGTCCCGCAGTGACCCCCGGCCAGGAAGTGACCTCCTGCGTGATCCGCTCGCTCGCGCTCCGCTCGATCGTCATGGCTCCTCGCAGAATTCGGATGGCAACTCGAGGGCAGGCTACAAGTTAAAGTAAGCTTGAAGTCAAGTCCGAGTCCTCCGAGTAACCGAGATCTCCAACTTGCTCCCCATCGGTGAGGTCGCGCGTCGCAGCGGCGTGGCGTCGTCAGCTCTGCGCTTCTACGAGCAACGCGGCCTGATCAACTCGGAGCGAGCGGGCTCGGGCCACCGCCGCTACCCCCGCCCCGTGCTCCGCCGAATCGCCTTCATCGTCTTCGCGCAGCGGATCGGCCTGACGCTGGACGAGATCGGCGCCGAGCTCGCGAAGCTCCCTCCCCATCAAGCGCCGACGCGCCGAGACTGGTCCGCTCTCTCGGCCACATGGAGGTCGAGGATCGAGGAGCGGATCGCCGAGCTGGAGCGCCTGAAGGTCGGGCTGACCGAGTGCATCGGCTGCGGCTGTCTGTCGCTCGACCGCTGCAAGCTTGCCAACCCCGGCGACCGCGCAGCCGCTCTCGGGCCCGGCCCCCGCTACTGGATCGGCGACCGACCGCCCAGCTGACAGGCGTCCGAACCAGACAGCTCGCCGCGGAGCGCGCAATCCAGTGACGGTGCCGAGGGAGCCTCAGCCGTCGCCGCGCACTTCTTGCTGCGCAGCACGCCTTCGTCGCCGGCGAAGAAGCGAGACGGCGCCACCCGGCGAGGTCGTAGTTCTGTCGAGCCTGGCTACGTGAAGACGTTCACGGCACGGGCGATGACCAGCCCGATCACTGCCAGGGAGACGATCGATTGCAGTGCCATCAAGAGCTTCGCCCAGTGACTCACAGGCATGACGTCGGTCGGGCTGAAGGCCGTGCTGGTGGTCAGCCCGAGGATGAGATAGTCGACGTAGTGCGGGAGCCACCCCGGCGGAGCGAACTCCGGGCTCATCTGCTGCGTAAACGCGAAGTCGGGATACTCCCGCTCTCGTCGGTGGCGGGCGAGCGGCCCGCCGCCGTCGAGGAGCCAGTACAGAAGACTGAAGGCGACGACGTTTCCGAGCCAGATCAATCCGCCCGAAGCGAGGAGCGAGTCCGCAGACTCCGTCACCTTCCCGCCGCGGACCAGGTCTGTGATCAGGACCACGGTCGAGATCAAGGCCAACACGACGAGCGCGACGACGAGGGCGATCGCGATCGGCCGCAACCACCTGCGGCGCCCGACGGCACGGGCCGGATCGGCGGCGAGCAGCGCGACGAGCACGGCGACCTCGAGCCCCGGAACGAGCCAGTGCGGTCCGATGGTCTCCCTGTGCGGCTCGGCGACGCGCACGGCGATCGTGATGCCGATGAAGGACAAGACTGCGAGCGCGACAGGCCAGCGCGGCTCGATCTTGGCCGCCGACTCGCGCTGCTCAGGAGTGCCTTCTGGTTCTCGGGCGCTCTCGACCGTCATCGAGCTCGTTACTTCGCTCGCACGGGCGCATACGAAGCGACGTAGGTTCCGTCGGCACTGAGGAGCGCGAGCGTGCCGCCGTCGAGCCTGTAGCGCACGGCCGTCGGGAGTGCGGCGAGGTAGGCAGCCTCTTGCTCCATCACACCGTCGGGAGAGGCGCAGGCCTTCTTGGTCCCCGCCGGTGGGGCGATCTCGATTCCGCCCCGATCGGTGGTGTACGACGTTCTATAGGTGTTGCACCCGGCCGAGCCGGTCAGCGTCCCGTCGTCGCCGAAGGTCGCCGTGATCTCGGTGCCCGGCAATGGGCTGGCCAATGCGGTGCCCGTCTGGATCGCCGTCGCCTCCCAGTCGCCCACTGGCGTCGCGGCCTTGTAACGGAGCAGCTCGCTCTCGTCCTCGAGGAGGACGAGGTCGGCGTTGTCCGAACGCCAGCCGGTCACACGCGCCAGTGCTTCGAGGTATGCACGCTCCACCGCATCGGCGGGCGGCAGACAGGCCATCCTGGTCGTCGCGGTCGTCCCGATCTCGAGCGAGTCGCCGTCGAGCGTGTACGGAGCCGTGAAGCGATTGCAGCCGGTCGACCCGCCGACCGTCCCGTCGGCGAACGTCGCACTCGGCGGCGTCGCCTCCCAGCCCTCGACGTCGACGCCGGTCGCGAGCACCCACGGTACGTCGGCGAACGAGGCGGCGTCCGCAGCGACATCGGTCTCGTTCCCGTCGTCACCGCCACATCCAGCGAGCGCCGCGAGCGCCAGCGGGACGGCGAGGAGCGCGACGGCGGAACGCATCCCCCGCAACCCTAACGGGGAAGCAGAAGCCTCAGAACGACCAGACCAGCGAACGAGCAGCACGGCGATCATCGCGAGTTCACTCGCCGAGACGCGGAAGTCCCCAGAGCATCACGTAGAGAACGCGCGGCCGCCCGGCTTCGTCGAAGCTTCCGAAGGTCACGGTCGGGTTGTCGGGATCGGTCGCGTCGACGACGAAGGTTTGCTCGTCGAGGGGCAACGCCTGGGCCACGCCGTCCTCGCTCTCGATGCGTAGACCTGCTTCGGTCGCCGTCACCTCGACACGTCGGTCGGGCCACGCGTAGACACCGGTGAAGCGCGTGAGGTCGCCGGCGGAACCAGGTTGTGCATCCAGGCGCAGCGGGGGCACGGTGATGTCGAAGCACGAGTGCATCAGCTCCGGGAAGAGCGACCGATACAACGCACGCCCGCTGTCGCCGTTCGTCATCAACACGATCGCGGCGCGTCGCTCGGGGACGAGTCGGAGGACCGCGCGTTCGCCGGGGAGGACGCTGTCCCAGCCCCACACGCGGCCGCCCTCCCAGTCGAACCACGCCCAGCCGAGACACCAGCCGTCGAGCCAGCCGTAAATCCGTGGTGCGGGCTGCGGCCGACGCAACTCCGCGAGTGAGGGATCGTCGAGATGAAGTGCCGCGAAGCGCAACATGTCACCGACGGTCGACACCACCGTCGTGCCGGCGGGGCCGAGCGCCCGCGGCACCCACGGTTCGACCGGCACCGGGCCGTCAACGGTCACCTGATGTCCGGAGACGCGAGCGCTCGAGTCCTGCTCGGTTGCGAACGTCGTGTCACTCATCTCGCGTCGGAGCGAACAGACTGCGACGCATCGCGTCCTCCCACACGCGTCCTGTCACCGTCTCGATTGCGCGCCCGAGCACGCACCAGCCGGCGTTCGTGTACGACCAGATGTCGGTCGTCGGCTCTTCCGCCGCGACGCTCGATACGAACCTCGAGAGCACGTCGTCGTCCATTTCGGGCCGTCCGGCGAAGTCGAACTCGAGCGCTCTGCGAAGGGGAAGCCCGGAACGATTCGCGAGCAGGTCACGCACGCTGGCACGCTCGGCCCATGTCGCGTCACGGAGCTCCGGAACGTACGTCGCGATCGGATCGTCCAGTGACAGCCGGCCGTCCTGCGCGAGGCGCGCAACGACCGTCGCGACCATCGACTTCGTCAGCGAGCCGACGCCGAAACGGCTCTCCGCGGTGACCGGGGCGCCCGTCTTCGTGTTCGCAACGCCGTGCCACGCGAACGTCTCGACGCCATCGCGCCGGATGCCGACGGCCGCACCCGGCACACGATGGGCGAGCGCGTGCTCGCGCAGGAGCTCTGCCAGTTCCTGCTCGGTCAGCGCGATGGCGCCAACGCGCCCGACTCCGATGCGGTGTGGATGAACTCGATGATCAACGGCCAGAAGCGGTCCGGAGCGTCCAGCCACGTGAAGTGGCCTGCTCCCTCGACGATCTCGAGCTGCGCGATCCCCTCTGGCAGCGCGCCGACGATCTCTTCGGCCGCGGCGACCGGTGTGACGGGATCGAGCTCGCCGACCGAGACGAGCGTCGGAGATTCGACAAGGCCGAGCAGATCCACGATGTCGAGTCGGCGCATGACCTCCATGCCGTGCGCGTTGAGCTCGACGTTCTTCGGCGTGCGAGCCCGTTGGTCGTCATCCGGGACGCGCAGCCCGAACGCGGCATAGACGCGAGCCCACTCCTCGTCCGACACGCCCTCGCCGCGGAAGCTGCGCCCGGCGAGCTCCGCGACCTCGTCGCCCGCGACGGAACGGAACCCCTCGACCAGCCGCGGTACGTCGAAGCGGGCGAACCCCGACTGGACGACGAGCCCGGCCGCATGTCCCGGGTGGCGCGCGCCGTAGAGCAGAACGATCGGGGCACCCATCGAATGCCCGAAGACGATCGGTCTCGCGATCCCGAGCGCGTCACAGAAGACACGGATGTCGTCCGCGCACGCTTCGACGGTCCACGCAGTTGCGTCGCCCCACGTCGACCGCCCGTGGCCGCTCAGGTCGAGGTAGACGACCTGGGCGTGCTCCGCAAGTCGCGCGAAGTCCGGCTTGAAGTACGAATGGTCATAGGAGCCTGGGCCTCCGTGGACGAGCACGACCGTCGGCCGTTGCCGCATCTCGCTGCCGGCCGGCACGAGTACCGGTCCATCGACGTCGAACCACAGTCGCGCCCCGTTGACGTCGATCTGCATCGCCTCTCGCGATCATAGGGAGATCGCGCCGGTCGATCGTTGCCGTGACCCGACGCTGATCAGTACCGTTGGGTCGCTATGCCACTGACGAAAGAGGGTCGCGGCACCGGCCTCGCGGTCGCAGTCGATCTCGTCAACACCTGGGACGAGCTCGAGAGCGAACCGGAACTGATCGAGGATCTCGCCGATGTCCGCTTCTGGCTCAGGTGGCACGGCTTGAACCGGGCCGCGAAGGAGCTGCACGAGGCGGACGTCGACGCGGTCCTCGCGTTGAGGACCCGCCTCGCCCGCGTCTTCGACGCCAGGGACGAGCCGGCGGCCGTGAAGCTCCTCAACCAACTGGCGCGCGAGTACGGAACCCCGCCGCAGCTCGAACGCGACGGCGGCGGCTGGCGACTCCGCTCCTGGCCGGACGAGCGCGAGGGGCTCCGGTTCGTCGCCGCATACGCGGGCGCCGGACTGGTCGAAGGTCTCACGGCGTTCGGCTGGGAGCGCTTCGGCCGCTGCGCCGGATCGCCGTGCAGGTGCGCATTCGTCGACAGAAGCCGGAACCGCACGCGGCGCTACTGCTCCACGCAGTGCGCCGACCGCGTCGCCCAGGCCGACCACCGCGCGCGGCAGAAGGCTCGTCCCGCCTCCTCGCGGAGGCGGGACGCCTCGGGCGAGGACTAGGAGAGGCCCTCGCAGGTCGCCGGGAACTGGCTCGGGTCCTGCTGGCCCGTCGACTTGACGATCGTGAGCGGCGTGAACGGGTCGCCCGCGTCGGCGATGTAGACGAGCTTGCCGACCGCGGCGAACGTCGTTCCCTCACCGGGAACGGTGAAGTGCCCGTCGTTGCCGTTGATCGTCACCGTCACCGTGCCGTCGCCGTTCGGCTCGATGATGAACGGCCCGGCCAGCACCGTCGTCAGCGTCTTGCCGTTCGCCGGGTTCGTGTAGGTGACCTTGAAGCTGACCGCGTGCGTGACGTCCTTGCCGCTCGAGAACACCGTCTCGCGGAGCGTCCCCTCCGTGTGGAACATGAACGGGAACGGGCACGGTCCGGCGGGGATCGTCCCGATGCGGTCCAGCTGCGTGATGGTCACGACCGGTTTGTCGGCTGCTGCCATCGGCGCGATCACGAGCAGCATCGTCGCCGCGGCCGAGGCTGTCAGTGCGAAGACCTTCCTCCTCATCGTCCCTCCTCGTCAGTGGTATCAGCGCCTACGATCCTGACGCGCTTGGTCAGGAGCTAAGACGCTGTGACCGCTGACTGGTTAGGAGGCTCAGGGAAGCGCGAAGAGGACGTACGCGTCGATCGCGTTCTGCCTGCCCTTCACCCGCAGTCCGGACCGCTGCTCGACGACAGCGCCGTCGGGCAGCTGCTCGTACGTCCGCTGCGCCGATCAGCACCCCGCCGGCCGGGGCGAGGCTCTCCAGCCGGGCGCCGGTGTTGACCGTGTCGCCGACGAGCGGATAGGCAACGTAGCCCTCCCCGCCGACCTCGTGCACGACCGCCTCGCCGCTGTTGACACCGACGCGCATGCGCGGCCAATCCGGATGCTGCTCGGCAAGGTCGGCAAACCGGCGCTGCAGCTCGAGCGCCGCACGCGCGGCCCGCACGGCGTGGTCGGGCTGGTCGCCGCGGCTGTTGAAGAGCGCGACGATCCCGTCCCCGATGAACTTCTCGACCTCGCCGCCGAACTGACGAGTGAGCAGAGGCGCAGCAACGCCCCAGTAGGCCGTCGAGCACGGCGGCGACCTCACGCGGCGTCGAGCGTTCGGCGAAGCCCGTGAACCCGACGAGGTCGCCGAAGAGGACGCTGATGTCCTGGCGGCGCTCCCGCGTCGTCGACAGGTAGAGATGTCGGAACCGCTCGTCGCGCCATTCCCGTCGGGCCGCGAGCCCGATCACCAGGTACGCCAGGACGATCAGGCCGTGCCACTCCCACCAGCTCGCGTGCCACTTCCGCTCGCCGGTGACCGCGACGCCGATCATCGCCTCCGCCAGGAGCAGGAAGCAGGCGATCACGGCGGCCGGGAGCAGATTCCGCCCGTGTCGGAAGATCGCCCAGTAGCGTGCCGCGCTCACCGCGTACACGAACGTCCCGAGAATCGCGAGGACGAGAACGAAGGTGTCGGTGGCGGCCTCGCTGCCGGCACGAAGCGGCGGCAGCTCGGCGACGGTCCACGCGAACCATGCGGCCATCGAGAACAGCACTGCGACCCGCAGCAGCGTCCGGCGGCGGATCAACGCCGTCCCGATCCCCGGCCGGATGTCGACGAACGCCGACGCTCCGGCAAAGACCGCGCTGACGAGGAGCCCCACCGGAATCGCGACCATGAACCCGCCGTACTCCTTCGAGAAGAGAACGCCCGGCGTCCCGATCGCGTGCAGGCCGAGGAAGCCGCCGGTCGCCATGAAGGCAAGCGACAGGAGCAAGACCCGCGCATCGCCCCGTCGGTTGGCCGCCTCGCCCGCGGCGTAGCCGAGCACGAACGCCACCGCCCCGACGATCCCGAAGACGACGAAGTGCGCGCGGTAGTTCTCGAAGTGCGGGTCGAGCTCGGACCGAAGCAGCAGCGAGAGGAGCCCGACGAGCGGGAGCGCGGCCGCGAGCAGCGCTGCGACGACACGTGTCACCGACCGGGTCGGCTTCTCTCGATCGCTCTTCGGCCGAACTCTCGCCATGCTTCGCCATCCCTTGACGGGCAGTTCTCCTCATGACGCGGGGAACGGCGTCCTTCTTCCCGAGCGCACGCGCCGAATGGCCAGGCGGTACGATCGGCGCTCGAGCGGTCCGGGAGGGGACGCGATGGCGGTCGACTACTTCATCAAGTTCGACGGCATCAAGGGCGAGAGCACCGATGCCAAGCACAAGGACGAGATCGACGTCGAGGCGTGGAGCTGGGGCGAGACGCACGCCGGCAGCACCGGGATGGGTGGCGGCGCGGGCGCCGGCAAGGTCTCGATGCAGGACTTCCACTTCGTGATGGCGCTGAACACGGCGAGCGTCAGCCTGATGAAGGCCTGCGCGACCGGGCAGCACATCAAGATGGCCACGTTCACGGGCCGCAAGGCCGGCAAGGAGCAGCAGGAGTACCTCACGTTCAAGTTCCACGACGTCCTCGTCAGCTCGTACCAGACGAGTGGAGCCGAGGGCGCGCCGCTCCCGATCGACTCGGTGTCGTTCAACTTCGCCAAGATCGAGGTCGCGTACAAGCCACAGAAGGCCGACGGGTCCCTGGGAGCAGCGGTCGAGTTCAGGTACGACCTGAAGACGAACAAGTCCTTCTAGCGCCGTAGCCGTGGAGCCCGTCCGCGCCGTCCCTCCTCCCGGACGTCCGGAACCGCCGCGCGCGGAGAGCCGGCCGGCGGCAGTCGAGCTCGCCCGGCTGCTGCGGGACGCGGGCTACGAGCCGGACCGGATCCAGGAGCGGCTCGCGACGGGCGACCAACTCCTCGCGCGGTCGCCCGAGCTGCCGTCGTACCTGCGACGGCTCGGCGACGCGGACGAGCTGGCGGTGCTGCTCCGGCTCTTCCTGCTCGGGGTTCCCGTCGCACGCGCGCGCCTCGACGAGCTCGTGGGATCCAAGCTCCGGGAACGGCTCGCCGGAGCCGGCCTTCTCGTCGCAGACTCCGAGGTGGTCCACGGTGCGGCCCGCCTCGTTCCTCACGACGAGCTGCTGATCGCGTCCGATCACGCGGGCGCGGCGGAAGTGCACGCCGACCACGTGCCGGGAGTGCACCGCCCGTCCGTCGCACTCGCGCACCTCACGGTTCGCGGCGAGGGCGAGCGCGCTCTCGACCTCTGCACCGGGAACGGGATCCAGGCGATCCTGCTCGCGGCGCATGCCGAGCACGTCGTCGCGACGGACGTGAACGAAAGGGCGCTCGCCTACGCTGCGTTCAACGCAGCGCTCAACGGCGTCGGCAACGTCGAGACGCGGGCCGGCAGCTTCTTCGAGCCGGTCGAGGGCGAGCAGTTCGACCTCGTCGTCGCGAACCCGCCGTACGTCGTCTCGCCCGAGAGCGCGTTTCTGTTCCGGGACGGCGGGATGCGCGGCGACGCGGTCTCCGAGCACGTCGTGCGATCGGCGCCGGCCGCGCTCGCCCCGGGCGCGTTCGCCTGCGTTCTGATCGCGTGGGCACTCGATCCGGAGGATCCGGCCGAACGTCCGCGCAAGTGGCTCGAAGGCTCGGGCTGCGACGCGTTCCTGCTCCACACCTCGACGGACGACCCGATCGAGACGGCAACCGTGTGGAACCGCGATCTCCTCGACCGGCCCGAGGCGTACGCCGAGGCACTCGACCGCTGGCTGACCTACTACCGCGAGCTCGGGATCGAGCAGCTCGGCTACGCCTGCGTCGTGCTGCGGAAGCGAGGCGACGGACGTGACGGCTGGCTCGAGGCGCTGCAGCTGCCGCGCGCCGCCCTCCGTCCCGCGGGACGGCACGTGCGAAAGCTCTTCGAGACGCACGACCGGCTGTCGGAGCTCGACGCGGACGGTGGGCTTCTCGACCGGCGACTGCGCGTCGTCGACGACGCCGTCGTCACGCAGGACACGCGCTTCACCGAAGGCGGCTGGCAGTCGGAGAGCCTGACGCTCCGGCTCGAGACCGGCTTGCCGTTCTCCGCGGAGCTCGATCCGCCGACGGCGCGATTGGTCCGCGGGCTCGACGGTTCGAGGACGCTGGACGAGGCGCTCGCAGCGGCCGTCGAAGCCGACGCTCGGACGACGGGTCTCTCCCTTGCGCGCCAGATGCTGGAGGTCGGTTTCCTCGAGCTCGCGGACTAGGCGCTCGATAGCGTCCTGCCGATGAAGGTCACCGCAGAGGACGCTCGGCGTTTCCTCGTCTCGCGCCAGATGCTCTCCCCGGCGCGCTCGCTGAAGGGCGGGCCGGACGCGGTCCTCGAGGTCTTCGGCCGGCTCGGCTCCGTCCAGTTCGACCCGTTGGCGGTCGCGGGCCGAAACCACGACCTCGTGCTCCACGCACGCGTCGCCGACTACGAGCCGGCCTGGTGCGACCTTCTGTACGAACGGCGCGACGTGTTCGAGGCGTACAACAAGGGGCTCTCCCTCGTCCCGACGAGCGAGTACCCGTGGTTCCGCGTCACGCTGAGCAGGAACGCGTCGGCCGTTCTCGCGGAGAACCCGGAGGTGGCCGAGGCCGTGGTCGAACGCATCCGCGCAGAGGGACCGCTCTCGTCGCTCGACTTCGAGCGTGCGAGCGGGGCGACGACCGACTGGTTCGGCGTGAAGACCAACGTCGTGCGCGCCGTGCTCGAGGCGTACGCCGCTACCGGCGTGCTCGGGCTCGCGCGACGCGACGGCAACCGCCGCTACTACGACCTCCTCGAGCGGCTGCTACCGCGCGATGTCCTGGCGCGCGAGGTGACGCTTCACGAAAAGCTCCGGCACAAGCTCCTGTCGCGGTATCGCGCACACGGCCTCCTGGGCGTCGGCGGCGGCGGCGACATCTTCGGCGGCATCGGCCCCGCGAAGCCGGACTCCCGCCGGCCGGAGCTCCCGGGACGGACCGCGCTCCGCGAGGAGCTCGTCGCGAACGGCGACCTCGTTCCGGTCGACGTCGAAGGAGTGCGCGGCAAACGTCTCGTCATCCGCGAGGACGTCGAGCTGCTCGCAGCCCCACCGGAGCCGGAGGCCTCGGTCGCTTTTCTCCCACCGTTCGATCCTCTGATCTGGGACCGCGCCCTTGCTCGGGTCGCTGTTCGAGTTCGACTACGTCTGGGAGCTCTTCTTCCCGCCCGCCAAGCGGCGTTGGGGCTGGTACGTGCTGCCGGTGCTCTTTCGCGACCGCTTCGTCTGCCGCATCGAGCCGCGGATCGACCGTGAAGCCGGCGCCGTGACGATGCTCGGGCTCTGGTGGGAGGAAGGTTTCGCGGCGCGGCGCGCCGAGGGCTTCGTCGACGCGATGCGCGCTGCGCTCCGCGCTTACCTGGTCTTTGCGGGCACCGACCGCCTCGTCTGGGCGGAGCACCTCGGCAAGGAGAAGCGGCTCTTCGGGAGCCGGCCCTGAGCGCCTAGGACTCGCCGTCCCAGTAGTCGAGCTCAGGCTCGGTCGGGAGCATCGCCTGATAGCCCTCGGAGGCGGTCCAGATCCCGACCTTGCCGCTGTCCGGGTAGTGGACGACGGCGAGCGGCGACTTCGAGGAGAGGATGAGCACCCGGCACGTCTCGTCCGTGCGGTTGACGACCAGATGGCCGCCCGCCGGCCCTTCCGGAAAGACCACGACGTCACCGGGAGCGAGCTCACGCTCGCCGTCGGGCGTGCGGACCGAGGGCCTGCCCGAGACGGCGATCAGCCACTCCTCGCAGCCGAGCTCGTAGTGGTACGGCCACGTCTTCTCGCCCGGTGGCAGCTCGTAGAGGCTGCCGCCGAGCAGCGTCGCGCCGAGCCGGTTCCCGATGACCGTCGAGCGGTGGCGGTAGCCGGGCTGATCCTTCTCGCTGTCCCACTCCTGCTGACCGAAGAGGTTGAAGACGTCCATCGGTCCATCCTAGGGGTCAGTCCTCGAAGCATTCGCCGCGATTGCCGTAGGCTGGCCGCCGGATGTTCTTCCGGCTCAGCAGCCTGGAGCTCGGGCTCATTCTCGCCGCCGCGGTCTTCGGCGGAACGGCACTGGGAATCCTGCTTGGTCGAGCCGTCCGGCACCGAGCCGAGCACCTCCGGGAGCCGGTCGGAGTGCTCCAGGCCGCGTTGCTCGGCTTCGTCGGGCTCCTGCTCGCGTTCGGCCTCGCGCTGGCGGTCGGACGCTACGAGGCGCGTCGCGCGGCCGTCGTCGACGACGCCAACGCGATCGGGACGACCTACCTGCGCGCCGAGACCCTGCAAGAGCCTCTGCGGACGCGCTCGCTCGAGCGGTTGGTGCGCTACGCCGACACGAGCATCCGCCTGTCGAAAGCCGTGCCGGGAAGTGCCGCGTCCCGCAGTGCGATCGCCGACGGTCAGGAGCTGCACCGTCAGCTCTGGCGCCTCGCCGGACAGGCGCTCGTCGACCAGCCGAACGCAAGCGCGCCACGTCTCTACGTCGAGACGCTCAACGAGATGATCGACATGCAGACCGTGCGCGTCGCCGGCCTGACCAACCGGGTGCCCGGTCCCGTGCTCGCGGTCGAGCTGGTCGGTGCAGTCGTCGCCCTCGGGCTGCTCGCCTTCTACCTCGCGCTGCTCGGCCGGGGCGTGATCACCGTCCTCCTCGCCGCTGGCCTCGTGACGCTGCTGCTCCTCGTCACGTTCGACCTCGACCGGCCCACGCGCGGGCTCATCCGCGTTCCGGACACGCCGCTCGTGAACCTTCGCGCGTCGATGGCGCTACCGCCGGCCGCGACCGGCTCGCCGCACCGTCTCCGCGAGGTCGGCGGAGGCTAGTTCGTAGCCCTGGGCGATCACTGCTGCGGCAGGATCAGCTCGAAGACCTCGGCCTCGATCGGGACGAACCCCGAGCGCCGATAGAAGCTCCGCGCCGGGTCGTTGCCCTGCTCGACGACGACCCTGAGCGCGCGCATGTGCTCCGCGATCGCGTACCCCTCCGCGAAGGCGAGCAGCCGCCGCCCGACCCCCTGCCGCTCGTGGCCGGGCGCGACGAAGAGCTGCTCGACGATCGTCGTCCGTTCGGTCGGCCGAAGCGCGACGTAGCCGGCGGGCTGTCCGTGCTCCTTGGCGACGAAGACCACGTCTTCGGTCAGCGAGTCGAGCACCTCGCGATCGTCCCAGCCGGGCTCCGACCCGAAGACGCTCTGCGCCAGACCGAACAGCTGCCGAACGTCCTCCTCCGTGCGAGGGCCGATCTCGAACGACGCGGAGCCGGCGGCGGACACGCTTCACCGATTCCCCCCGAACTCCCGACGAAACGCGCGTTTGCAAGTGACATATCCACGAAACGGCACGCGGCACCCGGACCGTTCCCGAGCGGCGGACGGCGAAGCTCTAAGCTGAGCCGGTTGCCGCGCGTCGACTACGAGATCTCGCACCGAAACCGGCTCGGTCACGAGCGTGTCCATGGCTACGCGTCGGACGAGCCGCTCGAACCGGGCTCGGTCGTGCTGCTCGAGGACGGCCGGTATTGGCTGATCGAGGAGGTCGACGGGTCACGGGCGGCCGCGAAGCCGGCGCGCTATCGACTCTCGCTCGACCATCCGGACGGCCGCAGAGAGGCGGGCGCGTTCCGTCGCTTCGCCCCGGGTTCGCCCAGGCTCGGCCACGCCTTCACGACCGTGGTCGACGGCGAGCCGATCAGCTGGGCGATCGTCGACGAGCGGTTCGCGCGCGACGACGACGGCGAGCCCTACCTCGAGCTCGTCGCGGAGCGCGACTTCGCCGAGCGCGACGGGGATCTGCCGAACCACGAGCTCGAGCACACGCTCGCGCGTCGTGCCGAGGACGAGCTGCCGGAGGAAGCCACGTCGTTGCTCGATCGCGCCGAGCAGCTCGGTCAGAGCGTCGAGCTCGTCGCGCTCGAGCCGGGCGAGGAGCCCGACTGGGACGCCGGCGAGCGCTTCATCGACGCGCTCGTGCATCGAGGAGGTCGCGGACGACCTGCTCGAGCAGTGCGGTGTCGACCCGAACGCCGACCCGCGCGAGACGTGGCTCGGCAAGGTGCAGGACCGGCTTCGCGAGGACCTCCGGCTCTTCCGCACCGACGTCGAGGACGACCACGACCAGATCGAGGAGTGGGACTTCCGCGGCGGTCGCGTGTTCGCTGCGATCGGCGGACCATCGGACGAGTCGGATCCAGGCAGCGGCTACGGCTGGATGTGCAGGCTCTACGACGGCGAGGTGCTCGGCGCGGCCGGTTTCGTCCGCGTGCGCAAGGTCGAGCTCGTCTGAGCTCGTCCTACCTCGATCCGAGCAAAGGAGCAGCCGCGATGAGTGAGATCAAGGGATTCGCGAACGTCGTCTTCCCCGCACGCGACCTCGCCGCGGGCGTCGCCGCGTGGACTGCGATCCTGGCCCAGGAGCCGGCCTTCGTCGGCGAGGACTTCGCCGTCTTCGCAGGCGGCGGCGTCGAGATCGGGCTGACCGCGCTGCCGTGGGTGGACGGGCCGCTCGTCTTCTGGAAGGTCGACGACATCGAGGAGAGCCATCGAGCGCTCGCCGCCCGAGGGGCGACCGCGCTCGCCGAGACCGCGGACGGCTCCCTTGCCGAGCTCGGCACGGCCGAGGTCACGAACGGCGACCCGGCGACCGGCATCGTCGACGTCCCGGGAGGCCGGCTCGCGGTGCTCAGAGTCCCGGACGGCAACCTCATCGGGCTCACGCAGGCCGTTGAGTTCGAGGGGTGATCAGCGCACGACGGAGTACTTCGCGGCGGCGAAGTCGCCGTTCCGGCCGAGCTCGTCGCAGTCGCAGCTCGATCCGGCGGGGGAGCAGCGGCGCACCTGCGCCGAGCGTGACGGGCGCGATCGAGACGATCACCTCGTCGAGCAGCCCGGCGTCTGCGAACTGACCGGCGAGGTCTCCGCCGCCGACGACCCAGACGTTCCGTTCGGCCGCGGCGGCGACCATCTGCTCGTGCACGGGCGCGACGTCGCCGCTCACGAACTCGATGCGCGCGTCCGGGACGACCTGCAGCTCGCGGTGCGTGAAGACCCAGCACGGGATCTCGTACGGCCACTTCCAGTCGGCCGGATCCTTGTCGGAGAACTCGTGGTCGAGGATCCACTCGTACGTCGTCGAGCCCATCGCGAGCGCGCCGACGTCCGCGATGAACGTCTTGTAGTTCATCGGTCCGTCGGGGTCCTGCTGCCGCGTGAACAGCCACTCGAGCGAGTTGTCGGGATCGGCGATGAAGCCGTCGAGTGTCGTTGCCGTGTAGTACTGCGTCAGCACGATGAATCTCCTTCCTACCATGCGCGCGCGTGCGGTCGTGCTCGTCGAGGGGATCAGCGACCAGCGAGCCCTCGAGGCGCTCGCGGAGCGCCGCGGCCGCGACCTCGAGGCGGAGCAGGTCGCGATCGTGCCGATCGGCGGAGCGCAGGCGATCGGCAGGTTCCTCGACGAGCTGCGCGTCCTCCGCCCCGACGTCAGGCTGGCCGGCCTCTGCGACGTCGGTGAAGAAGCCGACTTCCGGCGCGCGCTCGAGCGCGCAGGCCTCGGCACGAGCCTCACACGCGGGGAGATGGAACGACTCGGCTTCTACGTGTGCGACGCGGACCTGGAGGACGAGCTGATCCGCTCGCTCGGTGCCGAGGCCGTCGAGCGAGTCATCGAGTCGCAGGGCGAGCTCGGAAGGTTCCGCACGTTCCAGAAGCAGCCCGCCTGGCGCGGACGACCGACCGAGCAGCAGCTTCGGCGCTTCATCGGCACGTACAGCGGCCGGAAGATCCGAACCGGCGCCCTGCTCGTCCGCGCGCTCGACCTCGCGCGGGTCCCGCGACCGCTGGACGGCGTGCTCGCGCATGTCTGACGGGCTCGATCTCGCCGTCGCGTCGCGCCGCGACCTCGTCGCGACCTGAGGACTAGCTAGTGCAAGACGGCGAGCGCCGTCGTCGCGACGAGTGCCGTGGCGAGCGCCACGTTGACGATCCGCGCGCGCCGAGGGTCGCGGAACAACGGCGCGAACGAGGCGCCCGCGAGCAGCCACCCCACGTTGATCACGACGATCATCGCCGTGAGCACCGCGACCTTGGCCGCCGCGTCCGCGACCGCATGGTCCGCGACGCGCGTGCCGGCGAAGACCGCGGCGATCGCCACCCAGGCCTTCGGATTCGCGACGCCGAGCAGGGCTCCGCCCGCGAGCGAAGGCGCCTCGGAGCCGCCCGTCTGCGCGGCGAGCGGAGCCGCGGTCGCCACGTGGTACGCGAGCCAGAGGATGTACGCCGCCGAGATGGCGATCAGCACCGATCGCACGGCGGGAACCGCGAGCAGCGCGGCCGTGATCCCGCTCGCGACCGCGAGGAGGACGATCGTCGTCCCGATCACGATGCCGGCGACGTAGCCGACGGAGCGCCGCACGCCGAAGGCCGAACCGGCGGCTGTGAGACTGATCGTCGCCGGGCCGGGGCTCCCCATGATCGCCAGCGAGGTCAGCACGAGCGCCCACGCAGAGCTCCAGCGAACGGCCGCGACGAGAAGCGGGTCAGGCATCGCGCTCGCGATACCGTTGCTGCATGCGGGAGACGCTACGAGGCGTCGATGCCGATCGTCTTGAACGATCCTGCAGACCGCGACGGAACGCGATTCGGTTCGGTCCGAGCTCGTTCGGCCTCGAGCGCGCAGAGGTGTTCCTCTCGACGTGCGCGTTCGAGCCGCACCGGCACGACACCTACGCGATCGGCGTCACCACTGCCGGCGTCCAGACGTTCAGGTACCGCGGCGCGCGCCGCGTCTGCCTTCCGGGTGAGCTTCACGTCCTGCACCCCGACGAGACGCACGACGGTGCGGCGGGCACGGACGACGGATTCGGCTACCGGATCCTCTACGTCGCGCCTCAGCTCGTCCGCGACGCGTTGGACGGCGGCGACCTGCCGTTCGTCGCCGATCCCGTACAGCCGCCGTCAGCGGCGACGGGCCTCGTCGCCTCGGTTCTCGCCGACATCGACGAGCCGATCGACGAGGTCGCGCACGCTGCGATCGTCGCCGCGATCGCCGACGTCCTTCGCTCGCTCGGCTCGTCGCGCGTACCGTCACGCGTCACGGTCGACATGCCGGCCGTCGAGCGCGTGCGCGAGTACCTCGCAGCGCACGCAGCCGAACAGACTCCCGCCGCGACGCTCGAGCGGATCGCAGGGACCGACCGGTTCACGATCGCCCGTCACTTCCGGCGCGCGTTCGGGACGAGCCCCGACCGGTATCGCACGCTGCGGCGCCTCGGTCTCGCGCGAAAGGCGATCGAGGGAGGCCAGCCGCTCGCCCGCGCCGCGGCGGAGGCCGGCTTCTCCGACCAGAGCCACATGACGCGCCAGTTCAAGCGCGCGTACGGCCTGACCCCGGCCCGCTGGACAAGCGTCGTCGGGGCGGAGTGACCGCGGAGACCGAAGTCGTCGGCGAGGCGCGCTGGCCGATGGCCGGCGCCGTGCTCGCCGCGATCGTGCTGACGGCCCTGCTGCCGGCTGCGGTGCGCGTCGGCCCGAGGTGGCTCCTCCCGCTCATCGAGGGGGCTTTGCTCGTCGCCGTGGTTGCCGTCGACCCCGTCACGATCAGCCGCCGCTCCCGAGAGGTTCGTGTGCTCTCCATCGGGCTCGTCGCCGTCCTCGTGCTGGGGTCGCTGTGGACGACCGTGCTGCTGATCGACGACCTCATCCACGGCGGCCCGGAGACGAACTCGGCGAGCGCCCTCCTCGAGGCCGGGACGATCGTCTGGGTGTCGAACAACATCGCGTTCGCGCTGCTCTACTGGGAGCTCGACGGAGGTGGTGCAGCGGCACGAGCACACCGACTCCCGGCCCGGCCCGACCTCGCGTTCCCGCAGCAGCTCAATCCGCAGATCGCGCCGCCAAACTGGCGGCCCGGGTTCATCGACTACCTGTATCTCGGGTTCACCAACGCGACCGCGTTCAGCCCGACCGACGCCATGCCGCTCGTCCCATGGGCAAAGATCGCGATGACCGTGCAGGCCGTGATCTCGATCGCGATCCTCGCGCTCGTGATCGCCCGGGCGGTCAACGTCTTCACCTAGCCGCCGCGAGGTGGTACAAGGATCGATGGATGACCGCTGACGACGCGCAGGTGGCGTCCCGGTTCCTGGCGGCGCTCGAGGCCGCCATGCAGACCGGTGAGCGCGAGCCCGTGTACGAATTGCTTGCCGTGGACGTGGAGTGGGTGGCTCCGCAGCGGACGCTGCAGGGCGTCGAGGAGCTGAGGGAGAAGCACACCTGGGGGCAGCCGCCCGACCAGTTCGACCTCGAGTTCGAAGAGGTCGACTGGGCCGATCTCGGCGACGGCCGCTTCGTCGTCGCTCTGCGCGAGGCGTACCGGTGGAAGGCGACCGGCGAGCGTGCCCACCACCGCGATCGGCGGATCGAGGTGGCGATCCGGAACGGCAAGATCACGCGCTACGAGATGCGGAACGTCGGCTAGCCGAACCGGATGGCGACCAGGACCGATCGCCCGCTCAGGACGGCGGTTGCGGCGTGAACGGTTGCAGGTCGTCCTGGCCCTCTCGGATGACGCCCCAGCTCGACTCGGGCACCTCGTTCCAGGCACCGGCAAGATCTCCGAGCGGCTCGGAGACGATGAGCCTCGACTCGTCGGACACCATGTGAAGCACCGGGTTGTCCGGGTATTGCTGCCGCAGGGTGCCGACGTCCGTCGAGTAGAAGAGCGAGCGCGAGTTCCCCTCGCTCGAGTAGCGGAACGCCCAGACCTGCGCACCGTCGCTCGTCGCCACCGTCATCTGGATCGGGTGCTCGACGCCGTGTCGTCGTCCGACGTCCTCGATCACCCCGACCGCGCGCGCGACTGCAGCGGGCGGGTCGTCCTCCAGCCCCAGCGTGAGCGCGAGGAAGAAGAACAGCTCCGAGTCGGTCGAGCCCTCGATCGCCGGGTACAGGCTGGGATCGACGGCGAGCGCGAGGTCGCGCTTGACCTCCTGGAACCCGCCGATGAGCCCGTTGTGCATCCACAGCCACCGCCCGTGACGGAAGGGATGGCAGTTCGTCTGCTGGATGGGCGATCCCGACGACGCGCGGATGTGGGCGAAGACGATGTTCGACTTCGAGGTGCGCGGCGAGGTCTCGCAGGTTCCGGTCGTTCCACGCCGGCTCGATGCTGTGGAAGACGCCCGGCGTCTCTCCGACTCCGTACCAGCCGATCCCGAAGCCGTCGCCGTTCGTCGTCTCGGCGCCGAGCTTCGAGTGCAGGCTCTGGTCGATCAGCGAGTGCTTCGGCTTGTAGAGGAGCTCCTCGATCAGGACCGGAGAGCCGGAATAGGCAAGCCATCTACACACGTCGGCAGCGCAGTATCTCACCGGCGTGGCCCGGCCGACGGTCGTCGTAGGCTTCGCCCATCGCCTCTGCACTCGCCCTCGTCGCGGCGTTTCTCTTCGCTCTCGCAGCGACGCTCCAGCAGAAGGGTGCGCTGAACCTCCCGGAGCTCTCGCTGCGGGATCCCGCGTCGCTCGCACGACTCGCCGGGCAGACCATGTGGCTGCTCGGCACCGTCGCACTCCTCACGGGCTACGTGTTCCAGGCGGCCGCCCTCGATCGCGGACGCCTCGTGATCATCCAGCCGCTCCTCGTCATGACCATCGTCTTCGCGCTCCCGCTCGGGTACTTCCTGACGAACCAGCACGTGGGGCGCCGCGTCGTGATCGGCGCGGCGGTGATCGTGATCGGCCTCGCGCTGTTCGCGATCTTCGGCGATCCCGCAGGCGGTCGAGAGAATGCGCCGGGCACGGAGTGGGCGGTCGCGATCGCCGTCCTGGTCGTCGTTTGCGGAGTCCTGCTCTGGTTCGGCCGGAGCGGAGGGCTGACGAGGCGCGCGGCCGTGTACGGGACGGTCGCCGGCATTCTGTTCGGCCTCTCGGCGGCGCTGACGAAGCCGACGTTGGAGTTCCTCCACGCGGGGATCGGCGAGCTCCTCTCGCACTGGGAGCCGTACGCGCTGGCGATCGCGGGCGTGCTCGGCTTCGTTCTGCAGCAGATCTCGCTCGGCACGGGCCGCCTCGCGGCCTCGGTCGCGACCGTCTCGGTGGCGAATCCGATCGTCGGCATCCTGCTCGGCGTCGTTCTCCTCGAGGAGCGGCTGAGCAGGCCGGCGTGGCACGTCGTGGTCGCGTGCATCGGGCTCGGACTGGCGCTCGCAGGCGCGGTCGTCATCTCGCTCGCCCGACAGTCCGGCGGGGAGCCGGAGCTGTCCGGCTCGGCCGTTACGGACGCTTCGGCGGCGTGAGCTCCCCGAGCGCGTAGTCGACGGCTTCGTCCAACTCCATCCCGCGACCCTCGAGTCGCGCAGAGGCGGGAACGTCGGGGAACGGCACATCGGCGCGGATCGGCCTACGTCCGCGCGTCTCGCGCAGCCGTTCGGCCGCGCCGCCGAGCCGTCCCGCGCGTGCACCGTCGCCGTCGGCGGCAGCCAGGCGGGCCAGGCCTTCGAAGCAGTCGGCGACGCCGCCGCCGTCGCCGAGCGCCACGAAGGACCGAAGGGCGTCGCAGAAGCGCTCGCGTGCGAGCGGCGCGTCGCCGGTCCGGCGGGCGGTCTCGCCGAGCAGTTCGAGCGTGCACGCGTGGTTGAACGCCCCCTCTTCGAGGCCGCCGAGCGCGGCGGCCCCGCTCGACTCGGCTGCGCGAAGATCGCCGACGCGCAGCGCGAGCTCCGCGAAGCAGAGGTCGGCACGCGCCCCTGCGCCGGCGGCCGCGCTCTGTTCGGCGTACTGCCGAGCCGCTTCGTAGTCGCCCTGGTCGAGCGCGATCTCGGCGAGGTCGGCGAGCGTCGCGGCCTTCCAGTTCGGACGCTGGAGGTCCTGGTCGACGGACGCGAGCTCCTGCTTGAGCTCGATTGCTCGGCCGAGATCGCCCGCGAAGCGCGCGATCTCACCGGCGCCGACGAGCACCTCTGCGCGGCCGCGCTCCGAGAGCTCCCGCGCCGCGAGCGCCGACTCCGCCCACTCGCGCACCTCGGCCAGATGCCCGTGCGAGATGAGGAACGGGTACATCCCGCCGAGGATCCGGCCGACGTCGTCCGGCTCCTGCGCCGCGAGCGCATACGACACCGCCGCGCGGACGTTCGCGTACTCCGGAGCGAGCGCGGACGACGTCGCGCTCTCGTCACCGGTGTGCAGCCTCTGCGCGCTCGCCTCCGCCAGCGCGACGACGTACGCCCGATGCCGGCGCCGCGCGTCCGCAGCCTCGTCCGGCTCGAGCTGCTCGGCGGCGAACTCGCGGATCGTCTCGAGCATCGAGTAACGGTCGCTCGAGAAGCGAACGAGGCTCTTCTCGACGAGCGACTGGAGCGTGTCGAGGTCGGCGCCGGCCACCTGCTCGGCGGCCTCGAGCGTGCAGCCGCCGGCGAAGACGGAGAGTCTGCGGAAGAGCTGCCGCTCGTCGTCCGAAAGGAGGTCGTAGGACCACTCGATCGTCGCGCGGAGCGTCTGCTGGCGGGGGTCGGCGTCGCGACCGCCCCTCAGCAGGTCGAGCCGCCGCGACATCCGCTCGAGGATCTGCGCCGGCGAGAGCGCCGTCGTTCGCGCGGCCGCGAGCTCGACCGCGAGCGGCAGCGAGTCGAGGCGGGCGCAGAGCTCGCCGATCACGTCGGACGGCTCCGCGTGTGACCGTTCGCTGAAGAGCGCGACCGCATCGCTGTCTGCGAGCGGAGGCACCGCGAACTCGACCTCGCCCTGGACGCGAAGAAGCTCCCGGCTCGTGACGACGAGCGTGAGGTTCGGGCAGGCGGTGAGGAGCGCCGAGAGCTCGGGCGCGGCGGCGATCACCTGCTCGAGGTTGTCGACGAGCACGAGCAGCTCGCGGTCGCCGATGTGCTCGGCAAGGCCGTTCCTCGCGCCGAGCGCCTGCGAGATCGTCTCGGTCACGAGCTCGGGATCGCGGAGCGTCGCGAGCCCGACCCAGAAGACCCCGGCCTTGTACTCGGGGACGAGCGCTGCCGCAGCCTCGAGGGCGAGGCGAGTCTTGCCGGAGCCGCCCGGGCCGGTCAGCGTGAGCAGGCGGACGCCGCCGCTGAGCCGCGCGACCACCTCCTCGAGCTCGCGCTCGCGCCCGACGAACGTGCTCGGAGGGCGAGGAAGGTTCGTGTTCGAGATCGTCTTGAGCGGCGGGAACGCGCCGGCGCCGAGCTGGAAGATCGCGACCGGGCCGTCGATGTCCTTGAGCCCGTGCTCGCCCAGCTCGACGAGCGAGTCGGGCCCGACGAGCGCCGCGGTCGCGGTGGAGACGAGGATCTGCCCGCCGTGGCCCGCCGCCGCGAGCCGCGCGACGAAGTGGACGTCGTCGCCGAAGTACCCCTCCTCCGTCACGAGCGGCGTGCCGGTGTGCACGCCGATACGCACGCGGATCGGGCCGGCGGCCAGTCCCTCGTCGATCTCGGCAGCTGCGGCGAGCGCCCCCGTCGCCGTCGGGAAGGCGACGAAGAACGAGTCGCCCTGCGTGTCGACCTCGACGCCGTCGTGCGCGGCGTACGCGGTGCGGACGACGCGCCGGTGCTCGGTCAGGACCTCGGCGTACCGCTCGGCGCCGACGTCGTGCAGGAGCCGTCGTCGAGCCCTCGACGTCGCTGGCGAGGAACGTGACGGTCCCGGTCGGCAGGCCCGCGCGCACGCCCGCAGTCTGCCCTGCGGCGATCAGGCGGCAGCGAGATCCCGCACGCCGAGCGTCGCCGCGAGCGCGTCGAGCTCGTCGCGCCGCGCCGTCAGGATGGCGCGGCGCAGCTGGATCGCGAGCGCGCCGTCGGGGCTCAGTCGGTCGCGGCTCGCGTCGACGAGCTCGCGGTACGGGTCGAGACCGTCTCCCTCTGCGAAGACGGCCTCGGGCGGTTCGCCGGCGAGGTCCGGGTGGAGGCACGCCTCGGCCAGCGGGAGGTACGGGAGGTTCGCGACGACCAGGTCGAGCGGACCGGGGACCGGGTCGAGGAGGTTCGCGTGGAGCACGGTGACTCGATCGGCGAGCCCGAGCCGCGCGACGTTCGCGCGCGCGAGCAGCACCGCATCGGCGCTCGTGTCCGTGGCGACGACCTCGGCCCGCGGAAGAGCCGCGGCGAGCGCGGCCGCGATGGCGCCGGACCCGGTGCCGACGTCCGCGATGCGCACGCGGCGATCGCCCGCGATCGCGACCGCAGCGTCGACCAGTCGTTCGCTGCTCGGCCGTGGCGTCATGACGTGCCCCGCCGCCGCGACGAGACCGAGGCCGTGGAAGGAAATGAGCTCCACACCCCGTTCGCGTCGCGGCGGCGCGGGATCTTACGCAGCCGGAAACGCTGCTCAGCGAAGCGAGACCGCGACCTGCTCGAGGAGGTCCAGCGCGTCCTGCATGCCGTCCTCCATCCCGGACTCGATGTGTGCGTCCCTGTGCTCCTTGCTCGAGTGCTGCACGAGGATCGTCATGGTCGTGCGCCCGTCCGCCTCGGTGAGCGTGAGGGTGTCCAGTGCCTCGGCATCCGGCATGCCCTCGTAGACCTCGGTCGAGACGAGCCGCTCGTTCGGGACGATCTCGCGGTACTCGCCGTGGAAGCCGACCTCGAACCCGCCGTCGGCGACCATCACGTAGCGCCACGTGCCGCCCACGCGCAGGTCGATCTCGGCGAGCGTCACCTCGCCGCGCTTCGCGCTCCACCAGCGCTTGACCAGCTCGGGCGTCGTCCACGCCCTGTAGACGAGGTGCTTTGGTGCATCGAACTCCCGCGTGATCAGGATCTGGTCGTCCGCGGGGAGCGTGACCGTCGCGCTCCGGCTACTCGTCATCTCTGCCATCCCTTTCCTCCTTCTTGAGTTCGTCCAGAACGACATCGAGCTCGTCGAACCGCTCCGACCACGCGCGCTCGTAGGTCTTCACCCAGTCGTGGATCGGCTTCAGCGCCCCGCCGTTCAGCCGGTAGAGCCGCTGGCGCCCGTGCTCCCGCACCTCGACGGCACCCACCTCTCGGAGCACGCGGAGGTGCTTGGACACCTGCGGCTGGGCCAGCCCGAGCGTCCGCACCAGGTCGTTCACGGGACGCTCGCCGCCGGCGAGCTCGTCGAGGATCTGCCGGCGCCGGGGCTCGGCTACTGCGTTGAACGCGTCGGCCGTGGTCGCTGCTCGTGCCATGCGCGCGATTATATGCCGATATGAGAATATGTCAATCGTCGGCCTCGAGAATCAGGCAAGGAACGATGTCCTCTGCGGCGTCGCCCGTTCGTCTCCAGAGCGACCAACCACCAGAGGAGGAAACGATGAGGTACATGCTGTTGATCCACCAGGGCGACACTCCGACCCCGCGCGATCCCGAGGCCTGGGCGCGCCTGTCGGAGGACGAGCAGCAGCAGGTGTACAGCGACTACATGGCGATCAACCAGACGCCGGGCGTCAGCCCCGGCGTGCAGCTCCAGCCCGCCGAGTCGGCCACGACCGTGCGCGTCGAGGACGGCAAGACGCTGACGACCGACGGGCCGTTCGTCGCCGTCAAGGAAGCGCTCGCCGGCTACCTGCTCTTCGAGGCGGACGACCTCGACGCGGCGATCGAGCTGGCGTCGCGCATCCCGGCGGCGCGCATGGGCGGCGCGATCGAGGTCCGACCGATCGCGGAGGGATAGCGATCCTCGACCAGGTCTTCCGCGACGAATGGGGCCGTGTCCTCGCAAGCCTGATCGGCTTCCTCGGCGACTTCGACCTCGCCGAGGAGGCCGCCCAGGACGCGTTTCTCATCGCCGCCGAGCGCTGGCCCCGCGAAGGGACGCCCGAGCACCCTCGCGCGTGGCTGATGACGACCGCGCGCAACCGCGCGATCGACCGCATCCGCCGCGACCGCACGCTCGCCGCGAAGACGCGGCTACTCGATGTCCCGGAGGCCGTTGAGGACGAGATGGACGAGACCACGATCCCCGACGAGCGGCTCGAGCTCCTCTTCACGTGCTGCCATCCTGCGCTCGCGCTCGATGCCCAGGTCGCGCTGACGCTCCGCACGCTCGGCGGGTTGACGACCGACGAGATCGCGCGCGCGTTCCTCGTCCCCGAAGCGACGATGGCCAAGCGGCTCGTCCGGGCGAAGCGGAAGATCAAGGACGCGGGCATCCCGTTCCGCGTACCGCCGGCTCATCTCCTGCCCGACCGCCTGGCCGCCGTGCTCGCGGTCGTCTACCTGATCTTCAACGAGGGCTACGGTGGGCGCGGCGACCTCGCGGCCGAGGCGATCAGGCTCGGCCGTGCGCTCGCGGAGCTGATGCCGGACGAGCCGGAGGTTCACGGGCTGCTCGCGCTGATGCTCGTCAACGACGCCCGGCGCGACGCACGCTTCGCCGACGGGACGGTCGTGCTCCTCAGCGACCAGGATCGATCGCTCTGGGACGTGGACGAGATCGCTCGCGGACGTGCCGCGCTCGAGCGCGCGCTCGCCCTCGGCGGAGCCGGCCCCTACGTGCTCCAGGCGCGGATCGCCTCGCTCCACCTCGACGACCCGCAGGACTGGACGCAGCTCGCCTCGCTCTACGGCGAGCTCGCGCGCCTGACCGGCTCGCCGGTCGTGGAGCTGAACCACGCGGCGGCCCTCGCCGAGGCCGGCGAGGTCGAGAACGCGCTCGCGATCGTGGAGCGCCTCGATCTCGACGAGTACCACTATCTCCACTCGACGCGCGCCGAGCTCCTGCGCCGGCTCGAGCGGATCGACGACGCGCGCGCGGCGTACGGTCGGGCGCTGGAGCTCGTCCACTCCGACGCCGAGCGCCGCTTCCTCGAGCAGCGGCTGGCGCAGCTCTAGGGGTGACGACCGTCGAGCCGGATCGTCCACGGCTCGACGGTGTCGACCCGGAGGTGCGTCCCGCTCCACGGGTCGCGCGCGAACGTCGCGCGGACGGCGTCCTCCGACTCGGCCTCGACGGCGTGCGCCACGCGATGCTCGTCGGGCAGCGGCCCGCCCAGGACGACGAAGCCGTCGTCCACGAGCCCGTCCATGAACGCCGCGTGCTCGGCCCAGCCGGACTGCTCCTCGAGCGGCTTCGACGCGTCCCATTGCGGGCCGGAACGCGTGAGCATCACGAGGAACATGGGCACGGCGAGGTTCTACCCGTTATGGACCGGGCAACTTCGGGGAGCAGACTCGTACGCGAACACAGGAGGTGGCGAATGCCGACAACTGCGACAGCCTCGTTCCAGATCGACAACTGGGACGAACAGGAGATCTTCGAGACGGACGACGGCTCCAAGGTCACGCGTGCACAGGTCTCGAAGTCGTTCGACGGCGATCTCGAAGGTGAAGGCACCGTCGAGTGGCTGATGGGCTACGACGAGAACGGGACCGCGACGTTCGTCGGTCTCGAGCGGGTCGTCGGGACGCTCGGCGGCAAGAAGGGAAGCTTCGTCCTCCAGCACGCCGGGTCGTTCGACGGCAAGACGGCGAAGGCCGAGCTGGTGATCGTTCCCGGCTCCGGCGCCGGAGACCTGAGCGGGCTCAAGGGCGACGGCACGTTCGAGGCAGGCATGGGCGAGGACGGCGAACGGCGGGTCACGCTCGACTACGACCTCTAGCCGTGGACGACCCCGCAGCGCACGCACGAGCGCTGATCGACGCGAACCTCTACATGGTGCTCGGGACGGCCGACCGAGACGGCCTGCCCTGGGCCGTGCCGGTGTACTACGCGCCGTCCGAGTACCGCGAGTTCTTCTGGGTCTCGAAGCCCGAGTCGAGGCACTCGCGGAACATCGCTCTCCGACCGGAGGTGAGCATCGTCGTCTTCGACTCGTCGGTGCCGATCGGAACGGGTCAGGGTGTCTACATGAGCGCTCACGCGGTGGAGCTTGGGGCCCGCGAGCGCGAGCACGGGACCGACGTCTTCTCGCGGCGCTCTCTCGCGCACGGTGGCTCCGCATTCGCACTGGAGGACACCCAGGAGCCGGCGCGCCTCCGCCTCTATCGCGCGACCGCAATCGAGCAGTTCGTCCTCGACGAGCACGACCTTCGCGTGCCGGTGTCGCTCTGAGTTGACGAGCAAGCTGTCGTGGGAGCGGGCGCTCGCCTGGCGTTTGCGGCGCCATCACCTGGTCGAGCGCGCCGGGCCCGCGGACCTTCTCCCGGTCGTGAGCGCGATCTGCGGCCTCCACGCGCAGCTGATGTCGTCCGCCGAGCTGAGCCTGTGGGCCCGAATCGAAGGGCTCGAGCGCGGCGCCGTGAACGACGCCCTCTGGAAGCGCCGCAGGCTCGTGAAGCTCTGGGGCGTGCGCGGGACGCTGCATCTGCTCCCTGCGGCGGAGCTCGGAATCTGGCTCTCGGCGCTCGGCACGATCACCAACCGCGGCATGACCGGCCACGAGGAGATCGACGCGCTCAGCGACGCGATCGGCGAGGCGCTCGACGGCCGCGCTCTGACGCGCGAGGAGCTCGCGCTCGAGGTCGAGCAGCGGACCGGCGAGCCGCAGCTCGCCGAGTACGTGCGCTTCAGCTGGGGCTCGTACCTCAAGCCCGCCTCGTTCCGGGGGCTCCTCTGCTTCGCTCCGAGCGACGACAGCCGCGTCAGGTTCACGTCACCGGCGTCGTTCGTCCGCCGGCGGATCGTGCAACCCGACGCGGAGGACGCGCTCCGCGAGGTGACGCGGCGCTTCCTGTCGGCCTACGCGCCGGCCACCGCCGAGGACCTCGGGTTGTGGTCGGGGTTCGGCCGCGCGCGCGGCAAGAAGATGCTCGCGGCGCTCGGCGACGAGGCGGTCGAGCTCGACGTCGACGGCGACCGCGCGTGGGTGCTCGCGGGCGACGCCGCCGAGATCGCGTCGGCGGAACCCCCGGAGACGGCGCGGCTCCTCCCCGCATTCGACCCGTGGGTCGTCGGCACCGCGCGCTACGCCCCGGCCCAGCTCGACCCGGCGCTGAAGGCGCGGGTGTTCCGCCCGCAGGGGTGGATCTCACCGGTGCTGCTCGTGAACGGGCGCATGGTCGGCGTGTGGAAGCACACGCGGAAAGGGCGCCGTCTCGACGTCGAGCTCGAGCCGTTCGGCAGGTTGCCACGGTGGGCGCGGGCGCAGCTCGAGGACGAAGCTGACCGCCTGGCGGAGTTCCTCGCGCTCGAGCGCTGAGTCATCCTGCAGCATGTGAGCGTGACCACGCGGGACATCGAGACGCCGCACGGCCCTGCACGCGTCCACCTGCACGCTGTCGACGCACCGCGCGGGGCACTCGTCCTCGGGCACGGCGCCGGCGGCGGCGTGAACGCACGCGACCTGGAGGCAGCGACACAGGCGGCGCTCTCGGAAGGGATCGCCGTCGCGCTCGTCGAGCAGCCCTACCGCGTCGCCGGGCGGCGCTCCCCTGCTCCGGCCCGGCAGCTCGACGCCGCGTGGATCGCCGTCCTCGAGTCGCTGGGCGCGGCCGAGCTCCGCGGACTGCCGCTCGTCGTCGGCGGCCGATCGGCCGGCGCGCGCGTCGCGTGCCGCACGGTCGAGGCGACGGGTGCCGCCGGTGTGCTCTGCCTCGCCTTTCCCCTCCAACCGCCGCGCGGCTCGCAGAGCCGTTTGGACGAGCTCGACGCCGTGACGGTGCCGACGCTCGTCGTGCAGGGCACCAGGGACCCGTTCGGGATCCCGCCCGGCACGAAGCTCCGCACGGTCGTGCAGGTGCCGGGCGACCACGGCCTGAAGTCGGACCCCGGAGCGGTCGCAGACGCCGTCCGGACCTGGCTCCGGGCAGTCGTCTAGCGCACGGGGGTCCCCACTAGGCGATCCTGGCGGAGTTCGTTACCCTCGAAGGTGCCGTCTGACAACGCTCGAGCATCGGAATCGGTCGATACGCCGTCGATGACTTTTCGGGCCAAGTCTCGTCTGTAGTGAAAAGCCGCAGCGACCAAAGGATGCGAAGCCATGACTGAGCCCGAGACCAGAGCCTCAGAGCCTGCCGACCGCCTGCTCGCGCACGAACGCCTTTCGACCGGCAGCCTCGCGAGCTGGTACCGAGCCTGCGCGTCGCATCCGTGGCGCGTCGTCATCAGCTGGCTCGGCATCATCGCCGGGCTGATCGTCCTCGTCGGGACGGTCGGCGGCAGCCTGAAGGACGAGTTCGACATCCCGGGCTCCGACACGCAGAAGGCGACCGACCTGATCGAGTCCGAGTTCGCGTCCGAGCAGGGCGGCGTGCTGAACATCGTGTTCGCGGCGCCCGCGGGCCAGCGGCTCGACACGCCCGAGCGGAAGGCCGCGATCGAGAAGGCGATCGCCGAGCTCAAGACCCAGAAGTTCAAGCCGACGAAGGACAAGGCGGGCATCGAGAGCGTCGGCGACCCGTTCAGCAAGGACACGTTCTCCAAGGACGGGCGGATCGCGTACGCGGAGGCGCAGTTCGACCGCGTGATCTTCGACAAGGACCGAGAGTCGGTCCTCGACGTCGAGGACACCGTGCGCGGTGCCGTCGCTGCCGCCGGCGTGACCACCGAGTACAACGGCGACGCGGAGTTCCCGCCCATCGAGCAGGGCACGCAGGAGCTGCTCGGCCTGCTCGCCGCGCTCATCGTGCTGCTCGTCGTCTTCCGGACGATCGTCGCGGCGGCGATCCCGATCGCGCTGGCGCTGACCGCGCTCGCGTCGGCCTTCCTCCTGCTGTTCATCCTCGCCGGGCTGACCGACATCAACACGATCACGCCGCTGCTTGTCTCGATGATCGGACTGGGCGTCGGGATCGACTACTCGCTGTTCATCGTCACGAGGTTCCGGCAGTACCTCCACGAAGGGCTCACGCCGCGCGACGCGGCGACCGAGGCCGGCGCCTCGGCGGGCCGGGCCGTCCTGTTTGCGGGCCTGACCGTCGCGATCTCGGTCACCGGGCTCGCGTTCTTCGGGCTCGACTTCGTCACGAAGCTCGGCATCGGGTCGGCGCTCGGTGTCCTGACGACGGTGCTGATCGCGAACTCGCTCCTGATCGCCGTGCTCGCGAAGCTCGGCCACAAGATCGACCGGCTGAAGGTGCCGTTCCTACGGCAGATCGACGACTCCGAGGAAGCCCGCGAGAGGACGCTCATCGCCCGCTGGGGGCGGTTCGTGACGGCCCACGCCCGCTGGGTGTTCGTCGTCGTGCTGCTCGTCCTGCTCGTCGCGGCCGGAACGTCGGCGCTCGTCCGCCTCGGCGCGTCGGACCAGGGGACGCAGCCGAAGCAGCAGACGGCGCGCCGCGCGTACGACCTGCTCGCCGCGGGCTTCGGGCCGGGCTTCAACGGCCCGATCCCGATCGTCGTCGACGTCAACGGCGACCCCCAGGCGCCGGAGAAGGTCTACGAGCGCGTCCGGGGCCTCGAGGGCGTCGCGTCCGTGCGGGAGCCGCAGTTCAACGACAAGAAGACGGTCGCGATCGTCTTCGTCACTCCGAGCTCCGCGCCGCAGGACGAGGCGACGGACAAGCTGGTCGACCGTCTGCGCGACGACGTCGCGCCCGTGGCGACCGCGGGCGGGAACGCGATCGTCTACGTCTCGGGCCTGAACGCCGCGTTCAAGGACATCGCCGATCGGATCATGCAGCGCCTGCCGTACTTCCTGCTCTACATCATCGGCGTCACGTTCATCGTCCTGGCGATGGCGTTCCGCTCGATCGTGATCTCGCTCACCGCGGCGATCACCACGATCCTCTCCGCGTTCGTCGGTTTCGGCGTGCTGACGTGGGTGGTCCAGGAGGGCCACGGGTTGAGCCTGACCGGCCTCGACACGACAGGCCCGATCGAGACGTTCGTGCCGCCGATCGCGTTCGCGATCCTCTTCGGGCTCTCGATGGACTACATGGTCTTCCTGATGAGCCGCATCCGGGAGGAGCACGTACACGGGCTGAACACGCGGGAGGCGGTCGAGCACGGCATCGCGGCAATCGGCCGCGTCGTCGTCGCGGCGGCGCTGATCATGGGCACCGTCTTCGCGGCGTTCATCCTCACCGCCGACCGCATCTCGAAGGAGTTCGGCCTGCTGCTGGCGGTCGCGATCCTCACGGACGCGCTCCTCGTGCGGATGACGCTGGTGCCATCGTTCTTCACCCTGCTCGGCGAGAAGACGTGGTACATGCCGCGCTGGCTCGACAGGCTGCTGCCGAACATCACGATCGAGCCGCCGCACGACGGCGAGATCGAGGTTCCCGCACGGCCCGCGGAGGCGGCCGGGCAGCCCTGAGGTGAGCGGCGGCGACGAAGCGGCGGTCAGGCGCCTCTACGAGGACCTGATCGCCGGCTGGAACGCCGGAGACGCAGAAAGGATGGCCGCGCCGTTCGCCGCAGGCGGCGCGGTCATCGGCTACGACGGCAGCGAGCAGACCGGGCGAGACGCGATCGCGGCCGAGCTGCGCCGGATCTTCGCCGACCACGAGACCGCGGCCTACGTGACGAAGGTGAAGAGCGTCTCGTTTCCGGGCGCACGAGCGTCGGGCTGCTGCGGGCGATCGTCGGGATGATCCCGCCCGGGCGGTCCGAGCTCGAGCCCGCGCGGAACGCCCATCAGACCGTCGTCGCCGCGAAGCAGGACGATCGATGGCAGATCGTGCTGTTCCAGAACACGCCCGCGCAGTTCCACGGACGGCCGGAGCTCCTCGAAGCAGATGACGCAGGAGCTCCGCGACGTCGTCGTCTACGGGGCGGGCAGCGGCGGTTCCGCGGCGACGACGACGGGTTCCTCACCTCCCTGATCGAGCCGGAACGGCGGGTAGGCGTCCGTCATCAGCGCGGCGTAGCCGACGACGCGCAGGACCCAGCGGTCCACTCCCATGACGAAGTCGAAGAGCCCGCGCGGATAGCGCCTCGTGTAGATCAGCGCGACCGCGGCGAAGAAGACGAGGAGCGGGATGAGGCCCGGCCGGCCGCCGCCTGCATGCCAACCGCCGTTGTCGGTGTCCCAGCTCCCACTCGACGCGTACGCCCCGCCGCCGAGGAAGATGCCGACGATCAGGTACTGCGGGATCGCGAGCAGCCACCACTTGACGAGCACGAGCCCGCGTGAGAGCCGTTCGGGATACGGCACCTCGAGCGTTGCGGGGTAGTCGGGAACCTCGGCGAGCGTGAAGGGCGGATAGCGGTCGGTGCCGAGCGCGCCGTACGAGTAGTACGCGACGCGCCACGCCCAGCGCAGAACCCCGACGTTGAAGTCGAAGATGCCGCGCGGGTAGCGCTCCGTGAACAGGATCGCGAAGAACGCGACGATCGTCAGCAGAAAGAACGCGATGAAGAGGAAGAACAGCAGGATGAAGTGAGGGATCGCGAGCAGCCACTTGACGAGCCAGAGCCACCGGCTGAGCTGCGGATCGAGACTTCCCTGCACGCGGACCGGATGAGCGGATACGGCGGACACGGCGCGACCTCCTTGATCGACGCCGGAACCCTTCCACAGGTCCACGCAAGGCGCGTCGCTCAGCTCACGCGAACCCGCTTCGCCAGGTGCTTCGCGATGTAGCCCGCGTCGCGCCCGCGGTCCGGGAGGACGTCGGACGCGAACGAGTGCTGGAAGACGAGGCCGAGGAAGTACAGGCCCGGCTCGGCCGTGACGACACCCCGTTTGTGCTCGGGAAGACCGTCGCCGCCGAAGACGGGCAGGTCGATCCAGGAGAAGTCCTGACGGAATCCCGTGCACCAGACGACGTTCGCAGGCCTCGAGCACTCGGTCGTCCTCGAGCAGCGGGAGCCCGTCGCGCACCCCCGACGACCCGAGGTAGCCGCTCGATGCCGGCCACGGCCAGGTCGTTTCGCCGGCGCCGGATGAGCGGGGCACCGCGGCTTGCGAGCTTCGGGCCGACCCTGCGGCCGATCGGGTTCCCGTTCGACAGCACGTGGCGGAAGACGAAGACGACGATCGGGAAGGAGAGCCGCGACCGACGGCTCCCGTGCGGGGCCGGCACCTGTCCCACGTCGGGCCCTGCGAGCCACGTGCGGTGCGCCGTCGACAACTCGTAGGCGATCTCGGCGCCCGAGTTGCCCGCACCGACGAGCAGGACGTCGTCCGTCGCGAAGCTGCGCCGGGCTTCGGTACTCGCTCGAGTGCAGCTGCACGATGCGCGGATCGAGCTCTCGTGCGAACCCGGGCACCTTCGGCGTGCGGTGCGCGCCGGTGGCGACGATCACGTGGTCGGCCTCGTAGACGGTGTCCTCGGCCTCGACGACGAAGCGATCGCCGCTCTTCGAGAGGCGCGCCACGCTGACGCCGTTTCGCACGTCGAGCTCGAATCTCGCTGCGTACGCCTCGAGGTAGTCCGCTAGCTCGTCCTTCGTCGGGAACGACGACGCGGGCGCTGGGAAGCGCCAGCCGGGGAGGCCGGCATAGTTCGCCGGCGTGAAGAGGCGGAGCGAGTCCCAGCGCGTGCGCCAGGCGTCGCCGATGCGCTCGTGCTTGTCGAGGATCACGAACGGCACGCCGCGCCGCTTCAAGTGGTAGCCGGCGGTGAGGCCCGCCTGGCCTCCGCCGATGACGATCGTGTCGAACCGCTCGCGGGCTTCCTGGCGATCGTGCGGCCGGTCGATCTGCGTCGTGGTCATCGTGCTCTCCCTTCGTTCCGTGTGCGTCCACGGTAGGAAGGGGCGGCGGAAGCCTCATCGCGCGGATCCACCAACTCGGGCTCCCGCCCGTGGTCAATTCTCAGTAGAGGAGCTGGTGCTCGTGGGCGAACGCACCGGCGGCGGTCCGCGACGAGACGTCGAGCTTGCCGAAGATGTTCTGCACGTGGCGGGCCACGGTGTGCTCGCTGATCACGAGCTCCGATGCGATCGCGCGGTTGCTCTTCCCCGCTGCGACGAGCCGGAGGACCTCGAGCTCGCGGGCGGTCAACCCGTAGGCGTCCCTGGCCGGAGCGGGGTGCTCGAGTCCGTCGACCCGCGCGATGTCGGGAACGGCTCCAAGCTCCTCGAAGGTCTCTCGCGCCGCGCGGAGCTCGAGTGCTGCCGCGTCCTCGTCTCCGAGTGCGCGGCAAGAGACGCCGATCAACACGCGCGAGCGCGCAGCGTCGTACGGGGCGTCGAGCTCCTGCCAGGCCTGATGCGCGCGGCGCAGCGCGACGAGCGCGCGCCGTGCGTCGTCCTCTGCGAGTGCGACCGCTCCGTGCACGTGGTCGACGATCGCCTGCAGCATCGTGCTCGTGAAGGCGTTCGCGAGGTCGGCGAGCTCGTCAGCCGCGCCGCGGGCCCCGGCGACGTCGCCGGCGGCGAGGAGTACCTCGGCAGAGGCGGGTAGCAGCGCCAGGCGGCGTATGGGGTCCTCGGTTTCGCCGAGCGCACGTCCCAACGCCGCAGACGCCGACACCGCGTCGCCTTGCGCGAGTCGGAGCAGCGCGAGGCCGGGTTGTGGCTCCCAGCCGAAGCGGCTCGCGCTCCGGTAGGACTCCTCGGCTTCGGCGAACGCGCCGCGGAGGCGAAGAAGCTCGGCCTGGAGGTAGAACGCCTGACCGACCGCGATTGGGGCCATACCCTCGGCGTACCGCTCCCCGGCCAGCCGAGCTTCCTCGAACGCGTCCGCCCAGGCCCCGCGTAGCTGGAGGATCTCTGCCCGGTGCACCAGGCAACGGCCGCTGAACGCGATGAGATCGGGCTGCCGGTCGCGCCAGCGCGCCAGTGCCGCCGTCCACTCCTGCGCTCGTCGCACCTCGTAGATCTCCTGGCACCCCGCGATCACGCCGCAGTAGACAAGGCCGGTCATGAACGGCGACACCTCGCCCGCGGTGACCGAGACCATCGACTCGTCGAGCAACGCGAGCCCGTCGTTGATCTTCCCGAGCCTGAGGAGCCACAGGCCGCGCCGGTGGGAGGCGAGAGCGAACAGGTCGCGGTCTCCGAAGCGCTCGGCGATCTCGGCGGCCTGTCGGAGCGTCTCGGCTGCCGCCGCGACGTCCCCGTCGAAGTCTTGGCGGAAAGCCTCCGGAACCAAGAGGTAGCCGTGCTCGACGGACTCCCGCTCCTCGTGCTCGAGCAGCCGCTGCGACCGGCTGAACCAGCCGATGGCAGGGCCAAGCTCACCACGAACCGCGAGGTTCATGCCGATCCAGAACCCGCACCGCACGGCACGCAGCTCGTCGCCGGCGTCGAGATGGAGCTGGTGAGCGCGTTCGAGGCAGCGAATCCACTCGTCGTCCCGGCCGAGCATCGCGGCCGCGCTGCCCAACAGCTCGACGTCGCCTGCCTCCAACGGCGCAGCCGCGTCGGCTCGCCCGAATGCCTCGTAGGCCTCGGTCCACGCGAGCCGTTCGTACGCGTCGCGAGCGCGTTCGAGGTCTTGGCCGACGTCCACCGACGCCAGGACCTTACGCTTCGGCAATGCAGCCGACCCAGCAGAAGAAGGGCGCCGCGTTCGCGGCGCTGCACCAGGGACCCGCGTTTCTGATCCCGAACCCGTGGGACGCGGGGTCGGCGCGCGTGCTCGCGGCCCTCGGGTTCCAGGCTCTGGCGACCACGAGCTCCGGGTTCGCGTTCACGCTCGGGCGGCCGGACGGCGGCGCGTCGCTCGACGAGGTCGTCGAGCACGTGCGCTCGCTCGACCGCGCGACGCCGCTTCCCGTCTCGGTCGACCTCGAGAACGGGCACGGCCGCGAGCCCGAAGCCGCGGCGGCGGCGATCGCGCGCGTCGCCGAGGCCGGGGCGGTCGGCGGGTCGATCGAGGACTACGACCCCGGCGGCGAGCTCTACCCGCTCGAACTGGCGGCCGAGCGCGTCGCCGCTGCAGTGGAAACGGCACGCGCGCTCGGCTTCCCGTTCATGCTCACCGCCCGCGCCGAGAACCACATCCGCGGGAATCCCGACCTCGACGACACGATCGCGCGCCTGCAGGCGTACGAGCGCGCCGGCGCCGACGTGCTCTACGCGCCGGGCCTGCGAAGCGGCGACGAGATCCGCGCGGTCGTCGAGGCGACCTCGAAGCCGGTCAACGTGCTCGCGCACAAGGGCCTGACGATGAGCGAGATCGTCGACGCAGGCGCGATCCGGGTCAGCGTCGGCGGCGCGCTCACGTGGACCGCGGTGCACGCCATGGCAGATGCGGCGAAGCGGATGCGGGACGACGGCGACTTCTCCGGCCTGGAGTCGGGCGGCGAGATCGCCAAGTGGATCGCGTGAGCCGCGTCGTGACGATCGGCGTGTACGGCTGGACGCTCGACTCGTTCCTCGACGCGTTGCGCAAGGCCGATGTGCGACTCGTGATCGACGTGCGCCAGCGGCGAGGCGTCCGCGGCAGCGAGTACGCGTGGGCGAACGCGAAGCGGCTCGAGGCGGCGCTCGACCAGGCCGGAATCGCGTACGCACACCACCAGGAGCTCGCCCCGACGACCGAGCTCCGCGAGCTGCAGTACCGGGAGGACGACCGCGCCGGCGTCGGCAAGCGATCGCGCACGGAGCTCGCACCGGAGTACGTCGAGCGCTACACGAAGGACGTTCTCGGCCAGGTCGACGTGCGGCCGCTCGTCGACGAGCTGCCGGACGACGGCGCGACCGCGCTCATGTGCGTCGAGCGCGACCCCGAGGCGTGCCACAGGTCGCTGATCGCCGAACGTCTGGAGCGCGAGCTCGGCGTGCCGGTCACGCACTTGCGCCCCTGAACGACCTCCTTACGGCAGGCGGGGCGACCCGAGCGCGGAGAGCGCTCCGGCTGCGACGAGCAGTCCGGCGGCGAGGGCGACGAACACGTAGGTGACCTCCTTGTCCGTCCGCCTGCGGCCGAGGTTCGAGCCGAGCTTCTCGTATGCGTTGTCGACCGTCTCCGCGTCGCGTGCCTCGGTGAACTCGCCGCCGGTCGTCTCCGCGATCCGGCGCAGGGTCTCCGTGTCGGGCGGCACGGGGATCCGCTCCGGCGCGAACGGGAAGAACCCGCCGCCGCCGCCCGCGACGGTGCCCGTCGGCGTTCCGAGAGCGACGGTGTAGACCGGCATCCCGGCCTCCTTCGCGAGCTGCGCGCCCTCGAGCGGCTGCAGCACCCCCTCGCGCTGCGCGCCGTCGGAGAGGAAGAGGATCGAGACGAGCTTGCTCCCGTTGGCGCCCGCACGCGGCTGCGCCTCGGGGTCGCCGCCGTCCTGCTGCAGCGAGTCGCGCCCGACGTCGACGGCCATGCTGAGCGCGTCGCCGATCGCCGTCCCGCCGAACGTCGCGTAGTCGCCGAGGTTGTCGAGCGAGACGCTGACCTGCTCGTGGTCGGTCGTCGGCGGCGACGCGACCTGCGGCACGCCGGCGAAGACGACCATGCCGACCTTCAGCCGCTCCGGCGCACGGTCGAGGAAGAGCCGGATCGCCCGCTTCGCCGCGCCGATGCGGTTCGGCTTGACGTCGCGCGCCTCCATCGAGCGCGAGACGTCGAGCACGAGGACGACGGTCGCTCGATCCTGCGGGACGAGCCCGTCGACCTGCGGCCGGGCGACTCCGACGAGAAGCGCCGCGAGCGCGAGCAGCACGAGCACGGGCGCGATCCAGCGACGCCACGGCCGCTTCCCGGCCACCTCGCGCAGCACCGCCAGGTTGGTGAAGCTCACCGGGTAGCGCGTCTTTCTCCGTTGCAGCCTGACGTACAGCAGGGCGAGCAGCGGCAGCGCGAGCAGCGCGAGCAGGAACCAGGGCCGCTCGAACGTCATCGACCCGCTCCCGCGCACAGCGCCTGCACCTGGACGACCGCACGGGTCCCGCGCAGGGCGGCGCTCGTCCGGACGACGACGCGAACGCGACCCGAAGCGACCGTGCGCGTGACCGAGACCGCGCTCAACAGGCTCCCGCTCGGCGCGCCCTGCGTGTAGATGCCGACGGAGTGCGTGCGCGCCGACGAGCCGCTCGTTCCGCGCGCAGCCCTGAGCGCCGCGCGTCGTGCGGCCGGCGATCGCGACGACGTTCCGCACGCGCCGGACGACCGGGCGTCCGGGCGGGAACGCCGAAGCGCTGAGCCAGATCGCCATCGGCGGGGTCCCGCCGCCGCCGGAGGACGGGATGCACCCGATGTGCGGTCGGAAGCTCGTGGCGCGGCGTGCGACGCCCGTGTAGTGACCCGCGAAGACCGCCGAGCTCGTCGTCGTCACCCCGGGGTTGACCGGGCTCCCGAGCAGGCCGGGGAACGAGACGTCGATCGAGCGGTCGCTGAGCTCCGCGTCGAGCCCGCCGACGATGTAGCGGGGCGGGCACGCCAGCTGGAACTCGGCATGCCGCGTCGTCGGCACGACGACCCACGGGCCGGCGACGGGCACGCAGACCATCAGCCCGCGGCACTCGTTCGTCGCGCGCGCATCGCCGACGCCCGCGGTGAGCGCGACGAGCGCGCAGGCCGCCACGACCGCCGCGCGCATCACACCACCCTCCGGTACCAGAGCGTCGAGAGCGTCACGCCCACGAGCAGGAACACCGCCGCGCCGGCGGAGAAGTAGTCGGTGATCTCGCGCTCCTCCTTCTTCGTCCCGAGCTGCGAGCCGAGCTTCTTGTACACCTGCTGCAGCTGGTCGGGATCCGCCGCCGTGAAGAACTCGCCGCCGGACGTCCGTGCGACGGCCTGGAGCGTCTGCGGGTTCGGCGGGACGCGCGTGATCTCCTTGAAGCCGCCGACGAGCGTGCGCTCGATCTGCCCGTTCGGCGTGCCGAGGACGACGGTGTAGATCGGCGTCCGGAGCGCGCGTGCGCGGCCGGCGGCGGCGGTCGGCTGGATGCGGCCGACGTTCGTCGCCCCGTCCGAGATGATCACGACCGCGGCAGGCGGAGGCTGGTCGGTGCGGGTGCCGCTCCGCCGCGCGAGGTCGACCGAGAGCCGGATCGCGTCGCCGAGCGCCGTCCCCGCAGCCGGTCGGAGCGCCTGGAGCCCCTGCTCGAACGCGGCGCGGTCGACCGTCGGTGGGACGACCGGGATCGCGCGGCCTGCGAACGAGACGAGCCCGACGCGGAACTTCTCCGGCACGTCGTTGGCGAAGGCGCGCGCTGCACGGCGCGCGGCGACGAGCCGGGTCGGCTGGACGTCCTTCGCCCGCATCGAGTCCGAGACGTCGATCGCGACGACGATCGTCGCCTCCTCACGCTTCACCGACACCTTCGCGTGCGGGCGCGCGACGCCGACGAGCATCGTCGAGAGCGCGAGCAGCAGCAGCGCGAGCGGCACGTAGCGCCGCCCTCCCGGGCGGCGCGTGACGAGGTTCGGCACGAGCGCCGGCGTCGCGAAATCGGCGGCACGTGCGCGTCGCCGGCGGTCGAACCAGAGCCAGAGCGCCACGAGCACGGGCACGAGCAGCAGCGAGAGCAACCACAGCGGCGACTCGAAGCTCAACGCGGCCGTCCTCCCCGGAGGAAGACCGCGAGCGTGCGCAGCCAGTCGCCCTGCGTCGAGAGCACGACGTGGCGCACGCCGATCGAGGCGAGCGTGCGCGCCAGGCCGCTCCGCTCCTCCGCGGCCGCGGACGCGAAGCGCGAGCGGAGCCGCGCGTCACGCGTGTCGACGCGGAGCTGCTCCCCCGTCTCGGGGTCGACGAGCCAGAGGTCGCCGACGTTCGGAAGCTCCTGCTCGCGCGGGTCGCGGATCTCGACCGCGATCACGTCGTGCCGGCCCGCGAGCTGGAGCAGCGGGCGCCGCCAGTCGGGCGGCCCGCGGAAGTCTGAGACGACGACGACGAGCGCGCGCTGCGTCGCGAGCGCGCCGGTGCGCAGAAACGCCTCGCCGAGCGACGTCGCGCCCGACGCGTCCGAGCTCTCGTGACCACGCAGCGCGAGCAGCAGCCCGGTCAGACCGGCGCGTCCTTGCCGCGGCGGCTCGGACTTCGGCTCCGCGCCGCCGAACGTCACGATCCCGAGGCGGTTGCCGCGCCGCGTGGCGACGTGGCCGACCGCGAGCGCCACGCCCTCCGCGACGTCCGCCTTCCGCCGGTCGGCCGTGCCGAACTGCATCGAGAGCGACGTGTCGAGGACGAGCCACGTGACCATCACGCGCTCGGCGAGCTGGACGCGGACGTGCGGCTGCCCCGTGCGCGCCGTGACGTTCCAGTCGATCTGCCGCGGGTCGTCGCCGGGGGCGTACGGCCTGACCTGCGCGAGCTCCGTGCCCGAGCCGAGGAGCGCCGAGCGGTAGTCGCCGGCGAGCAGGCCCTCCACGCGCCGCCCGATCGTCACGTCGAGCGCGCGCAGGAGCGCGTCCGGCATCGGCCCGGGGCCGGGCCGGTCGGGCGTCGGCTCTGCGCGGACGGCGCGGAGGATCGTCACGCGGCGCTCATCCGTCCGAGGTCGAGCTGCGGGAGCGGGACGGAGGCGAGGACGTTCTCGAGGATCGCGTCGGCGGTTACCCCCTCGGCGAGCGCCTGGTACGTCAGCACGAGCCGGTGCCGCAGCGCGTCCTTCGCGAGCACCTGGAGATCCTCGGCGAGCACGTACTCGCGGCCGCGCACGACGGCGAGCGCGCGCGCGGACTGCACGAGGCTGATCGGCCCACGCGGGCTGACGCCGAACGCGACGTAGTCGGTCGGCTCGCGCGTCGCGGTCGCGACGTCGACCGCATAGGAGATGAGCTGCGGGTCGACGTATATGGAGCGCACGGTCGCCTGGAGCGCCTTCAGCTCCTCGAGCGAGAGCACCTGGCGAAGCTCGGGCTCGTCGGCGAGCTGGCGCTGCACGATCGTCAGCTCCTCGTCGTGCTCGGGATAGCCGATCAGCACCTTGAGCATGAAGCGGTCGACCTGCGCCTCGGGCAGCGGGTACGTCCCCTCCGACTCGATCGGGTTCTGCGTCGCCATCACGAGGAACGGCGACGGGACCGGGTACGTCGTGTGGCCGATCGTCACCTGGCGCTCCTGCATCACCTCGAGCAGCGCCGACTGCACCTTCGCCGGCGCCCGGTTGATCTCGTCGGCGAGCAGGAAGTTGCAGAAGACAGGCCCGAGCTCGGTGTCGAAGCTCCCGGCGTCGGGCCGGAAGATGCGCGTGCCGACGAGATCCGACGGCACGAGGTCCGGCGTGAACTGCACACGCGAGAACGTCCCGCCGAGCACGCTCGCCGCGGTCTTGATCGTCAGCGTCTTCGCGAGGCCCGGCACGCCTTCGAGGAGCAGGTGTCCCTGCGAGAGCAGGCACACGAGCACGCGCTCGAGCATCGCGTCCTGCCCCGCGATCACGCGGCGGATCTCGAAGAGCGCCTGCTCGAGGCGCTCCTTGGCCTCGGCCGGGGTGGGGGCGGTCTCGTCGGGCTGCGTGCTCACGGGCGCTCCTTCGGTCGGGTGATCACGAAACAGAAGCAGACGAAGCTAAGACTCGGCTGAGAGCTGGGCTTGACGGTACCCTGCGCCCTCTAGTACCTTGCGACGCATGGCAGCGCCGTCGTCGATCTCGCAGCTGCGACGCGGGACGATCGAGTACTGCGTGCTCGCGCTCCTCCAGCACGAGCCCCGCTACGGCTTCGACATCGTCCGCGAGCTCGGCGGCGTCGACGGCCTGCTGACGAGCGAGGGCACGATCTACCCGCTGCTCGCGCGGCTGCGCCGCGACCGGCTCGTCGAGACGAGCTGGCGCGAGTCCAAGAGCGGTCCGCCTCGCAGGTACTACGAGCTCACGGCCGACGGCCGGCAAGCGTTGCAGCAGTTCGCCGGCGAGTGGGCCCGTTTCAGCGACGCAGTCGACCGGCTGCTGACGAAAGGACGAACTCGATGAGCACGGACGCCGACTCACTCGTTACGCGCTACCTCGACGACCTCGACCACGAGCTTCGCGACGTGCCGGCGAGCAGGCGGCGCGAGCTCGTCGACGAGATGCGCGAGCACATCCGTGAGGCGCGCGCCGGCACCGGCGACACCGAGTCCGACGTCCGCGAGCTGCTCGACCGGCTCGGCGAGCCGTCCGAGATCGCGGCGGAGGAAGGCACGCGCCGCGAGGTCGAGCCGACGCCGCGCGTCGGCCTCGTCGAGCTCGGCGCGCTCGTCGGGCTCGCGCTCGGGTTCACGTTCATCGGCTGGGTCGTCGGCCTCGCGCTGCTCTGGGCGTCGCGGCGGTGGACGACGGGGAGAAGCTGGTCGGGACGCTTGCGTGGCCCGCCGCCGTGCTCCTCGGGCTCGTGTTGTCGCTCGGTGCGTCCGCGCCGATCGGCGACGACGGCGGCCTCGGTCCGACGGAGACGACGGTGCTGCTCGCCTTCTTCCTCGCGCCCGTGGCGAGCGTCGTGTTCCTCGCGTTGCGCTTGCGCGGACGCACCGGCTAGCTCAGGTCGAGCACGAAGTCGAACCGTGCGGCGCGGCGGGCGCCGACCTTCCGCCAGCTCTTCACGAGCAGCTCCGCGGAGAAGATGCCGTCGGTGCGGTTGCGCGCGACGCCCGGGAAGTACAGCTGCGTCGTGAGGATCGAGCGGCCCGGCGCCTGGACCTTCACGTGGATGTGCTTCGTGCGGCCCGGATAGAGGCCGGGGACGACGGTCGTGAGCGCGAACCGACCCTTGGCGTCCGTGAACTGGTGCCCGCGGAAGCGGTAGCCGCTGTTGTCGTAGGCACCGCGCGCGTCCGCCTGCCAGAAGTCGACGAGCGCGCGGGCGACCGGCCGGGCGGCGGTCGAGAGCACGCGGCCGGTCAGCGTCAGCCGCGTGCCGGCGGCGCCGGCGGGGACGATCGACTTGCGGAGCGGCGAGTTCGGCGTGAAGTACGGGCCCTCGGTCTGCGCAGGCGTCGGCTCGTCGTCGTCCGCGATCGCGGGCGTCGCGGCGAGCAGCGTCTCGGGCGCGAAGAGGTCGGCGCCGGCCGCGACCGCCGCGAGCGGCGGGATCGCCAGGCCGAGCTCCAGCAGTCGTCGTCGGGTGAGCTCCTGCTCAGTCATCTTCGGGACCTCCGTTCGTGTGGGCGATGAGCTCGATGCGGAACGTCGCGCCGTCTCCCCCGTTCGCGTGCGCGGAGACGGTGCCGCCGTGCGCTTCCGCGACCGCGGCGACGATCGAGAGACCGAGGCCGACACCGCCGCTCGAGCGCGAGCGCGACCGGTCGGCGCGGTAGAACCGCTCGAACACGCGCTCGGCCTCGTCCGCGCTCACTCCCGGGGCCGCTGTCCTCGACCTCGATCACGGCGTGGCCGTTCTCGGGGCCGACGCGGACGCGAACCGGGGAGCCGGCGGGCGTGTGCGAGCGGACGTTCGCGAGCAGGTTGTCGACGATCTGGCGGAGGCGGTCGCGGTCGCCGAGGACGGTGACCGGACGCGAGTCGAGCTCGAACGGACGGTCCGGCTCGACGGTGCCGGCCGTCTCGACCGCCTCGCCGACGACGTCGTCCAGCTCGACGAGCTCGCGCGTCAGCGGCCGCCCCTCGTCGAGGCGTGCGAGGAGCAGCAGGTCCTCGACGAGGAGCGACATGCGCTCCGACTCGCGGCTGATGCCCGACATCGCACGCTCGAGGTCGTCCGGGCGGCGGTCCGCCCCGCGCCCGAAGAGCTCCGCGTACGCGCGCACCGCCGCGAGTGGCGTGCGCAGCTCGTGCGACGCGTCGGCGACGAAACGCCTGAGCCTCCGCTCGGTCGCCTCACGCGCCTTGAAGGCCGACTCGATCTGGCCGAGCATCGCGTTGAGCGCGAGCCCGAGCCGCCCGACCTCGGTGTTCGGCTCGGCGCGTTCGACGCGCCGCGTCAGGTCGCCGGCGGCGATCGCGGCGGCGGTGTCGCCGATCGCGTCGAGCGGGCGGAGCCCGAGCCGCACGACCCAGAGCCCGAGCAGCGCGAGCGCGATCAGCACTGCCGCCGTCACGAGCAGCTCGATCGCAAGCAGTCTGTTCAGCGTCGCGTCCACGTCGGCAAGCGACGTCGCGACGACGACCGTCCCCTGTCCGGAGGGCTCGGCCGACGCGCGCACGCGGTAGCGGCTGCCGCCGTCCTGCGCGTCGACGTTGAAGGAGTGCGGCTCTCCCGAAGACGGAACGTCGAGGTCGGCGGGCAGGACCGGCGGCGACGGAGCCGCCTCGCCGAACGACCGTCCCTGCCAGCTGCAGACGACCTGCCCGTCCGACGAGCGGACCTCCGCGTAGTCGCCCGGCTCGACGCCGGGCGGCGGGCGATCCCCGGGGCCGCCGCACCCGCGCCCGTGCTCGAAGACCGAGTGCTCGACCGCGTGGCTCGAGTCGGCGAGCGTCGTGTCGGTGCGGTCGAAGAGGAACGAGCGAAGCGACGCGTAGGTCGCGACGTTCGCGATCGCGAGGCCGACCGCGCTGAGGACGATCACGCCGAGGACGAGGCGCGCGCGCAGCGAGAGCCGGCTGAGCATCAGCGTTCTCCGGCTTCGAGCATGTAGCCGGCCTGCCGCACCGTGCGGATCAGCGGCGGGCCTGCGGCATGCAGCTTCTTGCGGAGGTAGCTCACGTAGGTCTCCACGACGTTCGAGTTGCCGCCGAAGTCATAGCGCCAGACGTTCTGGAGGATCTGCGACTTCGAGAGCACGCGGCGCGGGTTGAGCATGAAGTAGCGAAGCAGGCTGAACTCGGTCGCCGTCAGCGGGATCGGCTTGTCGCCGCGATGCACCTCGTGGCGTCCCTCGTCGAGGACGAGATCCTCGAAGCGGAGCACGTCGCCCGGGAGCGCGCCGATCGTGCGGCGGAGGATCGCCTGCGTGCGCGCGACGATCTCCGCGAGGCTGAACGGCTTCGTCACGTAGTCGTCGCCGCCGGCGCGGAGGGCCTCCACCTTGTTCTCGGTCGCGTCCTTCGCGGTGAGGAAGAGCACGGCGCTCTTGAAGCCGCGGGCACGCAGCCTGCGGCCCACCTCGATCCCCTCGATGTCGGGCAGCATCCAGTCGAGCACGATCAGGTCGGGCTCGTGCCGGGCGACCGCGTCGAGCGCGTCGCGGCCGGTGAACGCCTCGTCGACCTCGTACCCCTCGTAGCGAAGGGCGGTCGCGACCGCGTCGACGATCGAAGGCTCGTCGTCGACGACGAGGATCCGGTGGTTGTCGCGGGGGATGTTCACGGCGCAATCGTGGCAGCGGTTCTTGTGAATCGCCTGTGAACGCGCACAGCGTCTTCGTAGGACGGACCCAGGCCGTTTTGAGCCCGCCGTGGTCTCCTCGTTCGTGTCCGCAGCAACCGACGAACGAAAGGAACGACGATGAACGACAAGCTCAAGAACATCCTGCTGGGAGTCTCGGCGCTCACCGCGCTCGCGCTCGGAGGCGCCGCGATCGCAGGGGCGGCGTCGGGGAACAACGCGGCGAACAGCACGGCGGCCGCGACGACGCAGAGCAACGACGCCCGGCCGCAGGGGCTGCCACCGCAACGGTCGGACGAGACACTGCTGACCGGTGACGCCGCCGCGAAGGTGACGGCGGCCGCGAAGGCCGAGCTTCCGGGCGCCACGATCGAGCGCGTCGAGACCGACGCCGACGGCAACGCGAAGTACGAAGCGCACGTGCAGAAGGCGGACGGCAGCAGGGCGACCGTCTACGTCAACGACAACTTCGAGGTCGTGAGCGTGGACTCGCGCTAGGCCTCGAGCGGCGGAGGGCCTCCATCCCCTGGGGCCCTCCGCCTCCTGAAAGGAGCACCCCATGTCGAACCGCATCCTCGTCCTCGCGAACGAAACCGTGGAGAGCGAGCTCCTCGCGCACGCGATCCGCGCGAGGGAGGCGACGCAGGTCCTGATCGTCGCGCCGGCGCTGAACGGTCGCGTCCGCCACTGGACGTCGGACGACGACGACGCGCACGCCGCCGCCGACGAACGGCTTCGCCGCTCGCTCGACCGCCTCGCGGCGAGCGGCATCCCGGCGAACGGGATGGTCGGCGACGCCGACCCGCTTCAGGCGGCCGCCGACGCGCTGCACGTCTTCCCCGCCGACGAGCTCGTGATCGCGACGCATCCCGAGGGCCGCTCGAACTGGCTCGCCCGCGGCGTCGTCGAGCGAGCCCGCCGGCGCTTCGGCCGTCCGGTCGTCCACCTCGTGGTCGACCGCCACCGCGGCCTCGAGTACCTGGAGGCGGCCTAGGTCTCGTGGTCTCGCGCGACCGCGAGCAGGCGGCGGAGCGCCTCCTCGTCGGTCACGAGCGTTGCGAGCTCCCCGAGCGCTTCGTCGACGGCTTCCGCGAAGCGCTCGGCGCCGCCGAACCGCGCGAGCGTCTCCGGCGGGACGAACTTCAGCAGGAGCGCCGACGTCCCGGGAGGGAGCGCGGCGAAGTGGACGGTGAGGATGCCGTGGTCGCGGAGCAGGAGCATCGCGAGCGCAGCGGTCGCCTCGTACGGCACCAAGGAACAGTCTGTTCCTTGCACTCCGGCCCGGCGCGCGGCCTCGGCCAGGATCGCCTCGCCCTCGAGCCGGACCGCCACCGGCGTTCGCTCGAGCCAGGGGAAATGCGCTTCGAGCGCGTCGCCGAGGTCGTTCGTCGCCGCGACGAGGTCTCGCACCCGCGTCGGGCTGTACCGCTCGAGCGAGCGGACGACGGCGGGGTAGAGCATCGGGCGCGCCTCGAGGCCGAGCTCGATGCCGCGGGCGCGGATCCGGCCGACGAGGTCGGCTCGTCCCGCGAGGAGGCCGAGCCGCGGGCCGGTCGTGCCGTACTTGTCGAGGCCGGTCGCTCCGGCGACGGCTCCGAGCTCGAGCGTCTTCGGCTGGTCGAACACCGCAGGCCCGACACGCGCGCCACCGGCGTCGTCGACGAACAGGGGCACGCCGAGCCGGTTCGTCTCGGCGGCGATCGCCTCCAGCTCGTCGATCGGCAGCGCCTCGTAGGACACCGCGAGACGCGTGAGCACGACGAGCTGCGGATCGCGATCGAGGTGCGCCGCGAACTCGTCGTAGCCGCGGGTGTCGACGAGCTCGCCGCCCGCGAGCTTGACCGCGCGCACGACGACCGGGTGCGAGTAGCGCGCCGACACGCCGAGCACGGTGTCGCCCGGCCGCACGAGGATCTGCATCGCGGCGACGATCGCCGCGGTCAGCCGGTTCGCGACGAAGACGTCGTCGCGTCCCGGCTCGCCGCCGAGATGCTCGAGCGCGAGCTCCGTCAGCCGGTCGCCCCAGAACGCCGGCGCGAGATCGTCGTCGAGGAGCGCCGGATCGGCGTCGCCCAGCTCGAGCGCACGCTCGAGCCCGGTGAAGTTGAACAGCGTGCCTTCTCCGCTGCGCGCCTCCACGATCCGCCACGCCGCGCGGAGCTTCGCGACGTCGGCGCCGGTGTCGGGTAGGAGCGATCCGCGCTCGTACGGCAGCGTCATACGAGGAGCTTCTTCTCGAGGTAGGCGGCGAGGCGCGTGAGCGGGAAGCAGATGAGGAAGAACACGACGGCGACGGCGCCGAGGATCTCGAACGCGTGCGGGTCGAGAAGCCCGACCGGCGGCGGCGAGCCGAGACGCTCGATCGACTGCTCGGCGGTCTCGAGCAGCTCCGAGCCGCCGATGACCTGGATCAGCGTCGTGTTGAGGATGATCCCGACGACCAGCCCGACGAGCGGCGGGATCAGCCGGCGGAGCGCCTGCGGGAAGATCACGTAGCGGTGCCGACCCACCCAGCCGAAGCCGAGCGCGGAGGACGCCTCGTGCTGCTCGCGCGGGATCGACTGCACGGCGCCGCGCGTCGCCTCGGCGATCTGCGCGCTCCCCCACAGCGTCAGCGTGATGATCCCGCTCGTGAAGACGTCGAACTCCAGCCGTGGGCTCAGCGCGGGCAGCCCGAAGTGGACGATGAAGAGCGTGACGATGATCGGCAGCCCGCGCCAGACCTCGATGTAGCCGCGGATCAGCGCCCGCGAGAGCCAGAACCGGATCGTGATGAGGGTGCCGAGCACGACGCCGATGCCGGTCGCGAGCACCACGGAGATCGCGGCCACGCGCAGCGTGTTGCGCAGCCCGACGTCGAGCATGTATCGCGCGACGGGCTCGACCCAGTCCGGCATCAGAGCGCCTCCGGCAGTGCGAGCCGCCCCTCGGCGAAGCGGATCAGCGCCGACAGCGACCAGACGAGCGTCAGGTAGACGACTCCGAGCACGGTGATCGTCTCCCACGTCGCGAGCTCGAGCGCATTGATCTGATAGGCCGAGGTGTAGAACTCCTCGTAGGCGATGACGTACAGCAGCGCCGTGTTCTTCACGACGGCGATGTACGTGTTGATCGACGACGGCAGTGCGATCCGGCCGCCGATCGGGAGCGTCACGTTGAAGAACGTCGCGACCCGGCTGAACCCCAGCGCGAGCGCGCCCTCACGCAGCCTGTCCGGGACCGCCTCGAACCCGGCGCGGAAGTTCTCGGTGTTGAACGCGCCGCCCCAGAGCGTGATCGACAGCCATGCGACCGTGAAGACGTCGAGCCTGATCCCCGGCCACTCGGGGAGCGCGAAGTAGAGGAAGAAGATCTGCACGAGGATCGGCGTGTTCCGGATCACCTCGACGTAGACCGCCGCGAGCTGGCTCAGGACGGGGATGCGGTGGGCGCGCGCCGCACCGAGGAAGAGGCCGATCACGAACGAGCCGGCGATCGCGATCGCCGAGACGTAGATCGTCCGTGCGAACCCACGGAGGAGGAACTCCCAGTGCTCGGAGAGATACGCACCGAGGTCGTACGTGATCGCGAGCATGGCTAACGAGGGAGCGGCCGCGCGTGGCGGCCGCTCCCTTCGCGTCGATCCGCTACGGGCAAACCGTGTCGGGTGCCGGCGCGTCTGCCGGCGCGTACCCGAACGTGTTCCGCGGGCGGAGGATGTTGCTCGAGAACCCGGGCACGAAGCGTGCCGGGACGTTGTTGCGCAGGATCGTCATGAAGCGGTCGGCCTTGCGCATCAGCTCGAGCCGCGCGTTCACCCACCGTGTGAGTCCGGTGTTCCCCTGGCGGATGCCGATGCCGTAGGGCAGCGCCAGGAACGTGTCGTTCGTGAGCTTCGAGTTGCGGTCAGCCGCGGCGATCCCGACGAGGACCGAGTCGTCCCACATCAGCGTGTCCGCGCGACCCTGGTTGAACGTCAGCGCCGCGTTCGTGAAGTTGTCGGTCACGGTGAGCTTCGCGCTCGGGAAGCACTTCCGCACCCACCGGTCGTAGATCGAGCCGCTGGTCGTCACGATGTTGCGGTTCGCCAGCTGGCTGACGAGCGAGTTCGGCTGGTCGTTCTTGACCAGCAGCCGCCCGGTCGCCTTGTAGTACGCCCGCGAGAAGTCGATCCGCGTGTCGCGGTCGCGGGTGTACGTGAACGTGGCGATCACCATGTCGACGCGCCCCGTCGTCAACGCCGGCTCTCGCGCCGGAGTCGGGGTGCACTCGAAGCTGATGCGGTTCGGATTCCCGAAGGCATACCGCGAGAACCACCGCGCGATCTCGACGTCGAAACCGGCGTTCTCGCCGCGCACGTTGATGTACCCGAACGGCGGTGCATCGCACTTGACGCCCATCAGGAAGCGCTTCCGTGCCTTGATGTTCGACGGCAGCGCCGGGAGCTTCGGCTTCTTCTTCGCCGTCGGTGTCGCCGTCGCCGGACCTGCTCCCGACGTCGCCGCGACGCCGAGCGCCGTCACGACGGCCGCGACGAGCGCGGCCACAGAGACGACGGCAATGAGCTTCTTCATCCAACCCCTCCTTGACCTTCGATTGTGAGTTCCTCCAATGAACCCGCCAGCTGCAGAGAGCGCCGCAGGAAGCGCCGCGTCCTCTCCTCCCTTGGACGATCGAGCACGTCGGCCGGTTTGCCCTGCTCGACGATTCGCCCCTCGTCCATGAAGATCACCCGATCCCCGACCTCGCGCGCGAAGTGCATCTCGTGCGTGACGACGAGCATCGTCATGCCGTCGCGCGCGAGGTCGCGCATCACGACGAGCACTTCGCCGACGAGCTCCGGATCGAGCGCGGAGGTGACCTCGTCGAAGAGCATCACGTGCGGCCGCATCATCAGCGCTCGCGCGATGGCAACGCGCTGCTGCTGCCCGCCCGACAGCTGGTGCGGGTAGCTCCCGGCCTTCTCCTCGAGGCCGACCCGCTCGAGGAGCTCGCGCGCGCGCTGCTCGGCCTCCTTGCGGCCCATCTTCTTGATTCGCCGGGCCGCGAGCGTGAGGTTGTCGATCGCGCGCAGGTGCGGGAAGAGGTTGAACTGCTGGAAGACGATCCCGATCCGCTGCCTGATCTCGGGGAGCTTCACGCCCTTGCCGGTGATCTGGACGCCCTCGAGCCAGATCTGGCCGGAGTCGACCGGCTCGAGCAGGTTGACGCACCGGAGCAGAGTGCTCTTCCCGCTGCCGCTCGGCCCGATCACCACGAGCACCTCGCCCGAGGCGACCTCGAGGTCGATGTCGCGCAGGACGACGTTGTCGCCGAAGCTCTTCGTGACGCCCTCCAGGCGCACCACGGTGTCGGTCGAGGGTGCGACGAGAGGCGCGGCCACGGACGACCCTTCTTACCGTTTTTTCACACCTGGTTCAACGGGCCTCAATGCAAAAGCTCGACCTATGCACAGGCTTCACAAGCGCGGCCTGCGATTGACACAAGTGCGTCAGACGACCCTTGCCCCCTGGCGGCGACCCTGGCTGCGTGCTTACCGAAACCTCAGCAAAACCTGCAAAAACCGACGCGCTCGGGCCTCGGAGTGGCGGCCGAGACCACACCTGGACCACACGAGCGCAGCGAATCAAACACTCGGTGGTCCCGTTAGCCGGGGAAGGAGAGCGTGACGACGTCGATTACGCGCCGATCGGTCGTGACGCGCTTCCCGTCCCGCGGAAGTTGGCGGTACTCGTTCGCGTGCGCCGCCGCAAAGACCCCCGGCCGGGGGATGCACGCACAGGAACGCCAATCCCTCCTTCGGGTGATACGGCCCAGCGAATGTCCAGATACTGTCCAGACTAGAGTTTGCTGGAACGAAGGACCTTGCGGCCTTGCCTGCTGCGATCGGCCTCGGCTTTCCGGGGTAAGGGGATCGCGGCCGTGGCGGCCGAGCAAGTGACTCGTTAGACGTCCTCGACTTAGAGCGTTCGCCCCGTGAGAGGCATCCGGGTGACGCGAGCCGACCGCCCGGCGATCTCAGGCGACAGCGAAAGCGGCGCTCGACGCTGGCCTCCTCGCCTGCCAGCTCGATCGGCGGCGATTGCGCAACGTCGGCGCGGCCTCTCTCAACTCTGCTGCACGTGATTTCCCATCGATGAAAGGAACGACATGAAGAGACTCATTTGGTTCGCGGCGCCGCTGGTGCTTGCGTTCGGGGCGCTCGCCGGCGGGGGGACATCGGTCCTCGCGGCGGGACTGCCCTCAGCACCTCCAGGGCAGGGACCGTGCTCGCACGGCAACAGCGGCAAGGACTGCCGGCCCGATCCGTCCCCGAACGGCAAGGACTGCGAGGCCCACGGCAAAGACGACGTCGGAGGTATGAACGAGGACCACTGCCTCGGCCCGTCGACGCCGACGACCCCGACCACTCCGACCACTCCGACCACTCCGACCACCCCGACCACCCCGACCACCCCGACCACCCCGACCACCCCGACCACCCCGACCACCCCGACCACCCCGACCACCGCGGTGACGCCGACGACGTCGACGACGACCACGGCAACGGAGACGTCAACGTCCTCCACGACGCCAAGCCCGAAACCGCAGGCACCTCCGAGTGCCACGGCTCCGTTCACGCCCCCGAGCATCGGGAGTGCTGTCACGACAGCGGTTCCGGCGCGGACGACGAAAGCACCGGCCAGTGATGTCGCAGGCGTCCTGGTCGCGAAGAAGGCCCAGCCCAAGGTGCCCAGTGTTCTTCCGTTCACTCCGTAGCACGCTCGTACTGCTCGTTGCGGGGCTGGCGATCGCCAGCCCCGCAACGGCGTCCGCGCAGACGCGGCTCCAGATCCCGCGCCTCGAGCTCGACGTCCCACTCGCACGTACCCTCGCGGATGGGCCGAAGCTGTACTTCCGCGATCGGGACACGGTCGCGATCGCTGGCCACCGCACGACCCACACTCGCCCCTTCCTCTACCTCCCGCAGCTTCGCCGCGGCGACACGATCTTCCTCGGCGCTAGGAAATACGTCGTGCGGAGCGCGGCGATCGTGCGGCCATGGCAGGTCTGGGTGCTGCGCTACCGTGGCCTCGTGCTGTCCGCATGCCACCCCGCGGGAAGTTCGACGTACAGGTACGTCGTCTTCGCAGCACTTGCGCGTTAGCTCGAAGACTCGACGAGTGCGGCGCGGGGGCAAACCAAAACGAGTTGTTCGTCGGCGGTCAGAACGTGTGAGTACGTGTCGAGCGTGAGCGACTTGCGCGAGTGGCCGAGCTGCGCCGCGACCATCGCCACCGGGACGCCAGGGCTGATCTGCACCGACGCGTAGCGGTGCCCCTCGGTTGGGTGCTCGGGACCCGAGGGCCTACACTCGAGAGAGATGAGCCGACTTCGCATGCTGGGCGGCGACGTCGAGGACGCCCTCGAGAACGTGAACGTGCCGAGCTACGTGATCGACCCGCAGGGGGTCATCCGCTGGATCAACCCCGCAGCGGAGAAGCTCGTCGGCGACGTGCGGGGGCGTCAGTTCACCTCGGTCGTCGTCCCGGAGGAGCGCCGCCTGGCGCGGGAGATGTTCGCGCGGAAGGTGGCGGGGACGGCGCCGAGCACGCACGGCGACTTCGTCCTCTTCCGGGCAGACGGCGGCCGGATGGCCGTCGAGGTGAGCTCGGTCCAGCTGATGCAGGGCGACCGCGTCGTGGGAGTCTTCGGTCAGGCCCGGCACATGGACCCGGACGCCGCGAGGCCGGTCGACCACCCGGCGCTCACTCCACGTCAGACCGAGGTCCTGCGGCTCCTCGAGCGGGGCCGCTCGACGACGCAGATCGCGGAGGAGCTCAAGCTGAGCCGCGAGACGGTGCGAAACCACGTCCGCCACCTGTTGAAGGCGCTCGGAGTCCACACGCGGCTCGAGGCCGTTGCCGTGGCGCGCCGCGAGCACCTCGCCGCTTAACGGGCACGCGCGGTCATTGACCTGAGTGGGTCAGGCGGCCGTGGCAGTCGCCCCGGAATGCTTGACGACGAGATGGCAGGCTGGAGCGAACGACCCGCGCCGCGGCGCCGAGGGCTACGAGACCGCGGCTTCCCCGGGGCGCGGCTCGTCGATGCCGCTCTCCGGCGTTCCAACGACTGGCGGCTCGCCCGGGCGGAGGTAGAGCAGGTCATACGCGAGGGCCGCGATGCCGCCGCCAAGGATGGGGCCGACCCAGTAGACCCACCAGTCCGCCCACTCGCCCTCGACGAGCTCCGGGCCGAACGCCCGTGCAGGGTTCATCGCCGCGCCGGTTAGCGGCCCGCCGCCGAGGATGTCGAAGGTGATCGTGAGGCCGATCGCGAGGCCGGCGATCGACTTGAACGTGCCGCCGGGGTCGGCGGCGGTCGCGAAGACGACCCAGACGAGGAAGAACGTCAGGATCCCTTCGACGAGGACGGCCGAGCCGAGGTTGACCGCGTCGTTCACGTGAGGCACGCCGCCGCCGAGGTCGGCTTCGTCCGGATAGACGGCGCGGAGCGCAAGCGCGGCGACGATCGAGGCGAGAAGCTGCGTGGCGATGTAGATCGCGCCGAGCACGGGCTCCATGCGGCGCGTGAGGAGGAAGCCGATCGTGACGGCCGGGTTGAAGTGCCCGCCCGAGATGTGGCCGACCGACGAGGCCATCACGGCGATCACGAAGCCCTGCGCGACCGCCGGCCCGACGAGCTGGCCGCCCGAGAAGAGGATCGAGCCGACCGCGATGAAGACGAGCGCGAACACTCCGACGAACTCTGCGAACGCACGGCGGAACCAGTCGGGCGGCATCAAGTGAAACGCTAGGAGGCGGGTCGGACGGCCTTTGCTAGCTTGGAAACGTGAGCGAGGCGACCGCCCAGTCGGGCTCGTACGAGGTGCAGTGCCCGCATTGCAAGAAGACGTTCTCGGCCGAGCTGCTCGAGGGCGACGCCGCCCGCTACAACGGGTTCAAGTGCCCGCACTGCCGCCTGTTCGTCCCGTACGAGCGCGCGGACACGACGCCCCAGGACGAGTAGCCCTCTTTCAAGGGACACCGCCGCGGTGCCGATAGACGGCACGTGGCTGTCGACGTCGCCGTCTCGAGCGCGGATGCGCCCGCACGCCCGCGCCCGATCCCGCTCGGACGCGCCGCAGCGGTCCCTGCGGGCTGGCTCCTGGCCGGTCTCGTCGGCCTGAGCTTCGCCGTCCGCTGGCTCGTCGCCGCCGTCCACACGACCCCCGTCTACTTCCCGGACGAGTACATCTACTCGGCGATCGCGCGATCGCTCGCCGACGGCGACGGGATCGCGATCCGCGGCCACGCTGCGAGCTTCCCGGCCCTCCTCCAGCCGATCCTGAACGCCCCGTTCTGGCTCGTCGAGGAGCCGGCGGTCGCCTACCGGCTGACGCAGGGCCTGAACGCGCTCGCGATGTCGCTCGCGGCGGTCCCGGTCTACCTGATCGCGCGACGGCTGCAGCTCTCGGAGCGCCTCGCCCTCGGTTGCGCGGTGCTCGCGGTCGTGACGCCGAACCTCTTCTACGTCTCCTACGTGCTCGGCGAGCCGATCGCGTACCCGCTGGTGCTCGGCGCCGTCTACTTCGGGATCCGGGCGATCTCGCAGCCGACGCGCGGCGTGCAGATCGGCCTCGTCGCGTGCAGCGGGCTCGCGGCGTTCGCGCGGGTGCAGTTCGTCGTGCTGCCCGTCGTCTTCGTCCTCGCCGCGGCCCTCGCCGACGTCCGCGTGCTGAAGCGGCTCCGGCTCACGCTGCTCCTCTTCGCCCTGCCGCTTCTCGGGGCCCTCGCGCTCGGACCGATGCGCGTGCTCGGCTACTACTCGCGGATCGCGAACCTCGACGTCCATCCGCTCGAGATGGCCGGCTGGGGCGCGACCGACCTGATGCTCCTCGCGTACTCGAGCGGCTGGATCCTCGTGCCCGGCGCCGTCGCCGGGCTCGCCTACGCGCTCTGGCGACCCAGGAGCCGGGACGAGAAGGCCTTCGCCGCGCTCGCCGTCCTGTTGGTCGGCGCACTGCTCCTCGAAGCGACCCTCTACGCCGCGAACGCCGCCGAGGCGGCGGGCGGTGGGCGGTTCCAGGAGCGCTACCTGATGACGATCCTGCCGCTCGTGGCACCGGCCTTCTGCCTCTGGCTCAAGCGCGGTGCGCCGGCCCGGTGGTTCGTCGCCGTCTCGTCGCTCGCGCTGCTGCTCGTCTCGGCGCGCGTCCCGCTCTCCGCCTACACGTCCGATACCGGACGCCAGGACTCGCCGTTCCTGCTCGCGCTCTACTGGGTCGAGAAGCGGATCGGGTACGACAACGGCTCGCTCGCCCTCGCCGCTGCGGTCGCCGTGCTCTCGCTGCTCGCCGCCGGCCTGGCCTTCCGGCCGCGCCGCGCAGCCCCGCTCGCGCTCGGCGCGGCGATCCTCCTCGCCGGCACGGCTTCAGCCGGCGCGGTCGCGTTCGACGCCGACAACGTTCCGAAGGTGCGGGGGAGCTACCTACCGAGCGACGCACGCTGGGTCGACCACGCGGACGTCGGCTCCGTGACGTACCTCCAGACGCCGGGCGGTCCGCGCGAGCTCGCGTTCTCGCAGCTCTTCTGGAACCGGTCGATCGGCGACGTCGTTCGGCTCCCGCACGGGAACAAGATCGACGCGTTCCACCAGCCGCTCGTGCGGATCGCCGACGACGGGTCGCTCGTGCAGGGCGGCCGGCCGATCCGCACCGCGATCCTGATCCCGCGCTACTCGGTCTTCGCAAGGTTCCGGAACGCGACGCGCGTCGCGAACGACGCCGACGTTCGACCTCTGGCGCGCGGACGGCACCCCGCAGCTCGCCGTCCTCGTCGCCGGGCGCTTCTACGACGGCTGGCTCGCGAACGACGGCTGGATCGAGGTGCGCTCGACGACGGGCGGCACGCTTCGCCTTCCGGTCACGCTCCCCGAGAACGCGCCGAAGCTGCGCGTCCGCTTCACCGGCTCGGAGCGGCGCACGGTCGTGCTCGACCCGGGCGAGAAGCGCACACTCGCCTTCGACGTCCCGGCGGGCGCCGTGTGGCGGGTCGACTTCGACAGCAACAGCGGCGCGTACCTCCCGGACTTCCGGCACGTGAGCGTGCACTCCGGCACGCCGACCTTCTCGGGCCGCTAGCTCCTAGACGCAGTCCTTGAGGCCCTGCGCCTCCGGCAGGGACTCGAGCTTCTTGAGCGTGTTGTTCTCGATCTGGCGGATCCGCTCCCGCGTGACGCCGAAGGCGCGGCCGACCTCCTCGAGCGTGCACGGCTGGGCGCCCGAGAGGCCGAAGCGCATCTCGATCACCTTCCGCTCGCGGTCCGGCAGCGAGTCGAGCGCCCGCTCGATGTCCCCGCGGCGGAGCGAGAGCGTCGCGGTGTCGTACGGCGACTCCGCGCTCTCGTCCTCGACGAAGTCGCCGAGCTCCGACTCCTCGTCCTCGCCGATCGGCTTCTCGAGCGAGACGGGGAGCTGCGACATCCGCAGGATCTCGCGCACCTCCTCGGTCGTCATCTCGAGCTCCTCGGCGATCTCCTCGGGACGAGGCTCGCGGCCGAGGCGCTGGACGAGCTGGCGCTCGATGTGGACGACCTTGTTCAGCTTCTCGACCATGTGGACCGGGATCCGGATCGTCCGGGCCTTGTCGGCGATCGCGCGGGTCACGGCCTGGCGGATCCACCACGTTGCGTAGGTCGAGAACTTGAAGCCCTTGCGGTAGTCGAACTTCTCGACCGCCCGGATCAGGCCGAGCGAGCCCTCCTGGATCAGGTCGAGGAACGTGAGCCCGCGGCCGAGGTACGACTTCGCGATCGAGACGACGAGGCGCAGGTTCGCCTCGATCATCTGGGTCTTCGCCGACATGTCGCCGCGCTCGATCCGCTTGGCGAGGTAGATCTCCTGGTCGGCGGTGAGGAGCGGCACCTTGCCGATCTCGCGGAGGTAGAGCCTCAGCGAGTCGAGCGAGGGCTCGACGGTCAGGTCGAGCTTCGGTGTGACCTTCTCCTCTTCGGGCTCGGGCTGTTCGTGTGGCGGGCGCTTGTGCGTCTCGCCCTCGAGGAGCTCGACGCCATGGTCGATCAGGTACGTGTAGAAGTCTTCGATCTGGTCTTTGGTGAGCTCGACTTCTTCGAGTCCGGTTGCGATCTCGTCGTAGTTCAGAAACCCCTTGTCGATGCCATCCTGGACGAGCTTCTGGAGCTCTTCGACGTCTGGAAGAGCGATATCGACGGTGAGCATGGACCTCCTCGCGCGGAAGACAACGACGCCTGTTAACACGCAAAGAGCCGGTTGGACGCCACCGGCTCACCACTCAGGGGCGGGATGTTACACCGCCTGTTGACGAATCGGTAGAGGTTTTTTCACGCTGCGCTCACAATCTCGCCGACGTCCTCGCCGTGCGAGTTGCGGACCGGCACGCGGGCGAAATCGTCGGGAAGTTCGAGGCCGATCAGGCCAAAGACCGCGTGGAGCGCGGGGCGCATCGGGCGGTGGACGCCGTCCTCGATCTTCACGGCGACGGCGAGCCCGTCGCCCGCGGCGCACATCAGGCCCTCGGCGCCGCCCTTCGCGATCCACCCCGGCAGCGAACGCATGAGCTCGGTGTCGGCCTGGCCGGCGCCGCCGATCAGCTCCGGGTGGGCGCGCATCGCGGCGGCGACGCGCTCGCCTCCGCGGAGCTCGTGGAGGCGGCCGAACGCATGGGCGGTCAGGTCGAGCGGTAACGCGAAGGTGACCACGCCGCACCCGTCCACGGCGGTCGGCATCGAGTCCTCGTCCACGCCGGCGGCCTCGGCGTGGGCCGCGGCCATCGCGCGCTGGACACGGTGCGCCTCGTGCCGGTAGCCCTCCGAGCGCCAGCCGTGTGCCCGGCAGAGCGCGAGCATCCCCGCGTGCTTGCCCGAGCAGTTGTGGTGGAGCGCATCGGGCGGGCGGCCCTCCTGGGTGCCGCACTCGAGCTCCCGCTCCTTCGCGGGCGCGTCGGCCAACAGCCGCCGCACGGCCTCGAGCTGCGCGGGCTCGGCCCGGTGCGAGGCGCAGGCGATCGCGAGCTCGCGGTCGTCGAGGTCCTCCCGGGCGCGCGCGAGCGGGAGCGCCTGGATCGGCTTCGACGACGACCGCAGGAACGAGACGAGCGACGGATCCCCCACCGTCTCGGCGACACTGCCGTCCCGGACGACCACGGCGTGCACCAGGTGGCGGGCCTCGACGACGCTCCCGCGCCTGACGACGACGACGATCGGTTCCGGCATTGACGGAACCCTAAGCGCGCGCTAACGTCCGGCGATCGTCGAACGTACGGCAATTCCCGACTATTCGCTCGAGGAGGTGCTCGAGGTCCGCTCCGAGGAGCAGATCCGGGCGGTCGCGGACTCGACGCGGCGGCGGATCCTCAGCCTCCTGCGCGAGCGCGCCGCATCGACGACGGAGCTCGCGGAGGCGCTCGGGCAGCCGAAGGGAACGGTCGGGCACCACGTCAAGGTTCTCGAGGACGCAGCACTGATCCGCGTCGTCCGCACGCGGAAGGTCCGCGCCCTCACCGAGAAGTACTACGGCCGGCTCGCGCGTCTCTACCGCATCGTTGCGGACGACTCCGAACAGCTCGACGCCGCCGCGATCGGCGCGCTGATGCTCCGGCAGGCCGCGGACGAGGTCGCGCCGGACGCGGGCAAGGACGACGATCCGTCGAGTCTCGTCGTCGTCCATGCCCGCGTGGCCGTAGGCGAAGCCCGCCGCTTCGCTCAGCGGCTCGAGGAGCTCGCGAGCGAGTTCCAGTCGCTCGACGTGGAGGACGAGCGGGTCTACGGGTTCGTCGCGGGCGTCTACGCCACGGACCTGCGCGACCTGCCGAAGAAGAAGCGGAGGAAGAAGGCGTGAGGCTCTGGCCGCGCGGGGGGCTCTGGCGGCATTCGGACTTCCTCAAGCTCTGGTCGGCGGAGACGATCAGCCAGTTCGGGTCGCAGATCACCGGGCTCGCCCTCCCGCTCGTCGCGATCATCACGCTCGACGTCAGCGCCTTCCAGGTCTCGGCGCTCTACGTGATCGAGTTCGCGCCGTTCCTGCTCATCTCGCTCCCGGCCGGCGTCTGGGTCGACCGGCTGCCGCGGCGCCCGATCCTGATCCTCGGCGACCTCGGACGGGCAGCGCTCCTCGCCACGATCCCCATCGCATACGCCTTCGACGCGTTGACGATCTGGCAGCTCTACGCGGTCGGCTTCTTCGTCGGCATCTGCACCGTCTTCTTCGACGTCGCCTACCAGTCGTACCTGCCGTCGCTCGTCGATCGCACGGCGCTCGTCGAGGGCAACTCGAAGCTCGAGGTCAGCCGCTCGGCTGCGCAGCTCAGCGGCCCCGCGGTGGCGGGCGTGCTGGTCCAGGCGCTGAAGGCGCCGTACGCGATCCTCGTCGATGCGCTCAGCTTCCTCGCCTCGGGCCTGTTCGTGCTCGGGATCCGCAAGCAGGAGGAGAACGTCCCGACGCGCGCGGAGCGGAAGGAGTCGAAGACGAGCATGCGGGCCGAGCTCGGCGAGGGGCTCCGCTGGGTGCTCGGAAACCCGTACCTGCGGACGATCTCGATGTCGACCGCGACGTTCAACTTCTTCGGCTCGATGATGCAGGCGATCCTCGCCGTCTACCTCGTGCGCTCGCTCGGGATGAGCCCGTTCCTGATCGGCGTGATCTTCGCCATCGGGAACCTCGGCTACCTGGCCGGTGCGCTGCTCACCAACCGGATCTCGCGACGGATCGGCGTCGGGCCGGCGATCGTCGTGGGCGGCATGGCAGGCATCGCCCAGCTGCTGATCCCGCTTGCCCCACAGGAGGCCCACGCCGCGGTGCCGTGGCTCGTGGCTTCCGGGCTCATCGTCGGATTCGGCGTCGTGCTCTACAACGTGACGCAGGTCAGCATGCGCCAGGCGATCACGCCCGAGCGGCTCCAGGGCCGGATGAACTCGTCGATCCGGTTCATCGTCTGGGGCGTGATGCCGCTCGGCCTGCTCGCGGGCGGCGCGCTCGCCAGCTCGTTCGACCTGCGGACCGCGATCTGGGTCGGCGCGATCGGCAACTCGCTCTCCTGGCTCCCGCTCGTGATCGGCCCGGTCAAGTCGCTCCGCGAGGTCCCGGAGATCGAGCAGGAGCCGCCCCTCGGCGAGTCCGAGGCGCAGGCGCTCTTCCCGGGCCCGCCGCTCCCCGACGAGCCGTAGATGCGCGCCTGGCCGACCGGAGGACTGTGGCGCCACGCAGACTTCCTCCGGCTCTGGGGCGCGCAGACGATCTCGCAGTTCGGGACGCAGGTGTCGATCCTGGCGATCCCGCTCGTCGCGATCGTCGCGCTCGAGGCGACGCCGTTCGAGGTCGCTGCGCTCGGGGCGGTCGAGATGCTGCCGTTCCTCCTGATCGCGCTGCCTGCGGGCGTCTGGGTCGACCGGCTGCCGCGCAAGCCGATCCTCGTGCTCGGCGACCTGGGACGAGCGCTCGCGCTCTCGACGATCCCGCTCGCCTACGCGTTCGACGCGCTCTCGATCTGGCAGCTCTACGTCGTCGGCTTCGCGGTCGGGATCTGCACGGTCTTCTTCGACGTCGCCTACCAGTCGTACCTGCCGGCGCTCGTCAGGCGCGACGAGCTCGTCGACGGCAACTCGAAGCTGGAGATCAGCCGCTCGGCCGCGCAGCTCGGCGGGCCCGGCGCGGGCGGCCTTCTCGTCGCGGCGATCGGCGCGCCGTACGCCGTTCTCACGGACGCGATCAGCTTCGCGTGGTCCGGGCTGCTGATCGGCCGGATCCGCCGACACGAGGAGGTGCGCGCGCCGGCCGAGCACCCGAGCATGCGGCGCGAGCTCGTCGAGGGCGTCCGCTACATCGTGCGCGACCCGCGCTGGCGCGCGATCGCGGCCTATGTCGCGGTCGTGAACTTCTTCTTCAGCATCGCGTTCTCGATCTTCCTCGTCTACGCCGTCCGCGAGCTCGACTGGTCGGCGGTGCTGATCGGCGCGGTGTTCGCCCTCGGAAACGTCGGCGCGCTCGCCGGCGCGCTGGTCGCGGGCCGCGTCTCCGCGCGCCTGGGCATCGGCCGGACACTGGTGCTGAGCGGCGTGCTGAGCGGGCTGCCGGTTCTGCTGATCCCGCTCGCGCCGCGGGACTTCGCCGTTCCGTTCGTCCTCGCATCGAACATCCTGGTCGGGTTCGGGATCATCCTCTACAACGTCAACGCGATCAGCCTCATGCAAGCCCTCACGCCGGAGCGGCTGCTCGGCCGCATGAACGCCTCGCGGCGGTGGATCGTCTGGGGGACGATCCCGCTCGGCAACGTGGTCGGCGGCGTGCTCGCGGAGACGATCGGGCTGCGCGAGACGATCTTCGTCGGCGCGCTCGGCGCGAGCTGCTGCTTCGTGTTCCTGCTCGCGCGGCCGCTGCGGACGATCGAGCGGCTGCCCGAGGGCGGCGTCACCGCGCAGGTCGAGGAGCTCGTCGAGCTCCCGCTCGAGACGCAGAGCGCGGAGACCTGATGCGCCTCTGGCCGACCGGCGGCCTCTGGCGGCGCGCCGACTTCCTCCGCCTCTGGGGCGCCCACACGATCTCGCAGTTCGGCACGCAGATCACCTTGCTGGCGATGCCGCTCGCGGCGATCGTGTCGCTCGACGCGACGCCGTTCGAGGTCGCGCTGCTCGGAGCGCTCGAGTACGCGCCGTTCCTCCTCCTCACGCTGCCGGCGGGGGTCTGGGTCGACCGGGTCCGCCGCCGGCCGCTGCTGATCGCAGCCGATGTCGGCCGCGCGCTCATCCTCGCGTCGGTGCCGTTGGCCTGGGCATTCGACGTACTGACGATCTGGCAGCTGTTCGCGGTGGGCTTCGCGATGGGCACGCTCACCGTCGTCTTCGACGTCGCCTACGTCCCGTACATCGCGACGCTCGTCGAGCGCCAGAGCCTCGTCGACGCGAACTCGAAGATGGAGATCACGCGCTCGGCCGCGCAGGCGGCGGGGCCGGGGCTCGGCGGGGCGCTCGTTCAGCTCTTCGGCGCGCCGTTCGCGCTCGCGGCGGACGCGGTGAGCTTCGTCGCCTCGGGGCTGCTCGCCTGGCGGATCCGCACGCCCGAGGAGCAACCCGAGGCCGAGCCCGCCGGCCGCTCGACGCGGCGGGAGCTCAGCGAGGGGCTCCGCTACGTCGTCCACCACCCGTTGTTCCGGCCGATCATGGCGACGACCGCGGCGTCGAACTTCTTCGGGGCCGCGGTCTGGGGCCCGCTGCTCCTGCTCTACGGCGTTCGCGTCCTCGAGCTCGACGCCGCGAGGATCGGCCTCGTGCTCGCGATCGGCAACGTCGGCGTGATCGCGGGTGCGTTCGCCGTGCGCCCGATCACGGAGCTGCTGGGCATCGGTCGGACGATCGCGGCCGCCTCGATCCTGTTCGGGCCGGTCGTCCTGCTGATCCCGCTCGCGCCGAAGTCGCAGCCCGAGCCGCTGCTCATCGCGGGGCTTGCGATCACGGGCTTCGGCGGCGTCGTCTTCAACGTGGCGATCCGGAGCCTCGTCCAGGCGATCACGCCGAACCGGCTGCTCGGGAGGACGACGGCGGTCATCCGCATGATCGTCTGGGGCGTGATCCCGGTCGGCACGCTGCTCGGCGGTGTGATCGCGTCGACGGTCGGGATCAGCGCGGCGATCTGGGCGGGGGCGATCGGCGCGTCGCTCGCGGCGCTGCCCGTGCTGCTGTCGCAGGTCCCGTCGGTGACGTCGGTCGAGCCGGCGCCCGAGCCTTCCTGACGCACGAAGCTACGCTGAGCGCATGCCCGAGCTTCCGGAGATGGAGGCGTGGCGGCGCCAGTTGAACGATCCGGTGTCCGCCTTCCCGATCGAGAAGGCGGGGCCTGCTCACGTCGCGACGCTGAAGACCTTCGACCCGCCGCTCGCGACCCTCGAGGGCCGGCGGTTCGCCGGCGCAGAGCGGCGCGCGAAGCGGCTCCTCTTCCCGACGGAGGACGGCGAGCTCGTCGTGCTCGTCCACCTGATGACCGCCGGCCGACTGCGGTACCTGCTCGCGGGTGACAAGGGCCCGAAGACGCCGGCGCTCCAGCTGACCTTCCAGGGCGGCGCGCGCCTCGTCCTCACGGAGGCCGGCTCGAAGAAGCGCGCGGGCGTCTGGCTGCTCACGCCCGAGGCGGCGCAGGCCGAGCTCGCGCACCTCGGCCCGGAAGCGCTCGGTCTCGGGCCGGACGCGCTCGCCGAGATCTGCGCGAACGAGTCGCGGCGGCTCCACTCGCTCCTCCGCGACCAGCGCGTGATCGCCGGGATCGGGCGGGCGTGGGCGAACGAGATCCTCCACGAGGCGAAGCTCTCGCCGTACGCGCTCGCACCGGATCTCTCGCGCGAGGAGGTCGAGCGGCTCTCGGCCGCGATCGACGAGGAGCTGTCGCGCGGCCTCGAGCTCCGCGAGCGCGGCGCGAAGGACAACCAGACCTACCGCGTGCACAACAAGCTGGCCGAGCCGTGCGACGTCTGCGGGACGCCGATCGCGCGCGTCGACTTCGAGGAGCACACGATCTACTACTGCCCGCAGTGCCAGACCGGCGGGCGGGTGCTGAAGGACCGCCGGCTCTCGAAGCTGCTGCGCTAACTCAGCGCATCCAGGATGCGTTCGAGCGCCGCCTCGTCGCTCCCGTCGTCGAGCCGCGGCGACCGCGCGAAGACGTCCCTCGACGCGTCGTGGAATCCGGGCGGCAGCCCGACCGCGGCGAACGTCGCCGCGATCTGCTCCATCTCGCCGACCCAGCGCCAGCCCTTCGTCCCTGCGGAACGTGCGGCGCGAAGCGATTGCTCCGGCAGCTCGGGGAGCGAGCGCCTCCACTCCTCGACGAGCGCGGGCTCGACGTTCTCCGCGCGCGCGAGTGCACGTGTGGCGAGGAGCAGCGCCGCGGTTCCCTTCGTCCACGCGGCGTAGGCCATCTTCAACGCCGACGCGGCGCCGACCTCGTCGGAGATCACGCGCGCCTCGAGCGGCGAGCCTTCGAACAGGTCGGCCGCTTCGGACGCGTCCGGGCCGGAGAGGTAGAGCCGTGTCGTCCCCGGCGCCCGCGGCGGCGGACCCACGATCCCTCCGTCGACGAACCGGGCACCGCCCTCCTCGAGGAGCGCCGCGATCGCCCGAGTCGTCGCTGGCGAGACCGCGTTCGCGTCCACGTAGACGCCGGTGAACCCCGACACGATCCGGGCCACGTCGAGGGCAGCGTGCGGCGGACAGACCGAGACGATCACGTCGCTCCGGCGCGCCAGCTCGTCCACCGCCCCGACGTCTTCGAGCCCCGCCTCCTCGGCCCGCCGGGCAGTCGCCTCGGATCGGCCGGCGGACGCCCAGAGCACGGTCGTCCCGCCGCCCTGGAGCACCGAGCCCAGAGCCGCGCCCATCTCGCCCGGATGCAGCAGTCCCACCGTCACGCGGGCTCAAGTCTCACACGGCGGAGCGGGAAGATCGCGCGGGTCGACGCCGTCTTGTGGGCATGAGGCGGCGATTCCTTCTGACGGTTGTCTTCCTGGGCCTGCTCCTGCTGGCCCTCGCAGGCTGGACCGTCCAGGGCGTGCGCAACCTCACGGGCGTACGCCGCCTCGCGACCGCCTAAGCTCCGCCGGTGCAGATCGCGGTCGGGCAGAGTGCGCGGCGCTCCCGGGTCGTCTCGGCGCGCGACATCGAGCTCTTCACCGAGCTGACCGGCGACCGCAACCCGCTGCACTACGACACCGAGGCAGCAGAGGGCTCGCGCTTCGGCGGGATCATCGTCCAGGGCGGCGTGACGAGCGGCCTGCTGAACGCGGTCGTCGCGGAGGATCTGCCCGGCCCGGGCAGCGTCTTCCTGCACGTCGACTGGAGCTTCAAGGCGCCGGTCAAGCCTGGGGACGAGATCACCGCCGAGGTCGAGGTGCTGGAGGCGCGCGAGGACAAGCCGATCTCGAAGCTCCGCACGACGATCACGAATCAGGACGGGACGATCGTCCTCGACGGCACGGCGCTCGTCTGGTCCGAGCCGCTGTGACGCAGCAGCGGGCGCTGGCGCTCCTCGCGCTGGCACTGACGCTGTCGATGAGCACGTGGTTCTCGGCGAGTGCGGTCCTGCCGCAGCTGCGCGAGGACTGGGACCTCTCGCGCGGGACGAGCGCCTGGCTGACGATCGCCGTGCAGCTCGGCTTCGTGGCGGGCGCCCTGCTCTCGAGCATCGGCAACGTCGCCGACGTCTTCCCGCCCCACGTCGTGATCCTCATCGGCTCGGTCGGCGCTGCCGCCGCGAACCTGCTCCTCGTCACCGTGGACGGCCCGGACGGAGCGATTCCGCTCCGCTTCGCGACCGGCTTCTTCCTCGCCGGCGTCTACCCGCCCGCGTTCAAGCTGATGGCGACGTGGTTCCGGCGCGGCCGCGCGTTTGCCCTCGGCACGCTCGCGGGCGCGATCGCGGTCGGCTCGGCGCTCCCGCACCTCGTGAACGGGATCGGCGGGCTCGACTGGCACCTCGTCGTCGTCGCGACGTCCGTCTTCACGCTCGTGGGCGGGCTGATCGCGTGGCGGTACGTCCCCGAGGGGCCGTACCCGTTCCCGCGCGCCGTCTTCGACCCGCGGCAGGCGGGCCAGGTCTTCCGCAACCGCGGCGTGCGGCTCGCGTCGCTCGGCTACTTCGGCCACATGTGGGAGCTCTTCGCGATGTGGACGTGGTTTCTCCTCTTCTTCCGCGACGGTCACGACGCGAGCGGGACCGAGGCCGCTTATGCGACGTTCGCCGTGATCGCGATCGGAGGGATCGGCTGCATCGTCGGCGGTCTGCTCGCCGAGCGCATCGGGCGCGCCGAGGCGGCTGCGGTGGCGATGCTCGTCTCCGGCACGTGCGCGATCACGATCGGCCTCCTCGTCCACGCGTCGACCTGGCTCGTGCTCGCCTTCGGGCTCGTCTGGGGGTTCGCGGTGATCGCGGACTCCGCGCTCTTCTCGACGCTCGTGACGGAGTACGCCGACCAGGCCTACGTCGGCACGGCGCTCGCGCTGCAGCTCGCGATCGGGTTCGCGCTCACGGCGGCCACGATCTGGCTGATCCCGGTGCTGGAGGGCGACTTCGGCTGGCGCTGGGCCTTCGCGTTCCTCGCGCCCGGGCCGCTCCTCGGCGTGCTGGCGATGCTCCGGCTCAGCAGCCTGCAGCGGCGGGCGATCGCGTGAACGGGCCGCTCCGGCTGAAGCAAGCCCTGCGCGAGGCCCCACGCGATCGCGACCACGAGCCCGCCCGCCGCGGCGTCGACCCAGAAGTGGTTGCCGGTCGCGACGATCACGAACAGCATCGCGACCGGGTAGAGCGCGCCGAGCACGCGCACCCAGAGGCGCGGCGAGAGCGCCGCGACCGTGACGCCCACGATCAGCGCGTAGCCGAAGTGCAGGCTCGGCACGGCCGCGATCGGGTTGTACAGCTGGCCGAGCAGCTCCGAGTTGAGGTTGATGCCGGTGTGCTGGGTCACGGTGTCGGCGATCCCGAGGCCGGCGAGCCGAGGGGGCGCTGCCGGGTAGATCGCGTAGAGCACGAGCGCGAACGCGCTCGCGGTGACCAGCACCGTCCGCAGCAGCGCGAAGTGCTCGCGATGGCGGCGGTAGACCCACACGAGCGCCGCGATCGTCGCGACGACGTGAAGCCCCACATAGAGAGCCCCGAGCACGGCCGGGAGGCCCGGCAGGCTCTGCGCCCACCGCTGCACGTCCCACTCCCAGAACATCCCGAGATTCCGCTCGAAGCGGACGATCTCGTCGGAGTGGCGCTGCGCGAGCTGCCAGCTCTCGCCGAAGGTTCCGCGCGTCAGCTCGTAGACGCCGTAGAGGGCGCCGAGCGTGAGGGCCTCGACCGCGCCGGAGTGCGGCCGGAGGACGTATGCCATGCCGCTTCGCACAGAGCCCATGCTTTTCTCAACGACCCTCTCCCCGCTCCTGTTCCCACGAATCGACGAGCGACAGCACGTGCCGCCGCTGCTCGTCGGAGAACCCCATCCGCTCGACGATCCGCCGCGCCTCGGCGGGGTCGTCGTTCTCGACGGCCGCCTCGAGGTGCTCCCGGAGCGGCACCGGCTGGCGGAGCTGGCGCCTCAGCCAGCGGAGGAGGCTGACCCGCGCGGCGGAGACCGGCACTAGCCCGGGAGGCGCACGACCAGCCGGTCGCCGTCGAGCTCGCGGCTGCCGCCGAGGGCGGGGAGGATGCGCCCGGCGATCAGCGCGCCGAGGTCCCGCGCCTGCTCGCCGAGGACGATCGGGGCCGCGCCTTCGGTGATCGGCGCGATCGTGAGCTCCCGGCCGGCGACAGTCACGTTCACCTCGTCGAGCCCGCCGTGACGGAGCGCGCACGTCGCGAGCTGGCCGAGCGACATCGCGGCCGCGTCGCGGTCGACGCGGACCGTCGCGCCTTCGCCCTCGACGCGCGCACCCGCCACGTCGGCGAGCGCGTCACGGGCGAGCTCGAGCGAGTCCACCTCCTGCACGTTCGGCTCCCAGCGCCCGCTCTCGATGCGCGAGACGAGCCCGACCTCGTCGAGCAGGTCGGCGAGCTGGTTCGAGGCCGCGACCATCATCTCGACGTAGCGGTCGGTCGGATCGCCGAGCGACGTGCGCTGCAGCGTGCGCGCGAAACCCGACACGGTGGCGAGCGGCGTGCGCAGATCGTGGACGGCGAGCGAGACCAGCCGTGCGAACGTATCCTCAGACGAAGCCATGGACGCGAGCAGGAACCTTCTCACACCGGACCTCCAGGCCTCCCCGCCCGAGGTCCGGATCGGCCTGTCGCGCGCCGGCGTCACCCGCGTGCAGAAGGCCATCCGCCTGCGCTTCGGCGGGACCGAGAAGCTGATCCCGGCGGAGATCGACTGCACCGTCGACCTGGAGCCGGCGCAGAAGGGCGTCCACATGTCGCGCTTCCCCGAGCTCTTCGAGGAGGCGATCGACGAGGTCGTGATCGGCGAGTCGTTCCTCGTCGAGGAGCTCGCCGAGCACATCGCGCAGCACATCGTCGAGCGCCAGCGCGCGGGGCTCGCCGAGGTGCGGATCGTCACGCGCTATCCGCGCGAGCGCCGAACTCCCGTGACGGGGCTCCCGACGCAGGAGCTGATCACGCTCGTCGGGATCGCCGCCGCGAGCGAGCGCGGGGCGCGCCGCATCGTCGGCGTCGAGGCGCCCGGCATCAACGCATGTCCGTGCGCGCAGGGGCTCGTCCGCGGCCGGGCGTCGGAGCGGCTGCTCGAAGCCGGCTTCGGCGACGACGACGTCGAACGGATCCTCGAGCTCGTACCGCTCGCGACGCACAACCAGCGAGGGCGCGGCACGCTCTACGTCGGCACGTCGGCGGCCGTCAACGCGGAGCAGCTCGCGGACGTCGTCGAGCACTCGATGAGCGCGCCCGTGTACGCGCTGCTCAAGCGTCCGGACGAGCTCTTCGTCGTCGAGCACGCGCACCTCCAGCCGCGCTTCGTCGAGGACTCCGTGCGCTACTCGCTGGCCGGCGCGCTCGAGCGCTACCCGTCGCTCGGCGACGACGACTTCCTGCTCGCGCGGCAGGTCAACTTCGAGACGATCCACGACCACGACGTGGTCGCGGAGCGCTACGGCACGGTCGGCGAGCTGCGCCGCGAGCTCGAGTCGGGGGAGCCCCGCCGAGCGACACACGTCGCTGGCCGCCTGGCTCAGCGCCTGAACATCGCCGCGAGCTGCACGCGCGGCTCCTTGTGCGCGAACAGGCGGCGGATGTTCTCCCGGTGCAGGAAGACGATGCCGCCCGCGGCGGCGAGCGTGACGATCCGCACCGGCCACGACTCCTCGAGCACGAACGCGAACACCGGCAGCGAGAGCGCGGCCGCCATCGAGGCGACCGAGACGTAGCGCGCGACGAGGAACGTCACGACCCAGACGATCAGCGCACCGAGCGCGACGAGCGGCGCGAGGCCGAGGATCACGCCGCCGGTGGTCGCGACGGCCTTCCCGCCCTTCTCGAACTTGAGGAAGATCGGCCGCGCGTGCCCGACCATCGCGCCGGCGCCGGCGAGCACGCCGGCGACGTCGTTCACGAGCAGGGACGCGACGAGCGTCGGCACGAGGCCCTTCAGCACGTCGATCACGATCGTCGGCACGCCGACCTTCCAGCCCATCACGCGCCAGACGTTCGTCGCGCCGATCGAGCGCGAGCCGACGCGGCGGATGTCGATCCCGCGCACGAGCCGGACGAGCCAGTACCCCGTCGGGATCGAACCGGCGAGGTAGCCGCCGATGACGGCGGCGAGGTACGTCACTTCAGGGGTATCTGGTAACCGGAGACCCAGTCGTTCACGGTCGTCCAGTCGAGGTTGTCGAAGAACGCGTCGATGTAGGCCGCGCGGTCGGTGCGGTAGTCGAGGAAGTACGCGTGCTCGTAGACGTCGAGCGCGACGAGCGGCGTCGCGTTCCAGATCGGGTACGTGTTCTGGGCGTCGCCGATGTAGTTGAAGAGGCGGCCTTCGTCCCAGTCGTACGCGGTCCACGCCCAGCCGCGACCCGCGAGGCCGGTTGCCTTCAGGTCGGTGCGCCAGGCCTCCGCCGAGCCGAAGTCGCGCTCGACGAGCTGGCCGAACGCGCCGTCGGGGTTGCCGCCGAGCCCGCCGAGGTGCTCGAAGTAGATCTCGTGGTTCTTGATCCCGCCGACCGCGAAGGTCAGCTCGACCTTGAGCACGCGGAGCTGCGAGTAGACCTGGTTGGCCGAGCTCAGGTCGACGCCGTCCAGCTCGCGAAGGATCTCGTTCCGCTTGTTGACGTAGCCCTCGTACAGCTTGTAGTGCGCCTCGACGGACTCGCGCGAGATGCCGTCGAGCTCGAGCAGCGCGGGCTTCAGCTCGCGGGGGACGATCGCTTCGAAGGTGGACGTCTGGGCCATGGTGCTCCTCCGGTCGGGGCAGGTGCGCGCGCCGGAGCATAACGGTTAGCCTCAGGATCGACCTGCGACCAGGAGGAGCTATGGCGCACGAGGTTCCGCCGCTGCCCTACGACTACAACGCGCTCGAGCCGACCATCGACGAAGAGACGATGCACCTCCACCACGACAAGCACCACCAGGCCTACGTCGACAACCTGAACGCCGCGCTCGCCGGGACCGACTGGGCCGACAAGCCGATCGAAGAGGTGCTGCAGAACCTCGACTCGCTCCCCGAGGACAAGCGCACTCCCGTCCGCAACAACGGCGGCGGCCACTACAACCATTCGCTCTTCTGGCAGCTGATGAGCCCGGACGGCGGCGGCGATCCGCCCGACGGCCCGTTGAAGGACGCGATCGACCAGGCCTTCGGCGACGTGAACGCGCTCAAGCAGCAGGTCAACGACGCCGGCGTGAAGCGCTTCGGTTCAGGCTGGACGTGGGTCGTCCGCGGCTCCGACGGCTCGCTCTCGATCGAGTCGACGCCGAACCAGGACACGCCGCTCATGGAGGGCAAGAACGCGATCCTCGGGATCGACGTCTGGGAGCACGCGTACTACCTCACGTACCGGAACCGCCGGCCCGACTACCTCGCCGCGTGGTGGAACGTCGTCAACTGGGCGACGGTGCAGGAGCGCTTCGGCGTCCTGAAACGACAAGGGAGCGCCGAGGCGCTCCCTTTGCCGCTCTCCCCATCCCGGGCCCTACGCCCGGATGAAGTTCGAATAGCCGGAGACGTAGCCCGGCTGCACCTGCGACTGCGAGAGGAACGCGCGCACCTTCGTCTTCCGCGCGACGCGTGCGCTCACGGTCGCGAGCGAGACGGTCGAGGACGACTGGCTCTGCGCGAGCGTGAAGCGCTTCACCGTCACCCAGCGACGAGTGCGCGGCGCCCAGCGCGCGATGTACGCGACGCGGCCCGCGAACGACTTGCCCGCGACGACCGTCACGGCGAAACGGTTCTTCGCGACCCTGCGCAGCGAGATGCGCGGACGGACGTTCACCGTCGCGGACGGGCTCGTGGCGCGGCGGTACTCGACCGAGTACGTCGTCTGGATGCGCGGCTGCGCCTCGTAGCGCCACGCGCCGTCCGTCCCGGTCGTCAGCTCGACGCGCTCGACGCTGCCGCCGAACGGGCGGACGACGAGCGTCACCGGCTGGCCCGACGTCTTCGTGGAGATCGCGCCCGACAGCACGACGTCCCCGCCGAAGATCAGGCTCGACTTGGACGCGCTGAGCGTGACCGTGGCCGCCGGCGCGCGGACGACGACGGTGCCGCGGGTCAGCCTCCGCGTTCCGTCCCGGTACCGGAGGGTGCCGTTCTGCTCGAACGTGTGCGAGAACGACTGGCCCGGCGTCAGGATCCCCGAGCTGAAAAGCCCGGAGTCGAAGACGACCGAGCGGTTGACCGTGTCGTTGTTCGTCCAGGTGATCGCGTCGCCGACGTCGATCGTGACCGAGGCCGGCACGAAGCCGGTCCTCGTGATCGCCACGTTCTTCGTTGCAGCGACTGCCGACGGTGCGACCGCGAGTGCGAGCACCGCCGGGACGAGCGTCAAGAGTCGTTTCATCGTTGTCGATCCCTCCTCGTCCCTGGTGATGCCCGGCGACGGAGCTCGCATGCGGGGCGGCGAAAGTCCTTACATCGCGCTCAACCGCGGACAGCCGGGATCGGCCGCCTGCTATCAAAGCCCTTACATGAGGTCGCTCGTGACGGGAGGGACCGGTCGCGTGGGGAGCGCGATCGCTGCGCGGATCTCGGCCGAGGGCGGCACGGTCGTCGCCGCGGGACGAGCCGACGGCGACCTCTCCAGAGCCGACGAGGCGCGCGCCCTGGTCGAGCGGGCTGTGGCCGAGCTCGGCGGCCTCGACCTCGTCGTGCACGCTGCATCCGACGGATTCGCGCCGAAGCGGTTCGAGGAGGTGACGGAGGCGGACTGGGACGCCGCGCACGGCGCGACGGCGAAGGGAGCGTTCTTCGTCGCGCAGGCCGCCGCGCCGCACCTGCGAGCCTCGCGCGGCGTGCTGATCCTGATCGAGGACGTCGCCGCCTACCAGCCCTGGCCGTCGTTCGCGGCGCACTGTGCGGCGAAGGCCGCCGAGGCGATGCTGACCCGCGTGCTCGCACGCGCGCTCGCGCCCGAGGTCCGCGTCTGCGGCGTCGCGCCCGGTCCGGTCGCGGTCGAGCCGGAGCAGGAAGAGCGACGGGCCAGGGAGACGCTCCTCCGGCGCGTCGGCTCCCCGGACGACGTCGCCGACGCGGTGCTCTACCTCTCGCGCGCGCAGTTCGTCACGGGCACGTCGCTCGTCGTGGACGGAGGCCGGCTGCTCGAAACCGGAACGAGGGCCAATGCGTAAAACGAGTGACTGTGGCCAGCACCGCCCTGAAGCGCGCCTTGCCGCCTGCGGCCCGCTCGGCGAGGATCTACCTCGTGTCTGAGCCTCAGCTGAGCGACTCGGAGCTCCTGCTCCGGGTCGGGCACGGAGACGGCGGGGCGTTCGAGACGCTCTACCGCCGCTACGCGCGACCGGTCTTCGGCCTGGCGTTGCGGCGGCTCGGCGACCGCACGCGTGCGGAGGAAGCCGTGCAGGAGACCTTCACCTCCGTCTGGCGCTCCGCCCGCACGTACAAGCCCGAGCGGGGCCCGGGCGCGCCGTGGCTCTACGCCGTCGCGCGGAACGCGATCGTCGACGGGGCCCGCACGCGGGTCGATCCCGTCGCGGAGGCGAACGACGAGCCCTCCGGGGACGCGGGGCCGCCCGAGCGCGCCGAGCAGAGCTGGACGACATGGCGCGTGCACCGTGCGATGGAGGAGCTGCCCGAGACCGAGCGCGTCGTGCTCGAGCTCGCGTACTGGCGCGGGCTGTCGCAGAGCGAGATCGCGACGAGCCTCCGCATCCCGCTCGGCACCGTCAAGACGCGCACGCGCAGCGGGCTCCACCGGCTTGCGGACCTCCTCGAAGGCGAGTTCAGGTGAAAGCGCCGGACTTCGACGAGCTGGTCGGCGACGTCCCCGCCGACGAACGGGAGCGGCTCCGCCGTGCGCACGACCTCCTGGTCTCTGCCGGCCCGCCGCCGGAGCTCCCCGAGGGGATGGCCTCGCCGCCGGTTCGCGGGTTTCCCCGCCGGCGCGTCGCCGCGCTGCTGATCGCGGCGGCGATCGGCGTGACCGCGTTCGCGGCCGGTTGGCTGCTGCGCGGCGGCGACGACTTCGACGTCCGCGCCGCCGTCCCGATGCGGGCGACCGCGAATGCACCCGGTGCCGCGGGGCTGATCGAGCTCGGCTACGGCGACGACGACGGCAACTGGCCGATGGTCGTCAAGGTCGAAGGGCTCCGCCCTCTGCCGAAGGGCGGCTACTACGAGCTGCTGCTGACGATCAAGGGCAAGCCGGTCGCGGTCTGCGGCTCGTTCAAGGTGAAGCCGGAGGGACAGACCGAAGTGCGACTCGGCGCCTCGTACGACCTGCGCAGGTTCGACGGCTGGGTCGTGCGGCCGTACATGCACGGCCGCGACAAGTTCAACCGGACGATCGTGCTCCGGACGTCGCGAACGTAGCCGCGTCGCTCGCGCCGAAGACGAGCGTCCGCGACGGCCAGCCGGTGAAGCGCGCCCGAAACGACCCGGCGAAGGTGCCGGTGGTCGTCGCCACGCCGCACGAGCCGACGACGCTCTCGACGGTGCGGCCGGGTGTGAACGTGCCGGCGCCGGCGAGCGGGAGGCCGGCGGGCGCCCGCACCATGACCGTCGACCCGGCGAACGCGAGGGGGTCGAGGCCCGTGAGCTCCAGCCGGTGGTACCACGCGCCGCCGCGCACCGCCTGGCGGAAGCTCACGGCCAGGTAGCCGTCTCCGTCGGGCGATGCGGTCAGACCGTGCAGCCCGCGGAAGGCCCGGAGCTGCGTCGACGGCGAGCAGACGGTCGGGGGCGCCGAGCAGTCGAGGCCGCCACCGTCGTTGAAGACGATCGTTCCCGCGAGCCGGGAGCGCCGGATCGTGCCGAAGAACCGGGTCCCGGTGCGCACGGCGAACCGGCCGCGCAACGTGACCGGCAGCTGCACGAAGCCGCCGCGGCAGCCGAAGCTCTGCGCGACCGGTCGCGCGGGGCCGCTCGGTGCGATCGTCATGTGCACCGTGAGGCTCGAGCCGACCTGGCCGGCGACCCGCCACGTCCCTCGCGTGCCGTTGAAGGAGACAGTGCTCGTCGAGCGCGCGTTCGCGCGAAGGTCGTGCGACTCGGTCGCCCGACCTGTGCGCCGGAGCGTGACGCCGACGATCTCGCCGCCGGTGAACTCGTGCGCGGGAACACTCGCGGAGACGTTCCAGCCGCCGCCGAGCGCCGACGGGGAGACGAAGAGCGAGACGTGGTCGACGGCCGCCGCCGACGCGGGCGCTACCAATGCGCCGACCACTGCTGCCACGGTGAACCACGCGCGTCTCACAGCCGCTCTCTTCCCTTAGGACGCGGGCCCGAAGCGCCGGTTAGGGCGCGGTGCGGTCGTTCGCGACGAACGCGGCGTGCGTGATCGGCATCCGCTCCGCGAAGAGCCGCTCGACCGCCTCTGCATACCGGCGGATCTCGCGCTGCGCCGCCTCCGCCGCGCGCAGCGACACGAAGTTCATGAGCGCCCGCGCGTTGACCGTCCAGTAGAACTCGGTGTAGGCGCCGACCGGCAGCACCGCTCGCGCGAGCTCGCGCGCGACGCCCTGCTCGACGAGCCGCTCGTACGTCGCGTAGGCCGCCTCGTAGATCGCGCTCAGCTCCTCGCGCGTCGTCTCCGCGAGCTCGGGCTCGACGGGCTCGAACGAATAGGCGCCCGGCTTCCCGACCTGCGTGCGAACGTCGTCGGGCTCCGGCAGATAGAAGTCGTCGGTCGCCCGCGCATAGCGCATCGAGAACTCGTTGAACGAGCCGACGCGATGCCGGAACCATTCGCGCGCGACGAAGATCGGGCAGCGGACGTGGAAGCGGAACGAGTTGTGCTCGAAGGGCGTGCCGTGCCGCTCCCGCATCAGGAACCGGATCAGCCCTGCGTCCGCGTCGCCGAGCTCCGTCACCCGGCGGCCGAAGCTCACGCGCGCCGAGTTGACGACCGAGAGGTCGTCCGCCATCGCCCCGTCGAGGCGCACGAAGCCGTGATCCAGCACGGGGATGCTGCCGTCGGGCAAGACTTCAGGCATGACCGCCACCTCGGCGAGGGTAACAAGGGCGTATGTCGGAGCCTCCGGCTTCTCGTACCCGAGCTGGAAGCCCGACTTCTACCCCGCGGACGCGAAGCCCGACGAGTTCCTGCGCCGCTACGCGGAGCGGCTGCCGTCGGTCGAGCTGAACACGACCGGGTACCGCCTCCCCGCCGAGGGCCACTTCGTCGCGCTGGGCCTCCGAGACGCCGGACGGGTTCAAGTTCGCGGTCAAGCTCCCGGCCCGCTTCTCGAGACAGCTCGGCGTCTTCCAGGAGCGGCTCGCGCTCCTCGGCGACCGGCTCGGGCCGATCCGCGTCACCGTCGAGCAGGCCGCCGACCCCGGGTTCCTCGCGCTGCTCTTCGGGTCGCTCGACCCGTCGCTCAGGATCGCGCTCGACCTCCGCCACGAGTCGTGGGAGGGTGTCGACGTGTCGCCGGGCATCCGCGTCGACGACTGGGACGCCGACGCGCCGTTCCGGTACGTCCGCTTCCGCGAGCCGCCGTACTCCGAGGACGATCTCGCCGGCTTCGCCGAGCGGATGCGGCCGCTGCTCGACGACGGGCTCGACGTCTTCGCATACTTCCGCCACGAGGACGAGCCGACTGCCCCACGCTACGCCGAGCGATTGCTCACACTGCTCGAGACATGACGACCATGCGCTTCCAGCTCGTGCCGCGGCCGGGCCAGCCCGACTTCCTCGACCTGCCCTGGGACGACCCGCTCGAGGAGTGGAACATCGAGCGCCTCGCGATCGTCGAGCGCGGGATCAGCCGCCACGTCGTGCGCTTCGTCGAGTACAGCGGGACGTTCTACGCACTCAAGGAGCTGCCGCACAAGTTCGCGCATCGCGAGTACCACCTGCTGCGCGAGCTCTCCCGCCACGGGCTCCCCGCCGTCGACGCTGTCGGGATCGCGCACCGGCCGGCCCTCGAGGACATCCTGATCACGCGCCACCTCGAGTACTCGCTTCCCTATCGCATCCTCCTCGGGCGCCGCCCGCTGCCCGACATGCGCGACCGCCTCCGTGACGCCCTGGCGAACATGCTCGTCCGGCTGCACCTCTCGGGGTTCTACTGGGGCGACTGCTCGCTCTCGAACACGCTGTTCCGCCGCGACGCGCACAAGCTCGCGGCCTACGTCGTCGACGTCGAGACGGGCGAGCTGCACGAGACGCTGAGCGACGGGCAGCGCTCGCTCGACCTCGACCTGGCGGAGCAGAACATCGCCGGCGAGCTGCTCGACCTCGAGGCGGAGATCGGCGATCTCGGGTTCGAGGACCCGTTCGCGCTCGCGGAGGAGACGAGGGCGGCCTACGACCGTCTGTGGGAGGAGCTGACCGCCGAGGAGGAGTTCGACGTCGACGAGCGCTCGCGCCTGCAGGACCACCTGAAGCGCCTGAACGAGCGCGGCTTCGACGTCGAGGAGATCGAGCTCGAGGAGACGGAGCAGGGCTACCGCCTGCGCGTCCGGCCGCAGGTCGTGGAGGCAGGCCACTACCGCCGGCGGCTGCAGCGGCTCACCGGGCTCGAGGCGCAGGAGAACCAGGCGCGCCGGCTGCTCGAGGACATCGACGCATACCGCGCCACGCTCGAGGCATCGGGGCAGAAGCCCGTCTCGGATGCCGCGGTCGCGGGCCGCTGGCTGACCGACGTCTTCGAGCCGACCGTGGTGAACGCGATCCCGCAGGACCTCCACGGCCGCCGCGCGGCGGCGCAGGTCTTCCACGAGCTGCTCGACCACCGCTGGTATCTCTCGGAGCAGGCGGGCCGCGACATCGGGATGGACGAAGCGGTGCAGTCCTACATCGACAACGTGCTGCGACCCGCCCCCGAGGAGCGCGTCATCGTCGAGCCGAAGGAGCGCTAGGAGCGGCTGTCAGGCCGGCGTCGCGGCGCCGTGCTTCTCTTTGAGGTACCGCAGGTACGGCTCGGGGTCGATGCGCGAGCCCGTCGCGCGCTCGAGCGTCTCCTGCGGCAGGAACTTCCGGCCGTGGCGGTGGATGTGCTCGCCCGAGCCACTCGCGAAGCGGGCCGAACTCGCCGCGCTCGAGCCTGTCGTCGAGATCGGGAATGTCCTCCTTGATCCGCTCCCAGATCTGGACGCTCATCACGTTGCCGAGCGAGTAGGTCGGGAAGTACCCGATCGTCCCCGTGCCCCAGTGCATGTCCTGAAGGACGCCGTGCGCGTTGTCGGGCACCTCGACACCGAGGTAGTCGTTCATCCGCCGGTCCCACTCCTCGGGAAGCGTCTTCAGGTCGACCTTGCCGGCGAGCAGGTCCTGCTCGAGCTCGAAGCGGAGGATGACGTGCATGTTGTAGGTCACCTCGTCCGCGGCGATCCGGATCAGCGACGGCTGCACGCGGTTGACCGCGCGGAACCACGTCTCCTCGTCGACGTCGTCGAGGAGCGGCGCGAAGCGCGACTGGACGCGCGGGTACATGAAGCGCCAGAACGGGCGCGAGCGACCGACGAGGTTCTCCCACATCCGGCTCTGCGACTCGTGGAGGCCGAGCGAGACGCCGCCGCCGAGGGGCGTGCGGTCGAGCTCGCGGGCGATCTGGTGCTCGTACAGCCCGTGCCCGTACTCGTGCATCGTCGCGAAGAACGACTCGAGCCCTGTCGGCTCGTACTTCGTCGTGATCCGGATGTCGTCGATCCCGCCGCCGCTCGCGAACGGGTGGACGGTCGGGTCGAGCCGGAACGCACCTTCGCGGTGGCCGAAGAGCTCGATGATCTCGCGCGACAGCGCTTCCTGCTGGTCGGCGGGGAACGAGCGGCCGAGCGTGCCGTCGTCCTCGCCGTAGAGCTCGGCGGCCTCGGCGACGAGCGGGACGAGCTCCTCCTTGAGCCGGTCGAAGACGGCGCGCACGTCGGCGGTCTTCATGCCGCGCTCGTAGTCGTCGAGGAGCACGTCGTACGGCTCGTCCGCCTCGGGGAAGAGGTCGACGTAGCGCCGACGCAGCTCGAGATGGTGCTCGAGGAAGGGCCGGAACGCGTCGTAGTCGTTGTCCGGCTTCGCCTGGCGCCAGGCCATGAAGCCCTCGGTCGCGGCCTTCACCATCTCGGTCCGCAGGTCCGGCGGGATCCGGGCGGTCTTCTCGTAGTCCTTCCGCGCGACGCGGATCAGCGATGCGTCGTCGGAGTCCGGGTCGAGGGAGTCCTCGTACGGGCGCAGCTCCTCGAGGAGGCGCTCGGTCTCCGGCGAGACGAAGAGGTCGAAGGAGATCCGGTCGAGGGTCGCCTGCTGCTCGCCGCGGACGCCCGCGCCGGCCGGCGGCATCATCACCTGCATGTCCCATCCGAGCACGCGGCGCACTCGGCCCAGGTCGGTGACCTGCGCGAGGCGTGTCTTGAGTGTCTCGAAAGCCTCCGGCGCGGCCACGAAGCCGAAGCCTACCCGGCGGCGGCGAGGTGCGCCTCCAGGAATAGAATCGCGCTCGGTCGTGGGCGACAGAATCGAGGCAGACGGGCTGCGGGCGCCACCCGTGGCCGGCGTCGACCGCCTGGGCGGCGCGGTCGTGGTTCGCCTGACGGGCGAGCTCGACCTGTACAACGCGCACGAGGTGCGCGACGTCCTCGTCGAGGAGGCGGCGCGCGACCCGGAGCGGGTCGTGATCGACCTCTCGGCCGTCGACTTCATCGACTCGACGGCGCTCGGCGTTCTGATCGAGGCGCGGACGAAGCTCGCCAACCGGCGCGCGTTCCTGCTCGCCGCGCCTGCCGTCGAGACGCGGCGCGCGCTCGAGATCTCCGGCCTCGACCGGACCTTCGGGCTGCACGACTCGGTCGAAGCCGCGCTCGGCGCAACCGTCTAGGAGGGGTTGGCGGAACGGGCCTCGTCGCCGGGGTGCGATGGGTGGTGCGAGGCAAGGACGCAGGGAGCGTTCGTATCCGCTGGATACGGGCGCGACGAGGACGCCGCATCGCGCCGCCCAGCGCGGCCCGGCGGCACAGCGCCTGTGCCGCCAACCCCTCCTAGCCGCGCGAGGCGGTCGACGCGAGCCGCGCGACGATCGCGAGCGCGCACGCGGCCGCCAGGATCCCGAGTGCGAGGTCGAGCAGGCGTCCTCCGCCCGCACCCGCCGCGCCGAGCAGCAGCGCCGCCACGCCGGCCGCCGCGACGACCATGCCGAGCGAGAACGGCCAGACGCGCCGCGCCGGCGGCTCGATCGACGTGTACGCGAGCTCGCCCGTCGCGAGGAACCCGGCTGCGACGAGCGGCGCCCAGGCGTCGATCGCCCCGGTGTCGAGCAGCGCCCCCGCGTACTCGGCGACGACGAAGCAGAGCGCGAGCTGGAGCAGCGGGCCCCAGCGCCCCGCGAGACCGACCGCGAGCGAGAGCAGGCCGAGGCACCCGACGAACGCGAGCGGCGCGACGAGCCGATCGGCGACGAGCGCGCCGTGGAGGACGACCGCCGCGAGGAAGACGAGCGCGCCGACCCCGGTCAGCGCGCGCTTCGCGCGTAGCGCCTGAACGACTTCACCTCCTCGAGTGCGACCGCGAGCGACGACGCCTCCGACCAGATCGCGACCGGGACGCCCGCGCGCTCGTAGCGCGTGCGCTGCGCCTCGCGCTTGAGGCTCCAGAGCCTGTGCGCGACGCGGTCGCTCTCGCTCGGCCCGGCCGGAACGTACTCGAGCGGCGAGACCTCGATCACCGCGAGGTCGAACCCGCGCGCGCGGAGGTCGAGCAGGGCGCTGGTCGCACGCTCGTCGAGCAGCGGCGAGACCGCGAGCACCAGAGCGTGCGGCGGCAGCGTGCGGCGCGGGACGACGTCGAGGTTCCGCCATGCGTAGTTGAGGACGATTCGGCTGTCGAGCGCCGCGTCGACGATCCGGTAGAGCTGCACGACACCGGTCGCGGGCAGCAGCCAGTTGAGCGTCCCGCCGAAGCTGACGAGCCCGACGCGATCCTTCTCGCGCAGGTAGCGAGCGGCGAGCGCGGCCGTCGCGCGCACTGCCTGGTCGAGCGTCGAAGCGTCGCCGCGCCGCGCCTCCGCGAACGAGTCGAGAAACAGGATCACGTCCGAGTTCCGCTCGGGGTGGTAGTCGTTCACCCAGAGCTCCTGACGCCGCGCGCTCGCGCGCCAGTTGACGCGCCGCACGAGGTCGCCTGCGACGAACGGCCGGAGGTCGGCGAACTCGATCCCGTCGCCCCGCTCGCGCGCGACCTGGTTGCCCGCGAACACCTGCGTGCGAAGCGGCCGCGCGATCGAGCGCAGGTACTCGGCGTGCGGGTAGACCTTGAGCGGCGTCCGCGCGTCGAGCCGGGTCTCCCAGCGAATGACGCGAAAGCGGTCGTAGCCGCGCACGTAGACGACGCCCGGCACGTACGCGCCCCAGCGTGCGGCGCGCACGCGCAGGGTCACCACGTCGTCGCCGTCGACCGCGAACGGGTTCGAGCCCTCGACGAGCTCGAGGTCCTGCGGCAGCCGGAGGTAGAGCTCGACCGGAGCCGACGCCGCCACGTCGAGGTCGAGCGCGACGGTCTCCCCTTCGATCACGCGCGCACGATCCGGCGTGAGCGCCACCGAGACCACGGGCCGCCGCTCGACGAGCAGGCCCAGTGCGACCGCGAGCGCGAACGGCGCCCCGACGGCGATCAGCTCGGGCAGGCGCAGCGCGAGCCCCAGGAAGAGCGCGAGCGCCGCGAAACCGGTGTACCCGGCGAGCTTCGCGGTCGCGCCGCGCGTCACGTGCGAGCGTCTTCGGGCGCCGGCGTCGGCACGGAGTCGAGCGCCTGCTCGACGACGTCCTCCGGCCGGACGCGGCGCACCCAGAGCTCCGGCCGCAGCATCAGCCGGTGCGCGAGCGCGGGCACCGCGACGCCCTTCACGTCCTCCGGCGTGACGAAGTCCCGGCCGAAGAGCGCGGCGCGGCAGCGCGCGAGCTTCAGGAGCGCGAGCGAGCCGCGCGGGCTCGCGCCCACCTCGACCTGACCGCTCTCGCGCGTCGCGGCGACGAGGTCGACGATGTAGTAGCCGATCGACTCCGAGACGTAGACCTGCTCGATCGCGCGCTGCATCGAGACGAGCGTCTCGCGGTCGACGACCCGGTCGAGCCGCACGTCGTCCTCCGCCCGCTCGATCCGGCGCTCGAGCAGCTGCCACTCCTCCTCGCGCTCCGGATAGCCGACGCCGAGCCGGATCAGGAAGCGGTCGAGCTGCGCCTCGGGCAGCGGATACGTGCCCTCGTACTCGATCGGGTTCTGCGTCGCGATCACGAGGAACGGCGGCTCGAGCTGGTGGCTCGTCCGCTCGATCGTGACCTGCCGCTCCTGCATCGCCTCGAGCAGCGCGGCCTGCGTCTTCGGCGGCGCGCGGTTGATCTCGTCGCCGAGGAGCAGGTTCGCGAAGATCGGCCCCGGCCGGAACTCGAAGTCTCCGGCGCGCTGGTCGTAGATCGCCGATCCGGTGACGTCCGACGGCATGAGGTCGGGCGTGAACTGGATGCGCTGGAAGCTCATGTCGCACACCTGCGCGAACGAGCGCGCGATCAGCGTCTTCGCGAGGCCCGGGTAGTCCTCGAGCAGCACGTGGCCGTCCGCGAGGAACGCGAGGAGGCACGTCTCGAGCGCGGAGCGCTTCCCGACGACCGCCTTCTCGACCTCGTCGAGGATCCGCTCGGCCTGCTCGCCGACCTGCTCGATCGAGAGCTGCTCGTTCACGCTCGTATTCTCTCGATCTCGTCGACCGCCGACTCGATGTGCGCGAGCGGCGGGCCGGGCGCCCGTCGGTCGGGCGGCGGCTGACGCTCCGGGTCGACGATCGCCCAGAGCTCGGGCGAGAGGACCGGCTCGGCGTCCTCGAGCTGCAACCCGTAGCGGCGCCAGACCGCCGCGTCGGTCGCGGCGACGAGCGTCGGCCGGAGCCGGAAGTGGAAGTCGGCGACGTTCTCGACCGAGAGTGCGACCTGCCGCTCGAGCCGCTCGAGCTCCTCCGGGCGCCCGTGATGGACCGGCCGCGTGCGGAGCGCGGCCGCGAAGGCCGACTTCGTCCGCCGCGCGACGAACGCGGTCGCCGCGCTGAGCGTCGCGATCGCGAGCCCGCCGACGACGAGCGCGTAGATCCGGAGCACGAGCTCGCGGTCGACCGGGGCGAGCATCAGCACGAGCCCGACCGCCGCCGTGGCGAGCGCCGCGAGCGGAACCCAGCGGAGGAGGACGTGCCTCACGCCGCCTGCCTCAGGTCGTCGCGCACCGCTTCGAGCGAAGCGACGGCCTCGGCGCGCATCGCCGCGTCGATCTCGTGCCGGCTGAAGCGCGCGCGCTCGAACAGCTCGGTCAGCGCGTGCGCGGCCTCGGCCCGCACGTCGAGCTCGCGCAGCACGCGCGCGAGGTACTCGAGCGGCGCCTCGTGCGGCTCGCGCGCGTGGCCGTGAGCGGCGAGCACGTTCTCCATGCGGACGTACGCCTGGATGACGGCGCGCCTCGGATCGGGGTCGAGCTCGAGCTCCTCGAGCGTCTCGTTCAGCACCTCCTCGAGCTCCTCGGCGGCCGTGTGCTCGCGCCGCGGCGGCCGCCGGCGCCGCTCGTACAGCACGATGCCGACGACCCCCGCACCGGCGAGGATCGCGACCCACCACTGGAACTCGGGCCCCGGCGCGCTGTCGAAGCCCTTCGGGCTGTCGGGCGGCGTGCCGGGCATCCCGGCCTCTCCGCGCTGCTCCGTCTGCCGGTCCCGGAACGGGTTGGCGCCCGAGTACGTGAAGTAGAACGCGAGCGCACCCATCAGGAAGAGGAAGCTGACGACGCCCATGCCGCGGGGCCGCTCGACCTTGACGCCCCCGCCCGGTCCGGTCATCGCCCACACGACGAGCGCGAACATGCCGAGGATGAGCAGGACCGCGAACGTGAACGCGTAGTCCACGAACGCGCCGGGCACCGTCCTGTCCTCGAGGCCGCCGCCCCACTCGTTGCCGCTGCTGCCCGCGGCGACGAGCGCGAGAAGCCCGAGGAGCGAAAGTCCGATCAACGCGGTCCGCATCGCACCTATCTAAGACGACCGCGGCGGCCGTTTAGCCGTTTTCGGGCAACCCGATACGCTCGGACCCGTGAGCATCCTCGACGCGCTGAACACCGACGTCCTCGTCGTGGCGCTTGCGATGTTCCTCGCGATCGCGGCGTTCAAGGCGACGCAGTGGCTGCCGGTGCCGGCTCCCGCGCTGCTCCTGATCGCCGCCGCGGTCGCGTCCGACCTCTGGCCGTCGCTCGGGATCGACATCGTGACCGTCGAGCGAATCGGCGTCGTCGCGCTGATCGTGATCCTGCTCGACGGCGGCATGCACGTCGGCTGGCGGCGCTTCCGCGCGTCCGCGTACCCGATCGCGACGCTCGGGATCCTCGGCACCTTCCTCACGGCCGCGATCGTCGCGTTCGCCGCGCACTACCTGCTCGACTTCAGCTGGGTCACGGCGTGGCTCGTCGGCGCGGCGATCGCACCGACCGACCCGGCCGTGATGTTCTCCGTCCTCGGCAACAAGGAGATCGGCGGGCGGAGCGGCACGATCCTCGAGGGCGAGTCCGGCGCGAACGACCCGGTCGGCATCGCGCTGATGATCGGGATCCTCGAGTACGCGACGTCCGAGGAGGGCTCCCTCTGGCTGATCGCGCGCGAGCTGCTGCTCGAGATGTCGGTCGGGCTCGTCGTCGGTCTCGTGGGCGGGCGGCTCTTGATCCCGCTCATGCAGCGGGTGTCGCTGCCGCGCGAGGGGCTCTACTCGATCCGCGTGCTCGTCGCGGGCGGGATCGTCTACGGCGTCGCGGCGGAGCTGCACGGCTCGGGCTTCCTCGCCGTCTTCATCCTCGGGATGCTGATCGGCGACGTGCACGCCCCGTACAAGACCGAGATCGAGCGCTTCCACACCTCGCTCGCGACGCTCGCCGAGATCGCGGTGTTCGTGGCCCTCGGCCTCGCGATCGTCGGGCCGAGCGACATCTGGGGCGACATTCCCGAAGGCGTCGTGCTGGCGCTCGTCGTCGCGCTCGTCGCGCGGCCGATCGCGGTCTTCCTGCTGCTGCAGCGAGTGCGCCTCCGCCGGAACGAGAAGCTCTTCATCGCGTGGGGCGGCCTGAAGGGCGCCGTGCCGATTCTCCTCGCGGCGATCGCGCTCGTCGCCGACGTCGAGGACTCGCTCTCGATCTACAACATCGTGTTCGTCGTCGTCCTGCTGTCGGTGCTCGTCCAGGGCGCGACGATCCCGTACGTCGCGAAGCGGCTCGGCGTCCCGATGCGGATGGTCGAGCCCGAGCCGTGGGACGTCTCGATCCGGCTCCGCGAGCCCGGCCAGGTGCAGCGCTACACGGTCGGCCCGCGCTCGCGTGTCGTCGGCAGCGCGATCCGAGACCTGCCGCTCGGCGAGCGCGCCTGGGTCTCGTTCGTCGTGCAGGACGGGCAGGCGCTGCAGGCGCGCGGCTCGCACGTGTTCCGCGTCGGCGACGAGGTGCACCTGCTCGGGGAGCCCGAGGACGAGCACGTCCTGAAGCGTCTCTTCGAAGGCCCGCCCGCGGTCGCGGAGCACGTGTGACGACCCCGCAGACGCCGTCGCGGTGAGGTCTAGAATCGGCGCGCTGTTTGCGGACTCGACCGTGGGAAGGTGAGGCAGAGCTGGCCAAGATTCTCTGTGTCCTGTACGACGATCCGGTCGACGGGTATCCGGACTCGTACGCGCGGGATGCGATTCCCACGATCGAGCGCTACTACGACGGTCAGACCACGCCGTCCCCCGAGCGGATCGACTTCCGGCCGGGCGAGCTCCTGGGCAGCGTCTCGGGGGAGCTCGGGCTGCGGCCGTTCCTCGAGGAGCGCGGCCATACCTTCGTCGTGACCTCCGACAAGGACGGGCCTGACTCCGTCTTCGAACGTGAGCTCCCGGACGCCGAGATCGTCATCTCCCAGCCGTTCTGGCCTGCGTACCTGACGGCCGAGAGGATTGCGAACGCGCCCGAGCTGAAGCTGGCCGTCACGGCGGGAATCGGCTCCGACCATGTCGATCTCCAGGCCGCGATCGAGCACGGGATCACCGTCACCGAAGTCACCTACTCCAACAGCATCAGCGTCTCGGAGCACGTGGTGATGATGATCCTCGGGCTGGTGCGCAACTACATCCCGTCGTATCAGTGGGTCGTCGACGGCGGCTGGAACATCGCCGACTGCGTCGAGAGGTCGTACGACCTCGAGGGAATGCAGGTCGGGACGGTCGCGGCCGGGCGGATCGGTTCGGCGGTGCTCAGACGGTTGAAGCCCTTCGAGGTGGGACTGCACTACACGGACCGGCACCGACTTCCGGAGGACGTCGAGCGTGAGCTCGGCGTGACGTTCCATCCGGACGTCGAGTCGCTGGTGGAAGTCTGTGACGTCGTCACGATCAACGCGCCGCTGCATCCCGAGACCGAGCACATGTTCGACGATGCGCTGATCGCGAAGATGAAGCGCGGCGCGTACATCGTCAACACGGCGCGGGGCAAGATCTGCGACCGCGATGCGATTGCGCGGGCGCTCGAGAGCGGCCAGCTCGCCGGGTACGCCGGAGACGTGTGGTTCCCGCAGCCGGCGCCGAAGGACCATCCCTGGCGCTCGATGCCCCACCACGGGATGACGCCGCACGTGTCGGGGTCGTCGCTGTCCGCGCAAGCGCGCTACGCCGCCGGAACGCGCGAGATCCTCGAGTGCTGGTTCGACGGACGCCCGATTCGCGAGGAGTACCTCATCGTCGATCGCGGCTCGCTTGCCGGCGCGGGCGCTCACTCGTACAGCGCCGGCGACGCCACCGGCGGCTCGGGCGAAGCCGCCCGCTTCAAGGATCGCTAGGAGCGCGGAACGAAGACGGTGACGCGACCCTGCGGCGTCACCTTCATCACGCGCCGCTGGTCGAGCTGCGACACGTACGCGTTGCCGTTGTAGTCGACGGTGACGGCGAACGCCGACGCGACGGGGGCCATCAGCTCGGGCGTTCCGCCCTCCGGCGCGACGCGGTACACGCCGCGGCCCGCGTCGGCGACGTAGACGACGTCGCCCGGACCGCCGACGACGTCGACCGGCGCCGAGAAGCCCGACGCGAGCGTCGTGATCTTCCCGTTGCCGTCGACCCTCCGCACGGCGCCGTTGTGCGAGTCGGCGACGATCAGCACCTTGTCGCGGCGCCACATGACGTCGTGCGGATGGCCGAGCAGGGCGGCCGTCGCGGCGCCGCCGTCGCCTTCGTAGCCGGTGCCGCCGTTCCCGCGACGGAGCCGATCGTGCCGGCAGAGGAGACGACGCGGATCCAGTTGTCGTACTCGGCGATCGCGATCTCCTCGTCGTGGTCGACGTCGATCCCGCCCGCGCCCGCAAGCTGCGCCGCGGTGGCTGGCCCGCCGTCGCCCGTGTGGCCTCGCGTCCCCGTGCCGGCGACGACGACCTTCCGCCCGCCGTCGATCCGGTACACGCGGTCGCCCGAGCTGACGTAGAGCCTGTTCATGTCGTCGTAGCCGAGCCCGACGATCGCCTCCGGGAAGCCGGACGCGAGGACACGCCGCGCCTTCGTCCGAAGGTCGACGCGCACGACCCGCTTCAGCCGGCGGTCGCCGACGACGATCGCGCGTCCGTCCGTCGTGAGCGTGAGCGCGCCGGGCTCGGCGATGCGAGGCGGCTTCGGCTTCTTGCGGGCCGCGGACGAGTCCGAGCACGCGGCGGCCACGAGCCCGCCGGCGCCGAGGACGAGGAGGACGATCGCGAACTTGCGCACTCGCCGCCCGTACACCGGTGCGGGCTTGCCGGTTACGGCGACCCCACGATCGTTCGAACGGCGCCCGTCGCGGGATTGACGGCGCGCACGCGCGGCAGCAGCCGCTCCGTGACGTAGATCGTCCCGTTGCGCCCGACCGCGATCCCGTTCGGCGAAATGAGCCGTGCGACGGTCGTGACCTCCCCGCCGGCGACGCGCGCGATCCTGTTGCCGCCGGCGTCGGCGACGTAGAGCGCACCGTCGGGCCCGCGGTCGACGTCGACCGGGATCTGGAAGCCCGTCGCGTGCGTGCGCACGCCACCGCTCGCAACGTCGATCGCGACCAGCCGGTGGTTGAACGTGTCGCAGACGTAGAGCGTCCCGCCGTCGACGACGAGCCCGTGCGGCTGGTTCAGCCCGGTGTCGACGAGCGTCGTGATCCGCCGAGTCGCGCGGTCGAGCCGCCGGACCCGCCCACCGAGCTCGGAGAAGTAGACGTTCCCCTGCGCGTCGAACGCGAGCGCCGTGATCTGGGCGAGGCCGGACGCGAGCGTCGTCACCCGACCGCGCGCGTCGACCCGCCGGATGCGCGTCTCGTTGCTCGCGACCGCGAACCCTCCGCGCGGGTCGATCGCAACCTCGACCGGGAACCTGATCGTCGCGACCGCGGAGAGGCGCTTCCCGCGAAGCCGCAGGACGCGGTTCGAGATGTCGCCGACGAGGAGCGAGCCGTCGCGCGCGACTGCGACGTCCGTCGTGCCGCGCAGCTTCGGCTTCGCGGGCGCAGCACCGGCGACGAGCGAGACCACGGCGAGGAGCGCGAGTGCCTTCATCGTTCCTCGAGCGACTCCGCGAGGTCGATCGCGCTTCTGCTTCTGCACGTCGGCCTCGAGCCGGTAGATCACGTCGCCGTCGCGCCAGGCGAGGACGTTCCCGGCGAGGTAGCCGCGCTGCGCCCAGTGGTTCGCGCCGGTCCCGGAGTCCTCGGGCGCGAGGAAGAAGACGGAGTGGTCGCCGCCGGAGATCCAGAGTCCGGGCGAGCCGTCGACGACTGCGTTCTCGGCCGTCGTGTTGGAGAAGAGCGTCTTGTAGAAGAGGTCGGGCCCGCCGGTCTTCCACTGGCTGAAGACGAGCTTCGCGCGCCGGTCGTCGCCGCCGTAGATCGCGGTCACCATGTCGCCCGGCGGGTACTGGAGCCAGTACACGTGGTCGGGGTCGCCGAGGCCCTTCGGCAGGCGGAGCGGCCGGCCGAAGTGCGCCGCGGCCTCCTCGAGCGGCATCTCGATCCCGTAGTACGGCGCCTCGACGTACCCGGCCTCCGGAAGCGAGATCCGACGCTCGATGTGGATGCCGGGGACCCGGTCGAGCAGGTCGACGACGCCGCTCCGCGCACCGGGCGACAGCGCGAGGACCGCACCGGCGACGGCTGCGAGCGCGACGGCGAACGCCACCGCGATCCGCACGCGGCGGTGCGGCCGGCGCTCGGTCAGCCGCGCCCGCGCAGCGCCTGCGAGGTCCGGTGTCTCCGGGAACGGGTAGTGCGCGGCCGCCGCCTCGAGGCGGACCTCGAGCTCATGCATCGACCGTCACCCCCAGCTCCTCGCGCAGGTGCTCGAGCGCGCGGAAGACGCGCATCTTGACGGCGCCGCGGCGCACGCCGAGCGCGGCCGCGGTCTCCTCGTCGGTGAGCCCGATGAAGTAGCGCGCGACGATCGCCGTCCGCTCCTCCTCCTTCAGCCGCGCGAGCGCGGCGAAGAGCTCGTCGCGGCGCTCGGCGTCGACGAGCTCCGCCTCGGGCGACCGGGCCGGATCGCCCGAGGCAGCCTCGTCCGCAGCGCGGTTGAGGAGGTGCGCACGTCGGCCGAGCGTCCGGCGGCGGTTCCGGGCCTCGTTCGCGACGATCCGGAGCAGCCACGGACGAAAGGGCGAGCCGGTGCGGAAGCGCGGCAGGGCGTTGTACGCCTTGACGAAAGCCTCCTGCGTCACCTCCTCCGCGTCGGCGGCCGAGCCGACGATCGCGTAGGCGGTGCGAAAGGCGACGTGCTCGTGCATGCGAAGGAGCGCCTCGTAGGCATCTGCGTCGCCGCGCTTCGCGCGCACGACGGTGTCGGTCTCCGGCGGCCGGCCCACCACCGGACCGTCATACACCGCGCAGGCGTCGGCGGTCACCGGCTGCGGTTTCCGGCCCGGTCGACCGCCACGACGCGCACCGGTCCGGGGCCCGGCCTGCGGGCCGTCGTCTGGGCGTCGACGAGCGTCCTCCCGGCGAGCTGCGTCGCGGGGACGACTCGCACGCGTCCGCCCGCGCGAACCTCGTAGTGGTCGACGCCGCTGCCGCGGTCGACCGCGCGCGTCCCACTCGACGGTCGAGCCCCGCACGCGGACGCGAGGCCGGGAAGGCCGTGTCCTGTCGAGCCAGCGGAACGCGACGGTGGCGCGGTTCCCGTCCCGAGCCGCGACCCGCGCCTCGAGCAGGCCGGCGACGCGGAACGTCCCGGCAACCGGTCCGAGCAGCACGTCACGTCCCGCGAAGCGCCCCCCGAAGCCGCTGTCCAGCCCGTTCGCGCCGGCGTAGGCGAGGACGCCGTGCGCCGGCCGGTACTCGAACCAGTACTCCGCGCGCGCCGTCGTGACGACGAGGGCCTGGGCGCCGGTCGACGGCCGTTCGAGCGCGTCGATCGCGTACGTCCCGCTCCGTCCCGCGCGCGACACGCGCTCGAGCCAGCCGAAGACCCACTTCTCCCACGCCGAGTAGTCCTCCTGGCCGTGGCCCATCACGGTGTACGGGTTCGCGTAGTTCTCGGGCGCGCCGCCCGTCATCGCCGGACCTTCCTCGGGCAGTCCGTACGTGTGGCCGAGCTCGTGGGCGAGCGTCGTCCACGGGAAGACCCAGTTGATCCAGATCACGCGGCCGAAGTAGCTCCCGCCCCAGCGGCACGCCTCGATCCGCGGGAAGACGAACACCGTGTGCGAGTAGCGGCCGAGGTCGTAGCCGGAGCGCTGCGCGACCTCCGTCGTGAACGCGTTCAGCTGCCCGTAGTCGCAGGTCCGCGGCTCCTCGTTCCAGACGTGCAGCCACGGCGTCGTGTCGTGACTGAGCCACGTCCTGCCGTACGAGGCGGCGCGGACGTGCGCCGAGGCGCGCTCGACGGACGCCGCGATCGTCGCGTCGGAGAGGTCGGCCGTCTCCGGCCCCCACGTCAGGCGCAGGACGAGGAGCCGCTGCTCACCCGCCGGGGCGACTGCACGCCCCGGCGCGGCGAGCAACAGCAGCAGCGCGAGGAGGCAGAGGGGGAAGAGCGTCCGCGCCACCTCGTGGAATACACCGCGGGGCGCTGACCGGTCACCCGCCGCTAGTCGATCGTCAGCACGTTGCTGAACGCCCCGACGTAGCACGGCCGGGCCTGCGGGAGCGTGAGCTCGGCGCGCATCTGCGAGCCGCGGGGGACCGAGGGCCGGAGCCGGGCGGTGTACGTCCTGCCGTAGGGCGTCTCCTCTTCTTTCAGGCCCACCTGCCGGACGACGCGCCAGCGGCCCTGGACGAGCCGCTCGAAGGTGATCTTGCGCCCTGGAGCGAGGCTGCCGCGGGGACGAGCGCCTCGAGCGCACCGCGGGCGCGGTAGCGCAGGATCACGGCCGGCCTGACCGCGACGTCACGGACGCGCTGCGCGCGCCGCGCCAGACAGCCCGGTACGTCGTGCGCATCGAACGCGAAGACGAAGTCGCCGAACGCCGTGCTGTCCGTCGGCGCAGCGCTCCAGTTCCCGCGCTCGTCCGTCTCGACGAGCTTGAGGTAGCGCCAGCCGCGTCCGCACGGATTCTCCTCGACGCGCACACGCTCGCCGCGCTGCCGCACGACGATCGAGCCGGTGATCGTGATGCTGAGCCCGGTGCTCGCGACCTTCGGCTGGGCGTCGATCGTCACCGCCGGGGCCGTCGGCGCCGCGAGCGCAGGCTCGGTCGGCGGGAAGACCCACCGCCCGATGACGATCCCGACGAAGGTCGCCGCGACGAGCGCGAGCGTCACCGCGCCGGCGATGCCCGCACGAAGGCGCGGGAGGAGCGAGAGGACGCGACGCTCGACGCGCCTCGTCAGGTCGTCGTCCGGCAGCGGGAAGCGCCCCGGAACGTCGCGCAGGCGGCGCTCGAGGTCGTCAGACACGGGCGAGCGCCTCCCGCAGCTCCGCGCGCGCACGACTGAGTCGCGACGCGACGGTCCCGAACGGCACGTCGAGGAGCGCCGAGATGTCGTCGATCGAGAGGTCGAGCCAGTAGTGGAGGACGATCACGAGCCGCCGCGCCGGCGCGAGCGAGCGCACGGCGTCGATCAGCTCCGCCGACTCCACGCCGGCCTCGGGCGTCGGCGCCGCGCGCCACTCGGTCATCCACCCGTCGGGGATCTCGCCCCGGCGCAGCCGGCGGAGCTCGTCGCTCGCGAGGTTGAGCACGATCCGCTTGAGCCACGGTCCGAACGGCCGCTCCACGTCGTACGTGCGCAGCGAGCGAAACGCTCTCAGCACGGCGTCCTGCGCGAGGTCGTCCGCCCGCGCCCGCTGTCCGGTGATCCCGTACGCCCACTGCCAGGCGAGCGGCCAGTACCGGCGGTAGAGGGTCGACAGCGCGTCCGCGGACCCGAGCCGGGCGCGCTCGATCAGAGTGGCGTCGTCGAACCGCATGCGCACCCAATACCAGGCGCGGGCGGCGCGGCTATCCCGCTATGAGCGAAACACCTCGCTGGCCCCGGGCGCGAAGCAGGGGCGGGCGGTCTTCGACGGGGCGAGCACGCGGAGCGTCAGGTTGCGCGTCGGGACCTTGAAGATGGCCGAGAAGTTGCCGAACTCCTCCCGGTGGAGCTTCGCGCGGCGGACGCGGACCCAGCCGGACGGGGCGAGGCGCTGGAGCTCGACCTCCCGGCCGTGGAACGAGACGCCCGTGCCCCAGGCGCTGATGAACGCCTTCCAGATGCGCGTGCCCGGCGTCTGCACGGCGCCGACCGTCACCTTCGGCGTCGCGGTGACGCCCTCGCTCCTGTTCCCGCGCCACCTCGCGACGTACGTCCCGCGCACGTCGAGAAAGATCTCGGCCTGGTACTCGCCGCCGGTCGTCGTCTGCGCCCCGCCGACGACACGGAAGAAACGCGATCTGCAGTCCTTCACGAGGATGTCGACGGGCTCCCCGGAGCTCGCGCTCGACACGGTGCCGGTGAGCCGGACCATGCGCGCCCCGTTGCTCGTGCTCTCCACGACCTGTGCGGCGATCGTGATCGGCGGGGCGGCCGCGAGCGCCGTCGTCGCGGCCGCCGGCAGGGTCAGGAGCACGATCGCGAATCGGCGCCGGCGTCGCATGGAATCTCTACGGACGAATCAGTCGTCCGCATCCCGGCGCTATGGGTGCTCGGCGACGAACTGCGCCGCGAGCCGCTTCGGCGCCTGGATCAACCAGGCGTCCTCGAGCCGCTCGGCGAGCGCCTCGCGGTCGATGAGCTCGAGCCGGATCTGGATCCCCGGGTACCCGTCGTAGTGCGGGGAGGTGAAGTACACGTCGGGTCGCGAGTCGAGGAGGAGCTGCTTCTCGTCGCGGTCGACGCGCACGGCGAGCCCGCCGCCGTCCCGCTCGCGTGCGACCCAAGCGAAGAGCTTCCCGCGCACGCGAAACGCCGGCCGTCCCTCGGTCTCCTCCACGACCTCCGGGAAGCCGAGCGCGATCTCGCGGACGGTTGTCCAGTCGGCCATGCCCCGAGGCTAGTCGGCCTTCCGCGATGATGTCTCCGTGAGCCCGATCGCATACTCGGCGCCCCGTAGCGAAGGCGTCCGCGCAGCCGGCCGGTCCACGCTGCACGGGATCGCGGCGACCTGGAAGGACCCGAGCCGGAGACGCGTGCTCGCTGCGTTCGCCGTCGCCGCGGCGGCGGCGTTCGCCTTCGCGCACGTCGCGGAGGACTACCTCACGAACGACCCGCTGGCGCGCTGGGACGTCCAGTTCGCACGCTGGCTCGCGGGCGAACGCAGCGCGACCGGAACGGACGTCTTCCGGGTGATCACGTTCTTCGGAAGCCCGGCTGTTGCTTTCGTGATCGCAGCCGTCGCCGGTCTGTTGCTCTACCGACGACGACGGCTGGCCGACGCGGCGCTCGTCGTTGTCGTGTTCGCCGGCGCGGAGGTGCTCAATCTGATCCTCAAGCTGGCGTTCCATCGGCCGCGTCCGGAGTTCGCGTTCGTCCACCTCGACACGTACTCGTTCCCGAGCGGCCACGCGATGATCTCGACGGCGGTGTACGGCGCGCTCGCGTATCTCCTGTGGGGGCGGCTCAGGACGCTGGCCGAGCGACTCGTTCTCGTCGCCGGCACTGCAGTGCTCCTGACGGCGATCGGCTTCAGCCGCCTCTATCTCGGCGTTCACTATCTCTCGGATGTGCTCGCAGGTGTCGCCGGCGGCGCGTTCTGGCTCGCGATGTCCATCGCCCTCATGGGCCTGTTCGGCGGTGCGCTCGCTGCGCGCTTCGACGGGTCGCGACTCGACGACGTCGCCCGCAGAGTCACCCGCAGCTAGCCATCGGCCCTCGAGGAAGCCTGCTAGGTTGAAAGTGCCTTCTGGCTTAGATTCCTCGCCCGCCAGGCGACGCCGTAAAACGTGTTCGGTTGTAGGTCGGCTCGGTCAGAAGCACCCATCGAAGGAGGCCGAATGGCCACCGTCACCAGTCCTGTTTCTGAGACCCCGAGCACGGGGGGTCGCACGTCGAGCATTCTTGCCCGCTTCACGCCCGCGGCCAGTGTGACAACCGAGCAGTACGACGAGACCGTCAGCCGCCTGGAGAAGTTGGGCAGCTGGCCGCCGGACGGACTCGAGTATCACGTCGCCTTCCACGCGAATGGTGAGTTCCGCGTCAGTGAGATCTGGGACTCGTGGCAGCAGTTCGACGCGTTCGGCGAGCGCCTCATGCCGGTGCTGAAGGACGTCGGGATCGAGCTTGTGGGCAAGCCCGAGATGCTCGAGATTCACAACATCGTCAAGCGCTAACACGATCGACCTACGTGCAAGGGCTCGGACTGGCCGAGCAGTCCGGCCCTTGAGCGTTTCGGATGGAGCGGTGCGGAGTCGGCGTGACCTCCGGGGCGTAGACTCCCGCCGACAGGACCATGACTGCCCGTGAGGACAGGGAACTGATCGCCGGTCAGCTGGCCAAGCTCACTCAAACGGTCGAGGAGATGGCGGGCCAGCTCCAGTCACTTCGCGAGCGCGCCGACAGCCAGCAGGCGCAGGCCGACAGCCAGCAGGAGCGCACGGAGATCCAACAAGAGCGAATCGACCTCGCGGCCCGAGAGCTCGCAGAGGTCAGTGAACGCCTGCAGGCTGCGGCCAACGCGCTTCGAGAGTCCATCTGACCGGGTTCACCGCCTAGCGCCTGTCCCGGCTAGCTCTCTTCGGGACTGTGGCAAACCGCCTCGAGCTTGAATCCATGAGGATCGAGCCAGTAGGTCGCGAAGCAGTGTTCCCCGTACTGAGGGAAGGCCTGCGGTTCGTCCAGGATGACAGCGTCGCGTGCACGTGCCCATTGGTGTGCTTCTCGCACGACCGCTCTGCTCGCGACCAGGAACGCGAGGTGATGAAGGCCCGTTTGGCCGCGCGAGTAGGTTCCCGGTTCCTCCGCTTGGTAGAAGAACAGTTGTGAGCCTTGGGAACCGTCGGGCCCGTAGTTGAGTGGTCCTCCGGGGCCTGTGTCGAACCATTCGCGGAGCCCGAGGATGGACATGAGATCGTCGTAGTACTGCTTGGTCGCGGCGAGATCGGGCACGCCGATCCCGATGTGGTCGATGAATCCGGTTCCGGCCAAGGGCACCTCCGCGTCGTGAACGGCGGAGATCGTAAGCGACCGCGCTGCCACAGGCCGCGACGCGAGAAGCCGACGCCCGGACTCGAACCGGGGACCCCTTCATTACGAGTGAAGTGCTCTACCAGCTGAGCTACGTCGGCAGCACATGGAGGATAGCGGCCGTCGACCTTTCCCACGACGCGTCGAGGCGGGGACGCGGCCGAAGCGCCGCGTCCCCGCCGTAGTCCTGCTCAGTCGTGGCAGCGGGTGAAGAAGTTCTCCGTGCCGTCAGGCCGAGCGTTGAAGTGGTCGACCGAGTGGAAGTTGATCTTCGTCCCGTCGGAGTAGCTTCCGGTCAGGTTGAAGGTGAACGTCCCGTTGACGGTCTTGCCGTTGCCGTTGAAGCCACCCCAGATCGTGACCTTGCCCGACGCGTCGAGGTCGCCCGGCACGAGCGCCTTCGCGACGAACGTGCCGGTCTGCGTGAACGTCCCGTGCTCCCGTCCGTCCGCGAACGCGGTCACATGCTCGACCATGTTGGACGTAAGCGTGATCTGGTAGGGATGTTCGTTCTCGCAGTTCGGGATGACGTCGACGAACGTCTCGGTCAGGTTCTTGACGTTGGTCGTCTCGGTCATGGGCGGAGCCGCGATCGCAGCCGCAGCCAGAATCCCTGTCGCGATGAGCGCGATGAGCGCCACCAGGACCGGGCGTAGACGCAAGGTCATGCATGCCTCCTGTTGATGTGTCGGTGCCGCATGGCGAGGACGGCGTCCTCGCACCGGCCGCCAATATGCGCACCCTCCCGGCTCGCGTCATAGACCCCATCTGGGTCATCCGTTTCGCGATCCGGGACCCTCGGATACTTGCGGTGCCGCAATCCCCGGACGCACAATCGACGTGTGAGCGAGCCGACGACATCGCGTGAGGAGCTCGAGTTGGCGATCGAGACGCGGAAGGAGCTCGGCGTCGAGCGTGAGGCGGAAGTCGTCGACGCGTTTCTCGAACGAATCGACCGGCGCCTCGGCGAGCGCGCCGACGAGAGCGCGCGGGCTCTCAAGGAGAAGCGCAACCATCAGAAGGAGATGATCCTCGGAAGCATGGGGATCGCCATCCCGCTGCTCGCGATCGCCGCGATCTTCACCGGGCTCGCGGGCGTGATCGCGGTCTGCGTCGCACTCGCAGTGATCGCGGTCGTCGTCTCGCGCTCCGACTGAACGGCGGGATTCCAAGTGTCACCATGGGGCCGTGGAGCTCGTCCCCGCCGCTGAGTTCTCGGACGCGGAGCTCGCCGCGCTCTTCACGGCCGGCTACGAGGGCTACTTCATGCCGATTGCGATCGACGCGGAGTCCTTCCGTTTCCTGGCCCGAAGCTTCGACTACGACCTCGACGCTTCCCGAGTCGCGCGCGACGCCGAAGCGTCGATCGGGCTCGTCATGGTCGCCCGCCGCGGTGACGAGGCGTGGATCGGCGGACTCGCCGTCGTCCCGGAGCAGCGCCGCGCCGGGGTCGGACGACGGTTGATGGAAGCAGCCGCTGCCGAGGCTCGCGCTCGCGGCGTGAAGCGGATCTGGCTCGAGGTGCTCGTGCAGAACGAGCCTGCCATCAGCCTCTACGAACAGCTCGGCTACGAGCGTGTCCGCGAGCTCGAGGTGTGGGCGCTCGACGGGTTCGACGAGGAGCGCACGGAGGGAACGTCCGTCGCGACGGAAGACGCGATCGGCCGGGTGAGCGACCGACCGCCCTGGCAGCGCGCCGACGAGACCGTTGCGAACATGGACGACGCCGAGGCGCTCGTGACGAAGAGCGGCGCGTTGATCTACCGCGGGACCGGCGGGACGGCATCGTTGCTCCAGGTGACGGCCGACGACGAGGACGGGGTGCGCGAGCTCCTCGCAACGCTTCCCGAGGGCATGAATTCACTGCGCTACATGAACGGCCCGACCGGCGACCCCGTGAACGCCGCGTTGAGGTCGCTCGGCGGCGCCGAGATCGCCCGGCAGCACGAGCTGATGCTCCGGCTCTAGTCGTGTCCGTGTGGCTCGACGGGCTGGAGCTCCGCATCGGCCTCGGCTGCATGCGGCTGTCGACGGACGAGAACCGAAGCGAGGAGCAGCGCGCTCGAGACGATCGCGGCCGCTGCCGAAGCCGGCATCAGCGTCTTCGACACCGCACGCGCCTACGGGGAGAACGAGACCTGGCTCGCGCGCGCACTCCGCCGCTCCGGGGCAGAGCGGAACGCTCGGATCGTGACGAAGGGAGGCATGAGCCGACTCGACGGCGGTTGGGTTCCCGACGGTCGCGCGAAGACGATCCGTGCCGACTGCGAAGCGAGCCTCGTCGCCCTCGACGGGCTGCCGATCGACCTCTACCTCATCCACACGCCGGACCCGCGGACGCCCTGGCGAACCTCGGTTCGCGCGCTCGCGCGACTCGTCGACGACGGCCTCGTGAAGAACGTCGGGATCTCGAACGTCAACCGCTCGCAACTGGACGAAGCGCTCGAGCTCGCTCCGGTCGCTGCAGTCCAGGTCGCGCTCAGCCCGTACGACGACCGCGCACTCCGCGGTGGAGTCGTCGAGCGCTGCGACGAAGCAGGCGTCGCGGTGCTCGCGCACTCTCCGCTCGGTGGGCCCAAGCGCGCGGGCAGGATCGCACGCAACCAGCACGTCGCCCAGGTGGCCGACGCACACGGCGCGACGCCGGCCGAGATCGCGCTCGCCTGGCTGCTCGAGCTCTCGCCGATGGTGGTTCCCATCCCCGGCGCCCGCCGACCCGAGACCGCACGCTCTGCTGCGCGCGCCGGCGCGCTCGTCCTCGAGCCCGGCGACCGCGAAACGCTCGATCGAGCGTTCGGCAGACCTCGCGCCGCTCCGTCGGGACGACCGAAGACCGACGCCGACGTCGTGCTCGTCATGGGCATCCCCGGAGCCGGGAAGACCCGAGTCGCGGAGGACTACGTGGCGCGCGGGTACCTCCGCCTCAACCGCGACGAGCGCGGAGGATCGCTCCGCGACATCGCCGACTCGCTCGACGAGGCACTCGGCTCGGGCACGCGGCGCGTCGTCCTGGACAACACGTATCTCACGCGCGCGTCGCGAAGCTACGTCGTCGAAGCTGCGACGCGCCACGGGGTCGCGGCGCGCTGCATCTGGCTCGACACGCCTCTCGCGCAGGCGCAGGTCAACCTCGTCGAACGGTCTGCTCGTCCGTTTCGGGGAGCTTCCGACCCCAGAGCTGCTGCGGGAGACCGCTCGACGCGAGCCGGGCGTCCACGCACCGACCTCTCAGATGCGCGCGGTGCGCGAGCTCGAGCCGCCGTCGATCGACGAAGGGTTGAGCAACGTGGAGCAGCTGCCGTTCGAGCGCGCGTGGCGGGGGCGTGCAGGCGTCTTCGTCGCAGCCGCAGCTCTCGGGCAAGACGGCTGGGAGGCGGCGCTCGCGGACGGAGATCGGACCGCGCCCCACCTCGTCTTCGACTGGAGGCCCGACGGCACGGTCGCCGAGCTCGACGCCGACGTCACGCGCCTGTCAGCAGAAGTCTCCGGCCCCGTGGAGAGCGCGCTGTGCCCGCACCCGGGCGGCCCGCCGACGTGCTGGTGCCGACCGCCGCTCCCGGGACTCGCCCTCGCCTTCGCCCGCGCTCACGACGTCGACCCGTCGCGCTCGTCGCTCATCGGAACGAGCCCCGCGCACCGAACGCTCGCGTCCACGCTCGGCGCTCGTTACGTCGCGGTCTGAGCGCCCTACTTCTTCGGTCCCTTGTCCTTTTCCGCGTTCCCGGGGTCGACCGGCGGGCCGTGCTCGGCGGCAGGGGTCTCCGGTGCGGCGGCGGGAGGCTCGGCCCGTTCCGGCGCCGCCGCGACGAGGTCTTTCGGCTTCGGCTGGTCGCGGCCTCGGGCCTGCTCAGGCTTTGGCTCGTCCGGCTTCCTCGCCTGGCCGGGCGGCGACTTCGCCTGTTCGGGCGCTGCGACGTCGACCGCGGCCTCGGTCGGAGCTTCGTGCAAGACGGTCGCCGCAGGCACCTCGGTCTGCGCCGCTGCTTGGACTCCCGTCTGGGTCGCGCCCGCCGCCGGTTTCGCCGGCGCGTGGGTTGCAGCGCGAACCTTCTTCGCGTGGCGCACGTGCTTGCGCACAGCCGGGAGGCCCGCGGCCGCTTTCGTCGGGCGCTGGACATGGGCCGCCGCGACCTTCTTCGACGGGTGGGCTTTCTTGGCGTGGTGCTGCGGCACGGTCACGGCGACCGCCGTGCCGGATGCCGCGACCGCCACGACCGCGACCTTCGCGGCGGCGCCGCCCTCGAACAGCGTCTTCAGGCCCGTCAGCAGCGCACCGGCGTCGAACGCCTTGCGGATCCGCGAGAGCGGCCTCGGGCGGCCGTTCTCGGTGCGGAGCTTCGATGCGAGCGTCCGGCGTGCGCGGAAGATGAGCGTCTCGACGGCCGACTGCGAGAGCTCGAGCTCGTCCGCGATCTCGTGGTACGAGAGCCCCCGCCACTCGCGGAGGACGATCGCCCGGCGCTGGCTCGACGGCATGTCCTCGAGCGCGTCGGTCAGCCGCATCAGCTCGTCGGCCGACTCGCGCGCGGGCGCCGGGAGCACGTCCTGCACGGCGCCGAGGTCGCTCGGCGACTCGACGCGGGTGCGGCGGCGCGTCGAGCGCCGGCGCGTCAGGCACACGTTGTGCGCGATCTTGAACAGCCACGGAAGCTCGGCGTCCGGCGTCACGCCGCGCTGCAGCGCGCGGTGCGCGTTGAGGAACGTCGACTGCACGGCGTCCTCCGCCTCGTCGCGCGAGCCGAGCTGGTTCACGCAGAAGCCGAGGATCTGCGGCGCGTAGCGCTCGTAGAGATCCTGCGTCGCGTCCGCGTCGGGCGCTTGGCGCTCGACCCGTGCTGCACGTCCGATGGAGGGGACAGCGGCTATGAGAACCTCACCTGGCGGTTGACCCCGGGTTGCCGCCCCCGGGACGGTGACTCGTCGGAGTGTGGGTGAGGTTCGAAGGGCTTGCAAGCCCCCGCGAAAGCCGTGCCGTTACGACTCGAGAACGAGGTTCAGCGCCAGCTCGCGGCGCAGGCGCACGAAGAGCGCCTCGAGGGCGAGCTCCGCGTTCAGGTTGAACTCCTCGAGCTCGCGCCACACCTGGCGGACGAGCTCGCAGGCCCGCTCGGCGGCGGCGAGCCGCTCGACGGTCGCGTCCTCGGTCAGCTCGGCGAGCCGGTCGGAGTGGATCGCGGCCCGCTCGGCTCCGGTCGCGACGACCACGAGGTCTCGGTACCAGGCGGCGAGCTCTTCGAGCGAGGCGAGCAGCTCCTCGCGCTCCGCCCCGCGCTGGGCGCGCCGGAGGCGCTGGTCCGCCTCGCGCTGGGTGAGGTCGAGGCGCTCGAGCTCGCCCTCGGCGGCCTCTCGTGCGCCGGCACCGCGCTCGGCCGCGGCGGCGAGGATGTCGGCCGCGGCCTCGCCGGGCTCGAAGGACGCGTCGCGGTAGACGTCGCGCGCGAGCGTCAGCAGCGCGTCGCGCCGCCTCGCCGCGGCCGGGTCGAGGAGCCGGTCGACGCGGTCGAGCCGGCCGCCGGCGACGCGCGCGAGCGCCGTCATCTGCTCCGGCTCGAGCCCCGGCGCGCGGCCCTCGATCTCCTCGCGCACCGCACGCTCCGAGAGCCGCCGGAAGGGCACGTGCTGGCAGCGCGAGCGAATCGTCTCCGGGATCGGGCCGAGGTCGCTCGCGACGAGCACCATCACCGCGTACGGCGGCGGCTCCTCGAGGTCCTTGAGCAGCGCGTCGGCGGCGTCCTCGTTCATCGTGTCGGCGTCGTAGATCAGGTAGACGCGCCGGTCCGCCTCGAACGGGCGCATGTGCAGGTCGTGCCGGAGCTCGCGGATGTCGCCGATGCGGATCTGGTCGCCGATCGGCTCGAGCGGGTAGACGTCCGGATGCGCGTGGCGGAGGACGCGGTCGGGCGAGCCGATCAGCTCGGCCGCGAACGCAAGCGCCGCCCGCCGCTTGCCGACCCCGCGCGGGCCGTGGAAGAGGTAGGCGTGCGCGGGCGCGTCGTCGGCGAGCGCCGCGCGGAGGAGGCGCTTCGCCTCGGGCTGCTCAGGAAACGTCTCGAAGCTGTCCACGGATGGTCTCGGCGAGCTGCTCGGGTTCGAGCGAGCCGTCCACGACGAGGATACGGCGCGGGAAGAGCTCCGCGAGCTCGCGGTACGCGCGGTCGACCTTCTGGACGAACTCGTCGTCCTCGCGCTCGATGCGGTCGCGGGTGTCGCCGCCGCGGCGGCGCGACTCGCCGGGATCGACGAGGAGGAGGAAGGTGCGGTCGGGGAGAAGCCCGCGCGTCGCCTGGAGGTTCAGGTCGAGCACGCGTTCGACGCCGAGCCCGCGCGCGATCCCCTGGTACGCGAGCGACGAGTCGATGAAGCGGTCGCAGAGCACGACCGCTCCGCGCGCGAGCGCCGGCGCGATCACCTCGTCGACGAGCTGCGCGCGGGCGGCGGCGAAAAGCGCGGCCTCGGCCCACGGGACGACCGGGTGGTCGAGGTGGAGCACGACGTTCCGGATCTGCTCGCCGACCTCGGTGCCGCCCGGCTCGCGCGTCGTGACGACCTCGCGGCCCTCGCGCTCGAGGTGGTTCCTGAGCAGCTCGACCTGCGTCGTCTTGCCGGAGCCGTCCAGCCCCTCGAAGGTCACGAACATCGCGCCGGAGCATAGGGAGGAGCGTCGGGGCGCGGGCCGAAAGGAGGCGTCCCGTGGACTATCCCGTCGAGGCGAACCGCTGGCGCACGCGCGCCATCGTCCTTGCGGCAGTGGCCGCGCTCGAGCTGATGGTGCTGCTCGGGCTCGGAGCCGTCGCAGCGGGGCGGATGCTGTCAGGCGAGGTGAAGACGGCGGCGCGGGCGCACGAGCTGCCGGCCCGGAAGACACCGCCGGCGTCGGCGCCCGACCGTCCCATCCTCGAGCGTTCGCAGACGTCGGTCGTCGTGCTGAACGGCAACGGCGTCTCCGGCGCCGCGGGGGCGAGCGCGGCGCGCGTGCGGAAGCTGACGTACGTCGTCGCGGGCGTCGGCAATGCACCGCGGAGCGACTTCGCGCACACGATCGTCATGTACCGCGACGGCTACCGCCGAGAGGGGCAGCGGCTCGCGCACGACGTCGGGATCAAGCTCGTCGGACCGCTCGACGGTCTGCGCGCGAAAGAGTTGATGGGCGCGCACATCGCGCTCGTCCTCGGTCGCTGAAATTCGCCTTGACTTCGTCGGCTGTGCGCCGCACTATGGAACGTTCAACTGCGAGACGTTCGTTTCGCCGTTTTCGAAAGGAGGTCAGCTTGCGCTTCACCGATTCGATTCATGCGGGTTGGCCTCTCGTCGCGTTCTGAGAACGCGCCGCGGGGCACTCCCCGTCCTCCCTTGACCGCTCACCCGCGCGCTGCTCGGCGCAACGGCGAGTGACAAACGCGCGCTGACGCGCGCCAGACACGAAAGGAGAGCGCATCCGTGCGAGGACTGCTCCTTGCCATGAACGGACGCGAAACGCCGACGCAACGAAAGGAGGGACCGTGGACTACGAGGCACTCCGACAGCTGACCCGTGATCGTCGCGACGCACGCACGCGTGACGCGCACGCCGAGCGTCTGTGGCTGCAGGCACGCCGCCGGCAGACCCGCCGGCGCCGGCTACTGCTCGACGCCACGCGTGAGTGGCTGCTGCCCGCCCGCCGCGCCGCGAGCCGTGCATAGCGACGACGCAACGAACGGAGCCCACGCGCCCGGCCGACCGCAACCGTCCGCCGGGCGCGTGGCGCTCCGGTTCTCCGCGAAACGTCCGCGTAGGCCAGGTCCGGGGTCTGACCCCGGACTACGCCCCGCGGGACGCGTCCGAGGTGTCCCCGACCGGGCTCGGCAAGCACACGAAGCCGCTGCAAACCGGCGGTCGACGGTCGCGCTCGGCGGGCGCCGGCGTCCGACCCGGGAGCGCCCGGAGGGACGTGTCCGGGGTCAGACCCTGGCCACGCCCATAATCGACGCGTGGACGAGCGCAAGCAGGCCGAGGTCGACTACCCCGAACGCGTCGGGGAGGCCGGCCGCGAGTGGCTCCGCACGAAGCCGTTCGCGAACGAGCCGCGCGAGACCGCGCGCCACCTGATCGACGCGGGCTACGTGATCGAGCTGCTCGACCTCCGCCCCGGCATGCGCTTCGTCGAGCTCGGCTGCGGCTCCGGCTGGATGACGCGCTTCGTCGCGCGCCACGGGCTCGACGCGCACGGCTACGACATCTCGCCGGCGATGATCGACATCGCGCGCGAGCAGGCACGCGAGGAAGGCGTCGACGCGCACTTCGAGGCCGCCGACTTCGAGAGCCTCGACCTCCACGGGAACTTCGACGCCGCGCTGACCTACGACGCGCTCCACCACAGCGCCCGCCCCGACCTCGTGATCGCCACCGCAAGACGCGCGCTCAAGCCCGGCGGCCTCCTGCTCGTCTCCGAGCCGAACTGGAAGCAGCGCTTCCAGGGCCGCGGCGCCACCGAGGAGTACGGCACGACCGAGCTCGGCTACTCGCCGCGCCGCCTCAAGCGCCTCCTCAAGGACAACGACTTCACCGACGTCCGCCGCTTCCACAACAACCGCAAGCGCCTCTTCGGCAACCGCCCGGGCGACGTGCTGGCGCACCTCGCCGAGCCGCTGACCTATCGTCTGCTCGCACCGTTCTGGACGCAGATCTGGCTCCGCGCCCGCGCACGATGACCGAGCTCTACCAGCCGGAGACGTTCGAGCCGCTCACGGACACGCCGTGGGACGAGGCGCGCGTCGCCGACGCGATCCAGGCAATCGTCGACCGCCGCCGAGGACGCGTTCGACGACGAGAGACCTCTGGCCCTCCGGCGAGTGGGAGAGCTGGCAGAACGCGCTCCCGCTCAAGAGCCTCTACGTCGGCGCGTCGGGAGTCGTCTGGGCGCTGCACGCGCTCCGCAGCCGCGGCCGCGCCGACGGCCGGCTCGACCTCGCGAACGCGATCGCGCGCACCCACGAGGCCTGGCAGAACGAGCCCGACCTGATGCGGGACACCGAGCTCCCGACGACGGCCGAGGCCGCACTCCTCACCGGCGAGAGCGGGATCCTCATGACCGCCTGGCTCATCGAGCCAACGCAAGAACGAGCCGACCGCCTCCACGACCGAATCCGAGAGAACGCCGACAACGAGGCGATCGAGATCATGTGGGGCTCGCCCGGCACGATGCTCGCCGCCGCCGAGCTCCACCGCCGCACCGGCGAAGAGCGCTGGGCCGACGCCTGGCGCGAGAGCGCGCAGATCCTCCTCGAAAGCCGCGAGGACGACGGCCTCTGGACGAAGAAGCTCTACGGCGACACGAGCCGCAGCCTCACGCCGCCGCACGGAGTCACCGGCATCGTCCAGGCGTTTCGCAGCACCGACTTCCTGGACACCGATCAGCTCGAGCGCGACACGAACGCCATCCTGCGCCGCAACGCCGTCTTCGAGGACGGCCTCGCGAACTGGCCGACGCGGGACAAGCACGGCCTCGTCGCGCCGGACGGCGAGGTTCGTCTGCAGTGGTGCTGCGGCTCACCGGGCATCGTGATCGCCGCCGGCCCGTATCTCGACGAAGACCTCCTGCTCGCAGGCGCCGAGCTGATCTGGCAGGCCGGCGCGCACGAAGACGAGAAGGGCCCGTCGATCTGCCACGGCACCGCCGGCAACGGCTACGCGCTCCTCCGCACCTTCGAGCGCACACAAGACGAGCTCTGGCTCGAGCGCGCACGCCGCTTCGCCATGCACGCGCTCGAGCAGGTCGAGCGCCGCGAGCCGCGCTACTCGCTCTGGACGGGCGACGTCGGCGCCGCGCTCTTCGCGTCCGACTGCCTCGACGCCCGCCCGCGCTACCCGATCCTCGAGACCTGGGCCTAGCTAACAGCCGGTCGGGTTGATCTTGCAGCGCGCCCGCTGCACCCACTCGACGTGCGGCCCGTGCGGATCGAGCGCGTACATCCGGTTGAACCGCTCGTACGCGTCCTGGTAGCGCTTGTTGTCGTACTCGAGCCGACCGAGCGTGTACCACGCCTCGCGGTTCGCCGGCTGCACCGCGACCGCGTCCGCGTAGTAGTCGCGCGCGCGGTCGAACTGCCCGAGCGCGTCCTGGATGTACCCGAGCGCGAACAGCGGCTCGACGGACGTCGGGTTGAGCGCGCGCGCCTGCTCGGCATCGTCGGCAGCCGACGCGAAGTCGCCGCGCTCGATCGCGCTGAACGCGGCGTCGATCTTCCGATCCGCGAGCCACGGCGCCGACAGCGAGTACACGCCCGCCAGCGCGATCGCCGCCACGCCCGCCGCCCACAGCGCGTCGCGCCCACCGCGCCGCTCACCGCGCGGGAGCAGCACGCCGAGCGTCGCAAACGCGACCGCCCCGGCCGCAGTGAAGTCCCAGTGGATGTCGTACAAAACTCCCACCACGAACAGCCCGAGCACGATCAGCAGCGCGCGCTCGCGCCGCACCGCGAACCCGGCGCACACGACCGCACCGGCGAAGAGCGCGAGCCCGATCAACCCCGTCTCGCTCCAGAGCTGCAGCGGCAGCGAGTGCGGCTCGCGCACCTCGACGTTCGACTGCCGGTAGCGCCGGTGCGTGACCTGGAACGCCCCCGCCCCGTTGCCGAAGACCGGGTTGTCCGCGATCCCGTGCGCCGCCTCCTTCCACCACTGCGCGCGGTTGTTGCTGCTCCCCTCGGTGAGCCGAACGGGGCTCTCCGGCGTCACGGGATCGGAGAAGTCGAGCGCCGCGCGCACGCCGACGAACAGCAAGCGCCACGGCGACCACCGGAACGACGGCATACGCGGCAACCCGCAACGCCAACCCACGGCGCTCCGCCGGCAGATCCAACCGCGCGAGCACCGCGACGAGCCCCGCCCCCACCACCAACGCGAGCCCGAGCCACAACCCGGCCGAGAGCCGCTCCGAGTGCGGCTGCCCGTCCTTCGCGATCCCGTCGAACGACAGCCCGAACGCGCCGACCGCCAACCCGAGAGGCACCGACACCGCGAGCCGAAACGCGGGCTCGTACCGCGAACGCTCGAACACGAGCCACACCGCAGCCGCGAGGATCGCCAGCAGCAACCCGCCGCGCGACTGCGTCAAGAGAATCGCGACGACCGCGCCGTACAAGAGCAGCACCGACAGCAGCCGTGAGCGCAACCGCAGCGCAAGCGGCACCGCGCACGCCGCGAGCAACCCGAGCGTGTTCCAGTACCCGACGGGCTCGTTCAACCGCGCGCGCCGCCCGTCGTCGAGCGCGAACACCTTCACCCCGAGCGCCCACGCGATGAACCCGCCGAGCAGCCCCGCCAGCAGATCCGCGTACCGCTCGCGCGACGCGAACAGCCCCACGCACAGGAACGCGAGGTACACGAGCATCCGGTTGAAGAAGTCCCACGACCGGTCGGGCGCGTCCGACCAGAGGATCGACGCACCGCTCCAGACCGCGAACGCCGAGAAGAGCCCGACGCACCAGAGCCCCGTGCGCGTCAGCACCGGCCGCGGCAGCGCCCCCATCAGCGACGCGCCGAGCAAGCACGCCGCAGCGACCACCACAGCGGCTCCGACCCAGAAGAACCGCCCCTCGCCCGCAACGAGCGCCGCGGCAAGCAGGATGCCGAGCGCGGCGAGGATCACGTTGCCGCCGCTCCGCACGCGGCCGAAGCTACCACGGGCTTACAAGACGCTTACTCGGGTATTACTGGAGGCTCACTCCGGGCGGGGATAGTCAGATCGGGCCCCGCCCAGACCGCCGCATGCCAAAGCGCCTCCTCCTCACGACCCTGCTCATCGCCAGCCTGTTCGGCGCGGTGCCGGGCGTCGCCTCGGCCGCGACGTGCTGGAAGGAGCTCGTGAACGACTACTGGGCCGACAACCGCGTCGACCGCACCTATCCGATCTCGTGCTACCGCGAGGCGATGGAGAAGCTCCCGCGCGACGTCCAGGAGTACTCCGACGCCCAGGACGACCTCCGCCGGGCGCTCCTCCTCGCGATCCGCGACGAGCGCGACTCGGGCGGGGGCTACAGCGGCGAGACCGGCACGACCGAGCCCACGCCCCAGGTCGACGACAACGCCTCGCAGGGCTTCTTCCGCGAGGTGATCGACAGGATCGGCCCGAGGAACGCCGACTCGATCCCGGTGCCGCTCCTCGTCCTCGGCTCGATCGCGCTCCTCCTCCTGGGGGCCGCCGGCGTCAGCTACGTGACCCGGTACATCCAGGCCCGCCGGATGCATCCGGCGCCTCCCGAACCGCGCCCGTAACCCCAGGCGTTCCGTCCGGGGTCCGACCTACCCTGGTCCTCCCCGCAGTACCCGCGGATCACTAGCCTTGGGAGGAGAAACATGGCGAGCGCAGAGAAGGTCCAGACCGCTGAAACGACCGTCGAAGACGTCGTGAACACCGTCGTCGACGAGGGTCGCGCGGTCGGCGTGCGCCGCTATTTCACGATTCAGGGCCGCGACCCCTTCGACGAGATCGACTGGGAGCTCCGGACGGCCTTCATCCCGGGCAAGGACAAGCCGGTCTTCGAGCAGAAGGACGTCGAGTTCCCGAAGTTCTGGTCGCAGACGGCGACGAACATCGTCGCCCAGAAGTACTTCCGCGGCCGCATGACCTCGCCCGAGCGCGAGCGCTCGGTCAAGCAGATGATCGGCCGGATCGTCGACACCGTCGGCGCGTGGGGACGCGAGGGCGGCTACTTCGCCGACGAGGCCGAGGCCGAGACCTTCGAGGACGAGCTCAAGGCGATCCTCGTCAACCAGATGGCCGCGTTCAACTCGCCGGTCTGGTTCAACGTCGGCTTCGAGGAGAAGCCGCAGTGCTCGGCCTGCTTCATCCTCTCGATCGACGACTCGATGGAGGACATCCTCGACTGGATCCGCCGCGAGGGGATCATCTTCCGCGGCGGCTCGGGCTCGGGCGTCAACCTCTCGAAGCTCCGCTCCTCGAAGGAGCAGCTCTCGAAGGGCGGCTACGCCTCCGGGCCGGTGTCGTTCATGCGCGGCGCCGACGCGTCCGCCGGCACGATCAAGTCCGGCGGCAAGACGCGGCGCGCGGCGAAGATGGTCGTGCTCGACATCGACCACCCCGACGTCGAGGAGTTCATCTGGTGCAAGGCCAAGGAGGAGCGCAAGGCGCGCGTCCTCGAGCAGAACGGCTACGACATGTCGCTCGACTCGGCCGACTGGGCCTCGATCCAGTACCAGAACGCGAACAACTCGGTGCGCGTCACCGACGCGTTCATGGAGGCGGCCGACGCCGGCGGCGAGTGGAACCTCACCGCGCGCACCGACGGCACGGTCATCGACACGGTCGAGGCGCGCAAGCTGCTCGACCAGATGTCGGAGGCCGCGTGGGAGTGCGCCGATCCGGGCGTGCAGTACGACACGACGATCAACGCGTGGCACACGCTGCCGAACACGTCGCGCATCAACGCGTCGAACCCGTGCTCCGAGTACATGTCGATCGACAACTCGGCGTGCAACCTCGCCTCGATCAACCTGCTGAAGTTCCGCAAGGAGGACGGTGAGTTCGACGTCGAGGCCTTCGAGCACGCCTGCGACACCGTCTTCCTCGCACAGGAGATCCTCGTCGGCTACTCGAGCTACCCGACGCCCGAGATCGAGCAGAACGCGAAGTCGTACCGCCAGCTCGGGCTCGGCTACGCGAACCTCGGCGCGCTGCTGATGGCGCGCGGGCTCCCGTACGACTCCGACGAGGGCCGCGCCTACGCGGCGGCGATCACGGCGCTCATGACCGGCCGCGCGTACCGCAAGTCGGCCGAGATCGCGGCGCGGATGGGCTCGTTCGCGGGGTACCAGAAGAACGCTGCGGCGATGCTCGGCGTGATCGCGAAGCACCGCGCAGCCGTCGGGAACATCGAGCACTCGACCACGATCGCGGCCGACCTGCTCGGCGCGGCGCGCAAGGCGTGGGACGACGCGCTCGATCTCGGCGAGGTCGCCGGCTTCCGGAACGCGCAGGCGACGGTGCTCGCGCCGACCGGGACGATCAGCTTCATGATGGATTGCGACACGACCGGCGTCGAGCCGGACTTCTCGCTCGTCAAGTCGAAGAAGCTCGTCGGCGGCGGCGAGATCACGATCGTGAACAAGACGGTGCCGATGGCCCTCGACAAGCTCGGCTACGCGCCGACGGAGACCGAGGAGGTCGTCGCGTACATCGACGAGCGCAACACGATCGTCGGAGCGCCGTACGTCAAGGCCGAGCAGTACCCGATCTTCGACTGCGCCGTCGGCGACCGCGCGATCCACTACATGGGCCACGTGAAGATGATGGGCGCCGTCCAGCCGTTCATCTCGGGCGCGATCTCGAAGACGGTCAACCTCCCCGAGGAGACGACGGTCGAGGAGATCTCGCAGCTCTGGGTCGAGGCGTGGAAGCTCGGCGTCAAGGCGATCGCGATCTACCGCGACAACTGCAAGGTCGCGCAGCCGCTCTCGGGCAAGAGCGACAAGGGCGAGCAGCTGCCGGTCGCAGCCGTCGCGCCCGCGCCGCTGACGAAGCGCCGCCGCCTGCCGGACGACCGCAACGAGGTCGGCCGCAAGTTCCGCGTCGGCGAGTACGAGGGCTACGTGCACATCGGCCTCTACGACGACGGCTCGCCCGGCGACATCTTCGTCGACATCGCGAAGGACGGCACCACGATGGCCGGCCTGATGAACTCTTTGTGCATCGCCGTCTCGATGGGCCTGCAGTACGGCGTCCCGCCGGAGGTCTACGTCTCGAAGCTCTCGCACATGCGCTTCGAGCCGAGCGGCCTCACGAACGACGCCGACATCCGCGCCGCGAAGTCGATCGTCGACTACATCTTCCGCTGGTTCGGCAAGAAGTTCCTGACGCCGGAGCAGCAGGAGGAGGCGGGGATCCTCTCGGCGGAGGTGAAGGCGCGGCTCGCGTCGTCGTACGCGAGCGGCGAGGCCTCGCCGTCGTCGACTGCCGCGGCGGTCGAGGCGCCGACGCCGGGCCAGACCGCCCTCTTCAACGCGTGGGAGGACGCGGTCGAGTGCGCCCGCTGCGGCGGCCGGATGGTGCGGACGGGCAGCTGCTACACGTGCCGCGACTGCGGTACGAACACGGGGTGCAGCTAACTGGTTGCAGGCGGTGTGACTCCTCACCGGAGTGACACTGGAATTGGCACTGTCTGACACGACGTTCTCAGCAATTGACACAGAGGCCGCCGAAAAGTGTCACACGTCGTGAGCGTGTCACGGGATGCTTCATCCCGTGACACGGGGGGGGGGGGGGGGGTTGCCGGTGGCGAACGGCAAGAGCGGAGTACTTCGACAGGCGGCGCTGCTACTACTCGCCTGTACCCGGCGCCTTGTACTGGATCTGCTCTGCCTTGCGCAACGCGTCCATCGTCTCCTCGACCGAAAGCAGGACTGTCGTTTCGAGCGAGCTGAGTGCGCCTCCGCTGGTGATCGCGAGCGCGACGGCAGCCATGGACACGTTGTCCGGGGCCTCCCACATGGTGTAGCCGTCGTGTGTGCCGAAGGCGTACCAGAATCCGTGGAACGTGCCGCCGACCGACTCGATGTACGTCTGCGCGGCCTTGCGGCGGTCCTCCGGGTTGGCGATCAGCCTGGCCCAGGTTTCGGGCGTGTAGCTGAACCTCGAGAGATACAGCGGCATCGTTCCCCCAATCGGTAGCCGACCGTGCCGGTCGTCGTCAGCGGTCGAAGTATGACCGGCAGGCCGGGCATCGATCCCGCAAGCGTCCTTGGTCAAGAAGCGGATCGCGCCCGACCAGTACTTTCCTGCCGGCGCCGACACCTTCACGCGCCGGCGACGGTCGGCCTCGAGGGCGTCCCAGACGGCTACCGGGCGATGAACGAGAGCCGTCCACAGGGCGGCTCAGCGCTTTCCACCTTGCGCGCCGACGGCGGCCCGTCCAGCATCACCGCGAACGGTGACGTGAACAGCTTCGTGAGCACCGGACCCGGTCAGGTGTTGCATCTTGATCTTGACGCGCGTACAAGGCCCGACCCCGCGGCGCTCACCCGCGTCTCGCTGACCGCCGCTGCCACCCCTAGGGCTGCACGTCGCTGACCGTGAAGTTGCCGCCTGTGAGCGTGATTTCGTCCCCTCACGAACGATCGGGATCGGGCACTGCATCGCATTAAGGTCGCGGCCGAAGTACATAACGGTCGCGTCATGCCCGGCGCCGGGATCGCCTTGTCGATGAACGCGAACAGAATCCCGGTGCCGGGAGGATTGTTCGGATCGTTCGACTGCTCGATCACGCCGCCGACGCTCGCCCTCGTTCCGGACACCGTCAGGCAGACGACGCGGCCGCGAAACTCCGGTGTGCCGGTCGGATATCGCGTCCAGAACGTCCCCGTAGGGTCGTTCCCTGCCGGGCCACTGACGGCGTCGACCTCGACTTCGACCGGCGGGCGGACACCCGGGCCCGCGGTGGGGCGCGTTCCACGTCCACGAACCGCGTCAGGTTCCGTCACGCGCGAAGTCGCGGTCGCGGTGTTGTCGCGCGGACGGGCGTCCCGCGTCCGCGATGTCGCTTGCGCGCGAACGTCGACCTGCACGATCGCGGTTGCGCGGATGACGACCGTGATCGACACCTCGGCGCGCGGCACGAGGCTCCCGAGCTCGCAGCGCACGCCCGCCGTAGCCGAACTCGAGCACGAGCCGGTCGTCGTCGACGCGGACTCGACCGCGGCGCCGGCCCTCAGGGTGAGCGCGACGCTCGTCGCGGCACGGCGGCCTCGGTTCGCGACACTCACTCCGTACGTAAACGTGCCGCCGACGCGGTTTGCAGTCGGCGAGTCGCTGACGGCAACACGGAGGTCGGGAGCGGGACGGCAGATGTGGCGGCGACGGACTATGACGTGCAGCAGGCCAGCGCCACACGGCTTTGCTGCGCGCTCACCATTCTTCGGCCCAGTTGCGTCGGCGGTGTCACCTGCACCGAGAGCCACCGCGACGCCAACGGCAGTCATCGTCAGCTTCCTCTTCAGCTGCGGCATCGGAACCCCCTCAAATCGGTGATTCCATTGAGCCAAAGATCGTCAGCAACACTGGGGTCGAGCCATGTTGGTCCCGTATTAGGGGCGACAGCGGGACTCGGGCGCTTCGACGCCGTGAACTCGCGTTGCGGCGACAAGCGGCTACTCTCGGGCGGCGACGTCAGCACGCGCGTCTGAGGCAGATCTCGAGCCGGAGAGGTTTCCCGAGCGATCGTGATCCGGGTCCTGCACATCGACGACGAAGCGCCGATCCGGCTGCTCAGCCGCGTCAACATCGAGGCCGAGGGGATGGCCGTGCTAGAGGCTGCAGACGGGCAGACCGGCGTGCGACTGGCAAAGCGCGAGTTGCCCGACGTGATCCTGCTCAACGTCAATCTGCCCGCACTCGACGGCTGGCACGTGGTCGAGGAGCTGCTCAAAGATGAGGCGACGCGCGAGATCCCGATCGTCTTCCTCACCGGTCGGGGCGCGCTCAAGGATCGCGCGCGCGGGTTCGACCTCGGCGCGGTTGACTACATCACCAAACCGTTCAACCCCCTCGAGCTGGCCGCACGCCTCCGCGGGCTACTGGGACGGCTCGAGCGCGGCGAGCGAGACGAGCTGCGGCGGGAGAAGATCTCGGAGCTGCACCGCTCAGACGCGGAACAGCTGGACTAGCCCGCCTGAGGGCAATCAGTCAAAGGCGAACAGCGGCGGGAGGACGACCACGACCGCGGCCGCCCAGAGCGGCGAAGACGGGAAGGTAGGTCGTCTGCCAGCGCTCGAGCCGGTGGAGCCTGCTGCGTCCCGTGAGGAACCGTGCCGATAGCCACGCTGCCCCGGCCAGGTTCACGAGCAGGACGAGGTTGAGCCCGAGCGCTGCCGTTCGGTTCGGGGTGAACCCGAGGTCGCCGATCCGGGCGATCATCGCGCCGAGCACCATCACGTCGAGCACGAGGGCGCTGACGACGGCGACCAGCTGGATGCGGTCCATCCAGTTCGGCAACGCGGACGGCTCCCGCGCGGACATCCCGTACAGGACGAGCGCGAGGACGACCACCAGCAGGGCGTCGAAGACGCTGACGAGGTCGCGGTCGAACGCGTCGCCGAGCCCGGTCGCGGCGTAGACGACGACCGCGGCGGCCAGCATCACCGCGAACAGCGGCGTGAAGAGCATCGTGAGCACCGGCGCCATGTTCTCCACGACCCGCTGCTTCGACTCGACGAGCCACGCGGCCACGATCACGGCGCCCGCCGCGCCTGACGGCAGCACCCACCCGGCGATCGTGTCGGGGTCGATCCCCGCGGGCTCGAGGATGGCCGCGGTCAGCCCCATCAGCACTCCGCCGCCGAGCGCGATCAGCACGTAGTAGATGAACCACTCGCCGCTGAAGCGGACGAAGTCCATGCGCCGCTCGTGCGATCGGATCGTTCCGCCCATGTACGGGTACGCGACGGCGAACCACAGCGCGACGGGCAGATAGAGCGCGACGAGCACCTCGGTGTCCGAGTCCGCGTCCCACGGATAGAGGTTGACCACGAGCGCTGCGAGCGCGAACGGCGCCGCGGCGAGCAGCCACGCCCGCGGGGAGAGCTCCCGCCGCCGCGCGAAGTACGCCGCGAGGAACGGCAGCACGAACAGGCTGAGGTTGCGCCCGAACCAGCGAGGCTCCTCGTCGGGGAAGTCCGCGATGAGGCGCGCGATCTGGATCACGATCGCCGCAGCCGCGCCGAACAGGAACGGCTCGAGCCAGCCGCCCGCCGCGCGCGCCGGCTCGTCGTCGCTTCGCAGCATGAGCTGCTTCCACAGCCGGCCGCTGTGCTCGCGCGCGAACTCCCGCGAGAGCGTGTCGAGGTCGCCCATCCGCTTCACGGCGACGAGGAACGCCTCGTCGTCGGCGAGGCCCGCCTCGTTCAGGTCGGCGATCTGCTGGCGAAGATGATCCTCGAGCTCGTCGACGTCGTGGCCGTTGACGGCCGGGGCGTTCGCGACGTACGCCCGCCACTCTGCGATCTGCGACTCGACGCGCTCCATCACGCCTCACCGACCGCGGTCAGCATCCCACCGTTGTTCCGCCAGACGTCGTTCAGCGCCCGGGTGACGGCTGCCCACTGCCGCTGCTGGTCCGCGAGCGCCGTTCGTCCGTCGTCCGTGATCACGTAGTACTTGCGGCGACGCCCTTCCGGCGGCATTCGCCACTCCGTCGTCACGTACCCGAGCCGATCGAGGCGATGGAGCAGCGGGTAGAGCATCCCGTCCGTCCACTCGAGCTCGCCCCCCGAGAGCTCGCGGACCCGCTTCAGGATCGCGTAGCCGTAGCTCTCATCCTCGGCCAGGATCGAGAGCACGAGCGGTGTCGCCGAGGCCGCGACGAGGTCCTTGTCGATGCGCATACATAGAAGCACAATACATAGAACTGCAAGGTAACGCTGCGCCTTCCGCGCGGGGCCGCCTTAACGCGACCCCGCGCGAAGACGTGTTGCCTAGCCGAGGTCGAGCTTGATGACCTGGCCGCCGCCGAAGCACACGGTGCACGTGCTCACGTACGCCGCACCGTTGCCGAAGGCGACGCCGTACGGCGCGAACAGGCCGCCGATCACCGTCTGGTGGCTGCTGCCGCCCGGCGTGATCTTCACGAGCTCGCCGATCGGGCCGTTGAGCAGGCCGTTGCTCGCGATCTCGATCGCGTAGAGCGACCCGTCGGGCCCGAATGCCAGATCGGTGAGGTTCGTGAGCCCGGAGGCCCAGACCGTCGCGGCCTGGCCGGGGACGACCCGCCAGATGTTGGCTGCGCCCTTCACGAACGGGAAGCCCGTCAGCTGGCTGATGTAGTAGGCGCCGTCAGGCCCCTGTACGACCGACGTCGGCACGGCGTCGGCGCCAATCGCCGTGGGAGGCAGCGGCGTGATCGTGGTGAACGTGCCCTTGTGCGACGCGCGCACCACGGCGTTGCCGCCCGCGTCGGCGAGGACGTAGCCCTCACCGTCGCGGACCATCCCGACGGGGTTGGTGTCGATGTCCGTGCCGTCCGGGTTGGACGCCAGCTCGTTGGCGAGCACGTCGGCAAACAACGAGACGCCCGACTGCTTGAGCTTGCCGGTGAGCAGGGTCCCGAGCCACGCTGCCTGCGGGCCGTAGGCGGCCTTCAGTGCGGGGCTGCCGCCGAGCCCGATGCTGATCACGTACTTCTGGTTGCCGGTGAACGAGATGTCCGACGGCCCCAGGGCCTCAGTCGCTCCGGCGATCGAGGGAAGCCCCGTCACGACGCGCTCTTCGGGACCGGCGTCACTGACCAGCGTGACGGCACCGGAGAAGCCGAAGCACGAAGAACCGAGAGCCGGGTGATTGACGCCGCAGTTGATCGTGCCTCCACGACCCGCTTCGACGACGTACAGCTCGCCGTTGGGCGAGAACGTGAGGTGGCGAGGGTTGTCCAAGCCCGAGGCGACGACCTGTGGCGTCGACTGCGCGGCTCCTGCTGTAGCTATCGCGAGCGCCAACAGCGCCGCGGCCGCAACCGCAAGCGGAACGACGCGTAGTTTCGTACGCAATGAGTCTCCTTCATGGAGGTTGAGATTTGCCCACTACCGACAGCCGAACGCCGACTGCCGGTCTTGACGGCCTCACAACCCTAACCCGCCCATGTCCGCGCCGCGTAAGGCCGATCCGCCTCGACGAGACGATCAGCCGAGCGGAACGTCGACGCGGTCGTCCTCACCGATCTCGCGCATCACGCGAGCCGGGACACCGGCTGCGACGACGCCGGCGGGCAGGTCGCGCGTGACGACTGCGCCGGCCCCGACGACGGTGTCGTCGCCGATCGTCACGCCCGGGCAGACGATGACGCCTCCGCCGAGCCAGACGTTGTCTCCGACGACGATCGGCTCGGCCGACTCCCACCCGATGCGGCGCGGCTCGGGATCGATCGGATGCGTCGCGGTGAGGAGCTGGACCCGCGTGGCGAGCTGGCAGGCGCTCCCGATCGTGATCGGCGCGACGTCGAGCATCAGGCAGTCGTAGTTGACGAACGTGCCGGCGCCGATCGAGACACGGGTGCCGTACTCGCAGAAGAACGGCGGGCGGATCTGGACGTCCTCGCCGAGATCGCCGATGAGCTCACGGAGAATCGCGTCTCGCTCGACGTGCTCCCGGTGAAGCGTCCGGTTGTAGCGCTCGACGAGCTCCTGGGCGCGGGCGAAGTCGGCCGCGGCCTCCGGATCGCCGGCGATGTACAGCTCGCCGCGAAGCATCCGCTCTCTCATCTCTCCCAACTGGATGCTCCTATCCGGCCGTAGGCGCGCGTGCGGCCGCCACGGCGAGGGCGGTCTCGTATTCATGGGCGGTGATCCGAACGACACCGGCTTCGAACTCGGCCTTGGCATTCTCTGCGGGGTCGATCTGCGACAAGCACGATGTCCATCGGTATCGGGCGGGTCCCAATCCTCTACCTGAGCCAGCAGTACTCCGCTCGGGGAGTCGCCCTTGTACTCCTGTACCTCGGAGGGCGTCCAATCATGGACCGGTGAGGCGAGTTCGGCGCGGCCGATGAACACTTGCTCGGGCGCAGCCAGATAGATGAGGACGAGGTCGCCGGAGGAAAGAGCATCGCGGTGCGGCTCGTCTGCGTCGACGCCCCACATCCTGACCCGCAGGAGCCGAGCCGCCTCCTCGCGCAGAGTCGGCCCCTTGTCCGCGCCCGCGGTCATGAAGTTGAAGAGGAAGTGCGCCACCGCCAGGACGGGCTACCGCACGACGCGGTACTCGAGGTGCGTCACGCCGTCGGTCTCGCTGAGCCCGGTCCGTTCCAGCTCCGTTCGCTGCGGGAGCTGGTCGAACAGCCGGCGGCCGGCGAGGTTGGGATTGGTCGTTACGTCTGTCACGATCGTCGCGTGTCGATGGTGGCAGAAATCGTTGGCAGGGACGCCGAGCTCGCGTCCCTTCGCACGTTCGTCGATGGTAACGAGCAGGACGGGTCGAAGACGCTCGTCCTCGAAGGCGAGGCCGGTATCGGGAAGTCGACGCTGTGGCTCGCCGCAGTCGAGTTCGCGCGCGTACATGGGTTGCGGGTGTTGGTGTCGCGGCCTTCGGAGCGCGATCGCGGGCTGGCGCACGTCGGCCTCGGCGATCTCTTCGACCCGTTCGTCCACGAGGTGCTGCCCGAACTGCCGCCCCCGCGCCGCAACGCGCTCGAGGTCGCGCTACTCAGAGAGAACGCGACGGACGACCCTGTCGCGAGCCGCACGGTCGCGGTTGCAGTGCGCGATGCGCTGCAGTTACTGAGCGAGCGCCAGCCGACGCTCGTCGCGGTCGACGACGTCCAATGGCTCGACCCTGCGTCGTCGCACGCGCTGGTCTTCGCTCTGCGACGGCTCGACGTCGAGCGCAGTCACCGTTCTCCTCGCACAGCGGACCGGCGAGGAGGCGGGGCGGTCCGAGCTCGAACGAGCGCTCGGTGGGGACCGCGTGCAGCGTGTGGTAGTCGGTCCGCTGAGTGTGGGCGCGCTTCATCGGTTCTACGGGATCGACTCGGCAGGGCGTTCCCGCGGCAGACCTTGCTCCGCATCCACGAACGATCAGGCGGGAACCCTTTCTTCGCACTGGAGCTTGCGCGCGTTCTCCCCGCGGACCTCGATCCGCTTCGGCCGCTTCCCGTCCCGGAGACGCTCGACGACCTCGTCCGGGCGCGGCTCGATGCTCTGCCGGCGCGCACGCGGAAGGCGCTCGCCGTCGCGGCTGCCCTCGGCACGCCGTCAGAGTCAATGCTCGAGCGGGCTGGAGTCCCATCGGACGCGCTCGAGCCCGCCCTCGCGTGCACGGGTCATCGAACGTGACGAGGGCGTCGTCCGCTTCACGCATCCGTTGCTGTCGTCCGTTCTCTACGGCCACCTCGGACCCGAGCGGCGTCGAGTCCACGCGCAGATCGCCGAGATCGCCGAAGATCCGATCGTTCGCGCCCGTCACCTCGCGCTGGGCACCGATGAGCCCGACGCCGACGTCGCGCGTGTGCTCGACGAGCGGCGGGACTCGCGGAGGAACGCGGGGCGGCGGTCACAGCGGAGCTCGCGGAGCACGCACTTCGACTGACGCCACCTGAGCCGCACGACGAACGGCACAGGCGTGCGCTGGCGGCCGCGCGTGCCCAGCTTGCTGCCGGAGAGTGGACCCGCGCGCGGTCGATCACGGCCGATCTACTCGCCGAGGTCGACTCGGGCGCGCTTCGCGCCGAGGGCCTACTGCTGCTCGCAGAGTTCGAGCACGACGATCTGGCCGTCCCCGTCCTCGAGGAGGCGCTTCGGCACGCAGCGTCGGATCATCGGCTCCGTGCACGGATTGCGATCCGCCTCGGCTGGGCCCAGCGCTTCAGGAACGGGTTCGACGGTGCGCTCGAGGCGTCTCGCGCGGCGCTCGAGCTCGCCGACCGAGTCGGCGACGACGCCCTGCGCTTCTCGGCGCTCTTGAACGTCATCACGATCGGGAACATGGTCGGCGACCCCGAGGCGGCGGCAGCCGTAGGCCGTGCACGGCAGCTCACGGCCGCACGAGAAGACGAGCGCATGTTCCGTCGCGCCAAGGTCCTCCACTCTGGCGCATTCATGCCGCACGTCGGCATGGATGCCGAGCGCGCGAATCTCGAAGGCGCGTATCGAGAGTGGCACGACCGGGACGAGCTGTTCGCGGCATACCTCCTCTCGGAGCTGTCGTGGATCGAGCTCTGGACCGGGCGCTGGGCGATTGCGAGCGAGTACGCCGAGCGCGCACACGCGATCAACCTCCAGTACGGCGTCGAGAGGAATCAGGACTACATTCCGATCGCGTGGATCGCCTTGCACCGAGGCGACCTCGATCGTGCGCAGCGCGAGGCGGAGCGCGGGCTGGAGCTCTGCGAGGAGCAGATCGGGTTTCACCCGCCCCTGCTCCAGGCCGCGCCGGGGATCGCCGCGCTCTGGCGAGGCGATGCAGCGGCGGCCGTCGAGCGTCTCTCCGACGCGGACCGCCAGGCACACGCGCTCGGGTGGCGCGCCGCACGCGCGCGCCCCTGGACGCCGGAGCTCATCGAGGCGCTGCTCCAGCTCGACCGAAGCTACCGAGGCGGACTCGGTGCTCGAGCGGTGGGAACGCGATGCGCTTCGAGTCGGCGACGACTACGTCCTCGCACACGTGACGCGCTGCCGCGGCCTCATCGCGGCGGCACGCGGGGCCGTCGCCGACGCGGTGACGCTTCTGGAAGACGCCGTGCGCGGCACGAGAAGCTCGGCGAGACCGTTCGGACGGGCCCGAGCGCAGCTGGCGCTCGGCGCGGTGCTCAGGCGCGCGCGGCAGAGGCGCGCCGCCCGTGAGACGATCGAGGCCGCACTCGACGCGTTCGAAGAGCTCGGTGCAGCCACGTGGGTGGAGCGCGCGCGGGAGGAGCTCGGCCGGATCAGCGGTCGCATGCGTCAAGACGCCCTCACGGCCGCCGAGAGACGCGTCGCTGCACTCGTCGCCGAGGGGCGAACGAACCACGAGGTGGCAACGGCGCTCTTCCTTGCGGACCGGACGGTCGCGAGCCACCTGACGCGGATCTACGCGAAGCTCGGCGTGCGCTAGCGCGAGGAGCTCGCGTCAAAGTGCAGACGTTCTGACCTTTACCGTTCGGCGCGCGCCGCCTAGCGTCGAGCCGATGCCGAGCTACATGGTCGAGACGTACCTCCCGCGGGCCCGCGTTGGAGAGCGGGCTGCACGTGAGCAGCGCGCACGATCTGCGGCAGACGAGCTGACGCGCGGCTCAACGCGTGTCCGCTTCGAACGGTCGATTCACGTCCCCGAGGACGAGATCTGCTTCTACGTCTTCGATGCTCCCTCGGGTCGCGACGCCGCGCTCGCCGCTCAGCGCGCCGAGCTCGACGCGATCCGGGTCGTCGAGGCCGTCGGGGCAGAGAAGGAGGAACTGTGAAGACACGCATCGCGCTCGTGGCCTCGATTGCCTTGCTCGCGCCGGCGGCCTTCGTCGCGAGCATCGTGGCGTCGCCTGCGTCCGGCGTCGCCCCGACGCTTCTCGCACGCGGCACGTACGAGGAGTTCAAGGAGTCCGCTGTCCGCGACTCGCCGGTAGAATTCAAGGCGAAGACGAAGACGCCGATCGACGTCGTCGTCCGGCGGCACGACTATGCGCTCGGCTCCACGACCGGGTGGCACATGCCATCCCGGTCCGGTGTTCATCACCGTGACGCAGGGTCAGTTGACGTACTACCTGTACGACGACCCGGAACTGCAAGCCGCACATCGTGTCGGCGGGGCAGGGATTCGTCGACGACGGCCGCGGCCACATCGTCCGCAACGAGTCCGGCCAGACGGCGCAGGACGTGAGCGTCATCATCGCGCCCGTGGGGCTGGCGTTCCGCGGCGAGCTCACCGCGCCCTCGCCGTACTGCGGGTTCTGACCGGGGCTCGCCGATGCCGGGAGCCGGCGCGCCCGGCTCCCGGCATTTGGCACCTTCGCACTCACCTCGCTCGCTCGTAGATGAGGACGAGCACGCCGTCTGGCCCGACCGGCTTCGCCTCGGTGAGCCGCCAGTCCGTCTTCTCCGTCGTCTCACCGAACAGTCGGCGCCCGGTTCCGAGGATCACTGGGAACACCATCAGGTGGAGCTCGTCGACCAGATCGTGCTCCAAGAGCTCCTGCACGAGCCGGAGGCTCCCAGGAGTCTGGACGATCCCGTCGATCTGCTCCTTCAGGTTGGACGCCTCCTCGACGACGTCGCCCTTGAGGACGGTCGTGTTGTTCCACTCTGGATTCTCGAGCGTCGACGAGACGACGTACTTGGGCATCGTGTTGAACTTGTCGGCGAACTCGTTCTCGCGCTTTGGCCAAGCGTCAGCGAAGCTCTCGTACGTCACGCGTCCGATCAGCAGCGCCTCGCTCTCCAACGTCTCGTCGAGCTTGAACTGATCCCCGTCCTCGCCGCGCTCGAACGCGAAGCTCCAACCCGGGTACTTGAAATCCTCGCCGCCCGGCGCTTGCATCACGCCGTCGAGCGAAACGAACTCGGTCACGACCAACTTGCCCATCAGGGTCTCCTTTGTGCGGTGTCGGCGTTAAGACCTCCTGACGGAGTCAAACTCATCGTCATCTCTCGCGGATCTTCCGGATCGATGTGTTCTGCACGGCAGGAGAGCTACAGCGCCTTCGCGTTGATCTCGATCACGTGCCCGTCCGGATCGACGATGTAGAGCTGCGGGAAGCCGGTGACGGAGTGGCGGTCGACCTTGGCCTCCATCCCCTCGGAGCGGAGGAGCTCGAGTGCCCGCTCGAAGCTCTCGACCCTGATCGCAAAGTGCGCGTCGCGCGACTCGATGCGCGCGTCCTGTCGAAACGTTCCGCCGCCGTCTGCGATCAGATGGAGCTGGCCGTCGCCGAGCGAGTACCACGCGCCGGGGAAGCCGAACGGCGGGCGCTCGATCTCCTCCAGCCCGAGCAGCCCGCCGTAGAAGCGCTTCGACCGCTCGAGGTCGCGGACGGGGATGGTGACGTGGTGCAGCGACTCGACGTCGAAAGACATGTATGGCCAACTTAGCGCCGACGCGCGATCGATTGAAGTCGCCTTGCGGCCCTGCCATCATCGGCGAGAGACTCGATTCAGAGGGGGCGCGCCGGTGTCGACACAACGGCCGTCGAGCGGTTCGGTTCGGAGCGGGGGTGAAACGCCTCCCGGGATCTTCATCTGCTACCGCAAGAAGGACTCACCTGGACAGGCGCTACGCGTCTACCGCCTGCTCAGCACGGCGTTCGGCGACGAGCGGATCTCGATGGACGTCACCATCCCGCCGAGCGTCGACTTCGTCGAGTGGATCGAGCAGCGGGTCGGCACCGCCGGCGTGATGGTGCCGATCATCGGCCGCACGTGGCTGGAAACCGACGCGACGGGGCGCCCCCGGATCCACGACGCCGACGACTTCGTGCGCAACGAGATCGCCGCGGCGCTCAAGCGCGGCATCGTCGTGCTCCCGGTTCTCGTCGACGGTGCAGAGATGCCGAGCGACGACGACCTCCCTGTGGACCTCGCGCAGCTCCCACGTCGCCAGGCCCATCACCTCAGAAGCGACGCCGACTGGCAGAGCAGCGAGAACAGGCTCGTCGAGACGGTGGCCGGTCTCCTCCGCGAGCCCGTGCCGGGTCCGGGTCCCGCGCCGCCACCGCCCCCGCCGCCTCCGCAACGCTGGGCGGGCCTCGTGGCGACCGGTCTCGTCGGAGCGGCGCTGCTCGTCGTCGGGCTCGTCCTGCTCTGGCAGGACTTCATCACGCCCGGCTTCAAGTTCCTTCCCGACGGAGTCCCGGCCGGGGTCTTCACGTCGCTCGCCCCGCTGGGCGTGCTCGCGGGCGCGCTCCTGGCGCTTGCCCTCGTGAGCCGCGAAGCCACGACGACGTGGCTGCGGGTGGGCCTGCTGGCCGGCTTCGCGGTCGAGGCCGCCGCCAAAGGCCTCAGCCTGCTCGGCAGCTCCTCGTCGCGGGTCCAGGGCGGCGGGCTCCTGTGGCTCTTCGGTGGCGCGACGCTCGCGGTCACAGCCGGGATTGCCGCAAGGCACCTGTCCAAGAGCACTCCGGCGGAACCGTCGGACCAGCCGATGTACGGCCCCACGGCGGTCGTCGCGCTGATCGGCGCCGCGATGCTCGTCGTCGGCGCCTTGATCCCGTTCAACCTCGAGAACGGAACCACCGACAGGATCGTCGCCAAGCTGGACTGGCTCGCGGTGGATCCGATCGCAACCGCGATCGCGGTCGTCGTCGCGGTCGGCTTGCTGCTCGCTCGCCGGCGCGCGCTCGCGGCAGGCCTGCTCCTCGCGCTCGGCATCTGCAGCGCGCTGCTCTGGGTGCGCTACGTCGGGATCCCGGTGGCCCAGTGGTCGACGAACGAGAACGTCGCGTCTCCGCAGGCAGGCGGCTTCGTCGGTCTCGCCGGCAGCGCGCTCGTCTTCTGCGCCGGCTGGCGCCTGGCCGTCGTGCGGCGCGTCGGCGTTCCCGCCGCGACGCCCCTACCGACGTCGTAGCCGGCCTATCCGACCACCGCTCGCACGAGCGGCGCGTATCCGGCGCTGTTGCCGCTTCGGTTCGGGTGGTAGCTCTCCGTCGTGTTGAAGATGTTCAGCCCGTTCAGCCACGAGCTCGACGAACAGACCGCGTGCGTCGAGAACGGGGCCAGCGCGCTCTTGTACGTGAACAAGAAGGCCGCGGCGCGCGCGCCGATCACGCCGTCGAGCGCGTCCGCGAGCTGGTTGGCCTTCGCGCGTTCCGTCGAGCTGATCCCGAACGTGCCGAGACAGCCACTGCTCTGGAAGATCCGCGGATAGCCGAGCACGACCACACGCGCGCCGGGCGCCGCCTGGTTCCTGATCGCGGTGTAGACGGTGTCGAGTCGACTGTTGAGCACGGTCGCCAGTGACGCGCGCGTCGAATCGAGCGCCGCCGAGCAGTCGCTGAGCGTGCACTGCACGATCAGATCGGCGAAGTGGATGTCGTTCCCGCCGATCGTGACCGAGACGATCGAGGTGGTGGCGGTCACCGCCTGGATCTGGCTCGCCATCACGTCGGACGTCGTCGCGCCCGAGCAGGCGACGAAGGCGAGCGTCGTGTCCGGCCGCTGCTGCGACACGAGGTAGGGATAGGCGTAGACGCTGCGCTTGCACGAGCTCGAGAGCGTGTAGCTGCCGGTGCCGACACCGGACGAGAAGCTGTCGCCGAGGGCGACGTAGCGATCGGCGGCCGCCGCGCCTGGCCGGCGCGGCGAGCACGAGCAGCGAGCAAGCGAGCGCGATCAGGCGCGCGACTCGCGAGGACAGGGACCCCATCACGAACCTCCTCTTGGCGGCATTTCGACCCCGGTTCGTCACTCTCTCAGAATCGACGCCGGCGTCAAGCTTCCCGGATCTTCCAGAAGCTGTCCTTCCGCGCGATCTTGCCGTTGGCGTCGAACGTCCAGAGGTCGCAGCCCCGAACGTCGATCAGCTCACCGTCGACGGTGGTGCCGCTGATCGTCCACTCGGAGACGCCGCGATTGCCGCAGGCGAAGTGGACGTCGTCGCCGTAGTGCACGTCCGGGATGCCTTCGAAGCGCGCCGCCAGGCCGCGTCGCACCTCCTCCTTCCCGACGAAGCGGCGGCCCCAGCGGTCGGGCCCACGCGGAGTCTCGAAGACACAGTCCTCGGCGAAGTGGGACATGATCGCGTCGAGGTCGTGCTCGTTGAAGGCCGCGAGCACTCGGCGAAGCATCTGCTCGAGTTCCGAGGACATCCCATCTCCTTTGTGCTGAGCGACGTCTTGACCTTGCCCCAAGGGCAGGCCATACGGTGACGACGGTGCATGACGTCTCGACAGCCGTGGTTACCCTCGAGCGGGTGGCCGACCCACTGCTCAGCATCGGCGAGTTCTCCCGCCGCTCCCGGCTCTCGCCGAAGGCGCTGCGTCTGTACGAACGCCGCGGGCTCCTGCTTCCGGCGCACGTCGATGCAGACACCAGGTACCGCGGCTACCGCGAGAGCCAGCTCCCGACCGCTCGGCTGATCGCGCTGCTGCGCGGCCTCGACATGCCGCTCGCGGTCGTCGCCGAGCTCGTCGCGGCGTCGGAAGCCGAGCGCGTCCGCGTCCTCGACGAGCTACTGGGCTCACGAGGAGGCGCGCGTCGCTTCCCAACGCCGGCTCGTCGCGCACCTCCGAATCCAACTCGCAGGAGAAGAAGGGAGCTACGACATGTATGAGGTTCGCGAACGTGACATTCCGGAGCAGGCAGTGCTGGCCGAACAGCGACACGTGCTCGTTCCGGATCTGCCGGACTGGATCGCGGCCGCAGCGAACGCGACTGGTGGACGCCGCCGACGCGCACGGCGGGGTCGCCGGGCCGATGTTCGTGATCTTTCACGGCGAGGTCAGCGAGGACAGCGACGGCCCCGTCGAGGTCTGCATACCGGTGCACGCCGAGCCGCGGACCGGCGGCGATGTCCTGCGAAGTGAGCCCGCGCACCGCGAGGCGTACGTGAGGATCACGAAGGCCGACGTGGCCTACCCGCAGATCCTTTCGGCCTACCAGGCGGTCGAGCAGTGGATCCGGACACAGGCCAAGACCTCGGCGGGCTCGCCGCGCGAGGTGTACTTCGCGGATTGGGATGCGTCGGCTCCGACCGACGAGGTCTGCGACATCGCGTTCCCCGTCGCATGACGTCATCGGGGTCGCGCGGGAGGTGGTGCAACCGAGGCTCCTAGACTGACGTCATGTCGGTCTGGACCTGCGAGAGCTGCGGCAACACCAACCCCGAGGGGACGCGCTTCTGCGGGCACTGCGGTGCGGCCGCCGCCGAGGGGAGCGCGAGCGACGCGAACGTCACCGCAGCGCTCCGCAGCTTCGTCGCCGGTGCGGTTGCGGACCGCCTGGTCGAAGCCGGCGGCACGCTGCCCGAGGAACGGCGGCTGATCACTGCGCTGTTCGCGGACGTCTCCGGATTCACCGCGCTCGCGGACCGCCTCGACCCCGAGCAGCTGCTGGAGGTCATCGATCCCGTGATCGCCGAGCTGAGCAGCATCGTCGGCCGCTACGAGGGCTACGTCGAGAAGTTCGCCGGCGATGCCCTCCTCGCGCTCTTCGGCGCTCCGGTCGCGCACGACGACGACGCCGTCCGCGCGCTGCTCGTCGCCGAGGAGATGCACGCGCGGCTCGCCGAGCTCTGCCCGCAGCTGCCGCACCAGCCCGAGCTCACGCTGCACGTCGGCGTCAACTCGGGCCACGGGATCGCGCGCGTCCTCGGCAGCGAGGCGCGGATGGACTACGCCGTGCTCGGCGACTCCGTGATCCTCGCGCAACGGCTCGAGTCTGCGGCGCCGACCGGCGAGACGTACGTGAGCGAGCTGACCGTCCGGTTGACCGAGGACGCCTTCGAGTTCGAGCCCGTGGGCGAGCTGACGCTGAAGGGAAAGGCCGAGCCGGTTCTCGCGTGGCGGCTGAAGGGGAAGCGTCGGCACGAGCCGCGGCTGACGGCGGCGCCGATGATCGGCCGCGCCGAGGAGCTCGTCCAGGTCGTGTCCGCGCTGCCGACCGACGGCGGCGGCTCGGTGATCACGATCGTCGGCGAAGCAGGTGTCGGCAAGTCCAGGCTCATCGACGCGGCGCAGGCCAAGGCCGGCGAGCTCGGCGTCCGCTGGCTCGAGACCAGGTGTCTCTCGTACGGCGCCGCCTTGGCCTACTGGCCGGTCGCTGATCTCCTCCGACAGCTCGACGCGACGGATGCCGATCCGCACTTCGCACGACTGACCGACGCCGAAGGCCAGGACGAAGTCGCCGACCTGGCACCGGAGGCATTCCGCAAGGGCCTGCACGCAGCCTTCCGACGGTGGCTCCAGGACATCGCGCTCGACAACCCGACGGTGGTCGTGATCGAGGACGTTCACTGGATCGACCCGTCGACGCTTGCGCTCCTCGGCGAGCTGGTCGAGGTCACCCGGGACGCGCCGCTCACGCTCTGCCTCGTCGCGCGGCCGGAGGCCGCCGAACGTCTGGCCGCGTTGGCCGCAGCCGCGCTCTCGCGAAGCGAGGTGGAGCTGGAAGTGCTGGACGCGGACGGGGTCGCCTCGCTCGTCGCGGCGACTCTGGGCGGACCGGCACCGGAGGAGCTGGACGCCTTCGTGACCGCACGCAGCGCGGGGAATCCGCTCTTCGTTCGCGAGCTCACGCGGTCGCTCGTCGACAGCGGCACACTCGCCGCCGTCGGCGGAACCTGGCAGCTCGCCCCCGGATGGGACACGCGTCGAGTGCCGCCGACGGTCGAAAGCGCGATTGCCGCTCGGATCGACCTCCTCCCCCGCACGACCGGTGCCGTCCTCGTGACCGCGTCGGTGATCGGGCGGCGGGTCTCACTGCCGTTGCTGCGCGACGTCCTCGAGCAGCCGGGCGACCTCGGCGCGTCGGTCGACGAGCTCGTCTCGCGCGGGTTCCTCGAGCGGATGCAGACGGACGGCGAGGAACGGGTCGCGTTCCATCACGCGCTCGTGCAGGACGTCGCCTACTCGCGACTCCTCCGGCGCCGGCTTCGCGAGGTCCACCTGCGCGTCGCCGAGGCCGCCGAGGCGCGCTACGGCGCCGGCGACGACACGATCGACCTCCTCGCGCGGCACCTCTACCTCGGAGGCGCGCCACGCGCCGTCGAATATCTCGTCCGCGCCGGCGAACGCGCGAAGAGCCTCTTCGCGAACGACGAGGCGATCCTCCACTTCGGGCGCGCCGCGGAGCTCGCACCGAACGATGTCTCACACCGGCTCGAGCTGGCCGACCTGCACGAGCTCGTCGGCGACTACGACCGGGCGCTGGAGCTGTACGACGAGGTGCGATCGGAGACCGGCGACGTCCGCGCCTGGAGCGGCGCCGCGTCGACGCTCCGCAAGCGCGGCCGGTACGAGGACGCGCTCGAGGTCGTCGACGAGGCGTTCGCCTCCGAGAGCCTTCGCGGCACGGATCTGACGCCGCTCTGGGTCGAGCAGGGCTGGACGCTGTCGGTCCTCGGGCGCGTCGAGCAGGCGATCGACGTGTTGAACGCGGGCCTGGAGGCCGCTCCCCGACGAGACACACCGGTGGCCGGGCAGCTGCTGTTCCAGCTGGCCCGCGCCGAGAAGCTCTCGGGCCGCGCCGAGGCAGCGCTCACGCACGCAGGCGAGGCGGAGGCGATCTTCGAGCGCGACAACGACCTGCGCCACCTCGCGACCGCGCTCCGCATCTCCGGCGACGCGTACCTGGCGCTCGGGCGCCTCGACGAGGCGGCGACCGCACTCGGCCGCGGCCTCGAGCTCGCCGAACGTGTGGGCAACGCGGAGGAGGTCGGCGGCTGTCTGCTGAACCTCGGCGCCGTCGAGCACGAGCGAGGGAACTACGAGGCGGCGGCCTCGTATCACCGCCGCGCCATGGAGGTGTTCGAGCGCATCGACCACGCGACGGGACGCACGCAGGCGACCGCCAACCTCGCGTGGGCGCTGGGCGAGGCCGGCGAGCACGAGGAAGCGCTCGTCTGGTGCGACCGCGCGCTCGAGCTGGCGCGAACGTACGACCACGCGGCCTCGATCGCCGACGTCACCGACACGATCGCCTCGATCCATCTCGCGAAGGGCGAGTACGCCGAGGCCGAGCGTCGCGCCGAGGAGGCCGCCGAGCTCTATCTCGCGATCGCGGCCGTACCGCAGGCCGCACGCTCGCTCGACATCGCCGCCGAGGCGTGTGCCCGCTGGGGCGAAGAGGAGCGGGCCCGCGCCATCCGGCAACGGGCCCGCAGTCTGGTCGGTTCGCCTGTCTAGTTGAAGGTCGTGCCGCCCGGCGAGGTGCCGTCGGCCGCCAGCTCCATCGCTCCGGCCGCGGTCGAGCACCGGCCGCGGCTGTCGTAGCCCGCAAGGTCGCGGACCTTCAGGCGATAGATGGTCAACGCACAGACGTAGATCGTGTCGTCCTTCGCGCGCGACACATCGATGCCTTCGCCCGTCGGCCCGGCGAACTCGAGCGCGGTGGTGACGCCGTCGCCGCGCATGATCTGCGCGGCGATCGGAAACAGGTCGCCGTCGTTGTCGTAGATCGCGACGGTGTACAGCCCCTGCGTCAGGCTCGGCGAGAAGAGCGCGACGCGGACGAATGCCCGCTTCGCCGGATCGACCTGGTACCCGCCGGCCGAAATATCGCCGAACTCGTTCTCCGGCACGATGTCCGCGCCCGGTGGTTCGGCGTCACCGCCGTGGTTCGCCCAAGCGGGAACTGCAATCGCGAGCGCCAACGCCGCAGTGGCGAGTGCTCCGAATATCAAGCGTCTCATCTTCCTCCCTCCTCGTGGGACCCGGTCTACGGCACCGCGCGGAAGGTTCCGCGGGCGTTGAACGTCCAGTTGTGGTTCGGCTGTCCGGTGATCCGGGTGATGCCCTGTCCACCGACGACGATGTCGACCTGCTCCGAGGCCAGCCCGGTGTGCGGGATGCCCTTCGAGCGCAGGAACGAGCTGATCGCCTGGCGGTTGAACGACGCAGCCGCGTACTCCTTGAACGCGACGTAGCCGGTGTTGCGGAACGCCGGATTCGCCGACACGTCGAAGCCGGCGAGGTTGACGATTCGCACCGACGAAGCGACCACGTTGCGCATGTCGACGTAGTCGACCTTCATCCCCTGTGCCGAGAACGTCGCGGTCGGTGGAGCTCACGTCGAGCGTCGGCGGGACGAACAACGCGATGCCCTCGTACGAAGTCTGCTTCACGCACGGCGCCGTGCCCGTGCTGACTTCGTCCTGGTTCAGCACGCCGTCGAGGTCGCCGTCCTTGAACGCGTTGAGCGGATCGTTGTCCGGAGGGCCGGTCGCGCCGCCCGCGACGCACGGCAGCGACGTCTCCAGCGCCGACCGGGATGCCGTCCTTGTCGGCGTCCTGCAGGACGACGAACGACCGCTCCACGGTCGACGACAGCCCGTCGGCGTCGGTTCCCGTCAGGAGCCAGCGTGTACGAGCCGGCGCCCAGCACGAAGGACGGGTTCGCACCCGTCCCGCTGGCGACGACGCCGCCGCCGTTGCTGATCGTCCAGGCCAGGCGGCTGCCTTCGAGCGCGCCGTGCTCTTCCGAGCGGCCGGAGCCCCACACCACGACCGCACGCGACGAGAGGAACTGTTCGCCCGGCCGCGGGTTCGTGATCGCAACGACCGGCGGGCTCGGGCTCGACGTGATCACCGGCGAGCCGGCCGACACGAGCGCCGTCCGGTTGACGCCGTCGTTGAACGCGATCTTGAACTGGCCGCCGGGGCAGCTCGCGTTCGTCGGGATCGCGAAGCTCGCCGTGCCGCCCTCGGTCTCCGTCGGCTCGACGCCGACGTTGACGACGTGGTTCTCGACGCCCCCGCCCGCGACCGGGCAGGCGAGCAGCACGTCGGCCTTGATGGGCTTGTCATCGGAGACGGTGGCGAGGATCTCCTGCTCGCCCTCGCCGCCTCCACCCTCGGTGATCTCGTACGTCTTGCTCGCCTGGTCGGAGATCGTGTAGCCGTAGCACCGGCCCGTGATCCGGTCGACAGCGACCCACGGGTGCGTGAGCCACGTCGACTGCGTGTAGGAGCCGTTCTGCTCCAGGGTGTTGTAGTAGACGCGTTCGCCGCTGAAGTCGAGCCAGAAGATGTCGACGATCCGCGACGTGTGGTTGACGAACATGATCTCGCTCGTCGTCTCGCTTACGAGCGAGCGGTGCTGCGTGATCGCGCAGAGCGCAGCCGGCGGTGCCGGCGTGCGCACGTACACCTGACGCTCCATCGCTCGTGGGAGGCGAGACGAGGTTTGTCGCGCGTGGAGCGGAACGCGATCTTGCCGCCGCCAGCGCTGATCGAGGCCGACGTGAGGGCGTCGACGAAGTATCGTCGCCGCTGTCGCCGTTGGCCTGCGACATCCCCGGCCCCGACACTCGCGCGTGTCGTTCTCGCGCCTCGAACGATTGCGGTCGCGACGTAGATGTCGCGCCACTCGTTGTTGTCTCCGCCGATCAGGTTCGCTGGCGGCGTCGAGAACGCGACGAAGTCGCCGTCGGCGCTGACAACCGGCTGGTGCGCGTCTCGCGCTCGCCGAGCGGGCCAGACCTGGACCGCCGATGCCGTCGACGTCGACCGCCTGGCTGATCAGCTGCGGAGCGTCCTGCAAACCCGCGTGCGTAGACGTCCATGTCCTCGTCGTTGCTCGTCGCCCGTCAGGTTCGTCGTCGGACTCGAACACGAACGTCTGACTCCGTCGGCGGAGACGATCGCGTTCCTCCCGCCGGTTCCCGTGCTCGCTGCTGCTGAGCCGAGACCATCGAGTTGCTGCTTCGCCTGTAGGCGAAGACGTCGAGCGTGCTCGTTCGTGTCGGTGCCGTCGCTGACGAGGTCGTTGGCGAGCGACTCGAACGCGACGACGTTTCCGTCGGCGCTGATCGACGCGGTGCTGCTCGACGCGTTCCCGCCTCCGGCCCCGGCGACGATCGAATCGCTGATTCGATCCAAGAAGCCGGTGTCGAGATCCTTCACGAAGACGTCGAACGCCACCGTTGGTGTCGCCCGGCCCGCTCACGAGCGGCGATGGAAGGCGACATGACTTGCCGTCGCCGGAGATGTCGGGGACGGAAGCTGTCCCCGCGAGCTGGGTCCCGGTCGCTGATGAGGCTTGCGCGAACGGTGGTGCCGTCTCGCGATCGTGGACGAAGACGTCGTGTCGCGTCGTTCGTGTCGCCCGGAGACGAGATTCGTCCCGTTCGACTCGAAGGCGACGTAGCGGCCGTCGTCGCTGATCGACGGGTTCGCCGACGTGCCGTTGTTCGGCACACCGTCGAGGCCGTAGTCGACCTGCTCGAGCGCCCCGTCTCGAGGTTCCGGACGAAGATCGGAGCCACGATCGGTTGTGACGAGGTTCGTCGCCTCGGAGTGGAAGGTCACGAACCGCCCGTTGCCGCTGATGTCCGGGAACGTTCGAGCGCGCTGTTCGCACTCTGCGCCGTCGTTCTCGCTGGCGAGCTCGGTGCTGCCGAGCGTCGCGCCGCCGCCGCCGCCCGTCGTCGTCGGCGTGCCGATGATCTGCGGCGTCGTGGTCGAGCGGTCGAGCGAGAAGAGCACGACCCGCGCCGGGCTCCCCTGCTTGTAGAAGACGATCTTGCTGGTCAGCGTCTCCGCGGCGCCCGGGAACGGGATCGCCCCGGAGAACACCTTGACCGCCTGGTTGCCGGAGTCGCTCGTGTCCTCGTCGTGGTGCGACTCGAACTCGAAGACCGGCACGCCGAAGCGCATCGTCGCGCCGCCGACGTTCAGCACCTGGCCCGCGGCGTTCTGGTACTCGACGAAATACGGCCCGTCCGGATCGAGCGGACCCGGTTGCATGTCGGCGGCGTACGACTCGACGACGTGCGTCGTGGCCGCCGTGTCGGCGGTCGTCCCCGACATCACGAAGCTCTCGATCGGCGCGGCGGCCGCGTTGCCGATCGGGGCCGGCACGGACGCCTTGCACTCTGTCGTGGCCGTGCCGCCGAACGCGCAGAAGCTGTAGAGCCAGTCGGCGGGCTCGTAGAGCGTGTTCGTGTCGAGCCACGCCGTCGCCGACGACAGCTTCATCGCGGAGCGGTCGTCCGAGAGGTACGTCCCCGCGGCGACGTTGAAGCCGGTGTTCGCGTCGCCGACGGTGCCGTCGGCGGGTGTCTTCGCCGAGTGCGACGGGCTGAAGTTGTCGTCGCGCGCGTCGGGCACCCCGCCGAGCATGTGCATCGTCTCCATGCCGAGCAGCGCGCCGGTGCGAAGCGGTGAGCCGGTCGCGTACATCGCCCGGACCCAGGCGGTGTTGGACTTGACCCGGGCCATGCCCTCGGCACACCCGGCGCCGCCTCGACTCTTCAGTTCGTCCGAGACACCGACGGCCTTGTCCGCCGCCAGCAACGGATTGACCGTGTTCCAGACGTTCAGGAACTGACCGAGCTGGGCCTCGATCGGGGCGAAGTTCGTCGACTTGCCGCAGAACTTGCCGTTGACGACGTCCGTCGTCGCGGCACCGGCCGCGTCGACGAGCGCGCTGGTGACGTCGACGAGGTCGCCCCGGTTGACGGTGTAGCGAACGCCGCCGCGCGGCGCACCGAGCGCGGCGGTGCCGCTCGCCGTTCCCTTTGGTACCCCGGAGAGCCGGGCGAGCGTCTGCATGCCGCTCGCGACCGCACCCTCTGCTCCCTGGCTGAACTGGTCGGGCTGGCCGGGGACGCCCATCGGGATCACGAGCAGGCGCCAGCCGTTCGTCCTGGCCTCGACGGTCACGTCCCGGCTCACCGTCACGGGTGCGTGACCGTCGATCAGGGGAGCCGTCGCGCTCGATCTGGACTGGTAGGTGATGGTGGCCGTGAACGTCGCCGTGAAGCGGCCCGGCGTGGCACTCGCCTCGAGCACGTCGGAGGGCACGCGGAAGATCGGGTCGCCGGGCGAGTTCACCGGCGGCGTCGTTGCGAACGGCGCGATCGGCGGGAACGGGCTCACCGGCACGGGAGTCGCCTGGATCGGAGCGGACGACAGCGGCGTGCCGCCCTGGGACACGCTGATCGTCGCGCCCTTGAGAAACGCGGACGCGCCGGCGGTCGCGCAGGTCGGCAGCGTCTGCGGCCCGCTCAAGGTGACCTTCAGCAGCGTGTCGTGGCCGCGGACGAGCGGGCTGCTCGCGTAGGACGACAGGCCCTGATCGACGAGCATCGCGCCGCGGACGACCGGAACGACCGCGCAGTGGTTCGCGAGAACGGGCTGAGCGGCGCGCCCGAGCAGCGCTGCGAGCGTCAATGCCGCGAGCAGCGCCAACACGAGCCGGGCGCGACGTGTCTGAAGAACCCTTCGAGCGTTTGTGGCCGCCATGGTCTCTCCCCTCGGTGGAGCGGACCCGCGCCGCAGTGGGCGGTGCGCCCGCGCAGTCAGGCGCGAGGCTACGGCGGTGTGGTCACGATTGCAACTAGCCCGTCGGCTTGTTGTCTGCGGTCAGTGCCCGATTCGTAACGAAGGTGGGGTTCGGCGCGTAGGCATCGCATGCGGTTTCTTCGCCTCGCCGGCATCCTCGTGCTGGCAACCGGAGCCGTCTCAGCGGCCGCCGCACCTCCCTCGCAGGGCGAGCTTCAGCGCAGCGCCGACACTCTCGTCGCCAAGAGCGACCTCCCCGCGGTGATCGCCGTCTTCGAGCAGGACGGCGTCCGGCACATCGCGGCCGCGGGGCTCGCCGACGTCAAGCAGCGTCGCGCGGCGCGAGCCGACCGATCGCACCTGGGTCGGCAGCATCACCAAGTCGTTCGTCGCAGTCGCCGTGATGCAGCTCGTCGCCGAGGGGCGGCTGAGCCTCGACGACACCGTCGAACAGCGCCTGCCCGGTTGGGTTCGCCAGGGCCGGCGCGTTCGGATCCGCAACCTCCTCAACCACACGAGCGGCATCCCGAACTACATGGAGTTCGAGCCCGCACGGAGCGCCGTGTTTCGCAACCCGCGGATGGTGATCCCGGTCCGCAAGCTCATCGCGCCCGCGCTGAAGTTCAACCTCGCCTTCAAGCCCGGCAGCCGCGCGGAGTACTCGAACACGAACTACGTCCTCCTCGGCGAGATCGTCCAGCGCGTCACCAGGCGGCCGCTCGGCCGCGTCCTCCGGGAGCGGATCTTCGCGCCCGCTCGGTCTCCGCTCGACGACCTACGAGCCGGGCGCCCGCCGGCTCGACGCGCACCAGCTGCACGGCTACGAGGTCGGCGGAGCGAGCCCTCGCGACGTCTCGTGGAACACCTTCGGCGGTCTCAAGTCCGACGGCGCGATCGTCTCCAGCGCGCGCGACCTCGCCGTGTTCTTCGGCGCGCTGATCCGCGGCCGGCTCGTCACCAGGCCTCTGCTCGCGAAGATGATGACCGTCGTCCCGAACTCGCACGGCGAAGGCGCCGGCCTCTACCGGCTGCCGTCACCCTGCGGCCGGAACTACTGGGGCCACACGGGCGGCACTCCCGGGTACATCACGTTCGCGGCCGCGTCTCGCGACGGACGACGTGTGGTGGTCGTCGCGGTGAACGGCGTCGGCACGAACGCGATCGGCGCGATGGGGCGCTTCCTCGACGACCTCCTGTGCCGGTAGCGAAGATGCTCACCCCGCGGCGCGCGCAGACTGATCAGAACCGACGTTCGAACAGCACGCAGTCGTGGACGCGACGCGAACCGTTGCTTGATCGCTTCGCGCTCGTCGCCGACGTAGTGCGCGAACAGCTTCACCGGCCTCAGGCCCTCGGTGATCGGGAACAGGTCGCGTAGGCCCTCGTCGAGCTCGACGTAGACGTGCAGGTACGAGTCGACGAGCTCGAAGCCGCGTGCGCGGTACCACGCGTGGACGTCCGCGTCGTCTCTCGTCCACGCTTCGAAGCGGACGACGCCTTCGGCGCGCGCCTGTCGCTCTGCCTCCTCCAGCAGCGCCGTTGCGACGCCTCCCTGCTGGTGGTCCGGGTGCGTCGCGATGTTCCAGATCATCCCGCCGAGGCCCTCGCGCTCCGAGCAGACCGTGCCCGGCACACGCTCGAGCTCGACGTCGATCAGGCCCACGATCTCCCCGCCGTCCTCTGCGACGAGCTCGATCGACGGGCCCTCGTACCGCTCCTTCTCCCGCCGGACGTCGTCGTAGTACGCGGAGCCGAGGAACGAGAGCGCGCGGCACCTGAGCCACCCCTGCTCGTCGGCCTCGCGATACGGCCGCACGTCGAACTCCGCCACCGCTCGACGATCGTAGTGCGTCACGGCGTACTAGGGTCGGACGCACCCCACGAGAGAGGAAACTCTTTGGTCTCCGAACGATTCGATCGCTTCCTGCCGCTCGCCGGAGCACTGGCGGGCCTGCTGTTCTTCGTCGGTCTCGTGCTGCTCTGGAACGACCCGAGCAGCGAGACCGGGCCGGCCGAGACGTTCGCCTACTGGCAGGACGATCATGCCCAGCATCAGATCGTCGCGCTCCTGGTGGCACCGCTGATCGCGTTCTTGCTCCTCTTCTTCGGAGCCGGGCTGAGACGACGACTCGCGCACGGTGCGGGCGATGCCGGCCACGGCTCTGTCGCCTTCGCAGGCGCACTCCTCGCCGCGGCGGTCTTCGCGGTCGTCTCGATGCTCGAAGGGGCGATGACGAACGCGGCTCACGAGGGACAGCGGGAGACCGTCTACACGCTGAGCCAAGCTCACTCCTACGACTGGCTCGGCTGGAACGTCGCGTTCGCGGCGATGCTGCTCGCAACCGGCCTCGGCGCTCGCCGCAACGGGATGCTGCCGACGGTGGCTCGCGTGGGCGACGGTGGTCATCGGAGCGTCACTCCTGACGCCGCTCGGATTCTTCGGGTTCGTGCTCGTGCCGGTGTGGTTGATCCTGGTCGGGCTCTGGCTCAGCCGTCGCACCAACCCTGCTCCCTAGCTGAGACCGGGCGGAGCCATCCATACCGGTCGCGCGCACACTCGGGCGCATCGCCGACGCTAACGGGTGCGGATGAACGGCAGCAACAGGGTCGGCGGGTCGGGCGTCCCCTTCTTCAGGGCCGGCGGCGAGACGGCCGTCGCGTACCCGAGGTTCGTCGTCAACGCCAATACTGTCCCGGTCTCGACGTGGATCAAGAGCGCCGCCGTGCCGCCGGCGACGGCTCCGGTGTGGCCGACGAAGCGGCGAACGGACTCGGGTGCACCTCGGAGCCCAGGCCGTAGCCCGTCTCGTCACCCGCGGTCGTCCGCTGTGAGCGGAACATCGTCGCCGCCGTCTCATTGCCGACGAGTGTCCCGTCGGTCAGCGCTACGCCGAAGCGAGCGAGGTCGTCGGCCGTCGACAGGAAGCCGCCTGCCGGCAGGCGATCGCTGAGGTCGATCGGCGGCGCGACGCGCACACCGCCCGAGTCGGTCAGTTCGTAGAACGTCGCCCGCGCGGCTCGTGGCGCCGTCACCAGGGTCGTCTCGCGCATGTGCGCTGGTGCGAGAACCGCCTCACGCATCAGCGACGAGAAGTCGCGAGCGCTGACGCGCTCGAGCGCCGCACCGATCACGTCGTAGCCGTAGCTCGAGTAGCTGAAGCGCGTGCCGGGCTCGGCGACCAGCGGGTCGCGGGCGAACAGGGCGAGCGTGGCAGTGACCGAGGCGAAGTGGCGGCTGTTGACCGCCTCGCCTTGGCTTTCGTAGTGCCGGATCCCGGCCAGGTGGCCGGCCAGCCGCCTCAGCGTGATCGCGCCGCCGTGTGACGGGAAGTCGACGTAGCGGTCGACGGCGGCGTCGAGGTCGACGCGGCCGCTCTCGGCGTATTCGGCGAGTGCGGTCGCCGTCAGCGTCTTTGACACGCTGCCGATTCGAAAGCGAGTGTGCGCCGTGACCGGACGGCGCGACCTCAGGTCGGCGTAGCCGCAGCTGACGGACGAGACGATCTTGCCCTCGGTGGCGATCGTCAGGCTGAGGCCCGGCGCGCGCAACCCCTCCTTCAGGCGCCGCAGCAGCGCGCGGTCGGCGCTGATCGCCTGCCGATACTCGGGCGCCGCCAGCGACTGGCGACAGAGCGGCTTCGCGCGTGCGGCCTCGGACGCGCCGCCACAGGCCGACGCGGCCACCGCGAGCGCAGCGATCGCGATCATCGTGTAGTGCATGCGCCGCCTTGATTGACACATCACCACTCTATACATAGCATGTTGAGGTATGAGAGGCGACATCCTCAAGAACCACCTCGAGCTGTTGGTGCTCAATGCGCTCAAGGCTGGCCCCGGTCACGGCTACTCGATCATCCGTGCGATCCGCGACCGCAGCGACGGCGAGTTCGAGATCCTCGAAGGCTCGCTCTACCCCGCCCTCCACCGCCTCGAGCGCGACGGATTGGTCACCAGCAGTTGGGCGAACGCGGCCGGCCGCAAGCGCCGCGTCTACAAGCTGAGCCGGAAGGGCCGCGCCACCCTCGCGCAGCAAGAGCGCGACTGGCGCCGCTTCGAGCGCGCGATGAACCTCATCCTCGCCGGTCGATGACGATCGATGACTACGTGACGGAGCTCGAGCGCGAGTTGCGTCGGCGGCGTGCGCCGCGAGCGCGCCTGCTCAGGGAGACCGAAGACCACCTGCGCGACCTCTGCGCCGAACTGGCCGCGAACGGCCTCGCCGGCGAGGAGGCCGAGGCGCGCGCCGTCACACAGTTCGGCGCGGCCGCCACCATCGCAGCCCGCTTCGCAGAAGCAACGGCGTCGACGACCGCCCATCGCGCTGTCACCGTTGCCACCGCTGCCTTCGTTGCCTACACGGGCGTCTTCGTAGCCTTCGCGACGGTCGGCTCGCCCTTGCTGCGCGACTTCCCCCAAGGCGCGAGCAGCTTCCTGGGGTTGCAGGTGGCCGCCGTCGCCCTCGGCGTCGCTTTCGTGCGTTCGCTGCGCTGGCGCGGCGCGCCGGCCGCACCGACGGCCGAGCTGACGGCGATCGCGCGCGCCCTGTCGGTCGCCGGCGCCGTGCTGATCGGCGCAGCGATCGCCGAGGCCGCCGCCGCTGTGTCGCGGCCGGCCGGGGCAATCGCGTGGAGCGAGGGCCGCTGGCTGACGCTGGGCTACGCCGCCGCTCTCGCCGTGTTGCTGCTGTCGGCGATCGCCTCCGTCCGCGCCGGCGCGCAGGCGCAGGCCGTCCACGCGCTGCCGAGTCGGCAGGTACAGAGCACTGCGGCCGCGCTCCTTGCCGAGGACGTCGAGACGCTGCTCGCCCGCGCCCGGCTGCCACAGGCTTCACGCCCACTGCGCGGGGTGCTTGCGCACCCGTGGCCGGCGACGGTCGCGCTTGCGGCCTTGGCCTTCGTCGCCGTCAGCGCGGCCGGCGTCGTCGGCTCGGGTCGCGCCGGTCTTGCCGGCGCGGCGGCGCTTGCCGCCGTCGAGGCGGCGTTGATCGTCTTCAGCTTCGTCGCCTTCGGGCGCGCGCTCGGCCTGCGCGACGCGCCGCGACACCGGGCTCGCTGAGGCGGCCACCCTCGCCGGTTCTTCGCGGCGGGCAGCCCGCGCGCGATCTGCCGGTCAGGTGAGAGTCAGCCCGCCGTCGACAACGACGATCTGGCCGGTCGCAAACGGCGTGCGAGCGAGTGAGACGACGGCATCCGCGATGTCCTCGGGCGTCGCGGCGCGGCCAAGCGGAGTCCGGGCGACGATCGCCTCGTTTGCCTCCCATCCCGCCGTCCAGGGCGTCTCCACCAGCCCCGGCGCGACCGCATTCACCCGCACATCGGGAGCCAGCGCCTGCGCAAGGGTTCGCGTGAGGTGATGCAACGCCGCCTTCGAGACGGCGTACGGGAGCGAGCTCCCGCCCGCGACGATCCCCGCGACCGATCCCACGTTGATGATCGCTCCCTTCGCCTCGCGCAACGCAGGCACCGCCGCACGCTGAGGTACCAGGGACCCATCAGGTTCACGCCCAGGATCCGCCGCCACAGCTCGTCGTCGGCGGCCTCGAGATCCGCAAACGGGACGCGCCTGGTCGTGCCCGCTTGTTGACGACGACATCGAGATGGCCGAACCGCTCCAGCGCGGTCGCGACCAGCCGTCGCACGTCCTCCTCGCGGGAGACGTCGCCTTGGACGTACACGGCCTCCGGGAGCGAACGCGCGAGCATCTCGCCTTCCTCGACCGAGCGCGACGAGTTGACGATCACCCGGCGCCATCGCCGGCGAACCGCTCCGCGACCGCCCGGCCGATACCGCTCGACGACCCCGTGACGACGACGACCTCGCTCACGCCGGCCGATCCTACTGCCGAGCCGATCGACTACTCGTACTGCAGCGCCCGTAGCGGATCGAGCTTCGCCGCCCTGCGCGCGGGTGTGATCGCCGCCAGGATCCCCGCGACGACGGCGACGATCACGAGCACGACCAGCTGGCCGAGCGGCAGCGCGAATCGGAGGTCGTACTGGCCGAGCGCGTTCGTCACCAGCGCGGCCAGGAAGATCCCGAGCGGGAGCCCGAGCGCGGCTCCGATCAGCGCCGTGATCACGCTCTCGTGGCGGATCATCCGCCGCGCCTGCCGCCTCGTCATGCCGACCGCGCGCAGCATCCCGAGCTCACGCGTGCGCTCGAAGACCGACAGCGCAAGCGTGTTCACCATGCCGAAGAGGCTGATGATCACCGACAGCGCCAGGAGGACGTAGAGGAGCAGCAGGAACTGCTGGATCTCGCGATCCTCCTTCTCGACCCACTCAGGGCGACTGAAGAGCCGCGTGTCCGGGAAGGGCTCGAGCGCGCTCTCGACGCTCGTCCTCGCGGCCGTCTCGTCGCCCGTCAGGTTGAGAAGGGTGAAGCGGTTTCGCGGGCGGTCGTGCAGCTCGTCGAACGCCTGCTGGGAGACGCTCAGCGTGCCGAGCAGCGGGTAGAACGGGCTGCCCTCGTAGATGCCGCGGATGACGAAGTCGTTCGTCTTGTTGTCGGACGAACGCACGGTCACGGTGTCGCCCACCGCGATGTCCTTCTCCTCTGCGACGTTGTTCGGCAGCACGGCGCCGTCGGAGCCGAGCAGCGCGGCCACCTCGTCGGATCCCTGCTCCCAGCGCAGGTCGTAGACCTCGTTGATCCGCTCGTCGAGGCCGGTGAGGTTGCCGCCGTCGCCGTTGATCTCGGCGATCTCCTGCCGGATGTTGCTGACGGTCCCGACGCCGTCGGCCTTCTCGACGGCGCCGCCAACGGCGGCAGGGAACTCGGAGTAGCCGTCCTGCGACGTGACGATCAGGTCGGACTGGATCTGACGCTCGATCGCGTCGCTGTTGGTGACGCGGACACCGTTTGCGAGGACGGAGACGAACGTCACGAGCGCGATCCCGATCATCAGCGCCGCGGCGGTCGCGGCCGTGCGGCCCGGGTTGCGCTGCGCGTTGCGCTCGGCGATCGTCCCGGCCGCACCGCCCAGGCGTCGAGCAGGGGTCCCGACGATCCGCGCGAGCGGACGCACGAGCCGTGACGACAGCATCGCGACGCCCACGAACAGGGCGAGAACGCCGATCCCGAGCAGGATGAACCGGTCGCCGAGGGCGATGTCGTTCGCCAGGTTTCCGTAGCCGAGCGCCACCAGGGCGAGTGCGACGATCACCGCCGCGACGTACGGCGTGAAGCGCGCGAAGCGGCCGCGCGGCAGGGTCGCGCCCTCGCGGACCGCGGCGATCGGAGGCACGCGCGTCGCGCGGATCGCCGGGAGGAGGCCGGCGACGAGCGTCACGAGCGTCCCGATGAGCAGCGAGACGACGATCGTGCGCGTCGCGAAGACGGTCTCGGTCTGCGGCAGCTCGAGGTTCAGCGCCCTGAAGAGCTCGTTCAGCCCGACCGCGAGCCCGAGCCCGGCGAAGAGGCCGACGATCGACGCGCTGAGCCCGATCACGAGCGCTTCGAGGATCACCGACCGCAGAACCTGCCGTCGCGAAGCGCCGAGCGTCCGGACGGTGGCGAACTCGCGCGTCCGCTGCGCGACCGTGATCGACAGCGTGTTGAAGATCACGAACGCCCCGACGAAGAGCGCGATACCCGCGAACGAGAGCAGGAAGTAGCGGATGATCGTCGTGAAGGTGGCGAGCTCGCTCGACTCCTCGTCCGCCTGCTCGACACCGGTGCGGACCGTGAAGTCGCTGCCGAGCTCCGCCTGGATCCGTTGGGTCAACTGCTCGGGTGTCGTCCCGTCCGCGGCCGCGACCTGCACCGAGTCGAGCTGCCCCTCCTTGTCCAGAAGCGCCTGTGCGGTCGGGACGTCGAAGATCGCGAAGGTGGCGCCGCCGATCGAGCTCAGGTCGCCGTACTTGGCGATGCCGACGATCTCGAACTCCTGCGCCGGCCCGAGTGCCGCGACGCCGATCCGGTCTCCGAGCTTCAGGTGCTCGTCGTCGGCGACGCCTTCGTCGACGGCGACCTCTCCCGCGCCGCCGGGCCACCGGCCCTCCACGAGGTTGAGCGGGTTGAAGCGGTCGTACTCGGGCGCCGTCTCGATGCCGAAGGCGAAGGCCGGCGCGCCGCCCGTGTCGATCGACTCGCCGTCCGGCCGAAGCAGCTTCGTCCGGAAGTCCAGAACCGAACCGGCCGCAACCTCGACGCCGTCGACCGCTCGCACCCGCTCGAGCGTCTCCTCCGGGATCGGCGGGGCCTGAGTCGACTCGCCCTCGAAGCTGAAGCCGGGCTCCTTGCCCGTCACGACGGCGTCCGTCCCGGCGTACGAGTCGACGAAGATCGCGTCGAAGGCCTTGTCGATCGTGTCGGTGAGGACGTAGCTGCCGCTCATCATCGCCACTCCGAGGACGATCGCGAGCGCGGTCAGCGTCGTGCGGAGCTTGCGTCCCGCAAGGCTCTTGAGCGCGAACCGATTCATCGAGCAAGCGCCAGTATGTTCGACTCGACGAGGTACCGAACGATCGGCCACGCACCGCCGGTCGTGTTCGAAACGACCGTGTAGGTGAGCTCGGAGCGAGCGTCGTGCGCCGAGCGGAACGACACGCCCGCGTCCATTCCCTCGAGGATCACGGCGTTCGTCGAGGCGTGGAGCCAGAACCCGAGGCCGTAGCCCTTCGTCCCCTCCTCGCTCCGCGGTCGCACCATCTCTCGCACGCGGTCCGTCGAGACGATCGTCCCCGCGAAGAGCGCACTCCACAACGAGTGGATGTCCGCGACGGTCGAGTAGACGCCGCCGTCGCCGCTCCCTCGCACCGGGAGGTGGAAGACGTTCGTGCGCCCCGCGTCGGTGTACCCGAGCGCCGTACCGCCCGGCAGCTCGTCCGAGCGCAGGAACGCGGTGTCGCGCATGCCGGCCGGCTCGCACACGCGCTGGAGAACGAGCTCGTGGAAGGGCACGCCGCTCGCGCGTTCGGCGAGCAGCGCGAGGACGACATAGCCGCCGTTGTTGTAGGCGAAGCGTTCGCCCGGGGCGAACTTCGTCGGGTAACCGTCCAGCACGGCGAGGTAGGCCTCCGTCGTCGCGAGCTCGCTGACGGGGACGGGCAAGACGTATGCCTCGGCGTCGGGGTGCGCTTCCTCGTCGAAGTAGTCGCCGATCCCCGAGCGGTGCGCGAGCAGGTGCTCGACGGTGACGTCGTCCCGGATGAGGGGAAGGTCGTCGCCGAGGAGCGATCGGGCGGTCGTCGAGAGCTCGAGCACGCCGTCCTCGATCAGGCTCACGACCGTGAGTGCCGTCAGCCCCTTCGTGCCGCTCGCGAGGCCGAACCGCGTGTCGACCTCGTTCGGGATCTCCCAGGCGCGGTTCGCGAGGCCGTACGCCCTGGCGACGACGGTCCGATCCGCGTGGTCGACTCGCACGACGCCGGAGAACGCGGTGTCGGCCGCGATCCGGTCGAGCTCGGCCTGCACCGCTAGCCCGTGCGGACCACGACGAGCTTGTCGGCGCCGGACTCGGCGCCCCACACCTCGCCGGGACGGCCCAGGAGTTGTCTCACGGCCGCGCCTGCGGTCGGCAGCCGCACGACCCTGAAGCGCAGCGATCGCGGGTCGAAGCGGACGATCGCGTTCGCCCCGAAGTCGGTCAGCCAGACAACGTCGCGGTTGTCGACGTAGACCGCGTACGCCTGGGGGTTCGCACCCGGCAGCCGCCACTCCCGCCAGCGACGCGTGCGCGGGTCGTAGACCGCAACCTTTCCCGCGTTCCACTCGCTCACCCAGATCCGACCCTTCGAGTCCGACCAGGCGCGTCTCGCCCCCTGGCCGCGCGTCGGCGGCTGGAGGACCGTCGCGCGCCCGGTGCGCGTGTCGATGCGCGCGATGTGGCTTCCCGCGAGCGAGGCGTAGTAGACGGCACCCGACGGCGTCGTGGTGATCCCGTACGGGCCGGCGCCGCGCGGCGCCGAGAACACGCGCACACGTCCGGTTCGCGGATCGACGCGGCCGTACACACCGCTCTGTCCGGTGAACCAGAGGACGCCGCGGCGATCGAACGTCGCCGTGTTCAGGTTCGCGTAGCTCGACGTCGGAAGCGGGAAGCGCCGAACGCGATGGGTGCGCGCGTCGACGCGCACGATCGCGTTCAACCCCCCGTCCGTCACCCAGGCCGCGCCGTCGGGGCCGACGATCACTCCGTGCGGTGCCGAGCCGGACCCGAGCGGCACGCGCCGGATCGCGCCGCTGCGCGGATCGAGCCGGCCGAGCTCCCCGGTGTGCTGCCCCGTGTACCAGACGGTCCCGTCGCGCGCGGGCGCGACGTCGTGGGGGTGCGAGCCGGCGGGCACGGGATACTCCCGCACTGTCAACCGCTCGGGCGCGGCGGCCGGTGCGGCTCCGGAGCTGCCGAGCCAGAAGAGAATGAGCGTTGCGGCTGCGAGTCCCGCGACCCCTGAGCGCGCCACGACCGGAGCCTAGCGGGCGTGTGTAGCGGGTCACGAATCGCGGAAGGAGGTAGACGTGCGTCCCATCCGAGCACTCGGACTCACCGCCCTCGGCGCCGTTGCCGGTGTCGTGGCGTCCGGCGCGCTACTCAAGCGTGTGCTGCCGTCACGCGGCGACGAGGAGAGCGACGAGATCACGCTGGTCGCGGCTTTCGACGGCATCGAGCTTCGGAGCCGCGCGAAGGCTTTCAGGGGCGGATCGATCCTCGCGTGGTTCGGCGGCGTCGCCTTCGACCTGCGGGAGGCGACGCTCGCGCCCGACGCGCACCTCACGGTGAATTCCGTCTTCGGCGGAGTCGCGATCCGTGTCCCAGCGGGCTGGCGCGTCGAGTCGAGCATGCGAGCGCTCTCGGGAGGCGCCGAGGTGAAGGTGCCGGAGCCGGAGGATCCGGCCGCGCCGACGCTCACGCTCGACGGGCTCGCGCTCTTCGGAGGCATCGCGGTCGGCACCAAGACGTCCTGAGAGCCCACGCTCCTCACTCGTTCGAGTGAGGAAACGCAAGAACCGCCCGCGCGGCGTCTCCGTTATTGGTGAGGGGGCCCGTCCGGATTCACGGTGGGTGAGGCGTCCGGACGACCCCCTCTCAGGACGATGCGCCGAATCCCAAGGGCAGAGGGTCCCGCATCGGCGGCGGCCCCTCAGACCGAGCCGCCGGGCGTCGCGATGCCGCTCTCGTAGGCGAAGATCACCGCCTGGACGCGGTCACGTAGACCGAGCTTCGCGAGCAATCGCTTCACATGCGTCTTCACCGTCGTCTCCTCGACGACGAGCGACGCGGCGATCTCGGCGTTCGACATCCCGCGCGCGATCAGCTCGAGAACCTCTCGCTCTCGAGGCGTCAGCCGATCGAGCGCGTCGGTTCGGCCGACCCGAGGCTGCGTCGTCGCGCGGTCGATCACCTTCCGTGTGACCGACGGCGAGAGGAGCGCATCACCGTCGGCGACGGTGTGGATCGCGCCGATCAGTTCTTCCGGCCGCGTTCGCTTCAGGAGGAAGCCCGACGCACCCGCAGCGAGCGCGCCGAAGATGTAGTCGTCGTCCTCGAACGTCGTCAGCATCACGACCTTCACGTCGGGCGACGCCGAGAGGACTTCACGCGTCGCCGCGATGCCGTCGAGGTCGGGCATCCGGATGTCCATCAACACGACGTGCGGTCGACTTCCGCGAACGGCCCCGACCGCACCGCGACCGCCCGCGACCTCGCCGACGACCTCGATCTCGTCGTCGCTCGAGAGCACCGCGCGGAGGCCTGCACGCATCAGGTCGTCGTCGTCGACGAGCAGGACGCGGATCACGGCGCGTCTCCGTCGTACGGGAGCTCGGCGCGCACCTCGAACCTGCCGCCCCGGCTCGCGACGTCGATGCGGCCGCCGAGAAGCACCGCTCGCTCGCGCATGCCCACGATCCCGTGCCCCTCGACGATCACGGCATCGGTGGCCGCATTCCTCACCGCCAGCTCCAGCGCGTCGTCGCCGTAGGTCACCACCAGCTCGGCGCCCGACGCTCCGTGCCGCGCGGCGTTCGTCAGCGCCTCCTGCGCGATCCGATACGCGGCCTGATCGACGGCACGGGTGAGCGGCCGCGGCTCACCCTGCACGCTCGTCTCCACGTGCAGCCCTGCGTCCTCGTGGCGCTGCACGAGGCGGTCGAGTGCGGCCAGGCCGATCGGCGGATCGACCGAGCCGCCGCCGTCCTCGCGAAGAACGCGAACCATCCGGTCGATCTCGTCGACCGTCTCCCGCGCCACCGACTCGACGGTCTCGAGCGCGGCGCGGGAGCGTGCAGGATCCTTCTCCGCAAGCAGCCGCGCCGCTCCCGACTGCACGAGGATCACGTTGAGCGCGTGCCCCGCCGAGTCGTGTAGGTCGCGCGCGATGCGGGTCCGCTCCTCGGCCACGGCGAGCCGACGCTCGCGCTCGGTGCGGGTCCGGCTCTCGCGGATCCGTTCCTGCCGCTGCCGCACACGGTCGCCCGCGACCCAGGCGCCGCCCCAGACGAGCGCGCCGAGGAGCAACGGGACGAGCGGCGAGCCCTCGTGGCCGATCCACGAGGCGCCCACGTGCAGGAGGTAGACGGCCCCGACGGTCGCGGCGGCGATCCTGCGCCCGCTCGTCGTCTCGCTCGGGTACCTCCCGACGAAGAAGATCGCCACGGTCGGGCCGACAGGCGGCCCCGGCGGATACCCGAGCGCGCTGATCAACGCGCTCGGCAGCGCGGACAGCGCGAAGGCCGCAACGGGCTCGCGCCGGCGCAACAGAAGCGGGAGCGCGGTGGCCGCGGCGAGCACCACGCCGAGCGCGTCCCGCGTGCGTGTCGCGTGATCGCCCCACTCGCGGCCGCCTCCGAGCATCCCCACGGTGACACCGAAGACCGCGAGGACGATCAGGACATCGACGACGCGGCGCCGAGACATGGGCCCGAGCGTATCGACGCGCCGAACGCGTGCCGTCGTCCTCCAGGAGGATCTCCGTCCTCACGTGGGAGGACGACGAACGTCCCTCCGCAGGTGACGCAGGTTCCTCCGCGCGAGCGTTTCGGCGCGGGGGGCGCGCTCCTACCGTGGCTGGCGTAGTCAAGACGGAAGGAGACAGAGATGTTCACCGTGCTCGCAAGCCATGCCGACGGGGACTTCCACTGGTGGTTCCCGATCTTCCCGCTGCTGTGGACGGCGCTCATCATCGGCGCGATCTACTTCTTCACGCGCGGACGCCGGCGCGGCGGAGGGAATCGCGCACGCGAGATCCTCGCGGAGCGCTACGCGAGCGGGGAACTGACGGTCGAGGAGTACCGCCAGCGGCTCGCGAACCTCTAGCGGACGTGGGCGGGCCGGCCGACGCCGGCCCGCCCGACCGCACCTCGGTTCGCCGGGACGAGTACGACGGCGTCCTCGTGATCACGTTCGCGCCGGACGGCCGGTGCAGCGAGCACCGCGAATGGTTCTCGCACCGGGAGACGAACTAGAGTCGAGCCATGACGACCGCGCCCGACGTTCGACGGTGGGACGAGCTCTTCGCGGCACGGACGCGCGCCGACGTCGGTGAGGGCATCGCGGCGATCCTCGCGCTCCTCGGCCTGCCCGACCTCATCTCGTTCGCCGGCGGCTTCCCCGATCCGACGACGTTTCCGCGCGAGCGCGCATCAGCGCTGCTCGACGAGTTCGCCGCGTCGGGCGAGTCGAACGCCTTCCAGTACGCGCCGACGCGGGGGCTCGCCGGAGCGCTCGACGCGCTCGCCGGCCGGCTCGACGCGACGCAGGGCCGGCGCCCGGCCGACGACGAGCTGCTGATCACGAGCGGCGCGATCGAGGGGCTCGAGCTCGTCGGCAAGACGTTCCTCGACCGCGGCGACCTCGTCGTCGTCGAGGGCCCGACGTACCTCGGCGCGATCATGGCGTTCCGCGGCTTCGAGACGACCGTCCTCGCCGTGCCGATGGACGAGCACGGCCTCGCGGTCGAGGAGCTCGAGCGGCAGCTCGCGGACGGCGCCCGGCCGAAGCTGCTCTACACGATCCCCGACCACCAGAACCCGGCCGGCGTCAGCCTCACGACCGAACGGCGCGAGCAGCTCGTCGAGCTCGCGCGGCGCCACGGGTTCCTGATCGTCGAGGACGTCGCGTACCGCGAGCTCGGGTTCGACGACGACGCGCTGCCGAGTCTCTGGAGCCTCGCGCCGGACGTCACGGTGCAGCTCGGAACGACGTCGAAGACGTTCTTCCCGGGCCTGCGGCTCGGCTGGGCGGTCGGGCCTGCAGAGGTCGCGGCGCAGCTCGTGAACGCGAAGCAGAACACCGACCAGTGCGCAGGCGCGCTCGGACAGCGGCTCTTCGAGGAGTACGTGCGCCGCGGGTGGATCGACGAGCAGCTCGCGCAGTCGCGCGCGCTCTACCGCCGCAAGTGCGAGCGGATGCTCTCCGCGCTCGAGCGCTTCATGCCTTCGACCGCGAGCTGGACACGGCCGCGCGGCGGGTTCTTCTCGTGGTTGACGCTCCCGGGAGTCGATGCCGCGGAGCTCGCGAAGCGCGCCGTCGAGCAGGGCGTCGGCATCGTCCCGGGCGCGCCGTTCTTCCCGGACGGCCGCGGCGCCGACAACGTGCGGCTCTCGTTCAGCATGGTCGACGAGGCCCAGATCGACGACGGCATCGAGCGCGTCGCCTCGCTCGTCAGCGCGTAGGCAGCACCACGTTTCCCGCGTCGTCGAGCCCGAACCCGGGGTTGTGCGCGATCTCCCACGCGTGCCCGTCGAGGTCGAGGAACACGCCCGCATAGCCGCCGTAGAACGTCTCCGAGGGCTCGCGCGTGATCGTCGCGCCGTTCGAGCGCGCCTGCTCGATCACCTCGCGCACCTCGTCCCGCGACCGGACGTTGTGCGCGAGCGCGATCCCGCCCCACCGCGCGCCGTCGTCGGAGATGTTCATGTCCGCCGCGAGCTTCGCGCGCGACCAGAGCGTGACGACCGCGCCGTTCGTCTCGAAGAACGCCGTCTCCTCGACGTCCATCGACACCCTCCAGCCGAGCGCCTCGTAGAACGCCTTCGCGCGTGCGTAGTCCGCGACGCCGAGCGTGATCAGCGTGAGCCGCTGGTCCATCAGCCGGGCGTCCTGACGCCGTCGCGGAGCATCTCGACCGCCTTCGCGAGCCGGCGCTCGCGCGTCTCGTCGCGCTTCGCCTCCTCGATCCAGCGCACGTACTCGCGCCGGTGCGTGTACGAGAGCGCGTCGAACTCCTCGCGCACACCGCCCGCAGCAAGCGCCTCGCCGAACGCGGCAGAGACCTCGAGCTCGCGCGGCGCGTCGTCGCGCTCGAGCTCGATCGCCAGCTCGTCGCCGTCGCCGATTCCCGCGGCGTCGCGGATCTCCCGGTTGAACCCGAGGTAGTACTTCCCGCCGTACACGGCGACGCGCGTGCTGAACGGTGTGCCGTTCACGGTCCCGCGCACCGGCGGCCGCGCCTCGCCGAACACCTCGCGCACGTCGAGCGGCACCTCGAGCGTGTGGCCGCCGCCGTCGCCCTTGCTGAGCACCGCGCGGAATCGCTGCACCGCCATGCCGGGATTATGTTGTGCGACTGACGAAGCCGCGCGCCTCTTCGACGTAGCCGCTGCACACGCGGCGGTTCGCCGGGCGGAGCGATGCCCACTCCTTCATCAGGCGCCCGTGGCCGGGGTCGAACCGCTTGCCCTTGCCGCTCTCGACGAGCTCGTCGACGCGCTCGCGCGGGAGCTTCACGACGAGCTCGTCCTTCACGACCATCGCGAAGAACTTGCCGCTCGTCTTCAGACCGAACGCGTTCATCATCCGCGCTCGCTCGATCGACGGATCGTCGCCGACCAGCTTGTCGGCGACGCCGTCGAACATCTCCTGAACCGTCATGACATCGGGTTCTCGATCCACGGATCGACGCCCGGATCCTCGCCCGCTGCCGCGACGACCAGCCGCGCGAAGTAGTGATCCCAGCCGCGCGCGTGCGACTCCGAGGCCTTGGCGGTCGGGAGCTCGTGCCTGAAGCGCAGGATCGTCCCCTCGCCGCTGCTCAGCAGCTCGATCTCGATGCGCGTCGAGCCCGCCTCGACCGAACTGCTCTGGCTTGCCTCCCAGCCCCAGGTCTGGACGAGCCTGTGCGGCGGGTCGACCTCGAGGAACTCGCCGACCGCGGTGTTGCCGGGGATGACCTCGACGCGGTACTCGCCGCCGGGTCGAGGGTCGAGCGTCGCCGACATGCCCATCCAGCGCGTTGCCTTCTCGGGGTCGACGAGGAACTCCCAGACCGTCTCCGGGCTCGCATCGATCACGAGCTCTCGTTCGACGGTAGTGGTGTCAGTCACGGCGTCCACGTTTCTTCCTCTCCTCTCGTTCGGATTCCCGTTTGAGTGCTTCGAGGCGGTCGTCCCAGAACTCGTCGAGGAACGACTTGAGCGGCGCGAGCCCCTCGGGGCGCACCCGGTACAACCGCCTCGTTCCGTTGCGACGCTCGGTCACGAGTCCCGCCTCCTTCAGGAGCGTCAGATCCTGCGAGACCGCCGGTCGCGTGACGTCGAACTGCGCCGCGATCTCGCCCGCCGACAGCTCGTCGTCGCGGACGAGGGCGAGGATCCGGCGGCGGCGCGGGCCGGCGATTGCTCTCAGGGCGGCTTCCATGGATCGTAGTGTAAGTGATCTCTAACGTTAGGTCAAGCTTACATTCGATAGAAGTCGCACGATGGACGGCTTCCCGCTTCCCGGCTCTGCGCCCGCCGTCGTGGCGGCGCCCGCTCCGGGCGAGGGCGTCGGCTGGTGGGCGGGCTCGTCGAGCGCCGCGCTCGACGCCGACGGGACGTTCGTCGTCGCCTACCGCGTGCGGACGGGCCACGAGGGCCGCGGCTCGACGGTGGTCGCGCGCTCCGAGGACGGCGAGAGCATGCGCGTCGTCGCGAACGTCGACCAGCGCCGCTTCCGTGCGGACTCGATGGAGCGTCCGGCGATCGTCCGAACGGACGACGGGCGGTGGCGGCTCTACGTCTGCTGCGCGTCGCCGGCGCCGAGCAAGCACTGGTGGATCGACGTCCTGGAGGCCGACGACCCCGCCGACTTCGCGACCGCGGCGGCGCGCACCGTCTTCCCCGGCGACGAGCTCACGGGCGTCAAGGACCCCGTCGTGCAGCGGACGGCGGACGGCGGCTGGCAGGCCTGGATCTGCTGCCACCCGCTCGACGAGCGCGACGAGGAGGATCGCATGACGACCGCGTACGCCACGAGCAGGGACGGGCTCGCGTGGGAGTGGCACGGCACCGTGCTCGAGCCGCGCCCCGGAACGTGGGACCAGCGCGGCGCGCGCGTCACCGCTGTCCTCCCCGACGGCCGCGCCGCGTACGACGGACGCGCGAGCAAGGAGCAGAACTTCTTCGAGCGCACGGGGCTCGCGCGCCGGAGGGACGACGGCCGGATCGAGCAGACGAACACTGCGGCGGCGTACGACGCGCGCTATCTGGACGTGCTCCCGCTGCCGGGCGGTGGGTTCCGCATCTGGTACGAGGCGCGGCTCCCGGACGAGAGCCACGAGCTCCGCACCGAGCTCGTCGCGCCGTAGACGGAAGATTTCCGGCCGCTGGCCCGTCTTGTAATCGGACGGGGTGTGCGCTTGCCCAGGAGCACGGAGCGCCGACGACAACGGAGGGAGACCCGATGAACGCTGGACACGACGCGATGATCGCTGCTGTCATCCAACGCGACTGGCACCGCCCGAGCGTGAACGACTGGGTCGCCGTGCTCGCGCGGCTGCCGCTCTTCGCGGACGTCGGTCGCCGCCGTCTGCGAAAGGTCGCAGAGCTCGCCGAGTTCCGTGACTACGAGCCGCACAGCGTCGTCGTGCAGACGGGCGACACCGCCGACGGCTTCTACGTCATCCTCGCCGGCCGTGCGAAGCGCGCAGGCCGCGCCGGTGGACGGCTGCTGCAGCCCGGCGACTACTTCGGCGAGATGGCGCTCCTCGACGGCGGAGCCCGCTCGGCCACCATCGTCGCCGTGAGCGAGCTGCAGACGATGCGCCTGCCGCGGGCGCCGTTCCTCCAGCTCCTCGAACGCGAGCCGCAGATCGCGATCGGGATGCTCGGCGGGCTCGCGGGCCGCGTCCGCGGCCTCGAGCACACGACCGTCGCCTAGGTCAGACCTTTCTTCTCGAGCTCGGCGGCGGCGGCCTCCGACTTGCCGAGCTCGAGACCCATCCCCCGGAGGACCGGCTCGGCCTTCGTGAACTGCACCTGGTCGTACTGCACGACCTGCACGCGGTTGCCCCACGGATCGAGGAAGTCGAGGCCGCGGCCCGGCAGTGTCGAGACGCCGGCCTCGTCGAGCGCGCGCCGCACGGCTGCGGCGTCGTCGACGACGAGCCCGAAGTGTCGGGCGCCGTCGGTCGTGTCGTTGCCCGTGCGCATGAGCGCGATGAACTGGTCGCCCATGTCGATGAACGCCGCACCGCGGCTTCGGCCTCGAAGCGAGAACGTGAAGAGCCGGCCGTAGAACTCGAGCGCCTCGTCGACGTCGCCGACCTCGAGAGCGACGTGGTTGATCCCGACGAGTCGCGCCACGGCTCAGTCGAACTGGTAGCCGCCGGTCAACCGCGTGATCGCCTCCGAGAACACGTCGAAGCGCGCGCTGTCGTCGAGGTCGTTCGATCCCGGACCGGAGTTGTCGCCTGCGGACTCGACGTGACGCCCGCGGTGATGGAGCGTCACCGACCAGTGCGTGCCGTCGCGGACGAGGTTCCTCGGCTCGAACCTCGTGCCGGGCTCGTAGCGCTCCTGCCAGCCCCAGACGTCGATGTCGTCCATCGTGCGCCAGAACCGGCTCCACTGCGCGCCGGAGGGTGTCATGAAGACCTGCCGCCGGTCCTCGTAGCCGCTCACGAAGCTCTCGTACACGAGCTGCTTGCCGTCCCACCAGAGGCCGTACGACGGTGAGCTGAAGCTGCCGATGTAGACCTCGAGCGCGTCCGGCGTCTGTCGGGCGGCCATCGAAGGCGCACGGTATCAGTGGCCCTCGCCCGTTTTGCTGCTACCTTGAAGCCAAGACCAGAGCGAGTTCCGGTGTGCGCGAAGCGCTTTCCTTACTTGTTCGTCAGTGAAGTAAGGGAGGTGTTTTTATGGCTAGTGGAACCGTGAAGTGGTTCGACGACAGCAAGGGGTACGGCTTCATCGCCCCTGACGAAGGTTCGAAGGACCTGTTCGTCCACCACAGCAACGTTGCCGGCGATGGGTTCAAGACTCTCGCCGAAGGCGCGCGCGTCGAGTACGAGCAGCGCGAGGGCGCGAAGGGCCCGGAGGCGACCAACGTCACTCCGGTCGCCTAGCGACCAGATCCAGGCCGCGGCCGCTTCGGCGGCCGCGGCCCACCCGTACGATCGAGAGAGACGAGCAACGTGCAGACGAGCAACGGCAGGATGCTGTGGTTCAACAACGAGAAGGGTCACGGGTACATCGCGACCGACGACGGCGAGCGGCTCTACGTCGCGGCCGACGGCTTCTCGGAGGCTCCTCCTGAAGGGCCGTGCGCCGGCCTTCTCGTCGCGTTTCGGATCGTCGAAGGCCCCGAAGGACGGTACGCGGAGGCCACGCAGCTCGTCGAGGAGATCGCGCCGAGGCGCGCCCGCAGGCGCGGCTCGCGCTGAACGATCTCCGCGCCCGGCGACGGGCGCGGGCTCTAGGGTTTGCCCGATGCAGATTCGCGCGATCGACTGCGCCGCACTGCTGAGCAAGCTCGAGGACGACGAGGCGCTCCTCCTCGTCGACGCCCTCCCACCGATGTCGTACGCCCACTCGCACCTGCCGGGCGCGATCAACCTTCCGCCCGAACGGGTCGACTCCTCGACGACGCGGAAGTTCGACAAGGACGTCGAGGTCGTCGTCTACTGCGCGGGCCCCGACTGCGAGAGCTCCGTCGAGACGGCGGAGAAGCTCGTCGCGCTCGGGTTCACGAACGTCGTGCACTACCCGGGCGGGAAGAGCGAGTGGCGCGAGTCGGACCTGCCGCTCGAGCGTGCAGGAGCTCCATATCGACCGTAGGGTTCGCGCGTGACGCGCACCGAGACCCTGCTCGTCCTCCACATCGCGTCGGCGTTCACCTTCGTCTCCGCGTACACGATGCTGTCGGCGCTGTTCGTCGCGTGCCTGCGTGTCGAGGACCGCTCCCGCGCGCTCGCGCTCCTTCGCCTCGCGCGCCCCGCGGACGCGCTCGCGTGGGTCGGCGCGACCGGGACGCTCGTCTTCGGCCTCGGGCTCGTGTTCGACACCGCGATCTACGACCTGCTGGACGGCTGGATCCTCGGCGCGCTCGCGCTCTGGCTGGTCGCGGAGGAGGCGATCCGCCGTGAGGACCTGCTGTTCCGCAAAGCCCGGCAGGTCGTCCGCGCGAGCGGCGCCTCCGAGCTCCGCGACGTCCTCCATTCCCGGCACGCAATCGCGCTCCACGTGGTCGGCGGCACAGCGCTGCTCGGCGTGCTCGTGTTGATGATCTACAAGCCGGGCGTAGGATGACTGGATCGATCGCCCCGGCCCGCTCCAGCTGCTGATCGTCGCCTTCCCGGGCAATCGGTTCAAAGGCGAGATCCTCCCTGAGCTCGAGGCACTCAAGCGCAAGCGGATCATCCGCGTGATCGACCTGCTCGTCGTCCGCAAGGACTCGCTCGGGAACGTGATGACGACGACTGCGAGCGACCTCGACTTCGAGCAGGCGACGGAGTTCGGCTCGTACGTCGGCTCGCTCGCCGGATACAAGTCGAGCGGCGAGGCCGGGCTCGACTACGGCGCGATCGCCGGCGCGGCGGAGCTCGCAGACGGGCACGTGTTCGACGAGCAGGACGTCTTCCGCGTCACGCAGTCGCTGCCGATCGACACGAGTGCTGCGCTCGTCCTGATCGAGCACCGCTGGGCGCTGTCGCTGCTCGGCGCGGTCGAGCGCGCGGGCGGCATCGAGCTCTCGAACGACTGGCTCCACCACGACGACGTCCTCACCGTCGCGCCCGTCGAGCAGCCGACCGACTAGGCGAGCTACCCGCCGATTTGTGCGACTCGTCACTATTTGGGATGATGGTCGTGCGTTAGACCTCGCGCGGTAGCGGCGGAGTGACTCTCCGGTCTCGGCTCGGGTCTGGTGCAGAGAAGGAGCCCCCCTTCTCTCCCGACCGGCAACGAGAAGGAGACGTACATGCGGCAGATCCCGACAAGCGCAGCGCGCCTGCGATGGTTTGTGGCGGTCGCGGCGATCTCCATGGTCACAGTTGCGGGTGCGCTCGCCGGGTCGGACAATTCGGCTCGAGCCGCGGCTGCTCGCGACCGCACCGTGACCGACATGCCGGACGACATCTCAGGCGCTCAGGTGCACTTTCTCTACGTTGTGCCCTCAGACGGCGCTGACGGGCAGCTCGACACGAACGGCCAGATGGAGCAGTCGATCGCGCGGATCGAGCGTTGGTTCGTGACCCATGCCGTGAATCAGGGTTTGCGAGTCGACACGCACAACGGGGTTCCGGACATCACGTTCGTGCGGCTACGGCACACCGATGCGCAGGCGACGGCCAGGGAGCCTTGGCCGCTCTGGGTGATGGGTGAGGATCTCGTGGCCGCAGGATTCAACAACCAAGCCAAGGTCTACGCGGCTCTCTACGACGGACACAGCACGTGGGCATGTGGAGGGGCGTCCTCACCGGCGTTGCCGAAGCTGGGTGCCATGTACCTCCAGGCGAGCGCCCCGTTTCCGTGTCGTGATGCGCCGGGATTCGGAACCGGCACCGATCGCCCCGGCTACTTCGAGATCGGTCTCCTGCACGAGATCCTGCACGTGATCGGGTTTTCGCCGCCGTGCGCCCCTCACGCGAGCGCGAGCGCGTTCCCAGACCATGTCAACGACAGTCCGACCGACCTCATGTACGGCCCCGACGCGACGCACACCGCCGGATGGAACTGGGCCAACGCCACCCTCGACTTCAACCACGATGACTACTACCGGGCCAACATCCCAGGGTGTCGCGATCTCTCGAACAGTCCCTACCTGGCCGCACTGCGTCCCGTCTCGGTCATGGTGAGCGGGCCCGGCAAGGTCACGAGCAGCCCGGCGGGAATCGACTGTCCCGCCGCCTGCACCGGGATGTTCCAAGGGCCTGTCACGCTGACGGCGACCGCTTTCGAGGGCGCGATCTTCAACGGCTGGACAGGAGGTTGCAACGGGGCCACCTGCGTTGTGAACGGCGAAGCATCTGCGGCCGCATCATTCAGCGCCTCTTCGCACGAACGCACCCTCACGCTGCGCATTCGCGCGCAGCGCGCGACAGGCGCGCTACGCATCGTGGACGGCTACGAGCCGTGCCGCGCGCGTGCGCCCATCGTCGTTGAGCGCCGCAGCAAGCGCGGCTGGTCGACCATTCGGCGACTACGAACGGACAGCGCCGGCCTGTTCACCTTGTCGATCCCCAGGGGCCGCGCGACCTACCGTGCCCGCGTACCACAGACGAGCGTCAACGGGCACGAATGCGTCAAGGCCGTATCGCGAACCGTTGCAACTTCGGGCTGACGACGTGGTTCGCGGAGCGAATTCCTCGACCTCGCCGACGGTCGGCGCGTCGTGCTCGACCCGCCCCGACCCGGCGGCACGCCCGCCCCTAACGGAGCAATGGTGAACGTGCGTCGATGGGCTCTGCTCCTGGGGTCGCTCTTGATCGCCGGGATGTGCGGAGGGGTTGCAGGGTCTGCGACTCGGCCGGTCGGAGCCTTGGCTCAGATGCCGAAGAAGACCGTCTGCGACGCCGAGTCGAACATCAGAGGCTGTCTGAGGGCACGTGCCTTCAACAGTCCGCGCGCGCTCGCCGTCTCGCCCGACGGACGCTTTCTGTATGTCGCGGTCTCGCCCGGTGCGTCGGTCGTCACGTTCTCGCGGAATCTCAAGACGGGAGCGCTGAAGCAGCTTCGCGGCTCGTTCGGATGTGTAAGCGAGCTCGAGGAGAACTGCGTTCGCGCGGAGACACTGCAGGGGGCGACGTCCCTCGCGGTCTCGCGAGACGGCAGGCATGTCTACGTCGCCGCCGCAGAGGGCGACGCGGTCTCGGTGCTTGTCCGTCAGCCCGGACTGCATGGGTTGCGGCCAGCGGCCGGCGAGGGCCAGTGCGTTCGAGCGGACCGACGCATCGATGCGGGCTGCTCCCACGGGCGCGCTCTCGGCGGTCCAAACGCTGTAGCGGTCTCGGGGGACGGACGCAACGTTTACGTCACGGGGACGTGGGGCTTGGCAGCGTTCAGTCGAGATGCGCGAACAGGAGCGCTGGCGCAGCTACGTGGCACGGCAGGGTGCGTAACCGACGATGGGACTGACCCGTATCGGCTCGAGCTGGAGGGTGATTTCAATGACGACGCTTTCGAGATCGTCTGTTCGCAAGGGCGCGCGATCGTCGGCCTCTCCGACGTGAAGGTAAGCCCTGACGGCGCGAACGTCTACGCCACCTCGGGCTCTTTGGGGGCAGTTGTGGTCTTCGCTCGCGATCGGACAACGGGCACGCTCACCCAGCTGGAGGGGCCGCTTGGATGCCTCAGCGGAGACGACTCCCTCGTCGATAGCTGCGCCAACGCGAGAGCGCTTGGAGGCGCCGAGTCCCTTGCTGTCAGCGCAGATGGTCGTACGGTTTACGTCGCCTCGCCGTATTCGAACGCTCTCGTCGTGCTCGTACGCGATCGCCGTACCGGAGCGCTTGCACAACCGGAGGGCGCAGCTGGTTGCGTGAGCGAGGATGGAGACGACGAGAGTGCCGACGCGACCGGCGTCTGTACAGACGGAACCGCCCTCGCAGCGGCCGGCATGGTCGCGCTTGGGCCTGATGGGGTCAGCGCCTACGTCGTCGCAACCGACGCTGTGTCGGCCTTCGCGCGGAACACAGCGACGGGCGCCCTCCGGCAGCTGGGCGGAACCTACCGCTGCATCAGCGCCAACGGAACCGGAGGAGCGTGCGCCAGGGCATCGGGTCTCTTGTTCGCCGCCGCGCTTGCCGTCAGCCCCGACGGGAGGCACGCGTACCTCGCTTCCGGCGGCACCGACAACCCTCTCGACACTCGCGCGTCGTCCAACTCGGTGACGATCTTTCAACGAACGCCTCGACCCAAGTCCAAGTAACGGCAAGCTGGTCAGCCGCCCTTAGGGCCAACGCGGCGGGCGCGGCTCTTCGGCCGCCAGGCCCGCCCAGTCCGCGCGCACCGGCGCGAACGCGTCGAACACGACGGCGCCCTCCGGGCCGGCAGTCACCTCGTGCGGGACGTTCGACGGGATCGTCCACGTCTCGCCGGGGCCGAGGTCGCGCGTCTCGTCGCCGATCCTGAAGCGCACCCGCCCGCTCAGCACCATCCCGAGCTGCTCGTGGTCGTGATGGTGCTCCGGGACGACAGCGCCGGGGTCGAGCTCGACGATGCCGAGCGAGCAGCGTTCGCCGCTCAGGACGCGTGCCGCGACGCCGTCCCAGATCCGGCGCGGCTCGAGCTCGCGGAGATCGTCGAAGCCGCCCACGGCGGCATTATCGCGACGAATCGAGCGGCGGCCCGCGGCGAGCCACCGGCGACGAGTGCACGATCGACGTCGTCGTCTGGCCGTACGGCGTGAAGCGGTCGAGCAGCTCCTCGAGCTCGCCGATCGAGCGCAGGTGCAGCTTGAGGAGGTAGCAGTCCTCGCCGGTGATCCGATGGCACTCGGAGACCTCGGGCGTCTCGCGCGCGACCTCCGGGATCTTCACGAGCTGACCCGGCGCCGGGCGGATCCGGACAACGGCCGCGATCGGGTATCCCACGGCCGCGGGATCGATCTCCGCGCTGTACCCCGTGATCACGCCAGCGCGCTCGAGCCGCTGCACCCGCTCCGCGACCGCGGGCGGCGACATCGAGACGCGGCGGCCGAGCTCCGCGACGGTCAGACGGCCGTCCGACTGCAGCTCCTCGAGCAAACGAAGGTTGACCGCGTCGAGGAGGTTCGCTTCGTAGGCGAGTGCGTCGCGCGTCCGTGCTTTCCGCGCCATCCCGCCTCCGATCCCGTCGTTTCCGCCTTCCGAGAAGGCGCCGTCACGAGGAGTATGACCGTCGTGCAAGCGCAGCGCGTGCGGCCGGAGCTCTACTTCGTCGGCAGCGCGATCTTCCACTACCTCGGGCCGGCGTTCGCGGTCCTGCTCTTCGGGCTCGTCGAGCCGCTCGGGGTCGCCTGGCTCCGGATCGCGAGCGCGGCCGCGGTGTTCGCAATCTGGCGGAAGCCGTGGCGCGCGCTGCGAGGCGTCGACGCCGACACGAAGCGGCTCGTGCTCGCGCTCGGCCTCGTGTTCGCGCTGATGAACAGCTGCTTCTACATCGCGATCGACCGGCTGCCGCTCGGGACGGTCGCCGCGATCGAGTTCCTGCCCGGTGATCGGGCTCGCGGCGCTCGGGGCGCGCACGCCCCGCAACGTCCTCGCGCTCGGCATGGCGAGCGTCGGCGTCTACGTCCTGACCGACGTGCGGCTCGAGGGTGAGCCCGTCGGCGTCGCCTTCGCGTTCGCGAACGCCGCGCTGTTCGCGCTCTACATCGTCCTCGCGCACCGTGTCGCCCGCAACACCGCGCTGGACCGGATCGACGGGCTCGGCGCGGCGATGCTCGTCGCGCTCGTCGCGATCACCCCGATCGGCGGCGCGGCCGCGCTGCCCGCGCTGGCGAATCCGGCCGCGCTCGTCGCCGGCCTCGGCGTCGGCGTCGCGTCGTCGGTCGTCCCGTACGTGTTCGACCAGCTCGCGATGGCACGGTTGAGCCGCGCGACCTATTCGCTGCTCGTGTCGCTGCTCCCGGCGACCGCGACAGTCGTCGGCGTGCTCGTGCTCGCACAGGTTCCGTCCCGTTCGGAGGTGTTCGGCGTCGCGCTCGTCGTCGCGGCCGTCGCCGTCCACAAAGAAGCTGCCGGGCGCCCAGAGGGGTCACTGGGCACCCGGCGGCAACGGGTGCGCGGCGAGTGCGTGACGCCGAGCTCCCATGGGAGGTAGCGGCGCGATCTTCGAGCATCGGCCGGCGCGCCGACCTGACCCGTTTGAGTCAATCGTCGAGCAGTCCGGCCGCGCGCGCCGCGGCAACCGCCTCGACGCGCGAGTGCACGCGCAGCTCGGCGAGCACGCCGCGGATGTGGTTGCGGACGGTCTCGCGCGCGATGTGGAGCTCCGCGGCGATCTGCTCGGTGCTCGCGCCGCTCGCGAGGAGCCTGACGACCTCGAGCTGCCGCGGGGTCAGCAGGCGCGCGGCCTGGTCCGTCGGCTGCGGCGGCTTCGCGGAGATCGCGAGGACCCCGATCACCTCGTCCCCCTTTCGCAGCGGGACGGAGCTGACCTCGACGAGCACCTCTTGGCCCGAAGGACGGCGGACGTGCACGACGTAGTCGGTGAACGCCGCCTTTCCGAGCACCTTCTTCGTGAACGCCTCCTGCGCACGCCGTCGGTCGTCGACGACGACGAACTCGTTGAAATGCGACCCCCGGACGTCGCCGATGAACTGCTCCGATGCGTGGTTCTGCCAGACGATCACGCCGTCACGATCGAGCGCGTACGCGAGGACGTTGACCTCGGTCAGCGCCCGGCCGATGTCTGCACCGAGGCGCTCGAGGACCCACCCCACGCGGGTGAGTCTCCGCGTTGCGTACGCGTCGCGTCAAGCGAGAACCGTCCGAGCACGGTGATCGTGGGCGACCTCACGCCTCGTCGGCCGTCGCCTCGCTCTGCCGCACCCACAGCGTCACGAGCCGCGCGACGAGCGTGACGAGGAACACCTGGCCGATCAACGCCTCGGTCGCGGTGATTGCCTGCGGCAGCCCGACCGCGGGCGAGAGATCGCCGAAGCCGAGGGTGGTCAGGGAGACGAAGCTGAAGTAGACGTACTCGGACTGCTGGTGGGCGCCCGGCTGTGCGAAGAACGCCCCGTCCCCGAGCTCCTCGATCGCGAGATAGACGAACGCGAAGAGCAGCCCGACCAGCACGTAGCAGCAGAGCGCACCGAGAACCGTCTCCGACGTGATGCGCTTGTGGTGCAGAACCCGGTTCAGCGTGACGGGGAGGGTCGCGGTGACGAGCAGTGCGGCGGGAAGCAGGTACGCGAGACCGATCGCGGACGCGGAGTCGACGATGAGGACCAGGAACGCGAGCCCGACGCAGGCTGCGATCTGGAACCAGTGCCGTCGCTTGATCGTCTCGTCCGCCGCGGGGTCGCTGATCGCGACGACGAGGGCGAGCGCGGCGAGCACCGTGCTGCCGATCGCACCCCAGCGGGGGTCGTCGACGAGCTCGAGCAGGAAGAAGTTCGCGATCAGCAGCACGAGCAGGCTCGCGTAGCTGTCGAGGAAGCGGACGAGGTCGTTCCGGGCGGCGGTGCGGAGCCTCTCGCGCATGTCGGCCGCACGATAGTGCCGGTCGCGGCGGTTGCTCGCCCCGCCGCGAGGAAGTAGCGTCGCTGAATGCCAACGTCCCTTCCATCACCGATCGCGAGCTCACTGGCAGGTCGCGACTGGAACCGGCCCACCGCGCGCGACTGGGCGACCGTGCTCGCGGCGCTCCCGCTCTTCGCTCGTGTCGGCAAGCGGCAGCTGACGAAGATCGCGGAGCTCGCACGCATCGCCGACTACGGCGCCGGGACCGTCGTCATGCAGGAAGGCGACGCCGCCGACTCGTTCCACCTCGTCCTCTCGGGCAAGGCACGCGTCGTCGGCAAGCCGCGCGCGCGCATCCTCAAGATCGGCGACTACTTCGGCGAGATGGCCCTCATCGACGGCGCGCCGCGCTCCGCGACGATCGCCGCGGAAGGCGAGCTCCAGACGATGCGGATCCCACGGAAGCCGTTCATGCGCCTGCTCGAGAAGGAGCCGACCATCGCCGTCGCGCTGCTCGCCGAGCTCGCAGGCCGCCTTCGCCGGCTCGAGAAGGGCACCGACTGACCCACGGGAAGGTGTGCGGCGCACCGAGTGCCGTCTCCAAAACTCGGATGCGCCGCACGCCGCGCGATGTTCGCGTCGCGCAGGGCGCCTGTCTCTAGCGCATTCGGGTCATCTAGACGAATAGCCGGTGGACTCCCCTCAGCGGCCCGACTAGCGTCCCGCGCGGTCCATCGAAAGGGGAGAGATGAAGCGATTCACCGTAGCCGCGGCAATCGGGGTGGCAATGCTGGCACTTGGCGCCACACCGGTTTCCGCGGTGGATTCACCGACCTGCCAAGGGGAGCCGGCGACAATCGTCGCGTCCGGTCCCGTCACGACGGGCACCGACGGCCCCGACGTCATCGTCGGGACGACGGGCGCCGACACGATCAACGCGCTCGGCGGCGACGACCTCGTCTGCGGGGCGCCTGACGGCTCGACGGTCGACGGTGCCGACACGATCGACGCCGGCGACGGGGGCGACTTCGTGCTGGGCGTGCTCGGCAACGACGTCATCAACGGCGGCAACGGCGACGACGGCCTCGCCGGTGGGGACTTCGGCGGAGAGCCCGGTAACCCCGGCTCGAAGCTCCCGGACGGCAACGACACGATCTCCGGCGGCAACGGGAACGACTTCGCAACCGGGATGCTCGGCAACGACACGATCTCCGGCGGCAACGGCGTCGACGACGTGTTCGGCGGTCCCGGCAACGATCGCGTTTCCGGCGACAACGGCGACGACATCGTCGTCGGGAACTTCGGGAACGACACCCTCTCGGGCGGGAACGGCGACGACATCGTCGACGGCGACAACGTCGACGGCGACAACCCCGCACCCGATCCGAACACGAACACCGACATCTGCTCGGGCGGCAACGGCTCGAACCAGCTCTTCTTCTGCGAGGTTCAGTCGTAGGAAGCACAGCGAGGGGCCGCCGGCGTCGGCGGCCCCTCGTGCATCACGTCTGATCGTCCTGCACGTACGGATCGGCGGCCGGCACCTTGTCGACGATCACGTACTCGTCGGTCCACTCGACGGCCGTCTCGAGCTCCGGCGTCTCGTGACCCGGACGGACGAGGAAGCGGTCGTCTTGCTGACGGACGGTCTCGTAGACGCGGGCGGGCACCGTGATGCGCTCGCCGCAGCCTCCCTCGGCACCGCACTCGCAGAAGAGGAGGACCGTGCCCTCGAGCGACCAAGCCTGCGCGGCCTCGTCGAGCTCGGCGATTCGCTCGTTCACCTCGCGGAAGAGCGCCTCGTTACGCGCCTGCCGCGCGAGCCGATCGTCGAGGTCACCCATGGCGTGGGTTCTAGCGCACGAGGAGCCGCGGCGTTCGCCGGAGGCCGAGCCCGCCGCAGGGGTGTCGGCGAACTCGGCTCGAAGAGAGGCCTGCCTGAGCACGAAACGATGCCCGTCAAGCCTTCTGGCGCGGGGTGAGGGGTAGCTCGTCCCGAGCCAGCGGCGAATGCTCTCGCGGCCGGGCCCGTGGACGCTATGACCCAGGTGGGTCAATCCACGAGCTCACCCTGCGAGCGTGCGGCTGCGATCGCCTCGAGCCGCGAGTGCACGCCGAGCTTGCGCAGGATGTGCCGCACGTGGTTGCGGACGGTCTCGCGCGTGATGTGGAGCCGCTCCGCGATCTGATCCGTCGACGCGCCGTGCGCCAGCAAGCTCAGCACCTCGTGCTGGCGCGGAGTCAGGTGCGGGTGCGAGACGATCGGCGACGGCTGCACGGGGGGCTTCGAGACGAGACCGAAGACCCCGATCACCTGGTGGTCGCGGAGGAGCGGGACCGAGCTCACCTCGACCGTCGCCTCGGTGCCGTCGGGCCGGAGCACGTCTCCGGTCGAGTCGGTGGCGGCGACCGTGCCGAGCATCTTCCGGGCGAACATCCGCTTTGCGCGCGGCCGGTCGGACGGGGCGATCACGTCGGTGAAGCGCTTCCCGCGCGCGTCCCCGACGAGCCGCTCCGCCGCGGGGTTCAGCCAGACGAGGATCCCGTCACGATCGATGACGTAGGCGGGGACGTTCACATCGGCGAGAGCCCGCTCGACGTCCGCCCCCAGGCGCGTCAGGAGTCGCGGCATCGATCGAGTCTCCGCTGGTCGCGGGCACAGGTCAAGCGCTTTAGCCGTCGTTTAGCCGACCGTTCGGGCCGCTTTTAGCGCCGGCGCAGACGATCGAGCCGTTCCTCGAATGCAGCAAGGAGATGAGAGATGTCCCGCTCGACCCTCAGGTCCCTCGCACTTGCCGTCCTCTGCGCCGCCGTCCTGGCGCCCGCGGCAAGCGCATACCCCGACAGCTTCCGCCAGGAGTACAGCGTCTCCAGCGGACTCGCCGCGAAGATGCGGATCGAGGACGGACCGGCGCAGCCCCAGGGCGGCCCTCGGTTCCTGATCGAAGGCCCGGCGCGCGTTTCCACGCCGGTGACGGCCTCGGCGGCCTCCGATTCCGGCTCGGTCGACCTGTCGACCGCGGCCATCGGGTTCGCCGTCGGTGCGGCGCTCGCCGGAGGCGCGCTCGCACTGCTGATCTCCCGCGACGGTCGACGCACTGTCAGCGTGTAGGGAGAGAAGGCCGGGTGGCGGCGGCCCGCCACCCGGCCGTTCTTTGCGTTTTCGTTATGCTGTGAGGTGCTTTCGGCGGCCGGGAATATCCTGGGCCGTCGTACGTTCCCCTTTGTAGACGGCGGTCCGGCTGCGATCGGCGCAGTCATGGGCCCCGCTTCCCCGAAGGAAAGAGAAGACACGTTGAACGAATTGCACCTGCTTGATGCACCAATCCATGCGTTCCTGGAGGACGCCGAGGACCGTGGCTCGATCGAGGAGGCCTCGCTGGAGGCGCTCGCGACCGAGCACGAGCTCGACGAGGAGGACGTCGCCGCCCTCCGCGCCGAGCTGGAGGCCCGAGAGGTCGAGATCGTCGCTCCCGAGAAGGACGACGAGATCGTCTGGGAGGCCGACGCTCCCCACGGCACCGCCGACGCACTCACCCTGTTCATGAATCGGGCGGGGCGTTACCCCCTGCTCACCGCGGCCGAGGAGGTCGCGCTCGCCAAGCGGATCGAGCGCGGAGACCTCGCGGCGAAGGAGCGGATGATCAACTCGAACCTGCGCCTCGTGATCTCGATCGCCAAGCGCTACCAGGGCCACGGGCTCTCGCTGCTCGACCTCGTCCAGGACGGGACGATCGGACTCAACCGCGCCGTCGAGAAGTTCGACTGGCGGAAGGGGTTCAAGTTCTCGACCTACGCGACGTGGTGGATCCGCCAGGCGTGTCAGCGGGCGGTCTCGAATCAGTCGACGACGATTCGCGTCCCCGTCCACGTCCACGAGCGGCGCGTGAAGCTCTCGCGCGCACGGAACCAGCTCGAGGCCAAGCTCGGCCGCGAGCCCACGCGCGAGGAGCTGGCCGAGGCGGCACAGCTGCCGATCAACCACGTCGAGGAGGCACTCGACGCGGCCTCGGCGAACGTGTCGCTGAACCAGCAGGTCGGCAACGAGTCCGACGGCGAGCTCGGCGACCTGTTCAGCGACCCGACCGCGAGCGATCCGGCCGAGGACGCGGCGGACGAGTTCCGCCGGCACTCGGTGCGGCGCGCGATCGCGAAGCTCCCCGAGCGGGAGCGCCGCATCATCGAGCTCCGGTTCGGTCTCGACGGAGAGCCGCAGTCTCTCGAGGCGATCGGCAAGGAGCTCGGCTTCACGCGCGAGCGGATCCGTCAGCTCGAGACGCAGGCGTTCGCGCGGCTGCAGAACGAGCTCGCGGGACTGTCCGAAGCCGCGTAACACCGGCTCAGCACCTTCACAGCAGACCTTTACGCCCGCGCAACGGAGTTCCCAGGCGGGCGTGGTCTGCTGCGCGGACACCGGCGGACAGGGGTCGCACAGGAGGTGACCGATGAGACGCGGGCTGGTGGTGTTCCTCGTAGCGCTCGGCGCAGCGGCGACGTTCGCCGTCGCGTACGCGGCGTCGGCTCCCGCGAACGGCGACCGCGGCGGCCCGGGCGGCCGCTACGGCGGCGGGCGCGGCTACTTCGCGATCGCGTGCGGCTTCAGCCACCGCAACCAGGACGATCCGATCGTCTTCTTCAACCAGCCGGGCAAGTCGCACGACCACACGTACTTCGGCAACGAGGCGACGAAGGCGAGCTCGACGCCGGCCGCGCTGCGTGCGTCCGGGCAGACGTCGTGCCGGCTGCGCGCCGACACCGCCGCGTACTGGGCGCCCACGCTCTTCGTCGCGGGCCGGGCGATCCGGCCGCTCGGCGCGGTCGTCTACTACGTGCGGCGCACGCTCGAGCCGGTACAGGCGTTCCCGGCGAACCTCGAGGTCGTCGCGGGGAGCGCAGCCGCGCGCTCGGCGCAGGGCTCGCGGATCACGTACTGGAGCTGCGGCGGCAGGGGCGACGTCCGCGCCTCGGCCGAGATCCCGACGTGCGCGTCGCCCAGCCTGCGGCTCGTCGTCAACTTCCCGAACTGCTGGAACGGGTCGCAGCTCGACAGCGCAGACCACAAGAGCCACCTCGCGTACTCGACGAACGGGGTGTGCCCGTCGACGCACCCGGTCGAGGTGCCGGCGCTGACGCTGCAGGTCTACTACGGCGTCGCCGGCGGTGCGAACGCCGAGCTCGCGTCGGGAGGCGACTTCTCGGGTCACGCGGACTTCATGAACGCGTGGAACCAGCCGACGCTCGAGCGGCTCGTCGACCGCTACCTCAACCGCTCCCGCGGACACCGCTGACGGCGTGAGGGGGAGGCCGCGGGTCGGCGGCCTCCCCCGACGCCTGCTACGGGATGTACGCGAGGTCCTCCGGGACGATCGACGTCGGCGTCTCGAAGAACGGACCCGCCGCGCCGTCCGGGTCGATGGTCGTCGTTCCGTCGCTCGCGAGGAACGTCGCGAGCTGCGTCTGCGCCGCGACCGCGAACGGCGCGAACGTGTTCGCGATGCCGGTCAGGAACGCATGCGGGTTCTTCGCGAGCGTCGGATTCGCCGCGAACGCGAGGTCGTGGCGGTAGAGCGTCGTCCGCGATTGCAGGTCGCCTGCGCGGATGATCGCGCTCGCCGTGGGGTTCGGCACCGTCTGGTCGCCGCGCGCGAACTGGATGATGATCGGCGCGGTGACGTGCGGCGCGTACGCCGCGGGGTTGCCCGACTGCTGCGCCCACTCGTTGTCGTCGATCACCACCTGGATCGCGGACGCGCCCGGGACGGTGTCGATCCGGATCGGCTCGTTCCGGAGCGGGATGTTCTCGTTGAAGTTCGTGAACGTCGGGTTCGGCACGGCGTTGTACAGCGGCGGCATGCGCTGAGCCAGCGGGATGCCGACGAGCGGTCGGAACACCGGCGAGAGCCGGGCGATCTCGATGATCGGCCCGCCCGGGACGTTCGCGACGCCCGCGCGGATCGCCGGCTCGACGCCGAGCAGCTGCACGCCGTAGATCCCGCCGAACGACTGGCCCGCGTAGTAGATCCGTGACGTGCTGAGGTCGGTGGCCGAGTCGCCGTCGACGTCGACGCCGCCCTGCAGCGTCCGCACGAGCTGCATCAGGTCGAAGACGGTCTGCCGCAGCCCGTCGCGGTTCGAGATGAGCGCGTTGGCGCCGACCGCGTTCACGCCCTCGGTCGTGTCGTACGCGCCGTTCCCGTTCTGGTCGATCGCACGGCCGCCGTCGGAGAGGACGACCATGGGCAGGCCGCCGGTCCGGTTGACGGTGTAGCGCCCGAGCGGGCCGCCGCCGTGGCCGACGACGTTGATCGCGACCGTGGCGACGCCGCGACTCGCGAGCGACGACGCGACGGCCCACGGCGCACCGGCGCGCGAGTCGCCGAAGCCGTGACCGAAGATCGCGACGGGCCAGCCGCCGGCGGGTTTGGCGCCCGCGGGCACGAAGAGCGTGAACCCGATCGTGTTCATCGCCTGGACGACCGGCGTGCCCGTGGCGGTTCCGTACGGCGGGATGAACTTGTCGGCCGTCTCGTAGTCGCGCGACTGGTACGAGCCGAACGCGACCGTCGAGATGACCGGCCCGAAGGCCGAGAGCGCGGCGAGCGGCAGCGGCGTGTTTCCGAACGTCGTCGTGGTGTTCTGGCGGTTCCAGAACACGCTCGCGAGCGTCGAGAGCGGGAAGACCGTCCGCTCACCGCCGGTGCCGAGGTCGAAGCGCGCGCTCGGCGGCGCCGCCGCCTGGATCTGCGCGCGGACCTTGTCCGAGATCGCCGTGATGGTCTGCGTCGTGAACAGGCTCGCTCCGGCGATGTCGTTGTTCTGCACGCCGACGGCCCGCGCCATCGAGAGCCCGTCGAGCAGCGACTTGCGGTACGCCTTCGCGACCGGGTCCTTCGTCTGCCCGAAGTTGAGGTCGTGCCGGAACGTCGTCGTGTCGAGCGGCTCGCCGTCGGCGGCGTGGACGCCGTTCGTGACGACGAGGAGATAGGTGGCGGTCTGGTCGAGCTGCCGGTCGCTCTCGAAGTGGAGCGTGTTCGCAGCGGGCTCCCAGACGACCTGGTTGATCCCGACCTTCTGGAAGCCGGGGCCGACGAGGAAGACCGTCGAGCTCGAGACCGTCGAGAGGTCGATCGGCCCGGAGAACGGCACGGAGATGCGCGGCTGGATGTTGAAGCCGTCGAGCGTGTTGAGCACGTCGACCTCGGCGCAGTCGGTCGGCCGGGCTGCGCAGTCCGGCTTCGGGAGGTTCACGCGGAGGCCTGTGGCCTGTGTCGCGTCGTCGACGGAGTAGAGGTTGCTGGGGAACGGCTGCCCTGCGGTCGTCGCCGCCAGCGCGGACGCCGGGAAGGCAAGCAGGGCAAGAAGGACGAGGCACCCACGCACGGCTGTTCGCACAGGAGGACCGCCTTTCTGGACGACGGGAGCAGCGATGCTACTCCCGCTTTACCGGATCGGTCCGTTCCCCGGTTTTACCTCCCCCTAACGACGTTCCCAGCATCCTCTCAGGGCTCCCGATGACACTTGCGTCCGCAACATGGCCCTGAGCCGCCACCTCCACACGACTCGGCGCTGGAGCGTCTCCCTCCTTCTCGCGACTGTTGCTGCCACGGCGTTCGCGACGGGAGCCAGCGCCGAGATCGTCTCGCGGCCGGACGCGCAGGGCAGGCCGATCACGTTCGACGTCCAGGCACAGGGCGTCGACGTCGACTGGTACGCCGCGCTTCTCGGCGCCGCGGCCCACGGCAACGAGGTCAGCACCGTCACGATCCGCATCGTCCCGGAGTCGCGCGTGGCGGGCCTGTGCGGCGCCGCAGCGGCCGCCTGCTACACGCAGACGCGCACCGGCGGACTGATCGTCGTCCCGGCGGGCAAGGACCTCCGCGTCGCCAGCACGTTCCTCCACGAGTACGGCCACCATCTCGACCGCTCCTGGACCGTGCCCGGGGTGCGCGAGCTGAACGGGACGCCGGTCTGGTGGCAGCTGCGCGGGATGGCGCAGCTCCTCGCGCAGGGACAGGTCGCGTTCGACTACTCGCGGGGCTGGAGCCGCGCCACCGGCGAGATCTTCGCCGAGGACTACGCGTACATCCACGTGGGCTACCAGTACTCGATCCCGTGGCTCTCGCCGCCGGACGACGCGCTCAAGACCGCGCTGCTTTCCGAGCTCGGCGGGCAGCAGGGGCCGCTCCCGGAGACGCCTGCCGCCGGGCCGCTCGTGATCACCCGAGCCGGCACCCTGGCGGCCCGCCGCACGCAGACGGTGCCGTTCGGCCTGCTCGGCCCCGGTCGCCGCGTGACGTTCACGGTGACGCTCGGCGGCGCGCAGCGAAAGGGCACGCGCGCCCGCGCGGAGGTCGTCTGCGGCGGCAGGCGCGTGGCGTCGCGCGCGTTCACGCGGACGATCCGCACCCGGACGGTCGACGTGCCGAACCTCGGTCCGGCCGAGTGCACGGCGCGCATCGTCAGCACCGCTCCCGTGCGGCTGACGTACTCGGCGCGGCTCCGCCTGGCGATCCAGGCTTAGACTCTCGCCCCATGTGCTTCGAGCTCGACTCGTCGCCGCCGATTCCCGTGCTTCGCGGCGCAGCCGTGGCGCACGACGAGCTCGTGCTCGAGGCGCGCGACGGCAACCGGTTCGCTGCGTTCGCGGCGACGCCGGACGAGCCGACGGGGATCGGGATCGCGATCCTGCCCGACGTCCGCGGCCTCTACCGCTTCTACGAGGAGCTCGCGCTGCGGTTCGCCGAGCGCGGCTACACCGCGATCGCGTTCGACTACTTCGGCCGGACGGCCGGCGTCGCCAAGCGGGACGAGGACTTCGAATACCGGGAGCACGTTCAGCAGACCACGACCGACGGCGTCCAGGCCGACGTCGCTGCTGTCGTCGAGAAGCTCCGCGAGACGACGAGTGTCGTCTTCACGGTCGGCTTCTGCTTCGGGGGACGGCACTCGTGGCTCGCAGCGGCGGACGGGAACGACCTCTACGGTGCGGTGGGCTTCTACGGGCGACCCGGTCGGGCGCAGGACGGCACGCCCGGGCCGACGCAGCGCGCGTCCGAGATCCGCGCGCCGATCCTCGGCCTGATGGGCGGCGACGACCACGCCATCACGGCCGAGGACGTCGACGAGTTCGACCGGGCGCTCGACGAGGCGGGCGTCGAACACGAGCTCGTCGTCTACCCGGGCGCGCCGCACAGCTTCTTCGACCGCAAGCAGGAGGAGTTCGCCGACGCGTCCGAGGACGCGTGGCAGCGCACGCTCGACTTCATCCGCAGGAACGCGCGGCCGCGCTAGCGAGTCTGGGTCGCGACCCGGACGCCGAGCGCGACGAGGACCGTCCCGGTCGCCGCGTCCAGCCAGCGGCGGACGCGCGGGCGCCTGAGCACTGCGCCGGCGCGCTCGACGACGGCTGCGTAGAGGGCCAGCCAGGCGAACGTCATCGCGCAGAACACGACGCCGAGCGCGAAGAGCGACGCGAACGTCGGCGTGCCGGGCACGAACTGCGGCAGCAGGCTCGAGAAGAAGACCGCCATCTTCGGGTTGCCGAGGTTGCTCACGAGCCCCTGCCGGAACGCGGCCCGTGCGGAGAGCTCCCGCCCGTGCTCCGTCGCGGCCGGCGCGTGGCCTCGAAGCGCGTGGAGGAGCGACTGCGCGCCGAGCACGACGAGGTACGCGGCGCCGACGACCTTGACCGCGAGGAATGCGGGCTCCGACGCGACGAGGAGCGCGGCGAGCCCGGCGCTCGCGGCGAGCGTCCACACGAGCTGACCCGCCGCCACTCCCGCTGCGGTGAACGTGCCGCCTCGCCGACCGCCGAGGAGCGAGTTCCGGACCGTGAGCGCGGTGTCCTGACCCGGCGTGACGATCACGAGCGCGGCGACGGCGAAGAACGCGAGGAGTGCGCCCACGACCTGAGGCTACTGCAGGCCGTGTGCGGCGAGCAGCTCGTCGCAGGTCGCCCAGATCTCCTCGAGCGAGACTCCCTGCCCTGCGACGCCCGGGTCGAGCGCGCACGCGTGGTGGACGAGCTCCGGGCGCCCGTCCAGGTACGCGCGGACGGCGAGCTCGACGACGGCGAGATACGCGCGGTCGAGCGCGGCGAGGTGCGGCGGCAGCGCGTCCATCGGCGTCGGCGTGATGCCCGAGCGGTCCGCGACGCACGGCACCTCGACGCACGCTCCGTCCGGCAGGTTCGCGATCAGCCCGTCGTTCCGCACGTTGCCGTTGAAGCGGAAGGGCGCGCCGGTCTCGATCGCGTGCACGATCGCCGGCGCGTACTCGTTGCTCCGGGTGAGCGCGAGCTCCTCGCCGCTCTCCACTGCGGCTGCGACCCGCTCGAACTCGCCGAGGTTCTCCTCGCTCCGCCGAACGTATTCGTCGAGCGGGATCCTGAAGCGCTCGATCGCCTCGGCGTCGCCGAGAAACCACGGCACGTACTCGGCCGCGTGCTCGCTCGACTCGGTGACGAAGAAGCCGAGCCGGCGGAAGAGCTCGGCGCGCACGGTCCGCCCGAGACCTTCGGGGTCGGCGTCGATCGCGTCGGCGAGCCGCCCTGTGAGGTCGTCGCCGTTCCCGTCGCGGAGCCGGAGGAAGAACGCAAGGTGGTTGACGCCCGCGACCTCGTAGTCGAGCTCATCGACGCCGAGGATCTCCCGGAGCTGACCGGCCGTGCCCTGGACGGAGTGGCAGAGCCCGACCACGCGCTCGTGCCCGGTGCCCTCGTACACCGCGGAGCACAGCATCGCCATCGGGTTCGTGTAGTTGAGCAGCCACGCGTCGGGACACAGCTCCGTCATCTCGCGCGCGGTGTCGCAGACGACGGGGAACGTGCGCAGTCCGCGGAAGACGCCGCCGACCCCGATCGTGTCGCCGATCGTCGCGCGAATCCCGTGCCGCTTCGGGATCTCGAAGTCGAGGAGCGTCGCCTCGTGGCCGCCGACCTGCACCGTGAAGACGACGTAGTCCGCGCCGTCGAGCGCGTCGCGCCGGTCGAGCGTGCCGCGGACGGTCGCTCCCGCGCCGCGTGTCGCGTCCACGGAGCGCACGAGCGCCTCGGCGACCTCGAGCCGACGCGGGTCGATGTCGTGCAGGACGAGCTCCAGCCCTCCGTGCAGCTCGGGGTACGCGAGGAGGTCCGCGACGAGGGTCTTCGTGAAGCTCACGGAGCCCGCGCCGACGAACGCCACGCGCGGCACGGCTCAGCCGTCCAGCACGTCGCGCAGCGCGCGCAGGTCTCCGTCCACGGGGACCCAGTCGCCCGCCGCTGCGTTCGCGCGGGCCTGCTCCGGCTTCGTCGCGCCGGCGATCACGGAGGCGATCGCGGGCTGCGCGGCGAGGCCGCCGATCGCGACGTCGAGGAGCGAGATCCCGCGTGACTCGGCGAACGACTCGAGCGCCTCGATCCGGTCGAACGCCTCGTCCGTCAGCCGCTCGGGCCGAAGGGCGAGCCGCGTGCCGGCGGGCGCGGGGCGGCCGCGCCGGTACTTCCCCGTGAGCAGGCCGCTCGCGAGCGGGAAGTACGGCAGCACGCCGATCCCGAGCCGCTCCGCGGTCGGCAGGAGCTCCTCCTCGGCGCCGCGCTCGAGGAACGAGTACTCGTTCTGCGCGCTGACAAAGCGTGCCCAGCCGCGGTCCTTCGCCACGTCGTCGGCCTCGACGACCTGCCGCCCGTCGAGGTTCGAGGAGCCGATGAAGCGCACCTTGCCCTCGTCGACGAGCTCGTTCAGCGCGCCGAGCGTCTCCTCGATCGGCGTGATGCCGTCGGGGCGGTGGTACTGGTAGAGGTCGATCCAGTCCGTCTGGAGCCGCTCGAGCGACGCCTCGACCGCCTCCCGGACGTACTCGCGCGAGCCGCGGTTCGGCGGCGCGTCGTCGGTCATCGCGTGCCCGAACTTCGTCGCGAGCACGACGCGGTCGCGGCGACCCTTGAGCGCCTTCCCGAGCGCGCTCTCGCTCCCGCCGCGGTTGCCGTAGACGTCGGCGGTGTCGAACAGCGTGATCCCGGCGTCGAGGGCGGCGTCGACGACCGCGCGCGTGCCTTCCTCGTTCACGCGCGAGCCGAAGTTGTTGCAGCCGAGGCCGACGACGGAGACGTCGGGGCCGGAGGTGCCGAGAGTGCGGGTGCGCACGGGGCCGCAGCCTAGCGGCGGCGGCCCCGCCGACTACGTGCAGACCGCGGGTGTGCGGGCGAGTCGAGGCTCGCCGTCGTCGCTGCCGCGGCTGCGGCATTCGAGCTCGTCGAGCATCGCCTTGATCTCGGCGATCTCCTCGACGAGCTCACGGATCCGCGTGTCGAGCTGGGTGGTTGCCGGGTACATCGTCGGACTGCCTTTCTTCTGAGTTCATCCCATGACGCACGCCGGCGGCGTCTTCTTCCCGCACGACCTTGCCCGGATTGAGGATCCCGTTCGGGTCGAAGACCCGCTTGAGCGCGCGGAGGTACGGGACGAGGTCTCCGTGCTCGCGCTCGAGGTAGCCGATCTTGCCGAGGCCGATCCCGTGCTCGCCGGTCGAGGTCCCGCCCCGCTCGAGCGCCCACTCGACGAGCTCGGCATAGAGGTCCTGCGCCGCCGCGACGTCGGCCGGGTCGTCGGGGTCGACCACGTGCACGAGGTGGTAGTTGCCGTCGGCGGCGTGCGCGATCACGGCCGCTGCGATCCCTCGTCTCTCGGCGCAGGCGCGTGCGTGCTCGACCGCTTCCGGCAAGGTCGAGAGCGGGACGCAGACGTCGGTCGCGAACCAGCGCTTGCCCGGCGCGAGCGCCGCGACGGCGTGCGCGGCGTGGTGCCGCGCCTGCCAGAGCAGCGTGCGCGCCTCGACGGTCGTCTCCGCCTCGACGTCGACCACGTCCTCCCAACCGAGCACCTCGCGCGCGGACGCGAGCGACTCCTCGCCGTCGAGCTCGACGAAGAGGCTCGGCAGCTCCGCGTACGACGTTCCCTCGAACGCGTTGACCGCGCGAAGCGTCGCCTCGTCGAGGAGCTCGCAGCGCGTGACCGTGACGCCGGCGCCGACGAGCGCGACCGCGGAGCGACACGCGGCGCCGACGTCGCGGAACGCGGCCCGCAGCGCGATCGGGTGCTCGGGGAGCCCGTGGAGGCGCAGCGTGAGCTCGGTGATCACGCCGAGCGTGCCCTCGGAGCCGACGAAGAGCGACCGCAGGTCGTAGCCGGCGGACGTCTTGACGGTGCGGGTGCCCGGCCGGATCACCGTCCCGTCGGCGAGCACCGCCTCGAGCCCGAGCACGTTCGAGCGCATCCCGCCGTAGCGGACGGTCGTCGTGCCGCTCGCGTTCGTCGCCGCCATGCCGCCGAGCGACGCGTCGGCACCGGGGTCGACGGGGAACCAGAGGCCGTGCTCGGCGACGGCGACGTTCACCTCGCTGCGCAGAACACCCGGCTGGACGCGCACCTGGAGGTCGCCCGGCAGGACCTCGAGCACGCGGTTCATGCGCGAGAGGTCGAGCGAGATGCCGCCGTGCACCGGGATCACGTGCGCCTCGAGCGACGTGCCGGCGCCGAACGGGACGACGGGGACGTGCTCGTCGTTCGCCCAGGCCAGCACGCGCGCGACGTCCTCGGTCGACTCGGGGAAGACGACGACGTCCGGCGAATGCCGCGCGTGGTAGCTCAGGTCGCCCGCGTGGTGCTCGAGCACCGACTCGCCGGTCGAGACGCGGCGCTCGTCCCCGAGCAGCTCTACGAGCCGATCGCGCACACTCCGAGCGTATGCGACGCCTCCCGAACGAGCGCGAGCGACTGGAGCGCGCGAAGGCGCGGCTCGACCGGCTCGACCTCTACCGGCGCCCCGTGTCGCTCCGCGGCGTTCGGGCGCTCGTCGCGCCCGGGCTCTTCCGGGTGCCCGGCTTCCGGCGCTACCACGGCTACGCGTTCTGGCGGACGATCCTGGTCAAGAGCGCCGAGGCGTCCGACGACCTGCTGACGCACGAGCTCTGCCACGTCTGGCAGGCGCAGAGGCGCCCGCTCGCGCAGCTCTGGGCGTGGTTTCGCTACCCGTACCGCCAGAACCCGTTCGAGCGCGAGGCGCGGGGCGCCGTGGAGGCGACGCGGGGGTATGGAGCCGGGCGCCTCGGGTAGACGTTCCGACGTGGCCCTCCTCGACCGCGTCTCCATCCAGGGCTTTCGCGGCGCGCGCACCGTGGAGCTCGAGCCGCGCAGCCTGTGCGCGCTCGTCGGCGAGGCGTCGAGCGGGAAGTCGACGGTGCTGACGGCGATCTGGATGCTCCTCGAGGCCGGAGCTCCGGTTCCGAACGCCACCGACATCTCCCGCGGCGCGAACGCCGGACGGATCCGGCTCGAGGCGGCGTCGGGCGAGCGGACGTACTTCCTCGACGCCCGCCCGCCGGCGACGCTGAACCTGAACCGCGAGGGCGCGCCGCCCGTGCTCTTCTTCCCCGCGTCGCGCCGCGGCGGCGACCTCGTCTCGATCGCGTCGCACCCGAAGGCCGCGAAGGCGGTCGAGCATCTCCAGACCTCGGAGGACGACGGCGGCGCGGCGCTCGCCGAGGGGATCCAGCACCTGCTCGACGCGCGTACGCGGGGGCTCGTGATTCTGATCGAGGAGCCCGAGCTCTACCTGAGCCCGCAGGGGCAGCGTCACCTCTACCGCCTGCTGCGGCGGCTCGGCGAACGGAACAACCAGATCCTCTACTCGACGCATGCGTCTTCGCTCCTCAGCGTGGCGCACCTCGAGGAGCTCGCGCTCGTCCGGCACCGGCGCACGGCGGGCACGGAGCTCTGGCAGCCGGCGTCGCTCCCCGCCGACGAGAGCTTCCGCGCGCTCGCCGAGTTCGACGCGGAGCGCGCCGAGATCTTCCTCTCGCGCGCGGTGATGCTCGTCGAGGGGATGACCGAGAAGCTCGCGCTCCCGTTCGCCTTCGAGGCCCTCGGCTACGAGCCGGACCGCGAGGGGATCCTGATCCTCGAGACCGGCGGGAAGGCCAACATGCCGCTGTTCGCGCGCATCTGCAACGAGTGCGCGATCCCGTACGTCGTCGTCCACGACCGCGATGCGCCGCGCGGGGAGACGCCGAACGAGTCGGAGCAGGTCACGAACCGCGCGATCGCCCGGATCGCCGGGCGCGGCCGCGTCGTGCAGCTCGTGCCGGACTTCGAGGCGGTGACCGGGCTCAGCCAGAACCGCCGCGCGCGAAAGCCCGAGCGCGCGTACCGCAGGTTCAGCGGTGGGAAGCCGGTGCCCGAGGTGCTGGCGGCGGCGGTCGAGCGCGTCGTCGCCGCCGCGCGCGGCGAGAAGCGGCCGCCTAGCGCTTCCGCACGCTCGCCCAGAGCGCGGCAGGCAGCCGACGACGCGAAGTCCTGAGCGCGGTGTGCAGCGCGACCGCTGCGTCCTCGTGGACCCCTTCGCCGTGCCCGGTCAGGATGTGCTCCGGATACACGCGCCGGAGCGAGCGCGGCGGCAGCGGGCGCAGAAACGGATGCAGCCCGATGGGCTCGCCCGGCGCGCGGAAGTAGCCGACCGTGCCGAGCGCGTCGGCGAGGACGAGCACGCGCCGCTCGGGCCACCACAGCGCGACCTCCCTCCAGAAGCGGTTCTTCAGCACCGGAAGGAACTCGAACGGTGCGCCTTCCACCCGCTCCGGGACGACGTGGTGCGGAACGTCGAGCGTCGCAGCCTCCGCCGCACAGTCGCGGTTGTGGCGGTCGAGCAGCTGGAGGACGCCGCGCGGCTCGCCGAGCTCGCGCGCACGCTGCTCGGCCGCCGGCCAGGCGACCGGATCGATCAGCCACACGCCGCCGTCGGCCACGAGTGCGTGCGACGTGCGTCGGATCGGATCGTCGTCGTCGATCCAGCCGAAGCCGAACTCCTGCTCGTCACAGAAGCGCATCGCTAGCCCCGCTCGACGCGCCGCCAGAGCGGCAGGCCGTACCAGAACCACGCGAAGACGACGGCGACGGCGCTCGTGACGACCGCGGACACGAGCGCGCCGAACACGGTGTCGGTGACGAGGTAGACGGCGGCGGTCATCCCGACCGCCACGCACCCCGTGCCGGCGATCGCGAGGCGGTTCGACGTGCGCAGGAGCTGCTCCTTGTCGTGCTCGCGCCAGCGAATCCGGTGGTACGTCGTGGGCGCGATCAACAGAACCGTGCCGAGCGCGGCGGCGAGGAGCGCGACCATGTACGCGTACTTCTGCGACTCGTCGACCTTCTCCCAGCCGTTCGTGAACGGGACGGCGAGCAGGAACGCGAACAGCACCTGCACGCCGGGGAGTGCGACGCGAAGCTCGTTCAGGAACTCGATCAGCTCGCGGTCGAGGTCCTCGTTGTCGCGCTGCTCCGGCGGCACGCGGCGAAGCTTACGGAGCGAGTCGTTCGCGCACCCACGCGTCGCCGTCCCGCCGGTAGCGGAGGCGGTCGTGCAGGCGGTCGTCGCGGTGCTGCCAGAACTCCCACGTGGCGGGCTCGAGCCGGAAGCCTCCCCAGGCGGCGGGCCGCGGCGGCTCGTCGCCGTGCCGCTCGCGCAGCTCCGCGACGCGCTGCTCGAGCTCGGCGCGGTCCGCGACGACGCGGCTCTGAGGCGACGCGGCGGCGCTGACCCTGCTTCCGGGCGGCCGCGTCGCCCAGTACGCGTCCGACTCGGCCGCGTCGATCCGCTCGACGGCGCCCTCCACGCGGACCTGGCGGCCGAGCGCAGGCCAGTAGAGCAGGAGCGCGGCGCGCGGGTTCGCGGCGAGCTCGGCGCCCTTCCGGCTCTCGTAGCCGGTGAAGAAGGTCAGCCCCCGCTCGTCCGCGCTCTTCAGCAGCACCATCCGGACCGACGGAGCCCCGTCCGGGGTGGCGGTGGCGAGGGCGACCGCCTCGAGCGGCTCCTCGGCGAGCCACGACCGGAGCTGCTCGAGCGGGTCGTCCGCCGCGTCCTGCTCTCGAAGCTCCGGCACGGCGGCGAGCCTACCGCCTTGACTTGCGATCTCAGTAAGCCTATGCTTACCGTTAGTCATGGCTTACGCATTGGCACTGGACGCGCTCGGCGACGGGACGCGCCGCGAGATCCTCGAGCGGCTCCGCCGCGGCCCGCGCGCCGTCGGCGAGCTCGCCGCGGAGCTGCCGGTCAGCCGGCCGGCCGTCTCGCAGCACCTGCGCGTCCTGAAGGAGGCGGGCCTCGTGACCGAACGGAGGAACGGCACGCGCCGGCTGTACCGGGTCGACACTGACGGCCTGGCCGAGGTGCGCGACTACTTGGAGAGCTTCTGGTCCGACGTGCTGGCCGCCTTCGAGGCCGCCGCCGAGGCCGAGGCGGAACAGGAGGACGAATGACGACGCAGGCGACGGAGACCGGGGCGATCCGAAAGAGCGTGATCGTCCCACTCCCGGTCGAGAAGGCGTTCCGGCTCTTCACCGACGGGGTCAACTCGTGGTGGCCGTTCGAGTCGCACTCGATCGGCGGGGACAAGGTCGAGCGCGTGACGTTCGACCCCGAGGGGAAGCGCGTCTACGAGCGGCATCCGGACGGCACGGAGCACGACTGGGCCGACATCGACGCCTGGGAGCCGCCGAACCGGTTCCTGCTCAACTGGCGCGTCAACCCCGCCAAGCCGGCGACCGAGGTCGAGGTGCAGTTCACGGCGGAGGGCGACGAGACGCGCGTCGACCTCGAGCACCGCGGCTGGGAGAAGTCCGCCCCCGACGAGCGCTCGAGCTACGACACGGGCTGGGGCTTCGTGCTCGGCAAGTACGCCGGCTCGGCCTAGCGAGCTTCCCGGAGCAGGGCTGCGACCTCGGTGTGGCCCTGCTCCTCGGCGATCGAGAGCGCGGTGCGGCCGTCGTCGGTCGCGAGCGCCGGGTCGGCGCCGTGCTCGAGCAGGTCGGTCGCCATCGCGGTGTCGCCGGTTTGCCCCGCGGCGTGCAGTGCCGTGAAGCCGCCGCCCTGGCGCGCGTTCGGATCGGCGCCGGCCTCGAGCAGCAGGTGGACGATCCGCGCGCTCTCGGAGCTCGCGGCCGCGGCGCTGTGCAGCGGCGTCACGTCGCCGAACGTCGGCGAGACGGCATGCACGTCGGCACCCCGTTCGACGAGGAGCGCTGCCGTTTGCGGCTGGCCGAAGAACGCGGCGAAGTGGAGCGCGGTCGCGCGGTCGGCCGACCACGCGTTCGCGAGCGTCGCGTCGGCGTCGAGGAGCTCGCGCAGGACGCCGGTCTCGCCGAGCGTCGCCGCCTCGAAGACGTCGATCTCGGCTCGTGCATCTCTGAGCGCCGCCGTCAGCTCCGGCGGCGCGCCGTGGTAGCGCGAGAGCATGAGCGCCGAGACCCCGTTCTCGTCGCGCGCATCCGGGTTCGCCGGTGCGAGCTCCCGCACGCGGTTCACGTCGCCCTCCTTGACCGCCTGGACGAGCTCGTCCGACTCCATGCTTAGTTAGACTAACTAAGTATGTCTTCGCGTGCAACCGCTGACCGCCTGCACTCCGCGGCGATCCATCTGCTGCGGAACGTGCGCGCGTCGGACGTCGAGACGGGCCTCAGTCCCGCCCGCCTCTCGGTGCTGTCGGTCCTCGTGTTCGGCGGTGCGAGGACGCCGAGCGAGCTCGCGGCGGCCGAGCAGGTGCGGCTGCCCACGATCAGCGCGCTCGTGCGCGGTCTCGAGGAAGACGGGCTCGTTCGCCGTGCCCCCGACCCGGACGATCGGCGCGCCGTCCGCCTGAGCGCGACGCCGAAGGGCCGACGGATCCTGCAGCGCGGCCGCGAGCGGCGGCTCGACAACCTCGAGGAGCTGCTCGAGCCGCTGAGCCGCGAGGAGCTGCGGACGCTCGCCGAGGCGTCCGAGATCCTCGAGCGCGCGATCAGCGGAAGAGGTCGCGCTCCGGCGGCATGACGAGCTCGCGGGCACTTGCTTCGCCGGCGACGTCGAGGCCACGGATCACCGCGACGGGGATCCCGTCGGCCTTGCCCATCACGAGCTGAGCCGCGCCGGCGAGCTCGTCGGCGACCGCGATCTGGGTCGAGCGCAGCTCGTAGCCGATCCGGTCGCGCGTGCCGCGCAGGTCCTCGAGAACGCGGATGCCCGCGGCGCCGATCGCGACATCCGTCGTGCCCGTCCGCCACGGACGCCCGAACGAGTCGCTGACGACGACACCGACGGTCTTGCCGGTCAGGTCGCGGAGCCGGTCGCGGATCCTCGCCGCGGATGCGTCGGGGTCGAGCGGCAGCAGCACGAGCATCCCCGGCTCCGGCGCGTTCGAGGCGTCGACCCCGGCCGAGGCGCAGATGAACCCGTGCCGCGTCTGCACGATCAGGAGCGGCGGCCTGATGCGCACGATCTCGACGGCCTCGCGGAGGATCGCCTCGGTGCGCCGCGGGTCGTCGTCCTCCGCGAGCTCGAGCGCACGGGCCGACGGCTCCAGCTCGTCGAGGCGGACGACGCGGCCCTCCGCCTTCGAGACCGCCTTCTGCGCGACGACGAGGACGTCGCCGTCCTCGAGCTCGACGCGCTCGGCGATCATCGCGCCGAGGTCGTCGCCTTCGCGGATCTCGGGGAGACCCGTGACGGGAAGGACGTTCACACGCCCGTGAGCCGGATGCCCGCGTGCGCCTTGTAGCGCTTGTTGACCGCGACGATCACGCCGGTGAGCCCCTCGAGCGCGCGCGCGTTCGCGAGCGGGCCCGCGTCGAAGGCGCGGCCCTCGACGGCGCGGCCGGCGAGCTCGAGCGCGAGCGACTTCGCGTCGTCGTCGTCGCCGCAGACGAGCGCGTCCTGTTCGTGGCCGATCGTGCGCGCCGCGACGGTGTGCAGGCCCGCGGCGACAGGAGCATCGAGGACGTCGGCGACCTGCTCCGCGAGCGAGGGGACGCGCTCGATGCGGAGCTCGCTCGCCACGCAGAGGAGGGGCGTGGTGCCGATCGCCGAGCTGAGCGATTTCGCGCGTGTCGAGCGCCGCCGACGCTTGGCAGGCGAGCACGATGAGGTCGACGCCCGCGACCGCGTCGTCGTTGCGCGCGCCGGAAACGCCGAGCTCCGCGGCGATCCGTCCGCGCGCGCTCGGCGTCGCGCGAGCCGATCACGACAGTCGTCGCCCTGCTCGGCGAGACGGCGCGCGAGCGCCGAGCCGAACTTCCCGGTGCCCCCGAGGATCGCGACCTTCACGCGGCGAGGACCGCCTCGGCGAGGCGGCGGCGCGCGTCGCGGTCCGACATCAGCGTCTTCGTCACCACGGGTCTCACGGCGAGATTCTCCATGTCGCGCGCGTCGGCCTCGTCGACGACCAGCACGTCGATCAGGTCGCCGTAGCAGGACGCCACGTGCGCGGGGGTCGTGCCGCCGGCGAGGCGCGCGAGCATCCGGTCGGCCGGGCCCTTGACCGCGCGGCCGCCGATGAGCGGGCTGACCGCGACGGCCGGAGCGTTGCGGCCGCGGATCGCCTCCTCGATCCCGGCGACGGCGAGGATCGGCCCGATGCTCACGTAGGGGTTGCTCGGTGCGAACAGGATCACGTCGGCTGCCTCCAGCGCCTCGAGGACGCCGGGCGCAGGTCGGGCCGCGTCGGCTCCCTCGTAGCGGACGGCGTCGACCTCGTCGCGGTGCCCGCGCGCGACGAACCACGTCTGGAACGGGAATGTCCCCGCCGGGGTCTGGATCCAGGTTCGGAGCGGGTCGTCGGTCGCGGGGAGCAGGGTCAGGCCGAGCCCGAGCGCCTCGACGAGGCGTGCGGTCACCTCGGTGAGCGTTGCGCCTTCGCGGAGTGCCTGCGTCCGGACGAGGTGGAGCCCGAGGTCGCGGTCGCCGAGCCGGAACCAGGACTCGCCGCCGATGCCCGCCACCGTCTCGAGCGCGTTCCACGTCTCGTCCGCGCGTCCCCAGCCGCGCTCCTCGTCGGCGAGTCCCGCGAGCGCGTAGAGGATGCTGTCGAGGTCGGGCGAGACGGAGAGGCCGAGCACCTCGAGGTCGTCGCCGACGTTCCCGATCACCGTCACGTCGCTTGGATCGACGACGTCGACGAGGCCGCGGAGGAACCGCGCGCCGCCGACGCCGCCGCTGAGGACGACCACCTTCATCGCGTGTGCGCCGACATCGTCCGCGGCCCGACGCGGCGCTCGAGGCGCCGCAGGTCGTCGATCGAGTCGACGTCGTCGGCGAGGTTCGGGATCTCGGCCGGGACGACGTCGACGCCGAGTCGCTCGCCGTGGAGGCGGAAGCGCTCGGCGCTCCCGGGGCCGTAGAGCGGGGCGAAGAGCGACGCCTCGGAGAGACCGAGCGCATTCGTCGTGCCGTCGCGCGCCGCGACGAGTGCGAAACCGTTGTCGGGCGTCGCGTCGGCCAGCCGCTGCAGGTCGCGCGGCACGACGCAGGGAACGTCCGCGTTGACGACGAGCACCGGCCCGGCGACGTCACGAAGCGCGGCCGCGACCGCCGCTCCCTGCCCGTTGCCGGGGTCGTCGACGACGCGCGCGTCGTGCTCGTCGGCGACGCGCGCCGCGTCGTCGTCGGGCGTGACGACGACCGTCTCCCCCACCGATCGGCAGGCTGCGAGCACGTCTTCGAGCATGGCGAGCGCCAGTGCCTCGCGCTCGTCGTCCGGGAGCGGGCCGAGGCGCTGCTTGCCACCCGCCCCGCGGAACGGAACGACGATCGCCGCCATCGCTCGTGGAGACTATCCGCGTGGAGAACGCAGCGATTGCGGCTCAGCTCGAGGCGTTGGCGGCGCTGCTCGACCTGAACGGCGCGAGCTACTACACGTCGCGTGCATACCGGCGCGCGGCGGAGCTCATCCGCGAGACGCCGGCGCCGGTCGCGGACCTCGTGCGCGAGGGCCGCGTGCGGGAGCTGCGCGGGATCGGCCCCGGCATCGAGGCGCGCCTCCGCGAGCTCGTCGAGACCGGCCGGCTCGAGGAGCTTCGCGAGCTCGAGGACTCGCTCATGCCCGAGCTCGTCGGGCTGGGTCAGCTCATCGGCGTCGGGCCGAAGCGGATGCGGGAGCTCGCGCAGGCGCTCGGCGTGCGCACGACCGACGAGTTCCGCGCGGCGGTCGCGGAGGGTCGCCTCCGTTCGGTGCCCGGCGTCGGGCCGAAGACCGAGGCGAAGCTCAAGGCCGGGCTCGAACGTTCGTCGAAGCCGAGGCCGCGGCGGGGCCTGCTGCTCAACCGCGCGTGGGCGCTCGCAGGCGGCGTGGCCGACGCGCTGGGAGGGGAGGTCGCCGGCGATCCGCGGCGGTGGCGCGACTCGTCGGAGGACATCGCCGTCGTCGTGGCGGCCGACGAGCCCGGGCCCGTCGTCGATCGCTTCGAGGCCCTGACCGAGATCGTGTCGGTCGTCGAGCGGGAGGAGCGGCGCGTGATCGGCGTGACGGTCGAAGGCGTCCCGGTCGAGCTCGTCGTGTCGCCGCCGGAGTCGTTCGGCACGTCGCTCGTGCGGGCCACCGGATCGGCTCCGTACGTGGCGGAGCTGGAGCCGCTACCGGTCGGCGCGTCCGAGGAGGACGTGTACGAGGCGCTCGGGGTGCCGTGGTGCCCGCCGGAGCTCCGGGAGCGACCGCATCGCGACGAGCCGCCGCCGTTCCTCCTGCGGGGCGACGACGTGCGCGGCGACCTGCACGTCCACACGACGTGGTCGGACGGTAGGGCGAGCGTGCTCGAGATGGGCGGCGGCCGCGATCGCGCTCGGGTACGAGTACCTCGCGATCTGCGACCACACGGTGAGCGTGCGGGTCGTGCCGGGCCTCGACGCCGACGCCGTGCGCCGGCAGGCCGACGAGATCGCGGAGGCGAACGAGCGGCTCGCGCCGTTCCGCGTCCTCCGCGGGATCGAGTGCGACATCCTCGCGGACGGGTCGCTCGACCTTCCCGACGACGTGCTCGCCGAGCTCGACTGGGTACAGCTGTCGCTGCACGCCGGCCAGAGGCAGGCCGGGCCGGAGCTGACGCGGAAGGTGACGGAGGCGATGCGGCATCCCGCCGTCAGGTGCCTCTCGCACCCGACGGGGCGGCTGATCAACCACCGGCCGCCGAACGCACTCGACCTCGAGCAGGCGTTCGAGGTCGCGGTCGAGGAGGGCGTGGCGATCGAGGTGAACGGGCTCCCCGCCCGGCTCGACCTGCGCGACGAGCACGTGCGCCGGGCGATCGAGGCGGGCGTTCAGATCTGCGTCAACACGGACGCGCACTCGGTCCGGGGTCTCGGGAACATGCAGGCTCGCGGTCGCGACGGCACGGCGCGGCGCGGCTCAGGTCGGGGACGTGCTGAACACGAAGCCGCTCGAGCAGGTGCTGGCGCTCCGCCGGCGCTGAGCACGAATCGTCACGAACTCGGCGCAGTGTCGTCGCAGACTCGTGACGGTTGGAGCGGTAGCGTCCGCAGCGGGAGGCGGGTGGAACACCACTCCCCACCCCAAGGGGCGGGGAACGGCCTCAGGTCGGGGGCGCTACGCCGCGCTCGCTGCGCCCGGGCCTGCGGTCGACCACTCGGCGAGGTCGTACCAGTGCGTCTCGCGGAGCGCCGCGGCCACCTCGGGCTCCGTGTGTTCGCTGTAGAAGACGTGTCGCTCGAGGTCGCAGCAGATCGCGACGGTGTCCTGCGAGACGTTCTTGATGTTGACGATCGCGTCTGTCGGGAGCTTCGCCTCCGCGAGCGTGTAGTGCTTGAACTGGAGGTCGGGAGCGATCTCCATCAGCTGCGGCCAGTCGGGACAGGTGCGCGAGCTCATCCGCTGCCTACTTCGGCGGTCGCGCCGATCTCCTCCCTCGACCAGCGGCCCTCGATCCGGACGAGCCCGCGCCCGCTCGCCTGCGGGATCACATAGAGGCGGAGCGCATCGTCGAGCCAGTGGTAGAGATGGCCGCCGTCGTCCGAGACGAGTCCGAAGCGCAGCTTGAACCTGCCCTCGGAGAGCGGCAGCTCGTCGACGTCGAACCGGAAGACCTGTTCCCCCGCGCCGTCCCAACCGAGCCCCGCGGTTTCGGTCGAGCCGCCGGCGATCAGCGCCCCGCCCCACTCGCGCAGCTCGAACTGGAGCAGCGGCGCAGCGATCTTGCGGTCGGCGACGACGCGCAGGCGCACGGTCAGCCGCTCGCCGCCGACGAACTGCGTCCGCTCCTCCCCGTCGGCGCCCTGGAGCGCGACGTCGACGATCCGTGCCTCGCCGCTCCCCCACTCGGTCAGCCCGGCGCCGCGCTCGGCGGGGTCGCGGTCCTGCGCGAGGTGCGAGCGGTAGCGCAGGATCGCCTCGTGCGTCGGCCCGTCGAACTCGACCATGCCGTCGTGCAGGAGCACCGCGCGCTCGCACAGCCGTTCGACCGACGCCGCGTCGTGTGAGACGAACACGATCGTGCCGCCGCGCTGCTTGAACTGCGCGATCCGCCCGAAGCACTTGCGCTGGAACTCCTCGTCGCCGACGGCGAAGATCTCGTCGAGGAGCAGCACGTCTGCGTCGACGTGCGCCGCGACTGCGAAGCCGAGCCGCATGTACATCCCGGCCGAGTAGGTGCGGACCGGCAGGTCGACGTAGTGCCCGATCCCGGCGAAGTCCACGATCTCGTCCATCCGCTCGCGGATCTGCGCGCGCGACAACCCGTACAGCGAGCCGTTCAGGAAGACGTTCTCGCGGCCCGTGAACTCCGGGTGGAACCCGGCGCCGAGCTCGAGCAGCGACGCCACGCGCCCGCCGACCTCGACCGTGCCGCGGGTCGGCTTGATGATCCCACCGATCAGCTTCAGCAGCGTCGTCTTGCCCGATCCGTTGCGCCCGACGAGCCCGACCGCCTCACCCGGCTGGGCGAGCAGGCTGACCCCCGACAGCGCCCAGACGTCCTCGCCTCGGCCGCGACCGCGCGTGACGATCAGCTCCTTGAGCGTGCGCGCGTCCTTCGGATAGACACGAAAACGTCGCGAGACCTCGTCGATCCGGATCTCGCCGGAACTGATCACGCTCCCGACGGTACCGAAAGCGCCCGCCGTACCAGACCCGCGAGCACGTCGACGAACGCGGGCTCCGCGTTCGGCATCTCGATCCGCGCGAAGCCGAGGCCGAGCTCGCGGGCGCGATCCGCCGCCTCGATGTCGAGGTCCCACCTGATCTCGAGATGGTCGGCGACGAAGCCGACGGGGCAGGCGAGCACGCGCTCGACTCCCTTCTGGCTCAGCGCGGCGAGGTGGTCGAGGATGTCCGGCCCGAGCCAGGGCACACCTGTCGGCGACTCGGACTGGAACGAGAACGACCAGTCGTCGAGCCCGGCCCGTTCGGCGACGAGACGAGAGGTCTCGAGCAGTTCGTCGGCGTAGTCGCCGCTCCCCTCGACGGGAAGGCTGTGCGCGGTGAAGACGACGTGCGCCTCGCTCTCCCGCACGCGATCCGCGAGCAGCGTGACCAAGCCGGGCTCGGTTCCCCAGCGCTCGACGAACTGCACGTCGGCGCGGCCGGCGACCGCGCCCTCGAGCTGACGCCGGTAGCCGCCGATCGAGAGCGGCGAGTAGTGCGGCGCGAGGACGAGGCCGACGATCGTGCCGGCGTCTCCGCGGAGCGCACGCTCGGCCGCGTCCGCGATGCGCGGCGTCCAGTGCTTCATCCCGGTGTAGACGGCGACGTCCAGCTCTCGCTCCAGCGCGGCGCGCGTCTGCTCCGTGATCGCGTTCAGCGGCGACCCGTCCTCGATCCCGAGCCGGCGATACCGCTCGACGAGATCCGCCAGCCGCTCCGGCGCGATCGGGCGGCCGCCTCGGATGTCGGCGTAGTACGCCGGGACGTCCTCGAGCCGCTCCGGCGACCCATAGGCCATCAGCACGACGGCCGCGCTCAGACGCGCACCTCCGTCGTCACCTCGTGGACGAGCTCGCGCAGTCGGCCGAGCACCGCCGGGTCGGTGTCCGGGAGCACCCCGTGCCCGAGGTTGAAGACGTGACCGGGACGACCGGCGGCGCGTTCGAGGACGTCGCGCGCGCCCGCCTCGACGCGCTCCCACGGGCCGAGGAGGAGCGCCGGATCGAGATTCCCCTGCACGCCGCGGTCCGCGCCGACGAGCTCCCACCCGTCGTCGAGCGGCAGGCGCCAGTCGAGCCCGATGACGTCGCCCCCGGCGCGGGCCATCGACGGAAGCAGATGCGTCGTCCCCGTGCCGAAGTGGATCGTCGGGACGTCGAGTGCCGCGAGGATCCGCGCGGAGTGCGGCGCGACGAACTCCTCGTAGTCGGCGACCGAGAGCGCGCCGACCCAGGAGTCGAAGAGCTGGACGACGTCGGCGCCGGCGTCGACCTTCGCGGTGACGTAGACCGCGAACGTGTCGGCGAGCTTCGCCATCAGCGCGTGCCAAACGTCGGGCTGCGAGTACATGAGCGACTTCACCTTCGTGAACTCGCGGGTCGGCTTGCCCTCGATGAGGTAGCCGGCGACCGTGAACGGACCGCCGCAGAAGCCGACGAGCGCCTGGTCGTCACGGAGCTCGCCGCGGACGATCCGGACCGCCTCGAGCACCGACGCGTCGGGCTCACCCGGGCCGAGCCGCTCGACGTCGGCCGCCGTCGCCACGGGCTCGCGGACGACCGGCCCGACGTTCTCGACGAGCTCGACGTCGACGCCCATCGAGACGACCGGGACCATGATGTCGGCGAACATCACGGCCGCGTCGACATCGTGGCGGCGCACCGGCTGCAGCGTCACCTCGGCGCAGAGCTCCGGGTCGCTGACGACGTCGAACAGCGTCCTCCCCTTGCGGAGCTCGCGGTATTCGGGAAGCGACCTTCCGGCCTGACGCATGAACCAGACCGGAGTGCGCTCGACCGGTTCGCGCCGCGCCGCACGGACGAGGAGCGGTTCCATCAGCGGCCTAGACTAGTCGCCAATGGGACGCCCGCTCGCGGTCCGCTGGGGCGCCCACGAGCTGCCCGAGCTCCACGCCGGCTCGCTCGCGGTCGTGCGCATCGAGCTCACGAACGTCGGCGACACGCCATGGGCGGGCGACCGAATCACGGTCTCCTACCACTGGCTCGACGACCTCGGGAACGCGATCGTCTGGGACGGGCTGCGGACACGGGTCGAGGCGGCGCCCGGCGCGACGGCGCGGATCGACGCGGACGTGCGCGCCCCGATCCCGCCCGGCCGGTACCGGCTCTCGCTCGACCTCGTCGACGAGAGCCGCTTCTGGTTCGGAGAGCTCGGCGAGCCGACGCTCGACTTCGAGGTCGACGTGCTGCCCCGCGGGGGCGCCGCGGTCGCACACCTTGGGGGAGCAGTGGCGGAGAGCGGGTGGGACGAACAGGTGCAGGCCGCACATCGCGAGGGGTTCGCCGTCGTCGGCGGCTCGGTGCACGGACGGCGCCTTCCGGCCGAGCTGAACGCGTACTCGCCGCCGGGACGCGTGCCCGACTTCGGACTCCCGCTCGTGTGTCCGTCGGTGCTGGAGGGGGTCGAGGTCGAGTGGACGGAGGTCGCGGGACTCCCCGCGGCGCGCCCGCTCGACGGCGAGCCCTCGCTCTACGACGGACGGATCAGAGTTCGACTGCCATCCGGTCGTCGACGCGGATGAACGCCCAGGCGCCGAGGGCGAGCGCGGCGACCGAGGCGACGCAGAGGTAGACGACGTCGCCGACCGCCGGCCACTCGCCGAAGAACAGCGGGTCGCGGATCGCGTTGACGGGCGGCGCGAGGAAGTTCACCCAGCGAAGGATGTCGGCGAGCCAGTCGTAGTCCGCGGCCGCGCCGGGCAGGTTGTCCATCGTGTAGAGGATCGGCGTCAGGAAGAAGAGCGGCAGCAGGAGCGCGCTCACGAGATGCTCGACGTCGCGGAAGACGACCGTCGCGCACGCGATCGCGAGCGAGACGCCGGCGACGAGGAGCACGAAGAGCGCCGCGAGCGGGATCGCGACCCACTCGGTCGTCCGGACGCGCGGCAGGAACGCGAAGTTCAGGACGAACACCGCGACGAACATCACGACGAACGCGACGAGGTTCGTGGCGACCGAGGACAGCGGGACGAGCTGGCGCGGGAACCGCGTCTTGCGGATGAGCGCAGCCGCCTCGAGCAGGCTCTTCGAGGCCGCCTGCACCGAGTTCGCGAAGAAGACCCAGAGGACGAGGCCGGTGAGCAGGAAGAGACCCGGGTACGCCTGGTCGATCACCTGCCAGAGGAGCGAGAAGACGACGAGGTAGATGCCCATCAGGAGCAACGGGTTCGCGAGCGACCAGAGGACACCGAGGACGGTGCCCTTGTACTTCGCCTCGAGGTCCCTGCGCCAGAGCGACCCGAAGAGCTCGCGGTAGCGGAGGACGTCGGAGTACGTGCTCACGTCACCCTCCGGCCGACGATCGTGATCCCGGAGTACTCGCTCAGGTTCTGGGTCAGGAGCGTTGCGGCCGTGCGGCCGACGAGCGGCACGCGCAACACGTGTCGAAGTCGCCTGCGCTGTCGGATCACGTCGTAGCCCTCCGCCTGCTCGAGTCGCGTGATCGCGACGCCCGCGGCGAGGAACGCTGCGACGTAGGCCCACATCGTGTGCACGTGCTCGTTGATGCCGTACGACTTCTCGGATTCCTGCTGCGGGTTGTCCTCGCTCGCTCCGGGCGCTCGCGTTCCCTCGTTCAGCGCGGCGACGACTCCGCGCCGCCGCGTGACGCGCGCCATCTCCTTCAGCATCTTGCGCGCGTCGAGCGCGTGATGGAGGCTCGCGACGCAGTAGACGAGGTCGAACGAGCCGTCCGCGAACGGCAGGTTCTCGCCGTCGGCCTGGACCCGCTCGAACGGCCCGACGTGGCGCTCGTAGAACTCTCCGCGGCCGAGCCCGATCACCGGGTCGGCGAGGATGTCGGTGGCGACGTAGTCGACGCCGCGTGGGACGAGGTGGAGGGCGCCCCAGCAGCGCGCGGCCCCGACCTCGAGGACGCGGAGGCCCGGCTTCACGTAGCGGCCCAGCAGGAGGTTGAACGAGTGCTCGTTCGCCGACCAGGTCGGGTCGTCCCAGGGAACCGCGGGGAGCAGCAGGTCGGTCGAGTCGTCCTCGGCGTACCAGCCCTCGGCGCGAGCCTTCTCGGGCCAGGCCTCGAGCTCCCGACGCTTCTCGGCGATGCCGGGCAGGCGGTCGTCGAGCATCCGCGGCATGCCGTCCTCGACCGCGAACTCGCCGCCGCAGGCGGCGCAGGTCAGCCGATCGCCTCCGAGCTCGAGCTCGGAGGAGCAGACCGGGCACCGGAGCACCGCGAGGAGGGACGACCGCATCGAGGAGTAGCGTAGGCGGTGGCCACGGCACACAACCCGCTAACAGCCGTCCTTTACCCTTTGCTTTCGTGATTGCGCTCGTCGCGATCGCCGCCCTCGCTGCCTCGTACGCGGTGATCCGGGCGGCGCTCGTTTCCCCACTCTCCCGACGCTTGTCCGCCGCGCCCCGCGACGACCGCTGGCACGAGCAGACGACCCCGCTGGTCGGCGGCCTCGGCATCCTCGCCGGGCTCGTCGCCGGGGTGGCGGTGGCGCTCGCGACCGGCGTCATGGAGCCGACGCCGGAGCTCTGGGGCGTCCTCGGAGGCTGCGCGCTCCTCTTCCTCGCAGGGTTCGTCGACGATCTCTGGGCCCTGCCCGCCTGGGCGAAGCTCGGCGCGCAGATCGGGGCCGCCGCGCTCGCGCTCTGGAGCGGGCTGACCGTCGAGCTCGTCTCGAGCGACTGGATCGCCGTGCCGCTCGGGGTGATCTGGCTCGTCGGGATGACGAACGCGTTCAACCTCCTGGACAACATGGACGGGCTCGCGGCGACGCTCGCCGCGATCGCCGCCGGCTACTTCGCGCTCGACGCGGTGACCGTCCACCCGAACGACACCGTGCTCGTGCTCGCGCTCTCGCTCGCGCTCGCGTGTGTCGGGTTCCTGCGCTTCAACCTGCGCGTCCGCGGCTCGGCCGCGGCGTTCATGGGCGACTCGGGGAGCCAGGTGCTCGGCTTCGCCGTTGCATGCTTCGGGCTGCTCACGAGCTACAAGGTCGCGGGGTCGACCGTCGCCACGCTGCTGCTGCCGGTGCTCATCCTCGCCGTGCCGATTCTCGACACGACGCTCGTGACGATCGTCCGGCTGCTCGAGGGCCGGCCGATCCACCAGGGCGGTCGCGACCACGCGTCCCATCGCCTCGTCTACCACGGGCTGTCCGAGAAGCGCTCCGTCGTGCTCCTCGCGCTCGTCGCCGCGGCGCTCGGCGGGACGAGCTTCGCGTACTCGGTGCTCGACAACACGCTGATCACGCTCTTCGGCGTGCTCGTCACGTTCGCGCTCCTCGTGCAGTTCGCGAGCTTCCTGTCCGACATCGAGCGCGACCGATCGACGTCGACGTCGTTCTTCGCGCTGCACCGGCGGCGGTTCGTCGAGGTGCTCGTGGACTTCGCGCTCATCTGCGCCGCGTTCCTCGCCGCGTACCTCCTGCGAGTCGAGGGCGAGGGGACGGTCAACCAGCGGTTCATCTTCACGACGGCGCTGCCGATCCTGCTGGTCGCGCGGTACGTCGCGTTCATCCCGTTCGGGCTCTACCGCGGCGTGTGGCGGTACGCCGGCGCGCGCGACGCGGCCTCGGTGATCGCCGCCGTCGTCACGTCGGAGTTCGTTGCGTTCGGCGTGCTCGCGGCCGTCCAGGAGCTCGGCGACTTCCCGAAGAGCGTCTTCGTCATCGACGCGCTCATCTGCACGGTGCTCGTGGGTGCCTCGCGGTTCTGGGAGCGCGCCGCCGCGCGCGGGCTCTCGTCCTTCCACCCGGCGCGGCGCCGGACGCTGATCGTCGGCGCGGGACGCGGCGGCCGAAGCCTGCTGCGCGAGCTGCGGGAGACGCCCGGGGAGCAGGTGGTCGGGTTCGTCGACGACGACCCGCGTCTGCGCCGGAGCCGGATGCAGGGCGTGCCGGTGCTCGGGGGGACCCTTGACGTCGCGCGCGTGATCGACCGCACCCGGCCCGACATCGTGCTCGTGACGATCCCGGAGGCCGAGCGGAGCCGGCTCGACACGGTCGTCGCGGCGTGCACGGCGGCAGGCGTTCAGTGCCGTTTCGTCCGGCGCGAGGTCGACCTCGATCCGATCGTCGTCCTGGGGTCGGCAGCGGAGTGAGCGTGGTCACGGCACGTGCGGCGGCCGTTCCGAGGCCGTGGGTCGACCGCGTCCTCGCGGCGGTCCCGCTGGCATCGATCTATCTCTGGCTGTGCGTCCTCTACGGGTGGGAGGCCTGGGGGCATGTCACGCCCTGGCTGAACGGCGACGAGCTCGAGACGGCGCAGATCTCACGGTCGATCTCCGAGACCGGCGATCCCGCGCGCCGCGGCGTCGCGTACCCGATCCACGCGATCTATCCGTACGTCCTTGCTCCGGTGTGGTGGATCCAGGACGTCGGCCAGGCGTACGGAGCCGCGAAGTACCTCAACGTGCTCCTCATGGCGGCGGTCGTCTTCCCGACCTACGCCCTCGCCCGGATGGTCGTGACGAAGCCGTGGGCGCTCTTCGCCGCGGCCGGTGCCGGCGCGGTTCCCGCTCTCTACTACTCGTCGATGCTCGTCGAGGAGCCCCTCGCCTACCCGTGGGCGATGCTCAGCGCGTACCTGATCGCCAAGGCGCTCGCCGCGCGGACGCGATGGTGGATCGCGGCGGCGGTCCTCGCGTCACTCGTCTCTCCCTTCGTTCGTGAGCAGCTGGCGGTCGTGCCCGCGGCGTTCGCCGTGGCCGCGCTCGCGCTCGTCGCGACGAGCGCGCGGGCGAAACGGGAGTACGCGCGCTGGTCCCGGTGGGACTGGGTCGGCGGGGTCACCCTCGCCGTCGGCGCCGTGATCGCGGTCAACGCGGCGATCTCGCACCGGTCGTTCGCGTGGCTGATCTCGACCCTGTACTACAAGGATCGAATGCTCGAGAACGGCCTCTGGGCCGTCGGCGCGCTCGCGGTCGGGATCGGCGTCTTCCCGATGATCGCCGGCCTGGCCGCGCTCGTCCGTCCGCGGGGCGAGGAGTGGACGCCGGAGCGGCGCGCGGTGGTCGCGACGATGGGCTCGCTCATCGTCGGCTTCGGCTGGTACACGGCCGTGAAGGCGGCGTACATCTCGACGACGTTCTCGACGCTCGTCGTCGAGCGGAACCTGATCTATGTCGCGCCGCTGCTCTTCATCGGGACCGCGATGTTCTTCGAGCGGCCGCTCGTGCGCTGGTGGGCTGTCGCCGGCGCCGCAGGGCTCACGCTCACGGCCCTTCTCCTCGCGTACCAGTACAAGATGGACGTGCGCGTCTACTCCGACGCGCCCGGGTTCTCGCTGCTGCAGGCGGCGAACCGCGCGTACGCGTGGACGCCGGAACGCGCGCGGCAGGTGCTCATCGGGATGCTCGTGCTCTCGATCGTCGTGATCGTGCTCCCACGCGTCCTGACGCGAGGCGTCCGTCCGATGCTGGCGCTCGTCGCCGTGCTCGTCCTCGGCTGGTCGCTCGCGGGACAGATGTCGGCCGCGAGCGCGTCGAACACGTTCTCGGAGGAGCTGTCGTCCGACATCGCCCGGCCCTTCGACTGGGTCGACCGCACGACGCGCGGCGCGCCGGCGCTCTATCTCGGTCAGCGGCTGACCGACTTCAACGGGCTCTGGCAGATGGAGTTCTGGAACCGCTCGATCAAGCACGTCTGGTCGACCGACGGGAGCGCTCCCGGCCCCGGCCCGACGCTGACCCCAGACTTGATCAACGCCCAGACCGGCGCGATCACGCCGCCGCCGACGAACGTCGAGTACGTCGTCGCGGATCCCGGAATCGACATCGTCGGCACCGAGGTGAACCGCCACGCGCACTTCGCGGCAGGGACGAAGACGTTCTGGCGGCTCTTCAGGATCGCCCCGCCGCTGCGGCTGCAGAACTCGACGCGCGGCGTCTCGCAGGACGGCTGGGCCGCGAAGCAGAGCGACTACTCCCAGTTCACGACGCCCGGAGACCTCCCCGGGTATGCCGTCGTGCGTGTGCACCGCAAGGCGTGGGGCGGAAAGGACGTTCCGTCGCGCGTCACGATCCGCGTCGGAAAGCTTCGCCGCGGGCTCGACAAGCAGCCCGCGCTCGGTGCAGTCACCGACCGTTGCACGTTCGTCGTGAACCGGCTCGAGGACCGGACGTTCCTCCTGCGGACACCGCCCCCGCCGTTCCACGTCGACGTCCGGATGTCGAAGACGTTCGTCCCGCACGAGGTCGATCCAAACCTCTCGGACCTGCGCAAGCTCGGCGCGCAGCTCGAGTACAGCTTCTCGCCAGCGCGCGACGTGCCGCCGGACCGCCGTGGCTGCGCGGCGGGGCTGCGCGGGCCGGGCCGGTAGCTCAGACACGGATCCGGAAGGTCCGGACGGCGCGGCCGCCGATCTCGATCGTTGCCGCCGCGACTCCTCGGCGCCGTCCGCGATAGACCACGCTCACGACGGCGCGGGAGCGAGGAAGGAGCTCTCGACGGCGGGCGAGCAGGCGCGTGGCCCCCGCGCGCGTCCGGAGCACGACCGCGAGCCGTCCCCGCGAGAGCGTCTCGGTGACGTTGCCCGCGTTCTGGAGCGCGACCTCGAGCACGCGGGCGCGCCCGGAACGGCGGACGGCGAGCCCTCGGACGACGAGACGCCTGACCACGCGGCCCGGCACGCGCACGACGACGCGAACGCCGATGCGCATCCGGACGCCGACGCCGTCCGCCTCCGTCGTGCGCGTCGCGAGCAGGACGACCGCATGGTGGTCGCCCGGCTCGGCGCTCCGAGGCACGCGCGCCTCCACCTGAAGCTCCGCCGTGCCGCCGGGACGCACCGAGAGCTCGCGCGGTGAGAGGCCGAGCCACGACGACGCCGCCGTCCTGCCCGTGAGCCGCGGGCGACCCCGGAGGTCGAGTGCGACGCCGCCGGCCCGCGCGCTCACGGAGGCCGGCGACGACGCGAAGTTCCGCAACGCGATCACCTGCGCGCGGCCCGGTTCGGTGACGAGACGTGCAGGCGACGCGGAGAGCGAGACGACCGGCCGCTCGCGCGCCGTGCCCGTCGGCAAGACGACCAGGCCGCCGAGCACGACGCATGCGAGCGGCGCGGCGCGTCTCACCGCCCGATCACCGTGAAGGTGAGCGTCGCGGTGTAGCGACCGGGGGCCACCGACGGGAGCGCTGATGCGAAGCCGACGTTCGTCGGCCACGCGTCACCGGCCGATGGGCTCGCCGCGGACGTCGTCCCGATCTGGAGCGACGACGGTGCGACCGGTACGGCCGCGAGCCCCGAGCCGCCGAGACCGGAGCCGAGCGTGCCACCGGGCGGCGCGCTCGCCTGGATGCCGAGCGGCAGGTCGGCAGGCGAGAAGGCGGTGCGCTGGACGCTGAGCGCGTAGCCGGCGGGATGGTTGCTCAGGACCGTGACCCGCTCGGAGATCGGCGACGGCGTGGCGCCGGACGCCGATGCGCCGAAGTCGAGCGCCGCGCGCTCGAGGGACACGGAGAGCACCGCGTTCAGGTCGACGGCGACGCTGGCGGAGGCGGACGCGCTCGGCGTACCGCCGGGCGGAGGCCCACCCGTGCACGAGTGCGCCGCCGACGCCGAGTTGTGCGGCGCCGGTGCGCCGGTCGCGAAGTCGGCCGAGTTGACGTCGGTGTCGGTGCAGCCCTGGCCGGCGCGGATCGCCGCCGTCGTGCTGCTCGGCGCGGGTGCGGCTCCGGAGCCTTCGAAGTCGCCCGCGCTCCCGTAGCCGACGAGATCCTCGACGAGAGCTGCCGAGCTGCAGCTTCCCGCGGTGGCACCACACGTCAGCGCGGCGGCGCCGCGGACGAGCGCGATCTTTCCGGCGGTCGCGCTGATGTTGGTCGTGCCGTTCGCGTCGGGCGCCGGCAACGCCGCGCCGGTCGCGCCGCCGGCGAGCTCGACGAGGTACGAGCGGCCGGCCCCGATCGTGCCGCTGAGCGGGGTCGCGGACCAGCTCGTGCCCGCCGCAGTGGCGTACTGGACCGACCAGCCGGTGACGTCCACGGCGGACGAGCTTCGGTTGAACAGCTCGACGTAGTCGGACGCGAACGGTGCACCGGCATTGCCACCGCCGCCGAAGACCTGGCTGATGACGATTGCGCCCGTGCCGCTTCCTGCGGCGGCCGGGATGACGAGGACCGCGAGTGTGAGCAGCGCGGCGAGCAGACGAACACGACGCATGGGCGACTCCTTCGGGAGAGTGACGTTGCACCCGTTGGTACCGGCGTGTCGCCGCGCGCGAAAGTGTCCGTTTCGGGTTGTGACGCTTTCGCGACGAAGTTGTGACGACTGGAGGGCTTGGCGGGACAGGCCTCGTCGCCGGGGTGCGATGGGTGGTGCGAGGCAAGGACGCAGGGAGCGTTCGTATCCGGTGGATACGGGCGCGACTGAGGACGCCGCATCGCGCCGCCCAGCGCGGCCCGGCGGCACAGCGCCTGTCCCGCCGAGCCCTCCTAGAGCGCAGTCAGGCGCTCGGGGTGCTTGCGCACGAAGCGCAGCATCCCGCGGAGGTGCCACAGCGTGTGACGCGAGAAGAACGTGCGATCGACGACCGCCGCGTAGTCGTGCGTGACGAGCGCGTCCGGGACGTACCACCGCTCCCATCCGGCTTTCGCGGCGCGGTAGCCGAGGTCGATGTCCTCGCCGTAGTGGCGGAAGCCGGCGTCCCACCCGCCGAGCTCGTCGAGCATCGCGCGACGCATCAGCAGGAACGCGCCGAGCAGCCAGTCGGCCTCGACGGGCTCTGTCGGACGCTCGTCGAGGTGGTAGTGGTCGCGCTGGCTGTACGAGCCGCGCAGCAGCCGAAGGGGAGTGCGCCGGACGAGGGTGCCACCGACCGTCGGGAAGCGGCGCCGGGAGGGCTGCCACGTCCCGTCGGGCCACCGGATCTGCGGCCCGGCGATGCCGGCGCGCGGGTGCTCCTCCATGAAGCTCCGCAGCGTCGCGACGGCGTCGGGATCGGGCACCGCGTCGGGATTCGCGACGAGCACGAGCTCGCCCGTCGTCGCGGCGACACCGGCGTTCACGTTCGCCGCGAACGTCCGCGGCCGCTCGTTCCGCAGCACGCGCACGCCCTCGAGCCCGCCGCGGACGCTCCCCGGAACGTTCTCGATCACCACGAGCTCGTCGACCTGCGCCCGCAGCACCGGCACGAGCCGCTCGACCTCGTCGGCATGGCCGTGCGAGACGACGACGGCCGAGACCTTCACGCGAGCAGCTCGCGGTAGACGTCGAGCGTCCGCCGCGCCGTCTCCTCCCACGTGAAGCGCCGGGCCCGCTCGAGACCGGCCGCGACGAGACGCTCCCGCTCGTCGAGCGCCCGTCGTACCGCACCTGCGAGCTCGGGCGCCTCCGCGAAGACCGCGGCGTCCCCCGCGACCTCGCGCAGCGCCTCGTCAGGCGCCGCGACGACCGGCGTCCCGCTTGCCATCGCCTCGACGACCGGCAGCCCGAACCCCTCGTAGCGCGACGGGAGCACGAGCGCCGCTGCCCCGCGGTAGAGCTGCGCGAGCTCGTCCTTCGACACGTAGCCGCGGACGTCCGCGCCTGCGAGCCGAAGCTCGCCTGCGAGGCGCGCGTCCTTCTCGGGCCCCACCGCGACGAGCGGCAGGCCGACCGCGGACGCGGCCGCCGCGGCCGCGAGCGGGTCCTTGCGCTCCTGGATCGCGCCGACGAAGAGCAGGTACGTCCCGCGTCCGTCGTGGCCGGGCGTGAACGCCGGGTCGACGCCGAGCGGGGTGACGACGACCTTCTCCTCGGGGACGTCGTAGAGCTCGACGAGGTCGCGCTTCGTCCGCTCCGAGATCGCCAGCACGCGCGCAGCCCGTCGCACCGAGCGCGGGACGACCCGCCGGAAGACGAGGCGGTCCTTCCACCCCATGAGCGAGGCACGCTCGAAGCTCAGGTCCTGCACGGTCAGGACGGCAGGGCACGGCAGCCGCGGCGGCAGCGCGTGCACGAAGTGCGCGAGCCGTGGACGGAGACGACCGAGCGCGCGCGGCACCGACCACGCCATGCGGAGCTCCTGCGAGCGCGCGGGGAGCACGATCGGCTCGATCCCCTCCGGGACGAGCGCCGGCATCGCGCGTCAGCGCGGCGATTCGGAGGTCGCCCGCGAGCGGCGCCATCGCGCGGAGCAGGTTCTCGACGTACGTCTCGTCGCCGGTCCGGCCACGGCCGAGGTAGTCCGCGTCGACGACGATCACAGCGCCTTCCGGTACACGTCGACCGTCCGTCGCGCGACGTCGTCCCACGTGAACTCGGCCGCCCGGACGAGACCGAGCGCCCGCAGCTCGCCACGCCGCCGGTCGGCGTCCTCGATCCCCTCGGCGATCGACGCGGGATCGAGCGGGTCGACGAGCACGGCCGCGCCGCCCGCGACCTCCTCGGTCGCGCCGCCGCGCGACGTGACGACCGGCGTCCCCACCGACATCGCCTCGAGGATCGGGATCCCGAAGCCCTCGTAGAGCGACGGATAGACGAGCGCCCGCGCGCCGCGCAGCAGCCGCGCGAGCTCGGCGTCGTCGACCTCGCCCAGCCAGCGCACGCCGTTGGCCCCGACTCCGCCCCAGCCCTGCGCGCCGACGACTCGCAGCTCCGCGCCCGCCCGGGCCGCGGCCTCCGCGGCGCGCTCGAGGTTCTTGCGCGGTTCGAGCGTGCCGACCGCGAGCACGTAGTCGCCTTCGGCCTGCGGGCCGTCCGGCGAGAGTCCGTCCCGGGGCGGCACGCCGATCACGTCGACACGCGACGCGTCGACCCCGAGCAGCTCGACGAGCTCTCGCTTCGTGAACTCCGAGATCGCGATCAGCCGCCGCGCAGCGCGCACGACGCGTGGGACGGTGAGCCGGCTGTACGTCGCGTTCCACCGGTTGAAGAGCTCCGGGTGGCGGAGGACGGCGAGGTCGAGCACCGTGACGACGAGCGGTGCCGACGACACGAGCGGCCCGCGAAAGGTCGGGCAGTGGAGGACGTCGGCGTCGCCCGCCGCGCGCGGGAGGCCGAGCGGGTACCACACGGCGTCCCGCAGCGCCGCCGTCGCGCGACCGCCTCCTCCCCACGCGACCTCGCCGAGCTCGACGTGCGCCGGCAGATGCTCCCGGAGGCCTTCGACGTAGCGCGCGGAGCCGGCGCGGGTGAGCCGGAGCGGCGAGACGTCGAGCGCGACCTTCACGCGCGGTACCCCCGCAACATCGCCTCGCCCGTCGCGCGCCACGTGAACCGCGAGGCGTGCTCGAGCCCGCGCGCCACGAGCTCCCCGCGGCGGTCGCGCGCCTCGTCGATCCCGCGCCGGATGTCCGCCGGATCCTCCGGATCGACGCGCACGGCGGCGGCCCCCGCGGCTTCGTCGAGCGACGGATGGTTCGAGCAGACGACCGGCGTGCCGCAGGCCATCGCCTCGACGACCGGCATCCCGAACCCCTCGAAGCGCGACGGGAAGACGAACGCCGACGCACCGCGGTAGAGCCGCGGCAGCTCCTCGTCGGAGACGTAGTCGACGACGCGCACGTCGAGCGAGTCCAGCACGTCGAGGTTCTTCCGCGGCTCGCGCGTCCCGATCGCGAGCACGTAGTCGCCCGGCTCGCGCTCGCCGTCCGGCGTGAAGCGCGGATCGACGCCCGGGTACGCGACGTGCGCGTCGACGCCGAGCTGCTTTCGGACGTCGGTCGCCGTGTACTTCGAGATCGCGAACACCGCGTCGGCGCGCTTCGTCTCCTCGTAGCTCCGCCCGTGCAGCCTGCGCGTCCGCGGGTGCGACCACTCCGGAAAGTGCAGCGGGGCGAGGTCGTACACCGTCACCGCGCGCACCCCCGCGCGTTGCGGCACATGCAGCCAGTCGGAGAGATGGAAGACGTCGAAGTCGCCGACGATCCGCTCGAGATGCGGCCGCCGCACCGCCGACCACGCCTCGCGCCACCCGTACGCGATCGGCAGGCGGCGGATGTGCCGCTCGATCGGGACGCCGTTCAGCGACGCCTCGATGTTGCGCGCGCCCTGCGCGCTCGCGGGGGCGAACGCCACGACGTCGTCGGCGCCGGCCTCGACGAGCCCGTGGAGCATCCCGCGGATGTAGTTGCCGATCCCGGTGCGCGGGTGCGAGAGCGGCGAGACGTCGACGACGATCTTCAGGGCGTGTAGCGGAACGTGTTGAAGTGGAGGCCGAGCCTGCGCAGGTCGCCGTGCCCCGGGACGACCGCCGGGGAGACGGTGAACGTGACCGCACAGACGCCGTTCACGGGCCGGAGCGGCACCGTGAAGTCGTGCTGCCGCCCGTCGGGGGCGACGCGCACGGTGCGTCCCGCGGCAGTGACCGTCGACGGCGTGCGGTAGAGGTTCGGGTCGCTCTGCAGCCCGACGGTGATCGCGCCGCCCTCACAGGAGAGGCGCCGGTACGTGACGCTCGGGCCCGACCACGTGTCGTTCGGATGAAGCCCCTCGACGATCGCGGTCTGCCGCAGCGGCCCGTCGAGCTCGTAGAGGAAGACGCCGCGCTTCGGATCGGACGCGATCACGCGGCCCGCGACCTCGGCCGAGCCGTCGGTGAGCGCGAACCGCGTCGTGACGAGGCGGCCGTCCGGATCACGCAGGAGCCCCGTCCGGCGATCGAGCGTGAGCGCGGTCGTCGGCAGTCCGCCGCTCATCGGGGTGCGCACCCAGTACACGGGCCCGACGCTCCGGCTGAAGAACTCGTTCTGCCAGATCGAGAAGCGCGACGTGTTCCCCGTCCAGAGCGCGGCCACCTCGCCGCGGCCGGCCACGGCGCGGTCGACCCAGTCGCGGTGCTTCGTGTTCATCCCCTCGGCGAGCGCGCCGAGCGCCGCGTACTCCATCCGGGCCGAGACCGGCCGCGCGACGGCGAGGAAGAACGCGAGCACGGCCAGCGGGAACACCAGCGCAAACCGCCTCGGAACGACGAGGAACGCGATCGCAGCGGCGGCGGCGAGCACGAGGACGATCGCCGCAAGGTCGCCGAGCGCGACCGACCAGCGCTCGTGGACGCGCCAGAGCGGGAGCAGCATCAGCGTGTCGGACTGGCTCGGCACCCCGATCAGCCGCTCGTAGGGGATCAGCCCCGGCAGTGCGGCCGCGACGACCGCGGCGACACCGGCCGCGAGCGGCGGTCGCGGAAGTCCCTGATCGATCCAGACGAGCAGCGCGATCAGCATCAGCGGCGCGAGGTAGAAGAGGTTCCGCTCCTCGATCCGCGCGACCGACGGGAGCGACGCGAACGCCGACACCTCGAGCACGAAGCAGATCGAGAGCGCCGCGGTCGCGGCGAGGAACGGGCGCAGCACCCGCGGGAGACGGCGCCACAGAGCGAGCAGCACGAGCGTCGCGGCGAACGGGACGACGCCGACGTAGAGATCGAGCTCTGCGACGTGGTAGAGCAGCCACCGTCCCACCTCGAGCGGCTCGTAGCGATGCTCGCCCGTGACCGAGTACGCGCCGAGCAGCCCGAGCGGCGACTCGCCCCTCACGACCTGCGCGAGGAGCGCGGCCGCCACGAGCCCGCCGAGCGTCCCGTACAGCACCTTGAACGAACGCCACGTGCCGGCGAGCACGGGCGCGAGCGCAATCGCCGGGAAGAAGGCGAGCGCCTGCGCGCGCGTCAGGTACGCGAACGCGCAGAGCGCGAGCAACCCGAGCTGGCGGGCGACGGTCGGGCGCTCGAGCGTGAGCACGAGCAGCAGCGTCACGCAGAGGAAGAGCGGATAGAAGACGTTCTCCGTCATCACCTGGCCCGCGTACGCAAGCGACGGCAGCGCGACCGCAAGCAGCGCGGCGAGGAGCGACAGGCCGGTCGGCAGCACGCGCCTCGCCAGGAAGTACGCGGGAATCGCGGCGAGCGAGACGACGAACGCGTTGATCGCCTTCACGGCCTCGTACGCCTGCGGAAGCGAGTGGAAGAGCGCGTACGCGGGCGAGATCAGGAGCGGGTAGACGAAGCCGTACGCGTTCGTCGGGACGCCTCGGATCGAGAAGCCGTCGCCCGCCGCGAGGCCGCGCGCGAGCTCGGAGTAGATGAGCTCGTCGACCATGATCCACGGCGCCTCGATCCGGACCGCGAAGACGAACCGCACGACGGCGGAGACCGCGACGATCGCGCTCAGCCACGCCCAGATCGGGACGGCGCGGACGAGCGAGCGCGCGGGTGCGCCGGTCTCGGCTCTAACGGCCAAGGCCGACCTCGCGGAGCGCGGCGGCGACGCGGTCCGGGTCGTCGAGGCCGACGTCCGCGGCGCCCTGCGCGACCTCGCGGAGGAGCGCGTCGCGCACGGCGGGGCCGCCGGCGGCTTCCTCGAGCGCGGCGACGTAGAGGTCGGCGACGTGCCCGAGCTCGTGCTCGCGCGCCGCGTACGCGCGCGCCGCCTCGCTCAGGGCCTCGCGGCGTGCGGGATCCTCGGCGAGCGCGAGCAGCGCGGCGGTCAGCGTCTCGACTTCGCGCTCGTCCGGCGCGACCTTGAGCACGGCGTCGTCCGGCAGCTCGCGGAACGCGTCGACGTCGCTGACGACGAGCGGCTTCGCGAGGGAAAGCACGCGGATCGCGCCGGCCGACGTCTCTCCCATCGTCGGCCAGCGGAGCGAGACCGCGACGTCGCACGCGGCGAGGAGCGACCAGAACGCCGGCTCGTCGACGTAGCCGTGCCGGTCGACGGCGTCCTGGAGCCCGAAGGAGGCGATCCGGCGCTCGAGCTCGAGTCCCGGCGCCTCGGGGCCGACGAGGACGAGGCGCGCGCGGGGATGTCGTATGCGGAGCGCGGCGAACGCCTCGAGCAGCTGCGGGATGCGCTTGTTCGCGTTCAGGAAGCCGAAGCTGCCGACGACCGGGTCGCCCTCGATCGCGGCAGGCGTCGTCGGCGGGGCGGGCCAGACCGGCATCGGGATCCGCCAGATCGGCCCGTCGAACCCGGTGGCGAGCGCGCGCTCGCGGACGTGCTCCGAGTGGACGATCAGCCCGTGCTCGCGCGCGAGGTCGAGCACCTCCCCGGCGAGCGGGAAGTCCTCCGGCCGCGTCGACCAGAGCGGCGGCACGCAGCCGTCGACGACGCCGAGAGCGAGCAGACGGCCCGGCAGGCCCGCCTCGCGCTCCATCGCGTTCAGGTAGCCGGCGACGTCCTTCCGGGCGAGCGTGAGGCCCGCGACGAGGTGGTGGAGGACGAAGTCGTGGAGCACGACCACGCCGGGTGTCCGCCGGAGTGCGTCGACGATCCAGCCGTGGACGTCGGGGTTGTTCCCGACGTGGTAGACGCAGAGGTCGGTGCCCCGAGGCGGTTTCTTCTGTCCGCGCTCGACGACCGTGACGTCGATGCGCTCGCGGAGCGCGGGCAGGAGCAGCGCGCTGTAGTCCGCGATCCCGGTGCGCTCGGGCGGCAGGGGCGAGAAGTAGGCGACCTTCACGCGAGCAGGCGGTCGATCGCGGCGTCCCACGTGACCTGCTCGGCCGCGGCCTTGCCGGCGCGGCCCCAGGCCCGACGGTCGTCGGGATGCTCGCGGAGGTGGCGGAGCGCCTCGGCGAGGTCGCGGGCGCGCGGCTCGGTGACGAGGCCCGTCCGCCGGTCGGCGACGACGTCGAGCGGGCCGCCGGCGTCCGTGGTCGTGACGACGGGCTTCTCCGAGAGGAACGCCTCGTAGGGGACCATGCCGTAGTCCTCGTCGATCGGCGCGTAGTAGACGGCGCCGGCGCGCGCGTAGAGGTCGGCGAGCTCGTCGGCGTCGACGCGGCCGCGGAACTCGACCTGCCCGTTGAGCTCGTTGCTCTCTGCGACTTGCTCGAGCCGCGCGCGGTCGGGCCCGTCTCCGGCGACGACGACCCGGAGCGCCGGGTCCTCCGCGGCCGCCTCGAGCAGCAGGTCGACGCGCTTCGCGCGGTCGAGCCGGCCGACCGAGAGCACGAAGTCCCCGTACTCCTCGAAGCGGTAGTCGAGCTCCTGCGGCGGCGGGAGGACGACCTCGGCGTCGAGGCCGAGCGAGTCGCGAAGTCGGTCGGCGACGTTCTGCGAGATCGCGAAGCGCTTCTCCGCCTCGCCGAGCGTGCGCCGGTCGAGCTCGTGGATCTTCCGGCGGGTCGCGCGGTCGACGGCGCTCTCGCCGAACTCGGCCAGCTCGGTGCGGTCGAGGTCGTACGCCTGGCGAAACTGGTGCACGAGCCAGACGCGCTTCCGCGGGTGGCGCACGACGTAGCTCGGGAACTTCGTCGCGATCAGCAGGTCGACCTTGCGCCCCTCGACCTCCTCGAGGTCGAGCATGCGCCAGACGAACGCGCTCTCGAGCACGCGCTCGCGCGGGTACCACTTGAACGGCACGGTGACGAGCGCGGCCTGGTGGTCGCGCGCGTTCAGCTCCTCGGTGAGGCGCTCGGCGAGCACCTCTGCGCCGCCGTGCGCGAACGGCACCTGCGCGTGTGCCACCACGACTCTCATCGGCGCGCGTGGATCGCGTAGTCGAGCGGCGCGAAGAGGATGTCCGCGACGGGGCCGGTCGCGTCGCCGCGGTCGGGCTCGTGCAGGAAGCGGGTCTCGACGTTGCGGAAGCCGGCGTGGCGCACGAGCTGCGCGAGCGTCTCGGGGACGAGCGGCTGCGCGTGCGTCAGGTCGGAGTAGTAGTTGCGCATCGCGAGCGGGGAGAGCGGGTTGATCGTCTCCGCGATCAGCACGCCGTCGTCGCGGAGCTTCGCGTGGGCGAGCTCGAGGAAGCGGACGAGCACGGGCGGCGGGAGGTGCTCGACGACCTGGCCGGCGAAGATCGCACCGAGGCTCGCGTCCGGGAGCGACTCGAGGTGCGCGAGCAGGTCGGCCTGCTCGACGTCGAGGCCCTCGCCGCGCGCGAATGCGACCATGTCGGCGTCGCCGTCGACGCCGCTCGCCTCGACGCCGGCGTCGCGGAGGAGCGAGAGCAGCTCGCCGCGGCCGCAGCCGACGTCGAGCACGGGGGCGTGCTCACGGAGCGCCTCGACGTACGGGCGCTGGCGCTCGCGGACGAGCTCGGTCGAGCCGCGCATGCGGCTCTCGAAGGCGAAGTAGTCCGGGAGCGCCGCTGCCGCAGGCTGCGCGGCGACCGTCCCGGCCGCGCCGGCGGGGCGCCGCTCGAGGCGCACGAGCCGCTCCTCGAGCTCGGCCACGAGCCGGCCGCGCTGGTCTCGGTCGGCCGTGGTGCGGTCGAGCTCCTCGAAGAGCGCGTCGATCAGCTTCAGAGTCGCGTCGTTGAAGCTCCGCTGCTGCTGGGCGAGCGGCTCGACGTACCAGCGCATCGCCTTCCTGAGGGCGCGCTTGAGGAAGCGTGCCGGAGCCGAGCCGTGCGGCGGCCGCTCCGCCGTGACGGCCCAGAACTGCTCGGCGGCCGAGCGGGCGCGCGCACGCAGGCTCAGGTCGGCACCGTTGCCGCCCCACCGAACCTCGTCTCGCAGCCGCTCCAGCAGCGCCTGCACGTCGATCTGCTCCGTGGCAGGAGCGGGCATCTCGAAAAGTGTAAAGAGGCGTGGTTACGGCGCTGTAAGCGGCAGGATGCGCGTCGTGATCGGGATTTCGCTCCTCACGCTCGTTCCTGGGATCGTCGGCGGGTCGGAGACGTACGCGCGCGAGCTCTGCCGGGCGCTCGGGCGCGTCGGGGAGCACGAGTACCGCGTGTTCCTGCCCTCGATCGCGGACGACGCGGCCGACGGGCTGCCCGCGCGGGTCGTCGGGCGGTACCCGGCCGCCGTCGACATGCGGGGGCGCGTGCGGGCGATGGCGGGCGGGCTGCTGCGGGGCGGGCCGCTCCGGCGCGAGCTCGAGCTCGAGTCGCTCGCCGGGATCCACTTTCCGCTGAGCGTGATGATCCCGCTCGTCTCGGCACCGCCGGCCGCGACGACGATCCTCGACCTCCAGCACGAGTTCCTGCCCGAGAACTTCCCGCGCTGGGAGCTCGCGTACCGGCGCTACCTGTACGGCGCGAGCGCGCGTCGGTCGCGCGTCGTGATCGCGATCTCGGAGCACGGGCGCGAGACGCTGATCGAGCGGCTGTCGCTTCCGCCCGAGCGCGTGCGGACGATCCACCTCGGCGTCGACCTCGAGCGGTTCTCGCCGGCGGAGGTTCCGCGAGAGCCGTTCCTGCTCTATCCGGCGAACCGCTGGCCGCACAAGAACCACGCGACGCTCTTCCGGGCGCTGGAGCTGCTCCCCGACTACCGGCTCGTGCTGACGGGCTACGACGGGTCCGTTCCGGACGGCGTCGAGTCGCTGGGGCGCGTGGGCGCGGACGAGCTCGTCGACCTCTACCGTCGCGCGGCGGCGCTCGTCTTCCCGAGCCGCTACGAGGGCTTCGGCCAGCCCGTGCTCGAGGCGCTCGCGTGCGCGTGTCCGGTCGCGTGCTCCGACCTGCCGCCGCTGCGCGAGGTCGCCGGCGACGCGGCGGTCTACTTCGATCCGGAGGAGCCCGAGTCGATCGCCGCGGCGACGCTCGAGGCGGTCGCGCGCGGCGGCGCGTCAGGGCCGGCGCGGGCTGCGGGGTTCACCTGGGACGAGACCGCGCGACGGCACGACGCCGTCTACCGGGAGCTCGCGACGTAGTACTGCGCGCCGAGCGGAAGTCGCGCGAGTCGCCGCTCGAAGTCGTTCCGAAACGGGAAGAAGAGGATGTACGCCTTCTCTGCCGGCTCGAGCCCCGCGCTCGATAGCAGGCGCTCGGATTCGCGCCGTCCGAGCAGGATCGCGTCCTCGTCGAACTCGCAACGCGCAACGACGAGCCGGGTGGCTGGGTTGAGTGGGTTGTGCTCGAGGATCGTCACGATTCCACCGTCGCGCGTCACACGGGCCATCTCAGCGGCGAGCCGAACGCGCTCGTCCGGTACGACGTGGTGAAACACGCAGCTCGCGAACACGAAGTCGAAGGTACCCGGCGTCGAACGGGAACGTGACACCGTCGTACGAGACGTACTCGGCTCGCGGATTGCGCTCCGACGCGCGTTCGACCATTGAGGCGATACGTCGAGTCCGACGACGCGACCGAAGTCGGACGTCAGGTGCTCGTCCATCAGTCCGATGCCGGCGCCGACGTCGAGCGCCGAAAGGGTCGCCGGATCGCCGATCCGGCGTCGCGCCAGGTCTACCAGCCGCTTGGCTTTCACCTCGTTGTAGAAGCCGGCGTCCTGGCCGCCGATCGAGATCGCGCGCTCGAGCGCGCGTTCGTACTCGCCGCCTCCGTAGCGGTCGAACTCGCTCACGTCGTACGAACGCGCTCGCCGCGGAGGCGCTCGACCTCGGCGTCGACGAGGCGCTGGACGAGCTCCTCGAACGTCACGGTCGGCTCCCAGCCGAGCTTCCGCTTCGCCTTCGACGGGTCGCCGACGAGGTTGTGCAGCTCCGCGTTGCCGCGCACGAGCGACTCGTCGATGTGGACGTACTCGCCAGGGTCGAGCCCGACGTGCGAGAACGCGATGTCGACGAGCTCGCGCACGGAGTGCGTGACGCCGGTCGCGACGACGTACTCGTCGCCCTCGTCCTGCTGCACCATCAGCCACATCGCGCGCACGTAGTCGGGCGCGTAGCCCCAGTCGCGCCGCGAGTCGAGATCGCCGAGCCAGAGCTCGCCCTCCTGCCCGAGCGAGATCGCGGCCGCCGCGTGCGCGACCTTGCGCGGCACGAACTCGATCGTGCGCCGCGGCGACTCGTGGTTGTAGAGGATCCCGGCCGAGTTGTGCAGGCCGTAGCGGTGGCGGTACGAGCGCGCGATGAAGTGCGCGTACGCCTTCGCGACGCCGTACGGCGTGAGCGGCGAGAGCGGCGTCTCCTCGGTCTGCGGCGACTGGAGCGGCTCGCCGAAGATCTCGCTCGAGCTCGCCTGGTAGAAGCGGATCGCCGGGTCGACGTCGCGGATCGCCTCGAGCAGCGCCGTCACGCCGACCGCCGCGAGCTCGGCCGTGAGGACCGGCTGCTCCCACGAGGCGGGCACGAACGAGACGGAGGCGAGGTTGTAGACCTCGTGCGGACGGGTCGCCCGGAGCGCGCGGACGAGGGCGAGCTGGTCGCTCAGGTCGGCCTCGACGAGGTCGATGCGCTCGCGGATCGCGTCGAGGTTGGGGTAGCTCGCGCCGGTGCGGCGGACGATGCCGGACACCTCGTAGCCGTTGTCCAGCAGCAGCTCTGCGAGGAGCGAGCCGTCCTGGCCGCCGATGCCGGTGATGAGCGCCCGTTTCGTCACGCGCGGCGATGATAGGCGCGTGGGGACGCTGACGGACCAGCTCCGGCGCGAGCCGCCGGGCCTCCACGCGGGCGGTTCCGAGTACTGGGGGCTCGCGTGGGAGGCGCTCGCGTGGCTCGAGCGGGAGGTGCGGCCGGGGATGGCGACGCTCGAGACGGGGTCCGGCGCGTCGACGCTCGTGTTCGCCGCGGGCGGGGCGGAGCACGAGGCGGTGACGCCGTCGGTCGACGAGGAGGCTCGGTTTCGCTCCGAGTGCGAGCGGCTTCGGATCGACGGCTCGCGGGTCTCGTTCCGGATCGGGCTCTCGCACGAGGTGCTCGGCGGGCTCGAGCCGCGGGGGCTCGACCTCGTGCTCGTGGACGGCGCGCACGGCTTCCCGTATCCGATTCTCGACTGGTGGCTCGTCGCGCCGCGGGTGAAGGTCGGTGGTCGCATGCTGCTCGACGACGCGTACATGCCGCCGGTGCGGGCGCTCGTCGACGCGCTGCGCGCGCAGCCGCAGTGGGAGGTCGAGGACGCGGCGAGCTTCCGGACGGCGGTCGTCCGCAAGGTCGCGGACGGGCTGCCCTCGTTCGACTGGGAGGGCGAGCGGATCGGCGGCGGGATGGGGTTCGGCTACCTGCCCGCGCGCGAGCGGGCGGTGGCCTCGGCCCGCCAGCGGCTCTTCTCGACGCGCCTCGGCCTGCGTGCCGTCGAGCTCGCGCGGCGACGGACGGGCCTCCGCTTCCGCCGGCGGGGCTGAGCGCGCGCCGGGCCGCCTGGGTCTGACCCTGGGTCACGCCCCTCCGAGACGTGTCGTTGGTGTCAAGTGTGTGACAAGTCGTCCACAGGGCGTGGTCGGCTGCTCGCAACGTGCGACTGTTTGCGGGTCGCTCGAGGCGAGCTCCGCGCGGGAACGGCGTCTCCGCGAAGGGTCGTGCTGCGCGCCGGATCAGCTCAGCTCGCGCACGTAGCCCCACGCCTCGCGCAGGCCGCGCGGGCGGAGGAGCGTCAACAGCACGGCGTACACCGCAAGCCCGCCGAGAGCCGCAAGCGCGTCGCTGCTGACCACGGCGAAGGCGCCGAACGACAGCACCGCGAGCCCGCCGACCCACGCCGAGACGCGCACGAGCGAGCTCGCAGCGTCACCCAGCGCGCGAGGCGAGAGCGCGAGCAGGAGCACCGCGAGCACGCCGAGCGTCGTCACACCCATCGCGAGCGCGAGGCCCTCGAGGCCCCAGAGCGCGCGCAGCGCGAGCGAGATCGGGACGTGGACGACGACAGCGCCGATCGCGACCGGAATCAACACCCGGCTCTGCTCGAACACGTAGAGCAGCGGGAAGGCAAGCGTGAACCCGACCGCCCCGACCGTCCACGGCGAGAGCGCGACCACGAGCCGCGCCAGCTCGTGCCCCACCGCGCCGGAGTACGCATCCCCGAGCACCGCCCCGGAGATCCGATCGCCCGCCACCGCGAAGACGCCGGCCGCCGCGGCGATCAGCGGCAGGCTGAGCCACGCGCCGTGGACGACGTGCGCGACCGCCTCGTCCGGCACGATCTCGCGCCGCGTCAGCTCGGCGGTCGAGATGATCGACAGCGAGGTGGCCGTCGCCGCAACGAGCACCGCTGCGAAGAAGTACGCGTACGAGAGCGACGTCACCGCCCCCACGCCGAGCGCCGAGGCCCCGCGCAGCGCGATCAGGAACAGCACCTGGAGCGCGAACGGCACCGCCGCCGCCTCCCCGAGCAGCGCGAGGCGACGCCCGACGCCGTCGAACCGCAGCCGCCCCCACGTCCCGCCCAGCGCCACCAACGGCACGCCGAGCGAGATCGCCGCATTGACCGCAAGCCCCCAGGCGAGCGAGACGAGCCCGTGCGAGTCGGCGAGCACGACGAACGTGACGAGTCCCGCGACCCCGCCCAGCGAGAACCCGAGCGCGGCCGCCCCGAAGCGCTTCCGCGCGGCGAGCGTCGCCGCCGCGAGCGCCGCGAGCACCTGCCCGATCGCCGCCGCCATCAGCCAGGGCAGCGCCTCCGCGGCAAGCCGGGCCGCCTCGTCCGGCAGCTTCCCGGTCAGGAGCTCCGCGAGCGGATCGCGGAAGACGAGCGCGACGACCGTCGCCGGCACGCCGACCAGCAGGATCGCCGCGGCGTACGACCCCGCCGCCGCGCCGTCCGTCCGGGTCAGCTCGGGCACCGCGGTCAGCCGGAGCGCCTGCGCCGCGAGCGTCACGGTGACGTAGACGGCGTAGGCGGCGAGGAACCCGTCCGTCGCGGCGTCGCGCCCGAACTTCTGCGCCAGGATCGCGGCCGCGACTGCCGCGGAGCCCGACAGGATGAGGCTCGAGACCCCTGTAAGGATTCCGCTAGCGAGGGCGCTCCGACGTTCGGGCGCGGTAGTCTCTCGGGCGCGGTTCGGCCGCATCCTTCCGATCATGGCGAACAGAAACGACTCGGTCTGGACAGAGGAGTCGCTCGCGCAACTGCGCGACGAGTTCGGGTCCTACTACAACGACCGGACCGTATTGGTGACCGGCGCGGACGGCTTCATGGGCTCGCACCTGACCGAGGCGCTCTGTCAGCTGGGTGCGAACGTCCACGCGTTCGTGCGCGCGACCTCGAGCGGCGCGCTGAACAACATCGGCCACATCCGCGACCAGATCAAGGTGCACTGGGCCGACCTGACCGACAAGCACTCGATCGACCTGCTCGTGCGGCAGCTCAAGGAGGCCCCCGACAAGCCCTACGTCTTCCACCTCGGGGCGCAGGCGCACGTCGGCGAGTCGTGGCACCGCCCGTACGAGACCGTGATGGCGAACACCGTCGGCACGCTCAACCTCCTCCAGTCGATCGTCGACCACGACCTCGAGCTCGAGAAGTTCGACACCGCGGGCACGTCGGAGGAGTACGGCAACGTACGGGAGTCGGTCGCGCACCACCACGACTTCGACGACGAGGGCTCGCTGATCCTGCACGAGCGCTCGCCGATCAACCCGAAGTCGATCTACGCGACCGCGAAGGTCGCCGCCGACTTCCTGACGATGAACTACCACGACGCGTACGGCGTCCCGGGCGTCGTCACCCGCATGTTCAACAACTACGGCCCGCGCCAGAACCCGCGCTACGTGACCGGCACGATCATCACGCAGGCACTCGAGCGCGAGCACATCGAGCTCGGCGCGCTCGAGCCGCTCCGCGACTTCTGCTTCTGCACCGACGGCGTGCGCGGGCACCTGATGGTCGCGGCGCAGGGCGTGCCCGGCGACGTGTACGTCTACGGCCAGGGCACGAACGTCTCGATGGCGGACTGGGCCGACATGATCCTCCGGATCGGCGAGGAGGACGGCCACTGGAGCGGCCGCGCGATCGTCACGAACCAGGAGCGCTTCCGCCCGGGCGCGACCGACGTGATGGCGCTCCGCGTGGGCTACGAGAAGCTGAACCGCGAGACCGGCTGGGAGCCGCAGGTCTCGTGGGAGGAAGGCATCCGCAAGACGATCCAGTGGTACGCGGGGAGCCGCGAGCGCTGGATCGGGCGCGTCGACTGGCTCCCGTACACGGCGCCCACCGTCAAGACGGGATGAGGACGCTTGGTGACCGGCGGGGGAGGGTTCCTCGGGACCCACGTCGTCGAGCGCCTGCAGGCGGAGGGGATCGAGCCGATCGTCGCGCGCCGGCGCGACTACGACCTCACGCGCTGGGAGGACGTCGAGCGGCTCTTCCACGACACGAAGCCGGAGCTCGTGCTGCACCTCGCGGCCGAGGTCGGCGGGATCGGCGCGAACCGCGCGAACCCCGGCCGCTACTGGTACGCGAACCTGATGATGGGCGCGCACGTGCTCGAGCAGTCGCGCCTGCACGGCGTCGACAAGCTCGTCGTGCTCGGGACGGTGTGCGCGTACCCGAAGTTCGCGCCCGTGCCGTTCAAGGAGGACGACCTCTGGAACGGCTACCCGGAGGAGACGAACGCGCCGTACGGCGTCGCGAAGAAGGCGCTCCTCGTCGGCGCGCAGACGTACCGCGAGCAGTACGGGCTGCACGCGACGTACCTCCTGCCCGTGAACCTCTACGGGCCCGGCGACAACTTCGACCTCGAGACCTCGCACGTCATCCCGGCACTCATCCGCAAGATGCTCGAGTCGCAGGAGCGCGGTGAGAGCGAGGTCGTGCTGTGGGGAGACGGCTCGCCGACGCGCGAGTTCCTCTACGTCGAGGACTGCGCGGAGGCGATCGTGCTCGCCGCGCTCCGCTACGACGCCTCCGAGCCCGTCAACCTCGGGACGGGCGAGGAGATCGCGATCAAGGATCTCGCCGAGCTGATCGGCGAGGCGACCGGGTTCGAGGGCGAGATCGTGTGGGACACCTCGAAGCCGAACGGCCAGCCGCGGCGCAAGCTCGACACGTCGCGCGCGAAGGAGCTGTTCGGGTTCGAGGCGCGCACGCCCTTCCGCGAGGGCATCGCGCGCACCGTGGCGTGGTACCGCGAGCACGCCTCCGCCTATGCGGGTCGCTGAGCGGCTCGCGGCCGCTGCGCGGAGACGGTCGAGGGCGCAGACCGGAGGCAAAGTGCGGACGCGGTGACCCCGACGTGCCCGGACGATCCGAACTGCCGCAACGCGCGGCGACCCTGGGTCGTCTTGCTCCGCTCGGTCGCGCAGTGGATCGCTGTGGTCTTCGCCAGCTCGTCCCGCGAAACGGCTGGCTCTTCTACCAGGGCGGCGACCAGACGTGGTTCTACACATGCGGCTGGAGGTCGGGAACGGGCGGATCCCCGAGACGCTCGTCGGCTATCTGGGCGTTGCTCCGGCGCCGCTCACGGCTCTGCCGGGCCCGAACTTCCTGAGCGGACTTCCGTGGATCGTGCTCGCCCAGTTCTTCGTCCTCGTCCCGCTCGCGATGCTGTTGGTCGTACGGAATCGCTCGCGGATCGGCGGCCGGCGTGCTCGGCTACGGCGCGCCGCGCTGCATGGATCGCCGCGCCGTAGCTTGCCGATCCCCTTCTTCGTCGAGCGCTACCACGAGCGGTATGATCGAGCAGGTGTTGCCGCAGGCCTCGGGTCTGACCGCGCTCGGGGACTTACCCCTCGATGATCCGCTCATGCTCGCTGCGGCGTTCTTCCTGGTTCGGGCGCTCGACTGGCATGGCCTTCAGCCGACGCGGTCGCGCGCGGGCTCGTGCCGGGCTCGCGATCGGGTATCAAGCCGGCGAACGGGCTCTTCGTCTTCGCGCCGATCGCGGCGCTCGCGTTCGCGCGGCGGTGGCGGGAGGATCGCCGCGTTCGGCGTCGACGCTTCTCCCGGCGCTGGTCACGCTCGTGCTCTGGAAGTACCGAGGGACGCGGCATCTCGCTGCTCGCGCATCGACAGCGATTCGGCTCGCAGCGGGTGCCGGAGCGACGACATGGGCCGCCGACGTTCTGGGCAAGGTCCGGCAAGTACGTCCCGCTCGACGCGAGCAGATCAACCAGCAGTTCCTCGGCTTCCGCGAGTACTTCTGGAGCGCGCGCCTGCTCGAGTTCTGCGCGCTCGCCGGCGTGATCGGCTCGCGTTCCGGCGATCCGGCAGCACATGCGTTCTTCCTTGCCGTCTGGCTCGGCGCGTTCTTCGTCGTCAAGGGCTCGTCTCCGGCGGTGAACGTCGAGACGGGAGCTTCTGGCGTCTGTTGATGCCCGCTTTCCCTGCGTACTTCCTGCTGCTCGCGTCGATCCCGCTGCTCATTCCGGTCCTCGGCGGCGAACTCCGAGAGCGGTTTCCCGTCGTCCATAAACCACTCGCGTGGCGTCGGCCGGTGGTACTCACGTCAGTCGCACTCGCAGTCGCTCTCCCGCTCCTCGTTGTCGTCGTCCTGCCGCCCGCGAAGGGCGCCGGACGCCGCGAAGGTGCCGCTGCGGAGCCTCTACATCCCGATCGACAAGAGCTTCCGTGCGACCGTCACGCCGGTCGAAGGCGGCGTTCAGTTGGAGTGGCCGGCGTACGTCGGTTCGCACGCGAACACCTTCTACATCGTCTATCGCTCACCGCTCGAGTACACGTTCCCCGCAACGGGACGACGCGTGTCGGAGGGACTGATGTGTTCGGACACCGCCGGCGGTGCGACGGGCTGCTCGCTCGAGATGACGGAGGTCGGGCGTGGGCGCGATCCTCGGCTCTTCGACAGCGTGCGCCGCGGGAGGTGGACGTACCGGGTCGCGGTGGCGGCAAATTGGCTCGACGACGCAGAGCAGCGGTGACACATTCGTCGTCAGTGCCCCGCTGAACATCAGTGTCGGCTAGAGCGTCGTTCGCGATGGTCGCCGCGGCGGTCGTTGCGGCGGCCGCCGTCCCGTGGTGCGACGGACCTCTGCGCCGGCTGGCGGGCGGCGAGGGCGACGGGCCGGAGCCGCGGTTCGACGTCGCCATCGACCCGCATGAGCTCCGTGACCTGGGTCGCTCCCTCCCACGCGACGCGACCTATGCGATCGACGCGTCGAACGAAACCCCGCTCGTACAGGGGAATCTCAAGGCAGCGGGGCAGCTGTATCTCGCCCGCCAGTTGCCGCTGCACGACGCGCGCCGGGCAGACGTCGTGGTCGGCTACCGGGCGGGCCGCGTAATCGAACTCGCGCCCAGATGATCGCAGGCGTCCTCGGGGCGAACCTCGTTTTTGCTGGCGTCGGCTACGCGATCCTCTGGCGCACGCTGCGCGGCCGTGCGTGGACTTCGCTCCTGTCCTGGGCCGGCGTCGCGCTGCTTCTCGGCGCCGGCTCGGTCGGCACCGTCGTCTTCTTCGCCGCCATCCTCGGCGCGCGCGCGTCGCTCGCCGTCGCCGTTGCATGCTCGGCGCTGCTCGCGGCGGGCGGGCTGCTGCTCCGCATCGACTTGCCGGAACGGACGCCGAGCGGCGTCCGCCCGCTTCACGCGGCGCTGTTCGGGCTGGCGGCAGGAGTCTGCCTGCTCGGCGTCGTCGGCGGCTTCCGCTCGTCGCCGTGGCTCGACGACGCCTGGGGGATCTGGCTGCCGAAAGGGCTCGCGCTGTGGCACCACGGCCTCGACGAGCGCCTCTTCGTCCCGGACGGCGCCTACGTCACGTTCGGCGTGCCCGACTACCCGCTCTGGTGGTCGATCGTGACGAGTCTCGACGTCCAGGCATGTGGGTGCACTCGACGTCCGCGTGATGCCTGCGCAACTCGCCCTCCTCGTGGCCGCATTCGTCGCGCGCTGTCGCCCGGCTGCTGTGGGGCGTCGTCCGTCCGGCGCCGCTGGCGGCTCGGGCTGCTCCTCCTCGTGCTCTCTCCGGAGCTCTGGCGGCAGGTCCAGGGCGGCGTAGCCGATCTGGCCCTCGCGATCTACGTCGCGCTCTTCGCGCTCGCGCTCGCCGGCTGGGCGATCGAGGGCGCGAGATGGTGGCTGCTGGTCGCAGCAGTGGCAGGAGCGACTGCCGTGCAGATCAAGACGGAAGGCCTGGGCGAGGTGCTCATTGCGGGACTCGTGGCCGCCGCCTTCGTCCCGAGGGCACGGCGGCGCTGGGGTCGCGGTCGTCGCGGGGATCGCAGCGGCGGCCGCGCTCCCTTGGTTGGGCTGGCAGCTGGCACACGACGTCCCCAGCAGATCCCCGCTCGGCGACTGGATCGACCCCTCGTATCTCGCCGAGCGGTCCGAGCGACTCGGGCCGACGCTGGAGGACGTCGCTTCAGGAGCTCTCGACCCGCGTTCATGGCTCCTGCTCGTCCCGCTCGCGATCGTGCTCGCGGCGATCGGCTTCGTGCGAGATCGCCGGCTGGCATGGCTCGCTCCCGTCGTCGGGCTCGTGCTCGGCTTCGTCTTCCTTCTCTGGGCGTACTGGGCGAACCCCGACGCGATCGGGTTCCTTCTCTCGACGTCGGCCTACCGAACCGTAGATCCTCTCGTTCTTACGGCCGCCGCCGCCATCCCACTTCTCGCGGATCGCCTGTTGCGATGAGCCGTGCCGGCATCGCGGCGGGCCTGCTGACGTTCGTGACGCTGTGCATCGCACTGGCCGCCGTGTGGACTGCGCCGGAAGCGGTGCACTCGCCGATTCACCCTGAGGGCGCGTGGCGCTGGGTCTTCATCGCATCCTTGACCGCGTGCTTCGTCGCATTTCTGGGCGGGCTCTGGGCGCTGCGGCGCCGGGGCGCTCCACTTGTGCCCGTGCTCGCGATTGCGGCGGCGATTCAACTCGCGCCACTCGCCTCGCCGCTGCTGATGTCGACCGACGTGTACGGCTACTGGGAGTACGGGTGGATCGGCGCGATCGCCGACGCCAACCCGTACGAGCATCCGCCGCGCGAGTTCCTCGACAACCCGGCTCACGTCCATCGAGGCGAGTCGTGGACGAACTACGTCCCGTGGTACGGACCGCTCTTCATCGCCGCGAGCGAGGCGCAGGCCGAGCTCGTCTCGTCTCGTGCCGGTGTCGTACGGACGTACAAGGTGCTCGGAGCACTCGCGATGCTGGCGATCGTCGCGCTGACGGCCGTTTGCGCGCGTCGAAAAGCATACGCGGCAGCGTTCGTCGGCTGGAACCCGCTGCTCGCGCTCCACTTCGCCGGAGGGCGGCCACAACGACGCCTGGATGATGGCGCTGTTTCTGGGCGCGCTGGCGCTCTGGCGGAAGGGCGACCGGAACGCTGCGGGCTTCCTCTGGATCCTCGCCGTCGCAATCAAGTGGGTGCCGCTGCTCTGGGTTCCGCTCGACGCGCTGGCGAACCGACGACGGCTCAGACCGTTGCCGGTACTGGGCCTGGCGCTCGGCTTCGCTGCAGTCGCCGCCCTCTCGACCTGGCGGTTCGGGAGCTCATGGCTCCTGTCTTTTACGCCAATCCGAGGACAGATCGGGCTGACGAGCTCGACGAGCGTGCCGTTTCATGTCGCGAGCCTGTTCGACGCGCCCGTGATCTGGGTGGACCGGGGATTCTTCGTGCTTTTTGCGATCGCCTACTGCTGGCTCCTGGTGGTGGCGTGGCGAGGCCACTCCAGGCGGGCGCTCGCAACCGCACTGCTGCTCTGCGCCGTGGCCTGGCTCGGGCCCTGGTACGCGATCTGGTGTCTACCACTAGCCGCGATCGATGAAGACGACGTTGCGGCGGCCCTGGGACTCGGCCTCAGTGCGTTCCTCCTACGGGACGCGCTGCCGATCCCCTGGATCTTCTAGCCGCGGAATCGTTCCTCCAGCAGCGCGAGGCGCTGCGCGAGGATGGTGCTCTGGTCGGAGAGCCGCGAGATGACCGTCGAGTAGTGCAGCAGCACTAGGAGGATGAAGAGGATCCCGACGGCGAAGAGGATCGCGGGCGGGTAGCCGCTGATCCCGAACCAGCCGGCGATCGTGTTCAGCCCGCCGCGCCAGAGCGACAAGACGAGCAGCACGACGCCGGTGAGCAGCCACAGCAGCGCGTAGCGCTCGCGCAGCCGGCGCGAGCGGATCAGCTCGAAGACGACGAGCAGCAAGAGGACCGAAGCGATCGCCGCGGCGATCGAGACGCGGAGCGGGGTCACTCGAGCGGCACCGCCTTCCGCCGGAAGAGCGCGACGAAGATCGCGAGCACGACCTTGACCATGTAGTAGACGGACCGGACGGCGGTGATCGACGACTGCCCCGACTCGCGGGCGCGCATCGTGACCGGCACCTCCGTCATCCGGAGCCGGTGCTTGAAGACCATCACCGTCGCCTCGGCCTCGGGGTAGTCGTGCGGGTAGTCGGCGGCGAAGAGGCGGATCCCCAGCCGGTTCGCGGCCTGGAAGCCCGAGGTCGGGTCGGTGACCTTCTGGCGCGTGAGCACAGAGACGATCCACGCGAGGAGGCGGATGCCGACGCGCCGCGCCGTCGACGAGCGGTAGCCCTCCCCGCCGATGAACCGCGACCCGACCGCGATGTCCGCCTCGTCGGCGAGCACCGGCTCGAGCACGGCGCCGAGCTCGCTCGGATCGTGCTGCCCGTCGCCGTCGACGCGGACCGCGACGTCGAATCCGTGCTCCCACGCGTAGCGGAAGCCCGTCTGCACCGCGCCGCCGATCCCGAGGTTGAACGGAAGGCGGACGACGCTCGCGCCGCAGGCGCGCGCAGCCTCGGCGGTGCGATCGGTCGAGCCGTCGTCGACGACCACGACGTCGAGGCCCGGATCGAAGGCGCGCAGCTCCTCGATCACGCGGGTGACGGCAGCCTCCTCGTTGAACGCGGGCACGATCGCGACGCGCTTGAGCGCGCGCAGCCGTGCGTCGGCGCCGGAGGCGGCCTCGAGCACCTCGGTCACGCGACCGTCTCCGGCACGCGCAGGCCGATCAGCTCGAGCAGCCGTCGCGCGCGGTGCGCGTACGTGTGCTCGTCGAGCGCACGCTCACGTGCGCGCGCGCCGAGCTCATCGAGAGCGCCCGGGTCTCCGAGCAGCTCGCTGTACGCCGTCGTCGCGCCGTCCGCGTCGTCGACGACGAGCAGCTCGCGGCCCGGCTCGAACCACGTCTCGATGCCCTCGACGGGATTCGAGACGATCGCCGCGCCGGCCATCGCGAGCTCGAACGGCCGCGCGGTCGACGACGCGCGCACGGTCGCGTGCGCGCGACGCGTGACGTTGAGCGCGATCCTCGTCGACGAGATCGCGCGGTTGAACGCGTTGAACGGGATCACGCCGAGCGTCCGTGCGTTCCCGACGTCGCCCTGGAAGTCCTCGCCGCCGAGCGCGAAGTCGACGTCCGGCAGGCGGCGCGAGGGCTCGCCGACGAGCTCCTTCATCCACTCGCGCCGGAACTTGTCGCCGTAGCCGTAGAAGAAGACGTCGTGCTCCTTCTCGCTGCCGAGCGGACGGAAGAGCTCCGGGTCCGCGGCCCAGAAGAGCGACTCGGCGCGGCGCGCACCGAGCTCGCGCAGCCGGTCGAGGCCGCCGTCCGAGTTCGAGACGACGAGGTCGTACTCGCCCGGGTCGGCGCCGTAGTAGTAGTTGAACCCGGTGTCCATGCCGCCGAACTCGGGGAGGCTCATCGGGACGTCGCCGTCGTAGAAGACGACCGGGACGTCGAACCGCTCGCGCAGCGCCGTCGGGATCCCGCGCAGGTGCGCCATCGGAACGGTGAAGACGAGCACCGCGTCGACGTCGCCCTCCCGCTCGAGGATGCCCTCGACGTGGCGCTGCCACCGCGGAGTGACCCAGCGCCAGACGACCTCGCGCACGAGCCTGTCCGTGTCGCCCGGGTCGGCCTCCGCGCGGCGCAGGTAGCGGTCGCCCTTCAGCCGCGCCCAGGCGTCGCGCGCGCGGGCGAAGCTCTCGCCCTCGTAGTACGCCGGGTTCGGCGCGGTGCGCCACCAGGGCGACTCCACCGGCCGCCCGCGGTACGGCGTGACGATCAGGTCGACCCCGGCCTCGTAGAGGCCCTTCCAGAGCTGCCACCAGGCGGGCGTGCAGCCGTACCGGAAGTCCAGATCGACGGCCGAGGCGACCGCGAGGATCTTCGGGGCCTTCATCGGGCGAATTCTGGCGAAGCTACCGGCGGCGGCAGGTAAAGACTTTCGTCACGTAGGGAAACTCGAACGTCCCCGTGGGGGCGAGGGCGCGGACACGCTCGAGCAGCCCCGCGCGCTCGTCGTCGGGCAGCTGCGCGACGAAGCTGACCGATGCGGTCCGCTCGACGAGGCCGTCGGCGTCCATCGTCTGCGAGTGCTCGAACGAGCGCTCCTCGACGTCGCCGAACAGGGGCGACTCCTCGAGCGCCTGCGCGTGTCGTCCTCGCTCCGGATAGTCCTCGCCCTTGTACGGGCGGATCGTCTCGGCATACGCCTGCTGGATCGCCTGCGACTCGTCGCGCAGGTTCCAGATCAGCGCGACGCCGCGTCCCGGCCGCAGCACGCGGTGGATCTCGCGCGGCGCGCGCTCGGTGTCGAACCAGTGAAACGCCTGCGCGACGGTCACACCGTCCGCGACCTCGTCGTCGAGCGGCATCGACTCCGCCGTTCCGTCGACGGCATCCGCGCCCGGCACCGTCTGCTCGAAGAGCGCGCGCATCTCCGCGATCGGCTCGACGCCGGTGACGCGCAGGCCTCGCGCGGCGAGCTGGCGCGCGAACTTTCCGGTGCCCGCGCCGACGTCGACGACGTGCGCGCCGGATTCGAGCTCGAGCGCCTCGACGATCCAGTCGACGGCGGCCGCGGGATAGTCGGGTCGCGCCCGCTCGTAGGCCTCCGCCGCCTGCGCGAAGCCGCGTGCGCTGGGGTGAATCCTCAGTACGCGCCTCGCTGGCCGAAGACCGCGGGGATCGTCTTGAGCAGGATCGTGATGTCCATCCAGATCGACCAGTTCTCGATGTAGTAGAAGTCGAGTCGAACGAGATCGTCGAAGGTCAGCTCGGAGCGGCCGGAGATCTGCCACAGGCCGGTGATCCCGGGCAGGACGTTGTACCGCTTGCGATGCCACGGCTGGAGCTTCTCGTAGTCGCGGATCGGGAGCGGGCGCGGGCCGACGAGGCTCATCTCACCGCGCAGGACGTTCAGCACCTGCGGAACCTCGTCGAGCGAGAAGCGCCGCAGCAGCGCGCCGACGCGCGTGACCCGAGGGTCGTCGCGGATCTTGAACAGCGGTCCCGAGGCCTCGTTCCGCGTCTCCAGCTTGTCCTGGAGACGGTCCGCGCCCGAGAGCATCGTCCGGAACTTGATCATCTCGAACTCGCGCTCGCCGAGCCCGACGCGGCGGTCGCGGTAGATACACCGGTCCACGCGAGTCGAGCTTGATCGCGGCCGCGATCAGCAGCCAGAGCGGCAGGCCGACGACGACGACGAGCGTCGCCACGACGAGGTCGAACACGCGCTTCGTCGCCCAGTCGACGCCGGCGAAGACCGGCGGGCGCAGCTCGAAGAGCGGCACGGCCTGGCCGGGGACGTACTCGGCGCGCTGCTGGAGGATCTCGGCGGCCGTCGGCGCGACTCGCACCTGCACGCCGAGCAGGTGGGCCTGCTCGACGAGCCCGACGAGCTGGTCGTCGGTCACGTCGCCGCCGTTCACGATCAGCTCGTGCACCGTCTGCGCAGCGAGCACGTCGGGCAGATCGTCGAGCGTCCCGAGCCGCTGCAGCGGGATCCCGTCCTGCGACGGCGCGATCGCGCCGACGAACTGGTAGTCGATCCCGCCGCGCGCCTGTCCGAGCATGCGGAGGAGGTGTCCGATGTTGTCGCCCTCGCCGACGAGCACCGCGCGACGGCGGACGCCGAGAATGTGGAGCGCGTCGCGCGTGATCCGCTCGTAGCTCGCGCGCAGGAGGCTGATCAGCGCCGCGCAGGTCACGACCGCGGTCGGCGCAAGGCCGTACGTGCCGAACTCGTGGTCGACCCCCCACGCGAAGACGACCGTCACCACGGCCACGAGCACGAGCGACGAGACGATCCGTCCGATTCCGGCCCTCCGTTCGCGCTCGGCGTACAGCCCCGCCTGCCAGAAGACGAGGATCGTGATCAGCGTCAGGAACGGCAGCCACTGCGACTCGGCGTCCCAGGGGATGCCCCAGAGCGGCAGCTCGTGCTCGTAGTAGAGCCAGCGGAGCGCGAGCGCGAGGTAGAGGCCGAGCGCGAGACCGCACACGTCGATCGTCAGCAGCGCGGCGATCGACGCGAGGCGTCGTGCCAGGGCTCGCAGCGGAGGTCGGGCGAGGATCGTGGTTCGCGTCGCCCGGATGTCGGACGCGACGGGAGTGCGCTCCTGCTCCGGCGGCGCCTCAGGGTCCGCCGAGGTGGTCACGAAGCACGATTCTACCGCTGCCTACACTGGCCTCCTTGGAACGCCTCGAGCAGCGCTACCGCGAGCACCACCGCGACTCACGCTCGCCCGACTTCATCTGGGCGCGGCCCGAGCGCACCGCGCTCTTCCGACGGCGGGTCGGCGGGCCCGGCCGGCGTGTGCTCGACCTCGGCTGCCGCTACGGCGCGCTCACGGCGTTCTACGCGGACGGGAACGACGTCGTCGGCGTCGACATCGACCGCGAGGCGCTCGACGCGGCCGCCGAGCGGCTCGGGATCGAGACCCGGTGGGCCGACCTCGACGAGCCGCTTTCGTTCGAGGACGCGTCGTTCGACGTCGTCGTGATCGGCGAGGTGCTCGAGCACATCCGGGAGCCGCAGCGGCTGCTCGACGAGGCGCGCAGGGTGCTCCGGCCGGGCGGCACGCTCGTCGGCTCCACGCCGAACGGGTTCCGCCTGAAGAACCGGCTGCGCTTCCTCGCGGGCCGGCATCCCGAGCCCGACCCGACGCACCTGCACCTCTTCTCGCCCGCCGACGTCCGGGGGTTGCTCGCCGGGTTCGACGACGCCTCGCTCGAGTTCGTCGCCGGCCGGTTCGCGCGGCTGCACCCGCGGCTGCTCGCGAACGTGACGTTCTTCAGCGCGACGAAGCGCGGCTGAGCTCGTCGACGTCCTTGACGGGGCGGCGGAGCGAGAGGTGCCGCAGGCCGAGCCGGAGGGCGAGCGCGCGCTTGGAGTCCATCAGGTCGGTGTCGTGGAAGTAGACGTGGACGTAGTCGGGCAGGCGGAGGGCGCGGGCGAGCATCCCGATCGTGTGCGTCGCCGGAAGGAGGTTCGGCTCGGGGCCGGCGACGACGCGGCCGCCGCCGTAGGGCAGCGGGAACGTCGTCGCGGTCAGGTCGACGAGGCCCGCTTCGGCGACGACGGCGCGGACGTCGTCGTCCGTGTACCAGCCTCCGCCGGCGAAGTAGCGCGGCTCGAGCTCGTGCGCGCGAAGCCAGTCGAGGTCCCTGCGGACGCGCTCGGCGGTGTCCCCGTTCGTCGGGCGCGCGTGGGAGGGCGAGGTCCAGTGGGTGTGCAGCCCGAACGGGACGTCGAGCGACCGGGCGCGCTCGAGCCAGCGCTCCTCGTCCTCTCCGTCCGGCGGGCGGACGAGCGCGGCGACGCGGAAGCCGGCCGGGCGGTTGCTGACGAGCTCGGAGAACCGCGCCCAGACGGCGTCGTCGAGCAGGCGCTCGACGTGGCAGGAGGCGACCGCTGCACGCACGGCTCCGTACGCTAGTGCGCGCGTGACCCGGAGCCGGGCCTACCTCCTCCTCGCCGCAGCGAGCGCGTTGCCGCGCCTGCTCGCGCTCCTCGTCGAGCGCAGCGACATCACGTCCGCGTTCGTCGACAAGGGCGACGACTTCGCGCTGACGTTCCTCGACAGCGGGACGTACGGCTTCATCCCGGGGATCCCCTCCGCGTACACGCAGCCGCTGTACGGGTTCTTCCTCGTGCCGCTCTACTGGGCGTTCGACCGGCACTGGCTCGTGATCGGGCTCGCGCAGGTGCTCGTGGCCGTGGCGACGACCTGGCTCGTCTACGAGGTCGGCCGGCGCGTGGTCGACGCGCGCGTCGGCGTGGTCGCGGCGCTCCTGACGACGCTGCACCCGTATCTCGTCTGGCACGACGTGCACATGAACCGCGAGATCCTCGACCACTTCCTCGCGGTCGCCGCGGTGCTCGTCACGCTCGTCGTCGCGGAGCGCGGCGGGCTCTGGTGGGGCGCGCTGCTCGGGCTCCTGTCGGGACTGATGATCCTCGGCAACGTGCGGACGCTGTTCGTGCCGCTCGTGCTCGGCGCGTACATCCTGTGGCGCCGGCGCGGCTGGACGTGGGAGCCCGCGGTCGCGCTGGGGGTCGCTGCGCTCGTGCTGCTGCCGTGGGTCGTCCGGAACGACCGGAACGTCGGCTGCGTCGCGATCACGACCGACGCGCGCGCTCTCTGGAAGGCGAACAACGTCAACACGCTCGAGACGCTGCGTCGCGGCGGGTGGATCGACGACGTGCCGAACATTCCCGGCGCGCCGCTGACGCCGCAGGACGCGGGCGAGCTCTACAAGAAGACCGGCCGGATCGTGCGCACGGACGAGTGCGCGCAGATGCGGTTCTACCGCAAGCGCGCATTCGAGTTCGTGCGCGAGCACCCCGGCGAGAAGGCGAAGCTCGCGGCGTACGGCGCGAAGCTGCTCTGGCAGCCGAACGTGCCGAAGACCGAGGGACGGCCGGGACGCGGGACGTTCCTCGACGTCGCGCGCGACTGGGCCGAGCCGCTGTTCATGGTGCCCGTCTTCCTGCTCGCGCTCTACGGGCTCACGCTGGTGCCGCGGCACTTCGCCGTGCTCGCGCTCTCGCTGCTCGCGTACCAGACGGTGATGGCGATGCTCTTCATCGGGCAGACGCGCTACCGCGTGCCCTGGGACTTCCTGACGATGACGCTCGCGGCCGCGGCGCTCGTTCAGCTCTGGGGCAGGCGGCCGTTCAGGAACTCGCGGTAGAGGAGCTCCGTCCGGTCGACGTTCCGCTGCTCGGCGAACTGCTCGAGCGCGCGGCGCCGGCCCGCCTCGCCCATCGCGCGGCGTCGCTCGGGATCGCGCGCGAGCTCGACGAGCGCTCGGGCGAGCGGCTCGGCCTCGCCGCTCGGGACGAGCAGGCCGGTCTCGCCGTCGACGACGAGCTCGCCGAGGCCGCCGATCTCCGCGGCGACGACCGGCCGGGCGCGCTCCATCGCCTCGAGCGCGACCATCCCGAAGCCCTCGCCGAGCGACGGCACGACGACGATCGCGCTCGCGTCGATCGCGTCGGCGATCGGCGAGACGAAGCCCCGGAAGCGGACCGCGTCCTCGATGCCGAGCTCCTTGGCGAGCGCCCTGAGCGCGGGCTCGAGCGGGCCTCTGCCCGCGAGCTCGAGCGTGAGCTCCGGGACCTCGGCGCGCGCCGCGGCGAACGCGCGGAGGAGGACGACGTGCCCCTTGATCGGGATCAGGCGGCCGATGCAGAGCAGGCGCGGCTCGTCCGGCGCGGGCGCCGGCTCGCGGCCGGGGACGATCCCGTAGTGGACGATCGAGAAGCTGACCTCGTCGAACCCCTCGACGTCGGCGAGGTAGCGCGCGAGGCCGCGCGAGATCGCGACGTGGACGTGCGCGAGGCCGCCGACAGCGCGGTCGGCGAGCGCGAAGCCGCGGTTCTCTCGGAACTCGTTGAAGCCGTGCTTCGTGCTGACGCGGAGCGGGATGCCGACGAGCGCGCCGGCCGGCTGGCCGTAGACGTCGGCGTGGACGAGGTGCGTGTGGAGGATGAGCGGACGCTCGCGCGCGAGGTATGCCGTCACGCGCGCGAAGGCGACCGGGTCGATGTCGGCTCGCAGGCGGATCATGTCGACGGGGACGCCGAGGGCGCGCAGCTCGTCGGCGAACTCGAACGCGCCGGGCTCGTTCTCGTGGAGCTGGAGGAGCTGCACCTCCCAGTCGCGCTCGCGGAGGCGCGGCAGGAGCGAGAGCAGGTGCGTCTCCGCGCCCGAGATGCCGGCGATCTTGGCGAGGTGGAGGACCGTGCGCCTCAACGCGCGAGCTCCAGGATGCCCGCGGCCCAGGACTCGACCGAGTGGTCGCGCGCGACGGTCGCGCGCAGGCCGCGTCCGATCTTCGAGCGCTCGTCGGGCGGCAGGGCGGCGAACTCCGCGAGGCGGTCGGCGAGCTGGGCGGGGTCCTCCCGCTCGAACCGGAGCTCGTCGGGCAAGCAGCCTGTCGAAGATCGGGTTCGAGGCGACGACGGGCACGCAGCTCGCGGCGGCCTCGAAGACGACCTTGTCGGGCGCCCCGGCGCGCATGTTGTTCACGAGTGCGTCGTTCGCGGCGAGCAGGTCGGGCACCTGCGACCGCTCGACCGGGCCGTGCAGCTGAGCGCTGTCGCCGAGCCGGAGCTCGTCCCGCAGGCGGTCGAGCTCCTCGCGGTGGCGCGCCTCGAGGGCCGAGAGGACGGGGCCGTATGCGTCGAGCCGGACGTCGATCCCGCGGTCGAGCAGGCGCCGAAGCGCTCGCAGGACGACGTCGAGGCCCTTGGCGGGCGAGTAGCGCCCGAGCGCGAGCAGGCGCAGCTCGACGTTCGTCGGCCTGGGACGGCACGGGAACTCCTCGAGGTCGATCCCGTGGCCGATCGCCCGCACCTTCCGCGAGTCGAGCGGGAACGAGCGCTTGTCGACGCTCGCGATCGAGCTCGAGAGGAGCGTCGCGGCACGAAGCGTCGTGCTCGCGTGCCAATGCGTGTACCAGAGGACGACCGGCACTCCGAGCGGGCGTGCGAGCGGCGCGGCGAGCACCGCGTAGATCGGGCACATGTGAGCGACGACGGCCACGGGTCGCGGACGGAGCTCGCGTGCGAGCGCGGTCTCGAAGCGGACGCCGCGTCCGACCTTGCGCGCATCGCGGAAGAGCCGGACGCTGGCGTTCGCGGGGAGCACGTCGTCGACCGCTCCGTCCGCGAGGACGACGACCTCGTCGACGCGCTCGGCGAGGGCCCGGAGCTTCGGAACGGTCGCGGCGAGCGCGGGATGCGCCGGGTCGACCTGCTGCGTGACGAAGACCAGCCGACGCATCAGAAGTAGTCGGTGTCGCCGAGGGTGAAGTGCCAGGCGCCCTTGCCGACGGCGAGGTCGCCCTCGAGCGGATGCCCGATCAGGCGGATCGTCTCGGGGGTCGGGACGAAGCCGGACGAGACGTAGGCGCCTGCGTGGACGGCCGGAAGCAGTGCGAGCAGCAGGCGCGCGCCGCGTGCGGCGCGGACACACTCGCGGAGCAGCCACCGCGTCTCGCGAAACGACGGTGCGACGAGGTCGGCGACGTACGCGGTGTCGGCGCCCCTGATGCGCTTGCGGCCGACGACCGCGTAGCCGTTGCGCGAGAAGATCAGCGCGTAGTCGCGAGGCGAGTCCGCGTAGCGCCAGTTCAGGTACGCCACGTCCCGGACGAAGTGGTTCGGGAGCCGCGGCGCGAGGGCGATGTACGCAGCCTCCTGTTCGGTATCGAAGTGATGGCGATGTCGATGTACATCGACATCACGCCGTCCGAAGGGGACGAGTGGACGGGCCCAGATCCGCAGCCGGTGCACGTCGAGCCACCCGAGCTTGGCGATGTAGATCGGCCCCGCGAGCTTGTTCGTGAAGCCGAGCTCGACGCTCGCGCCGGCCTCGCCCGCCGCGCGTTCGATCTCGCCGTTCAGCCGCTGGAAGATCCCGCGCCCCTGGAAGTCCGGATCGGTCACGGCCCACAGCGGCAATGTCGACACGGTCTCGCGCCCGTCGACGACGGTGCGGTAGTGGCTCGCGCCGAGCACGCCGACGATCCGGCCGTCCTCCTGCGCGAGCGCGATCGTCCGCGGCCCGACCGGGTTCCCGTCGAACCACCAGTCGAACTCCGCCGGGTCGAGCTCGTACCCGCGCACGCGGTCGAGCAGCGCGAACACCTCATCCCGGCGGGCCGGGTCGTACGCCAGCGTCTCGATGCTCACTTCGACGACGTGCCGAGCGCGGCGTTCAAGAGTCGCCGGGCGTGCGTTCCGGTCACCGTGTCCTTGAAGCCGATCAGGTCGCACGCGCCGGCGAGCACGAGCTCGAACGTCCGCGCGGGATACGGCTCGATGTTGTAGCGATGCAGCCGCAGCGGGTCGACGTCCGGCCCGTTCGTGCCGCTCACGGACGTGAACGCCACCTCGTACCCCGCCTGGCGGACGAGGCTCAGATGGACGGGCTTGTAGTGCGCCTCGGACCCCTTCACGTACGCGAAGGACCGAACAGGGCGGCCGAGCCTGTCCTCGAGCCGGAGCTTCGAAAGCACGATCTCGCGCGCGGCCTCGTCCACCGCCAGGTCCGCGAGCGCGCGGTGGCTGATCCCGTGCGACTCGACGCGGATGCCGCCCGCCTCGAGCTCGGCGAGCTCGCCCCAGTCGACGGTCGCGTTGATCAACCCCCGGGACGCCAGCCGCTCTTCGTGCGGGAGCGGCCGCCTCCCGTCGAGGTAGCCGATCGGGACGAAGATCACGCCCGCATACCCGTGGCGCTGCAGCACGGGCACCGCGTGCTCGAGGTTGTCGCGGTAGCCGTCGTCGAACGTGATCAGCACCGGCCGAGGCGGCAGCGGCTCGCCGCGGCGGTAGTGGTCGAGCACCGCGTCGAGGTCGACGACGGTGTAGCCGAGCTCGCGGAGCTGCGACATCTGCTCGTCGAACTTCGCGACGGGCACGCTGAGCGGGTTCTCGGGGCGATCGTTGACCTTGTGGTACATGAGCACCCGAAGGCGGCGCTCCGCGTCTCCGTTGCGCGGTGCGAGCGTCGACGTCGTCTCGCCGATCGCCCGGTAGACCCCGTTCTTCAGGAGCTGCTTGGCCCGCTCGGCGCGCACATGGTCAGTCTAGGGAGGCGACGAGGTCGCGCATCCGCTCCGCGAACTCCTCGGGCGTCGCAAGCCAGTCGTTCGCGCTCCGGGCGGCGCCGGCCGAGAGCTCTTGGGCCCACTCGGGTTCGAGGAGCACGTCGACGATCGCGTCGGCGAGCGCTTCCGGATCCTCGGCGTCCACGAGCAGTCCGTTCTCGCCGTCGCGGACGAGGTCGACCGTGCCGCCCGCACGCGCGGCGATCACCGGCCTGCCACGGCAGAACGACTCGAGCACGATCCTGGGCAGACCTTCGGAGCGCGACGAGAGCACGAGCGCGGACGACGAGTCGAACTCGCTCAGCAACTGACTCTGCTCGAGCGACGGGTACCAGCGCGTCTGGCGGGGGAGCTCGACGAGCAGCTCCTCGACGATGTGCAGCTTCGGGCCGCGGCCGACGAGGCGCAGCTCCGCGTCCGGCACGCGCGGCGCGGCGAGCCGCCAGGCCTCGGCGAGCACGTCGACGCCCTTGTAGTCCTGGAGCACGCCGACGAACAGCACGGCCGGGCGGGCAGGCAGCGGCGACAACGGCAGCTCCCGGAAGAGGCCGAAGTCGATGAACGCGGGAAACTCCGCCGTCGGTTCGACCCCCTCCTCGCGGACGAGCTCCGTCGTGAACTCGGACAGCGTTCGGACGCCGTCCGCTTGCTTGACGCCGGTCCTGCCGAGCAGCTCGACGATCGGCGCGACGAGCCTGCGCAGCCGCGAGCCGTAGAGGCGACCGGTCACGCGCCAGTCGCCGTGCAGGTCGAGCACGACCGGCGCGTTGCTCTTCGCGAGAGCACGGCCGAGCCGCACGGCGGGCACGTCGTGTGCGCCTTGCACGATCACTGCGTCGGGCTCGAAGTCCCGCAACTCGCGCGCGACGCGCATCGGCAGCGAGAGGTGGAAGACGAGACCGTCGAGCGCGCGCGGCCGGACCGGCTTCACGAGGTGGAAGGTGTCGTCACCCGGCGCGGCGCCGTCGGCCGCGGTCGCGAGGACCCGGACGTCCGAGACGCTGGCCAAGCGCGTCGAACTTCTTTCGCGTCGGCTCGTCGAGGCGGCAGCCGATAGCGGGTACGCCCGACGAACAGGATTCGCAAGCTCCGGTCACCCCCCACTGTCCTCCGAGTCGACCACGAGCGCTCGGATGCGCGCCGCGTACTCCTCGGGTGTCGCGTACCACTGTTCCGAGCCCTCACGGGCTACAAACCCGAGGCTAGCCGCGCGTTCGCGAGCTTGACATGACGTTAACGAGAGCGCGCGCGAGCGCCTCCGGCGTCGTCCGGCGGGACGAGCACGCCGTTCTCTCCGTCGCGCACGAGGTCCTCGATCCCACCGCCGCGCGTGCCGACGACGGCGCGCCCACGGCAGAACGCCTCGACGACGACGCGGCCCATTCCCTCGCGACGTGACGGCAGGACGAGCACGGTCGCGCGGTCGAGCTCGGCCGCGACCTCCTCCGGCGCCAGCCCGCTCTCCCACGTCACGCGCGGACCGCGCTCGACGAGCAGCCGCGCGAGGTCCTCGCGCGCGCCCGCGCCGATCAGCCTGAGCTCGGCGTCGGGCACGCGCTCCGCGACGATCGGCCACGCATCGACGAGCAGATCGAGCCCCTTGTAGAGCTCGAGCGCGCCGACGAACAGCGCGACGGGACGTTCCGGAAGCGGAACCGGCGGAGTCAGGAACGGGTCGAGGTCCATGAAGGCCGGGAACGTCGCCGCCGGCTCGACCCCGAGCTCGCGCACGATGCCGGTCGTGAAGTCCGAGACCGTGCGCACCGCGTCGACGCGGCGTACCGACCACGAAGCGATCCGGTCGGCGACCGGGTTCAGCACGCGACGGGTGCTCGAGCCGTAGAGGCGCGTCGCCGTGCGCCAGTCGCCGTGGACGTCGAGGATGACCTTCGTCCCGCTCCGCGCGAGCCGCCGGCCGAGCAGCGTCGACGCCGCCTCGTGCGCACCCTGGACGAGCACCGCGTCCGGCTCGAACGTCCTGAGCTCCCGTGCGACGAGGAACGGGAGCCGCACGTGGTACGCGAGCCCGTCGAGCAGGCGCGGCCGGAGCGGCGGGACGAGCGTGAACGTCGCGTCGCGCGTCGGCGAGTCGACGACCCCGCTCGCGAGCACGCGCAGGTCGAGCTCGCCGCTCATCGCGTCGAACTTGCGCTGCTCGGAGGTCGGCAGCGGCAGCCGGTAGCGGCGGCGGCCGACGAGGAGCAGGCGCGGCTTCACGCCGCTGCCCGCGCGGAGGATCGCCTCGAGCTCGCCGTAGACGCGGTCCGGCGCGAGCTCGTCCGCCGTCGCCCGCGCCCCCGCGCGAAGCCGCTCGCGCAACGACTCGTCCGCGAAGAACCGGCGAATCGCGTCGGCGAGCGGCTGTGGATCGCCCGGCGTCACGAGCAGCCCGTTCTCGCCGTCCCGCACGACCTCCGCGACTCCTCCGACGTCGGTCGCGATCACCGGCGTCCCGACCGCGAGCGCCTCGACCACCGCGTGCGGGAAGTTCTCCCACGTCGACGAGAGGAGCAGCGCGTCCGCGGCGGCAACCGTCTCGAGCACCTGCGACCTCGGCAGCGCGCCGAGGAAGCGCACGCGACCGTCGAGCGAGCCGGCGCGGCGCTCGAGCTCCGCCCGCTCCTCGCCGTCGCCCGCGAGCACGAGCGAGATCCCGTCGACCCGACCGAGCGCGTCGAACGCGATCCCGAGCGCCTTCGGGCGCGTGAGCCGGCCGGCGAACGCGAGCGTCGGGCCGTCGACGCCGAGCCGTGCGCGAAGCTCGTCGCGGGGAGGGAGCGCGACGCGCGGCGCGGGGTTCGGCAGCACGCTGACGCGCTCGGGCTCGACGCCCCACGAGAGCGCGAGGTCGCGCAGGAACGAGCTCGGGCAGACGACGTGCGCCGCGCGTCGGACCGCGACGTTCCGCGCGGTGCGCAACGTCTGCGCGCGGACGCCGTGCGCCTCTTGCTCGAAGCGGTCGAGCGTCCCGTCGAACGCGCCGGTCCGCAGCGCACGCTCGAACGCAGCGTCGCCCGCGAGCTTGAGCACGAACGGCCGCCGCGAGACGAACGTTCCGAGCGACGTCCGCCCGGCCATGCTCGTCGCGTAGACGACGTCCGGACGCGCACGCGCCACGCGCGCGGCGACCGCGAGGTGCCTCGCGCCCGCGGGAAGGCGGCGCGAGACCCAGTGCACCGGGTACGACCGCTGCTCCGGCTCGCGCACTGCCGTCGTCAGCACCTCGACCTCGTGTCCGCGCGATGCGAGCCAGTCGGCGACCTCCGGAGCATGGCTCGCCGGCCCCCCGAGGTCGGGCGGCCAGATCCCCGAGACGACCAGGACGTTCACACGGTGGAGACTTGCACGGGCGGATGCGCCCTGATGCGCGTGAGGAGGAACGTCCACACGGCCGCGAAGACGATCGTCGCGACCAGAACCGCGGCCGCCGCACCGGTCGCGCCCCACTCGGCGCCGAGGACGACGAGGAGCGGGATGAGCACCACCGTCTCGATCCCGTGCGCGAGCACGCGCAGGTTCGGGCGGCCGATCGACACGGGCAGCGACTTGCTCCAGCCGTAGACGAGCTGGATCGCGCCGGCGATCAGCACGATGCGCGCCGCGTCGACCGCGTTCTCGTAGTCGGGCAGGACGAGGTCGAAGAGCCAGGGCATCAGCCACCAGAAGACCGGGCACCACGACGACCATGAGGAGCGCTGCGCCGACCGTGTAGCGCCGAAGCCCCGCGAGCACCGCATCCGGACGCCCGCGCTCCCAGTGCCGCGTCTGGTCGGTGAGGAGGATCAGCCGCACCGGCGAGCTCAACGCCGCGAGCCCCTGCTGCGGCGCCTGCGCCGCGCGGAAGAGCCCGACCTGCGCGACCGTGCTCACGACGCCGAGCAGCACCTGCGCGATCCAACCGCGCACCGAGACGATCCCCGTGCCGAGGCTCGACTGGACGACGAACCCGACGATCTCGCGCCGGTCCTCCGCGAGCGGCACGCGATCGACGCGCGGGAAGCGCCGCAGCGCCTCGAGGCCCATCACGCCGATCGCGGCCGTCGCGACCACCTGCGCGACGACGAGCGCGACGACCGTCCCCGTCACGCCGTACTGCGTGCCCACGACGAGCGCGACGAGTCGGAGCGTCATCGAGACGAAGAGGAAGAACGCGCGCACGTCGTAGCGGCCGCGGAGCAGCAGCGCGGCGGCGGCCGTCCCCTCGACCGAGTAGAGGAGCGGCAGGGGCGACGCGACAAGCAGTGGCACCGTCAGGTCGACGCCGAAGATGCGGTCGCTCAGAGGCGCGAGGGCGCAGATCAGGAGCCCCGCGACGATCGCGCTCGCGCTCTTCAGCCCGAAGGCGAGCTCGAACAGCCGCCGGAAGCGGCCCCAGTCCTCGCGCTCCGCGTAGCGGAAGCCGTACTTCACGAGGGCCTCCTCGCTCGTCAGGTCGAGCAGGAGCTGGAAGAGCGCGACGGTGGCGAGGACGAGCGCGAGCCGGCCGAAGTCGTCGACGCCGAGCACGTTCGCCGCGACGATCGTGCCGACGATCCCGAGAGCGGTCGCCCCGTAGCTCCCGAGCGCGGTCGCGGCGCGGCGGCGCAGGAGGGTCACGCCGCTCACGGTACTTCACGTATGTGTTGGACTCGTTGTCCTTGCGCCGCCCCTATCCGCTCCTCTTCGCGCTCTGCGTGCCGCTCGTGTTCCTGCACGCGACCTACCAGCCGTCCGCGACGCTCTCGGTCGGGGGAAGCGACGCGACGCTCTACCTCTCGGACGTCGCCGTCCTCGCGGCCGGGGCGGTCGGCCTCGCCGCCGGCTTCGCGCTCGGGTTCGCGCCGCTCCGCGCCGCGCCCGCCGTGTGGATCTCGTCCGCCGCCTTCCTCGCGCTCGTGCTCCTCGGCACGGCGCTCGGGCCCGTGCTGACCGACGGGTACCCGTTCGTGAAGCACGCGCTGACGGCCGCCAAGTTCGCCGAGTACGCGCTCCTCGCGCTCGCGGCGCCGCTCGCGATCCGCACGCTCGAGGAGCTGACCCCGCTCCTCGTCGCCCTCGTCGCGTGGAGCGCCGCCGCAACCTTCGGCGCGGTGCTCCAGTTCCTCGGGCTCTGGAACGAGTTCGAGGGCCGCCGGCCGGGGCAGCGCGAGCCGTCGTTCCTCGGCATCCACGACCTCGCCGCGCTCTCGGGCGCTGCCCTGTCGCTCGGGCTGATCGCGATCGCCCTGGGCCGCTACCGCCGGCTCGGCCTCGCCGGCGGGCTCTCCGGCGGGCTCGGGATGATCCTCTCCGGCGCGACGACCGCCGTCTCGGGGATCGCTGCGGCGGCGGTCGCGGCGTGGCTGCTCGGCCGTCGCCGCGCCCTCGCGCTCGCGGCGGTCGTCGTCGTCGTCGGCACCGGGGTCGTCTCGATCCGGGCCTTCGACACCCGGCCGCTCCTCGACGCGCTCGGGATCGAGCACTCGCGTGCCGCGGCGACCGACCCCGAGGCGAGCTGGCAGCAGCGGTTCGCCCTCGCCTACATCGGCGGCCGGATCTTCCTCGACCACCCGCTGCTCGGCGTCGGCTGGCAGGCCTCGGAGGAGGCCGTGAACTACGAGCCGTACGTCGACGACGCGCGCCGGCGGTTCCCCGACCTGCCCGAGCTCGCGCTCCCCTCGCCGGAGCACCCGTGGGGCGTCCAGAACGGCTACGTCCAGGCCGCGGCCGACCTCGGCGTGCTCGGGCTCCTGGCGTTCCTCGCGCTCTTCCTCGTCCCGCTCAGCGTCGCCTGGCGCGCGGGAGCCGCGGGGGCCGTCCCTATCCTGTGGCTGCTCGTGAGCATGGGTGTCTGGATCGGGCTCGGCCTCGTGGCGGGAATCCCGCTCGTCGGCCTCACCTGGCTCTCGATCGGCCTGGCCGCCGCGAGCGCGTCCTGGCGTGGGTAGCTCTTGGCCAGGAGAGGCGCGTCGGAACCCCCCGCCCGGCACGCCGACCATGGCGCTCCTCCGCCCGCTCTCGGACTGGCTGCGCGCCGAGGCCGAGTCGACACACGCCGAGCGCGGCCCCTATCGGCTGCTCGACGTCGGCTGCGGCGTGAAGCCGTACTACCCGTGGTTCGAGCCGTACGTCTCCGAGTACGTCGGCCTCGACATCGAGGCGAACGAGGCCGCGGACGTGCACGGGACGATCGAGCAGATCCCGCTCGAGGACGCCTCGTTCGACGTCGTCCTCTGCTCGCAGGTGCTCGAGCACTGCGACGACCCGGCGCAGGGCGTGCGCGAGCTGCGGCGCGTCGTCAAGCCCGGCGGCCGCGTGCTCCTCTCGACGCACGGCGTGCAGGTCTACCACCCGGCGCCGCACGACCTCTGGCGCTGGACGCACGAGGGCCTCGAGCGCCTGTTCCTAACGAACGGCACATGGACGAGCGTTACCGTTCGGCCCGCAGCCGGCACCACGGCCACCCTCGCGCTCTTGCTCTCGATCTACGTCGACCTCGCCTCTCGCCGCGCGCACGTCGCCCCACTCGGGCGGCTGGTCATCCGCGCGCTGCAGACGATCGGGAGCGCCGTCGACGCGCGCGCGGCGATCCTCCGCGAGCCCGGCCCCGGGACGCTGCACGCGAACTACCACGTGACGGCGGTCGCATGAGCAGGCGCGTGCTCGTGACGGGAGGCGGCGGGTTCATCGGCTCGAACCTCGCGCGCCGCCTGCTCGAGCAGGGCGACGACGTCCGCGTGCTCGACAACTTCTCGACCGGCAACCGCCGCAACCTCGCCGACATCGCCGACGAGATCGAGGTCGTCGAGGGTGAGCTGCGGAGCTACGAGCGGGTGCACAACGCGACGCGCGGCGTCGAGGTCGTCTTCCATCAGGGCGCGCTGCCGTCGGTGCCGCGCTCCGTGCAGGACCCGCTCACGACAGGGGCCGTGAACGTCGAGGGGACGCTGAACGTGCTGCTCGCAGCGCGCGACGAGGGTGTCCGTCGCGTGATCTACGCGTCGTCGTCGTCCGTCTACGGCAACACCGGGACGCTCCCGCGCGTCGAGACGCAGTTCCCCGACCCGATCTCGCCGTACGCGGTCGCGAAGCTCGCCGCCGAGCGCTACTGCGTCTCGTTCGCGCGCGTCTACGGGCTCTCGACCGTGACGCTCCGCTACTTCAACGTCTTCGGCCCGCGTCAGGACCCGACCTCGCAGTACGCGGCCGTCGTCCCGCGCTTCATCGCGGCGGTCGAGGCAGGCGAGGCCGTGCCGATCTACGGCGACGGCGAGCAGTCACGCGACTTCACCTACGTCGAGAACGTCGTCGACGCGAACGTGCGCGCCGCCGACGCGCCCGAGGCGTCCGGACACGTGATCAACGTCGCGACCGGCGAGCCGCGGAGCGTCAACGCGCTCGCCGACACGATCGGCGAGGTGCTCGGCAAGCCGGTCGAGAAGGAGTACCTCCCGCCGCGCACCGGCGACGTTCGCGACTCGTGGGCCGACGTCCGCGAGGCGCAGCGCCTCCTCGGCTGGGAGCCGCAGGTCGGGCTCGAAGAAGGCCTGCGCCTGACGGCGGACGCCTTCCTCGCACGTGCCTGAGCCGATCAAGGTCCTGCGGGTGATCGCGCGCCTGAACATGGGCGGGCCCGCGCTGCACGTCACCTACCTCGCCGACGGGCTCCGCGAGCGCGGCTACGAGACGACGCTCGTCGCGGGAAGCCTCGCGCGCGGCGAGGACTCGATGGAGTTCGTCGCGGACGAGCTCGGCGTGAAGGTCGAGCGGCTGCCGGGCCTGCGCCGCGACATCTCGCCGGTGCGCGACGTCGTCGCCGTCCTCCGGCTCGCAGAGCTGATCCGCCGCGAGCGCCCCACGATCCTGCACACGCACACCGCGAAGGCCGGCGCCGTCGGGCGAATCGCGGCCCTGCTCGCGGGCGACGCCCGGCCGCCGATCGTCGTGCACACGTTCCACGGACACGTGCTCCGCGGCTACTTCGGGCCGCTCCGCACGCTCGGCTTCCGCCTGCTCGAGCGCTGGCTCGCGCGCATCACGACGGCGCTGATCGCCGTCAGCCCCGAGGTCCGCGACGACCTCGTGCGGCTCGGCGTCGCGCCGCGGGAGAAGTTCACCGTCGTCCGGCTCGGAATCGAGCTCGAGCAGCGGATCGCGGACCGCGACGGCCGGGACGAGACGCGCCGCGTGCTCGGGATCGGGCCCGACCGCTTCACGGTCGGTTGGATCGGTCGGATGACGGGCGTCAAGCGGACGAGCGACGTCCTGCTCGCGTTCAAGCGCCTGCGTGAGCGCGGCGTGGACGCGTGCCTCTGCATGGTCGGCGACGGCCCGGAGCGCGAGCAGGTCGAGCGCCGCGCGCACGAGCTCGGGATCATGCGCGACACGCTCTTCCTCGGCTACCAGGAGGAGGTCGCGCCGTTCTACGCGGCGTTCGACGCGATGATCCTCCCGTCGGGGAACGAGGGCACGCCCGTGAGCGCGATCGAGGCGCTCGCGGCCGGGCGGCCCGTCGTCGCGACGCGCGTCGGCGGCGTTCCGGACGTCGTCCGCGACGGCGAGGACGGCTTCCTCGTCGACGTCGGCGCGGTCGACCAGCTCGCCGATTCGCTCGCGCGTCTCGCCGGCGACCCGGCGCTGCGGGAGGCCATGGGGAGCGCCGGCCGGGCGCGTGTGCTCCCGCGCTACTCGGTCAAGCGGCTCGTCGACGACGTCGACCGGCTCTACCGCTCGCTCCTCGCCTCGTGATCCGGGTCGCTGCGCTCGTGTGCGCCGCGCTGGCGCTCGGCTCGGCCGCGCTCACGTTCCCCGACACCTGGCGCTGGCTCTCGGACCAGCACGCCGGCCTCGTCGGGCTCGGTCCGGCCGACCGCGTCCAGGCGCCCGGCTTCAACAACCGCCTGCCCGTCGGCGGCTTCGACTTCTTCCGCGCGAACGTCAGGCGCGGCGACCGCGTCTACGTGCTCGCGCGCGAGGGGACGACCGTGCGCGGCGTCGACTTCCCGACCGGCGCGCGCACGTTCGCGCGCTACTACCTCCTGCCGGCGATCGTCGTCGACCGGCCCGAGGACGCGACCGTCGTCGTCGCCATCGGCCGCGACCCGAAGGAGCTCGGGCTGAAGTACAAGAGCGAGCTGAAGCAGGACCCGTTCTCCGTCGCACGGATCGAGGATCCGTCGTGACGGGGCTGCTGCTCGCGAACGCGCTCTACTTCGCGATCGGCGTCGGGCTGCTGCCGCTCCTTCGGATCGCGCGCGACCGCGCGACGCTCGTGCAGCGCCTGCCGCTCGCGTACGCCGTCGGCGTGGCGGCGACGGGGATCGTCGCGGCCCACCTCGCGCTGATCGACGTCCCGCTCGGCCTCGTCGAGCTCGTCGTGCTGGCCGCGGTCGTGCTCTTCCTCGGTCTGCGCCGGATCCGCGATGCAGGTGGCTCGGAGCCGCAACCTCGCCCCGGCGAGCCGCTCTGGAGCCGCCTCGTCGGCGCCGGGGCGCTCGTGCTCGCGCTCGTCCTCCTCGCGCACGCGTGGTCGACGTACGAGATCCGGCCGCTCCTCGAGTGGGACGGCTGGGCGATCTGGGGGACGAAGGCACGTGCGCTGTACGAGTTCGGCGGCGCGACCGGCCCCGTGTTCACGAGCGACGCGTACCTCCCGCTGCAGCACCCGCTGCTCCTCCCCGCGCTCGAGGCGACGGACTTCCGCGCGATGGGCGTCTACGACCCGACGGTCGTCCACGTCCAGCTCCTCCTGCTCGCCGTCGCCTTCCTCCTCGCCTTCGTGGCGCTGCTCCGCGATCGCGTTCCGTTCCTGCTCGTGGGGACGACGGTGCTCGCGGTGCTCGCCGCAGAGCCCGTCCTCAAGCAGCTCTCGACGAACCTCGCCGACGTGCCGCTCGCGCTGTTCGTCGCGCTCGGACTGCTCGGGCTGGGACGCTGGCTCGCAACGGCGGAGCGCTGGCCGCTCGTCGCCGCGACGCTCTTCCTCGGCGCGGCGGCCTTGACGAAGAGCGAAGGGCTCTTCTTCGCGCTCGCCGCGCTCCTCGCGGTGGCGCCGTTCACGTGGCGCCGCTGGCGCGAGCTCGGCGCCGCGACGCTCGCGCTCGTCGCGATCGTGCTGCCGTGGCGCCTCTTCGTCGAGCTGCACGGCCTGCCGCTCGTCGAGTACCGGTTCCGGAACGCCGTCTCGCCCGCGTACCTCTCCGACCACTCCGACCGCGTGCGGCCGGCGGTCGACGGGCTGCTCGACCAGATCTTCACGAGCGACTGGGGGCTGCTCGTCCCGCTCTTCGCCGCCGCGCTCGTGACGGCCATCCTCGCGCGGCGCTACGCGCTCGCCGGCTTCGCCGCGCTCTGGGCGCTCCTCTCGTTCCTCGGCCTCGTGCTGATCTACTGGATCTCGGTGATCCCGATCGACCTCGCCCTCGTCTGGTCGGGCGACCGCACGGTCGTGACGCTCGTCGTCGGTGCGGGCGCGCTGAGCGCGCTCCTCGCCGGAATCGGGGTCAGCCGCGCGGGAGCAAGCGGAACACGTTGAACGCGGGCTTCTTCGCGCCGGTCCGCGTGAGCAGGCCCGACTGCCAGCCGCCGAGCTTCGGCTCGTCGCGCAGCAGGAACCACAGCATCATGTCGATGCGCGGGTTCTTGCGCGCCATCGTGTAGGCCTCCTTCATGTACGCCGCCTGCTGCTTGTAGGAGACGCCGAAAGCGCGGTCGGGCGGGTTCGTCTGGTAGCCGTACTCGGTGATCCACAGCCGCTTGTTGCCCCACAGGCGCGTGAGCTCGGCGATCAGCACGTTGATGTTCCCCATCGTGACCGCCGTCGCCGCCGGCTTCGCGTTCGGCGCCTCGGTCTTCCGTCCGTAGTACGGATGGTGCGCGTACGCGTCGAACGTGCGCAGGCCCGCCTTCTTGAGCGCGCGCATGAACGCGAGCGGCGACACCGTCGGGCGCGACGACGTCGGCTCGTTGTTCCCGCGCGGCGCGGTCGCGCCGCACGCCACCTTCTCGCCCTTGATCAGCGTCCGATGCACGCCGTTGTAGACGGCGGTGCAGATCTTCGCGTAGTCGATCGCGCTCTGGATCACCCAGCGCCCGCCGACGCGCCGGAACTGCTGCTTCAACCCGATCGACAGGTTCGGCTCGTTCCACGCGAGCCAGAGCTTCACCGGCGGGAGCGTTCGGCCGTCGGCGCCCGGGAACAGGCCGTTGTAGCGCTTCGCGGCCGCGTAGGCGAAGTTGTTCAGGTCGGCGATCTTCGCCGGCGGGACGTTCAGCCCCGCGCCGCCGTTCGCCCAGCGCGGCGTGCCGTAGATCGAGAAGAGCACGCGGATCTTGTGCTGCATCGCGTAGTTGACCGTGCGGTCGTAGAGCGACCAGTCGTACGCGGGGTCGGCGGGATCGGTCGCGCGCGCCGGCCGTGACTGCGCGACGCCGACGCGCCCGCCCCAGTAGAGGTTGACGCGGAGGACCTGCGTCCGCGCCTGCTGCATCAGCGGGAAGACGTAGCCGGGGTCGTCGTAGAGCGCCGCCTCGTCGAGCAGGCCGACGAGCATGCCGCGCGCCGCGCCGGCCGTGGGCACGCAGAGGAGCGCGACGGCGAACGCCGCGAGCACGACCCGCAATCGGTTAGACACTCGCAGGCTCTCGTTCTTGGACCGGCCGGTGCGCGTCGAGCATCCGGCGCAGACCCTCCTCGAGCTCGATCGTGGGCGACCAGCCGAGCACCTGCTTCGCGCGGGTGATGTCGGGCTGGCGCACCTGCGGGTCGTCGATCGGAAGCGCCTCGTAGACGATCTCGCTCGACGATCCGGTGACGCGGATCACGGTGTCGGCGAGCTCCTTCACCGTGAACTCGCTCGGGTTGCCGAGGTTCACGGGGAGGTGCTCGTCGCTCGTCGCGAGCAGGTAGAGGCCGCGGATGAGGTCGTCGACGTAGCAGAAGCTCCGCGTCTGCGACCCGTCGCCGTAGACCGTCAGCGGCTGGTTCGCGACGGCCTGGCGGACGAACGTCGGGATCGCGCGGCCGTCGTTCGGCCGCATGCGCGGGCCGTACGTGTTGAAGATCCGGACGATCGCCGTGTCGACGCCCTGCTGGTTGCGATACGCCATCGTCAGCGCCTCGGCGTACCGCTTCGCCTCGTCGTAGACGCCGCGGGGGCCGATCGGGTTCACGTTGCCCCAGTAGGTCTCCTTCTGCGGGTGCTCCTCGGGGTCGCCGTAGACCTCGCTCGTCGAGGCGAGCAGGAAGCGGGCGCGCTTGAACTTCGAGAGCCCGAGGGCGTTGTGGGTGCCGTGCGAGCCGACCTTGAGCGAGTGGAGCGGCATGCGGAGATAGTCGATCGGGCTCGCGAGCGCGGCGAAGTGGAAGACGAAGTCGACCGGCTCCTCGATCTCGAGGTGCTCGGTCATGTCGTGGTTCAGGAACGTGAACGAGTCCTCGCGGATGTGCTCGATGTTGCGAAGCGTGCTCGTGACGAGGTTGTCCACGCAGACCACGCGGAGGCCTTGGCCGAGCAGGTGGTCGCAGAGGTGGGAGCCGAGGAAGCCGGCGCCGCCTGTTACCAGGGCGGTGGGCACGCGAGGATGATACGTATGGGTCCTCCCGACACCCGTCGGTCTTACGAACTTCTTACCCTCGTCCGAGGGATTTGGAGGCGGCCATCTCACCCAAAAGGGGCATTGCCGACGTTCAGGTGCGCGGGCACGCTGCGCCCATGGCGTCACTGCGGCTGGGTTTCATAACGTGTCTCACTGTGCTCGCTCTGGCTGTGGTCTCCCACAGCCGGCGCGGTCACCAACGGCTCCCCCGACGGCGACGATCATCCCTACGTCGTCGCGGTCGGCCAGATCCTTCCGAACGGCGGACGGGGAGCGTTCTGTAGCGGCACGCTCGTAGCCCCGACCGTCGTCCTCACCGCTGCCCACTGCGGCCTGCTCAGTCCGACGAGCGCGCCGTCCGGGCAGACCTTCCTCGTCTTCCGGGCGTCCGTCTTCAACACGGTCGCACCGGTTCCCGGCACCTTCACGGCCCATCCGGGCTTCTGCGTGGCCTGCCCGGGCGCACCCGAGGGCTTCGGCGCGAACGATCTCGCCGTGATCCAGCTCGCGGCTCCGCTCCCCGGCCCGTACGCGAAGCTGCCGAGAGCCGACCGGGTGGCGAAGAAGTTCGACAAGTTGAAGCAGCTGACGATGGTCGGCTTCGGGTTCACCGAGGCCGGCACGTTCGGCACACGCACCAAGGCGAAGGCGCAGGCGGTCGTGAGCGACCAGTTCCCGGACTTCCTGTTCCTCCCGTCACCCACGAAGTCGAAGTACGGAGCCGCCTGTCAGGGCGACTCCGGCGGTGCGAACCTCACGGGTCGCACGCTCGTCGCGGTCAACTCGATCGGCGACTCGGAGTGCAACGGTCCGAGCTACTCGTACCGTCTCGACTCCTCGTCGGCCAGATCCTTCCTGTCGAAGTACGTCGACCTGAAGGGGAACGAGGGCAACGACGACGACGAGCGCGACGACGACGGGGACGGCTAACGAGTGACTTCGGGCAAGGCCGGGCGCGAGCTCGGCTTTGCCCGATCCGCTCTTGCGGCTACAGTCTCCCGCGACCCCCTCCGGTTCAAGCAACGCCCATGCGCTACCGGATTCCACTGATTGCGACAACACTCATGCTTGCGCTCCCAGCGACCCTCGGAGCGGCGACGCCGCAGGCGGTCTCGCAGGGACCGCAGCCGATCTACGCGGCGTTCTCGCTGCTGAAGCAGGGCAAGGGGCGGACGCAGCGCTGCGGTGAGTACACGGTCGCGACCGCGACCTACACGGGCACCGCGATCAGCCCCGACCGGCGAATGGCCGGGAGCGCGACGTACACGAGCCGGATCGCCGCGCTCAAGGGAAAGCCGACCGGCGTTGCGACCGGGACGCTGACGATCCGGAACGGCGGCAGGCTCGGCCTCCGCGCGGCGCTCACGGGTGTCATGACGCAGGGGATCGTCGTGAACGGGATCGTCGCCGGGACGCTCTACACGCCGAACCAGCGCCTGATGGCGAACGTCTCGGTCGTGTTCGACGACCGCCAGTTCGTGGCGGTCTTCCGGCTCGGCCTGGAGAGCGGCGCGAACAGCGCGATCGCCTATCCGCCAGTGCCGCGCTGCGGGCGCTAGAGCCGGGCCGCGTCTCTCGCGAGCGGGAGCTCGAAGAAGAGCGACGCCCCCTGGCCGGGCTCCGACTCGGCCCAGATCCGGCCGCCCATGCGGTTCACGAGCTCGCGCGAGATGTAGAGCCCGAGGCCGGTGCCGCCGATCCCGCGGGTCTGCTCGGGATCGACGCGGTAGAAGCGCTCGAAGATCCGCTCCGCCGCGGCCTGCTCGAAGCCGAGGCCCTGATCACGGACGGAGAAGCGCATCATCTCGCCGTTCGGGTCGAGCTCGATGCGAACCTCGCCGCCGTCCGGGGAGTACTTGACCGCGTTGTCGATCAGGTTGCCGAGGACCTGGCGCAGCCGGTCGGGGTCGCAGTCGACCTCGGGCAGGCTGCCGTTCACGTCGAGCACGACGTCGACGTGCTCCGGCGCACGGTGCTGCACCGACTCGACCACCGAGCGCGCGATCGCCGCCGCGTCGCAGCGCTCGTGCAGCACCTCGATGCGCCCAGCCTCGATGCGGCTCGCGAGCAGGATCTGGTCGACGATCCGCGAGAGCCGGTCGGACTCGCTGACGATCATCTCCAGGAAGTCGCCCTGCCGGCCGTCGGGGAGCTCTTCGCCGTGGCGAAGGAGCGTCCGCGCGGCGCCGGAGATCGACGTCATCGGCGTCCGCAGCTCGTGCGACGCGGTCGTGACGAAGTCGCTCCGCATCGTCTCGAGTGCGCGTTCCTCCGTCACGTCGCGCACCGCGTAGACGACGCCCTCGCCGAAGTCGACGCTCGTGATCGACAGCCAGCGCTCGTGGCCCAGCTCGAGCGGCACCACCGCGGCGCCGCCCAGGCCCGGGTACGCGTCCGGCTGCTGCGCGAGGCGCTCCCACCCCGGCAGGAGCAGTCCGAGCTCGCGGCCGATGGCGCCGTACTCGTCGATCCCCGTGAGCTTCGCCGCGGCGGGGTTCCAGAAACGGACCCGCCCCGCGTCGTCGGTGAGGATCACGCCGTCGCTGACGTGCTCGAGCGCACGCGCAGCCTCGGCGCGCGACTCGGCTTCCTGGCGAGACGTGAGTTCGGCCTCGTAGAGGTCGCCGAGGCGACGCGGGGTGAGGAAGAAGAGCGCGAGGCCGATCGCGAGCGCGAGCGTGCCGAGCGAGGCGAGGATGATGAACAGTTGCCGGAATCGGTCGCGCTGTTCGTTCTTCGCGTCCGCGACCGTCCGGTCGGTGGCTGTGAGCATCTGCTGCGACGTCCGCTGGAGCTCTCCGAGGCTCTGCTCGAGCTGCTGCGCGAGCTGGGTCCGGACCGCTGGGTTCTGCTCGACCAGCTGCTGTTCGAAGCGTCCCGTCAGGTCGGCGAGCTGCGACGTCGCCTGCTTCTCCAGAGGAACGAGCTCAGGGTGTCGGCCTTCGAACTCCTTGATGTGGGCGAGCTCAGCGAGCATCACGGCTTGCGCGGAGCTGTACTCCGCCTGACGAGCGGTGTCGCGGGTCAGCAGGAACGCCTGGAAGGCCGCCTCCTGCGCCAACAGGCTCTCGCGAAGGCGGTGAACGTGGCCGCGAAGCGGAATCACGTCGTTCACGTACCGCTCGGTGGCGCTCTGCTGGAGCTGCCAGGGCACGTAGAGGGCCGCCGCGAGGATCCCGGCCAGCAGAAGGATCAGCACGCCGATCGCGAGCCGCAACTGGGAAGCGACGCTCATGGGTACACCCGTGTGTTCATCTGTTCCGTCTGGGGGGACGGCGACCCGCTAGGACGGCCGTAGGTTACCGCGCGAGCCTTACGGAACGTTCACAAAACGCGCCTCAGGGGCGCTCGTCGCTCCGGCGCCTGCCCCTCCCGCCCAGGTCCTTGTTCGACTCCATGTCGAACCACATCGCGAAGAGGGTGAACTGCGAGCCCGAGATGAGCAGGAGGGCCACGAGGACGATCGTCGGCGTCGTGATCGCGTTCCCCTTCAGCCGCAGCGCCGCCTCGACGAAGCCGAGGACGAGCCCGATCGCGGTGAACAGGAAGCCGAGGAAGTAGAAGAAGACGAGCGGGTGGAAGTCGCGGATCACGTACTTCTCGCGCATCCGCCAGAAGAAGCCCTTCACGAGCAGCCACGAGATGCGCGGGACGACCTTGCGGAGGCGGATGCCCGAGCGCTCGCCGACGTTGTAGATCGGCCGGGAGGGGAAGTCCCGGACGCGCGCGTTCCAGACGTTCAGGTGCACGAGCATGTCGTTCGGGAAGCCGTAGCGCTGGTAGATCCGGTCGAGGTCGAGCAGCTCGAGGTACCGGTGCGAGATCGCGGTGTAGCCGGTCTGCGAGTCGGCGACGTGCCAGTAGCCCGACGCGATCTTCGTCAGCAGCGAGAGCACTGCGTTCCCGAGGTAGCGGTAGCGCGGGATCAGCTCCCACGCCTGGCCGGTGAAGAGCCGGTTCGCCTTCGCGTAGTCGACGTCGCCGCGCGCGACCGGAGCGACGAGCGTCGCGAGGTCGTCGGGATCCATCTGGTTGTCTGCCGCCATGACCGCGGTGACGTCGACGCCTTCGTCGCGTGCGCGCTTGTAGCCCGTGACGATCGCCGCGCCGACGCCCTGGTTGCGGTCGTGGCGGATGAGCTCGACGCGCTCGTCCTCGATCGCCTCGACCGCGAGCGCGGTCCCGTCGCCGGAGCGGTCGTCGACGACGAAGACGCGGTCGACGAAGTCGGGAATGCCCGCGACGGTCGCGCCGATCAGCTTCTCCTCGTTGTACGCCGGGATGACGACTGCGACGGACTGGCCCTCGAGCACGGTCTGAGGCTAACGGGAGGGTCGGGTGAACCTGAGCGCGATCAGGCCGGAGAGCAGGTACGGGAAGAAGTTCAGCGCGTGGAGCGCGAACGCGAACGACACCGCTTCCGCGCGCGGCACGTCGTAGGGGCTCAATGCGAGGACGACAGCGGCCTCGAAGACGCCGAGCGCCCCCGGTGCGGCCGGGAGCACGAGCGAGAGGCCGACCGCCGCAAGGATGAGGATGCCCGCCGAGAGCGGCACGTCGAGGTCGAACGCGAGCGTCGCGATCCAGAAGGAGAAGCTCGTCACGATCCAGGACAGCGTCGTCCACGTGAAGCCCCAGAAGGCCGTCTTCGGGTGGCGGAGGCCGACGAACCCTCGCGCCAGGCTGTGGCCCGCGTGCTCGACGTGGTCCTCGGAGACGAACGGCAGCCGGCCTGCAAGACGCGCGAGGGCGTGGAGCGGCCGGTCGCCCCAGATCGCGAACGCGGCCGCCCCGGAGGCGAGCAGCAGGACGAGCACGCCGGCGAGGACCGCGGCCCCGCCGATCCAGGCGACGTTCGGGAGCACGGGGAGCGCGACGAAGAGCAGGACGAGCAGGCAGAAGACGTCGAGGATCCGCTCGAGCGCGACCGTCGCAAGGATCTCGACGCGCGACGTGCCCGTCGCGCGGTTGAGCGCGACGATCCGTGCCGCCTCGCCGGCGCGGAACGGGAAGACGTTGTTCACGGCGACGCCCGACGAGCATCGAGCTCGTCACGGGGCCGATCGGCGGTCGCGTCGCCGGCTCGAAGAGGGACTGCCAGCGAACTGCGCGGATGAAGACGGCGACTGCGAGCACCGCGAGCGAGGGTGCGAACCACCAGAGGTTGGCCTCCGCGAGGGCGTCCTTGACCTCGCCGAGGTCGACGCCGCGGACCGCGAAGTAGCCGAAGAGGAGCGTCGAGCCGAGCGCGAGCGCCCAGAGGAGGGCGCGGCGCACTAGCGACGGCGGAGTGCGCCCGCCGACTCCCACACGAGCGCGGCGGCGACGCCCAGGAGCAGCCCGAGAAACGCGCCCACGACGATCTGGTTTCGGCGGCTCTGGGCGGTCACCTTGCGCGCAACCGCCTCCTGGACGACGTGCCCCTTCTCGATCTCGCGCGCGAGCGCGAGGTTCTGCTTGTTCGTGACGAGCTGGTCCGCGAGCTCTCCACGGCGCAGCAGGAGGAAGCCTGCGGAGGAACCGCTCGCGTTGTCGAGCTGCTGGTCGAGCCGCGCGAGCTCGGCTTCGCCCTGCGTCACCGCCTCGTCGAGCACCTGAATCTTCGCGTCGGCGTAGCCGGAGACGCTGTTGACGACCTCGCGCGCGAGGCCGGTCGCGGCCGGCGCGACCTTCCGCGAGTCGCCCTCGACGCGGATGCGCACGAGCGGGTTCTGGCCGAGGCGCGAGACGTTGCCCTTCACCGCGGCGACGGAGACCTTGCCGTTGAGCGAGCCGCGTCCGAGGCCGACCGCGCGTTCGACGCGCCGCTGCGCCGCGCCCGAGCCGGCGATCTCGCCCGCGGTCGCCGGGTTCGTGCTGAGGCTCTGGACCTGCGCACCCGACTGCGTCACGGGCTGCCCGAGGTAGACGAGCGCCGTGCCGCGCCAGACGTCCGAGCCGCCGAGCGAGAGCGTGTATCCGATCGCGGCGCCCGCGATCACTCCGAGGACGGGGAGCCACCAGCGCGCGGCCACCGCCGACCAGTAGCGGCGGAGGTCGATCTCTTCGTCCGTCATCGGGCGGCGACTCTATCCGCTGCCCAGGACCATTGAGCGCGCAGACCGTCCTCCAGCGACGTTGTCGGAGTCCAGCCAGAGCTGTCGCGAATTCGCGAGACGTCGGCTGCCGTGCGCCGCGCATCTCCTCGCGCGCGGTCGCCTTGACGGATGCGCGCAGTGCGTCCCGACACTCGCTCGAGCGCCGCGATCGCCTCCCGCAACGTCGCCTCCTCTCCACCGCCGACGTTGTAGACCGCGCCCGCCGGTGCACGCTCCATCGCAGCGATCGTCGCCTCGACGACGTCGCCGACGAACGTGAACGAGCGCGACGGATCTCCGAAGAGCTCGAACTCTCTGTCCTCGAGCAGCGCGTCGATCAGGAGCGAGAAGCCCATGTCCGGCCGCTGTCGCGGACCGTAGACCGTGAAGTAGCGCAGCACGACGGCGTCGACCGGGTACGCCGCGACGAGCTGCTCCGCCGCGAGCTTCGTGATCCCGTACGGCGAGATCGGGTGGAGGCCGGCGTCCTCGGAAGTCGGGTACCGATCAGCGTCGCCGTAGACCGACGACGACGACGCGAACACGACGCGCGTGCCCGCTGCGACCGCGCTCTCGAGCAGCCGCTGCGTCGCGAGCACGTTGCGGCGGAGGTAGAGGTCGAAGTGCTGGAAGCTCGGACGCACGCCGGCCTGCGCCGCGAGGTGGAACACGCCGCGGACGCCGTCGAGCTCGAGCGTGTCGTCGGCGAGGTCGAGCCGCTCCACCTCGAACGCCTGCGCGTTGTCCTCCTTCCGCGCGGGGTCGTAGTAGTCGGTGAACGAGTCGACCGCGACGACGTCGTCTCCACGCGCGAGCAGCGCGTCGACGAGGTGCGACCCGATGAAGCCTGCGGCGCCGGTGACGACGTAGCGACTCATCCGCGGCGAATGTAGACCTGACGGAGCCGCCAGGCGGGCGACTTCCGCACGAGCGGGAGCGCCGTCCGCCAGACGCCGAGGCGCGCGGTGTAGGCGGCGCGCTCGGCGGCGGCACGCGCCGTGCGTCCGGGCGCCGGATGCGCGCGCTCGTAGCCGAGCTCGGTCAGCAGGTCGCCCGCGATCGCCTCGAAGAGCTCGGCGTCCTCGCTCCGCATCTCCTTCCGCCACGAGCGCGCGTCGCGAACGGGCGGCTCCGCGAGTCGCGGGTGGTCGGCATAGAGCGCGGGATCCTCGCGCCGGTGGTACTCGAGCATGCCCGGCTCGAAGTCGAGGCCGAGGAAGGCGCACACGTCGCGCAGGCGAGCCTCGGGCTCGGCGACGAGATCCTCGTAGCGGAGCTCGAGGTACGGATGCGCGCGCCCGAAGCGGCGCGCGTCGCGGATCTCCCGGTCCCACGCGCACGCGAAGTCGCCGACGCCGCGCGGGCGCGAGAGGTTGAAGCGCGGCTTCCGGCGCATCGCGAGCATCGAGAGCGCGGCGTCGCGGCCGTCGCGAACGATGTGGACGTACTGCGCGTCGGGGAACGCGTGCGGGAGCACGTCGAGGTGCTGCATGTAGAGCGGCGTCTTGTCGCCGTAGCGCTCCTTGCCCTGCGCGTCGGCGTACGCCCGGTAGACCGCGTCGATCGCCTCCGCGAACGTCGGCTCGGCGGGCAACCGCCCCGCGACGTCGGTCGAGGACGACGCCCCACTGCCCGATCCGCTCGAGCCGTGCGAGGTCCGCGAGGAGCTCGTCGCGGTCCGGACGCTCGCCGTGGCGGTCCCAGAGCTGCGGGATGAAGTACGACTCGCTCGGGATCGCGAGCTTCGAGTGCGCGTCGAGCATCGCCTTGAGGAGCGTCGTGCCGGAGCGCGACACGCCGAGGACGACGACCGCGCTCATCGCTCGTCCAGCGCGTAGAGGCGGTAGTAGCCGGTGAGGTACATCCGCTCCGGGTCGGCGACGACGGCCGCGTACTTCCCGTCGGGGAACTGCCAGACGGGCCTTCCGGTGCGCGCGTCGAGCCCGTACGTGCGCTCCTTCAGCGTCGAGAAGTAGACGACCCCGCGCACGACGGTCGCGGAGCCCGAGATCGGGCCGTTCGCGCGGAACCGCCAGCGCACGTCGCCGGTCGCGGCATCGAAGGCGTAGAACCACCTCGAGTACGACCCGACGAGCACGAGGCGGCGCCACACCGCGGGCGAGCCGTAGACGTAGTTGCCGGTCGAGTGCGACCAGCGGAGCTTCCCGGTCGTGGCGCCGAACGAGTAGACCTTGCCGTCGGTGCCGCCGACGTAGACGCGCCCGTACGCCGCGGCCGGCGTCGCGTAGAACTGGCCGCGCTTGCCGAGGCGCTGCTGCGCCGACGCGCGCCAGACGAGCTTGCCGGTCTCCCGGTTCAGGGCGTACAGGTGGTGGTCGTACGAGCCGACGTAGACGCGGTTGCCGCTCACCGCGACGCCGCTCTTGATCCGGCCCTTCGTCTTGAACACCCACTTCACCTTGCCCGTGCGCGCGAAGAGCGCGTACACGCGGCCGCTCCAGTCGCCGACGTAGACGACGCCGTCGACGACGACCGGCGACGACTCGCTCGGCGCGATCCGCGTCTGCCAGCGGAACTGGCCGAAGCCCGCGAACCGTGCGACGACGAGCCCCTGGATGCCCTTCTGCGTGCCGCGGTTGCACGGATGGGCGGCGAGGTAGGTCTGGATCACGAGATGCTCCCAGACCGCCGGCGAGCTCGCGACGCAGCGGCCGGAGTCCTTCTTCCACGCGCGCTTGCCGGTCTTCGTGTTGACCGCGTAGAGGCGCCCGTAGTTGTTCGTGAAGTACAGGCGCCCGTAGCCGATCACGGGCGGGAACTCGACGAGCGTCCGCGCACGGAAGTACCAGCGGACCTTGAACGGCGGTCGGTGCGGGTAGTCCGCGACGCCGTGGCGCTCGGCGTCGAAGCGGTAGGTCGGCCAGAAGACGCCGGGCTCGGCCGGCGCCTGCGGTGCCGCCTCGGTCGTGACGAACTCCTCCGTCGAGGATCCGCGCACGTCCTGCCCCTGGCGGTAGCGGACGAAGCCGTAGACCGCGAGCGCGACGGCGCCGAGCGCGACGAGCGCGCCCGCCGCCAGCAGCGCGCGCTTCATCGCCGCTTCGGGTCGACCGCGTAGAGCCGCGAGAACCCGTGCAGGAGCAGCCGGCGCCCGTTGCCGGACACCGGCACGTAGTCGCCGTGCGGGAAGCGGAGGACCACGCGCCCGCTCTTCGCGTCGGCGCCGACGATGCGGTGGCGCGTGCCCGCGTACGCCACGCCGCCGACCACGACGACGGCACCGGAGATCCGTCCCCCGGTGCGGACCGACCAGAGGACGCGCCCACGCGAGGCGGAGACGCCGTACATGCGGCCGTTGTACGAGCCGAAGAACACGCGCCCGGCCCAGGCCGCGGGAGACGAGTAGACGTAGGAGCCCGTTCCGATGCGCCACAGCGTCCGGCCGCCGGTCGAGAACGCGGTGAGCGAGCCGCCGGTCGACGACGGCACGAAGAGCCGCGGGCCGGCGACGGCGATCGTCCCGTAGACGCGCCCGTTCACTCCGCGCGCCCAGCGCGTTCGCCCGCTCCGAACCGACAGCGCGAGCACGCGGCCGCAGTAGTCGCCGATGTACATCGTCGGCCCGTTGATCGCGACGCTCGAGGTCATCTTGCAGTGGCCGCCGGAGACCCAGCGCGTGCGCCGCCGCTCGAGGTCGAGCGCGTACACGCGGCCCGAGTGCGTGCCGAAGTAGTCGATGCCGTAGCGCACGATCGGCGACGACTCGATCGCCGAGCCGACGTACCTCGACCACAGCACCTTGCCGTTCGAGCGCTTCAGCACCCAGACGCGCCCGCGCATCGTGTGCAGGACGAGCTTGTCGCCCCAGATCGCGAGCGAGGCGGCGGTCTTCTGGCGGAGGTCACGCCGCCACGCGACCTTGCCGTTCCGCATCGAGAGCGCGCGGACGGTGCCGCGGTAGTTCGCGATGTACGCGACGCCCTCGGAGACGACGGCGGGGAACTCGATCAGCGAGCCCAACCCGCGCGTCCACGCGACGCGGAACGGAGGACGGATCGCGATGTGCTGCTGCGCCTGCGTCCGCTGCGGCGTCGCGCCGTACATCGTCCACTGGAGCGACTTGCGGTAGACGCGGACGACGACCTTCTTCCGCTTCTTGAACGGCGGCCGGGCGAGCTTCGGCAGGTAGCCCTTCGCCGTGATGTGCACCGGGAGCGAGCGCCGGCACTTGAGCTCGTGCCACGTGCGTCCCTTCCGGTCGACCTTCGAGACCTGGTTCGCGATCGAGACGCGAGCCGTCTTCACGGGCAGGTGCGTGTCGCCGTTCATGACCGTGACCCGGACGACCGCGGGGCGGCATTTCGCCGTCTGTTTGGCCGGCGCCTTCGCCGTCCGGTCGACGCTGCCGCACGCGGCGGCCACGGCCGCGAAGGCCGCGATGAGGAGGATTCGGGGGATCACGCCTCGGTTGGCTCGGAGACTCCGTCGAACGGCACGAGCGTACCGTCGGCGTCGGCGAGGAGGGTCAGGCCCGAGAAGTACCGCGTCATCACCACGCCCTCGCGGAACTCGCCGAGGCGCGGCTCCGGCCGCTCGCCGCGGGCGAGGGCGAGCGCGAGCTCCGGATAGCGGCTCCCGGCGGCGGTGGGCAGCGGGAAGCCGCCGCCGAAGCGAGGGTTGATGTCCGTCACGTAGTGGCCGCCGTCGCTCTCGCGGAAGCACTGGACGTTCGCCGGGCCGACGAGCCCGAGCGTCTCGGCGACGCGGCGGCCGAACTCGATCAGCGCCCAGTCGCGGATCGTCGCGCCCTTGATCGACTCCCCGCCCTTCGACTCGATCATCGTGCGCGGGATCGCGTTCAGGCAGCGGCCGTCCCAGTCGCAGAAGACGTCGATCGAGAACTCCTCCCCGAGGCAGAACTGCTGCACGCACGACTCGACCGGCGTGTAGCGGAGGAAGAACTCGAGCTCGCTCTGGTTCTCGCAGCGGTAGATGTGGCGCGAGCCGAAGCCGTGGCGCGCCTTCACGAGGACGGGGAACCGCAGGTCGGCGGGCACCTCGGTCGGCAGCCAGGTCGGCGGCGACGGCAGGCCGTGCTCTTCGAGCAGGGCGTGCGCGAGGTACTTGTCGCCGAGCCGCTCGACGATCTCCTCCTCCGGCAGCAGGACGAGCGCGCCGAGCTGGTCGCGGTGGCGGGCGAGCGTCACCTGGTCGAGGTCGGTGAGCGGGACGACCAGCTTCACGTCGTGGCGCTCGACGATCTCGCGGAGCGCGGAGATGTAACCGGGGTCGTCGACGCGCGGGACGAGCTCGAAACGGTCGGCGTGGTACGGCGCGGGCGCGAGCCGGTTGGCGTCCGCCGCGATCGTGGTGCCCCCGGCTGCGCGGAACGCCTCGACGATGTCGACCCGCTGGCCGGCGCAGGTGAAGAGGACCGCGGTCACGGCGGCTCAGGTTAGCCTCGCTCCGTGCTGGAGCGAGCCGTCTACCCCCTGTTCCGCCGCGTGGACTTCCGCGGGAAGGGCCGGCTGCGGCGCGTCCTGCCCGTGCGGAGCACCGGCGAGGCGGTCGCCGAGTTCCCCGGAGGCATGCGGCTCCGGCTCGACCTGCGCGAGTCGCTCCAGCGCGACTTCCTCTTCGGCCTCTACGACCACCGCGAGCTCGACCTCGTGCGCCAGCACCTGCGCGGCGGCGACTTCGTCGACGTCGGCGCGCACGTCGGGCTCTACACCGTCGCGGCCGGGCTCGAGGGCGGGCGCGTGCTCGCGTTCGAGCCGAACCCGCTCGCGCGTGCCCAGCTCGGCGGGAACATCGCGCTGAACGGGCTCAGGAACGTGCTCGTGATCCCGAAGGCGGTCGCCGACGCGCCCGGCCGGGCGCAGCTCCACGTCCCCGCGACGCCCGACCCGTCGTTCTCGAGCCTCGCCGCGGGGCGCTTCGCCGAGGGCGCGCCGGTCGACGTCGAGGTCACGACGGTCGACGCCGAGGTCGAAGCCGCCGGGATCGCCCCGCGCGTGGTCAAGATCGACGTCGAGGGCGGCGAGGTCGCGGTCGTCGACGGCATGGCGCGCACGCTCGCGCAGCACCGGCCCGCGCTGCTCGTCGAGGTGAACGAGGAGAGCGCGCGGGAGCTCGCGCGCCGGCTCGAGGGCTACTCCGGGTTCCGCGTCGGCAGGCGGCTCGAGCCGCTCGAGTCCGGCCGCGGGCTGTTCAACTCGCTCTTCCTCCCCCAGCCGCCGCTCTGACCCTTGTAGGTGCCGCCGAGGAGCGCACGCGGCGTCCGCACGAGGATCTTCAGGTCGAGCCACGGCGAGCGGTTCTCGACGTACCAGACGTCGAGCTCGATGCGCTCGTCCCACGGCAGCGACGCGCGCCCGTTCACCTGCGCCCACCCGGACAGCCCCGGCTTGACGTCGAGCCGCCGCCGCTGGCGAGGGGTGTACTGCTCGACCTGGTAGCGCAGCGTCGGCCGCGGGCCGACGAGGCTCATCTCGCCGCGCACGACGTTCCAGAGCTGCGGGAGCTCGTCGAGCGACAGCCGCCGCAGGACGCGGCCGACGCGCGTGATGCGCGGGTCGCCGCGGTTCACCGCGTAGCCGGCGCCCTGCTGCTCCGCGCCGACGACCATCGTCCGGAGCTTCAGCAGCTCGAACTCGTCGCCGTGCAGGCCGACGCGGCGCTGGCGATAGAGCACCGGCCCGCGGTCCTCGAGCTTGATCCCGAGTGCCGCGAGCGCGAGCGCGGGCGAGGCGACGGCCAGGCCGACCGCCGCTCCGACGACGTCGCGAACCCTGCTACCCACGACGCGACCGAGCGTAGACGCTGTCGGCGACGTAGGTGAGCGGCGTCACGACGCCGGAGACGCGGCGCAGCGCTTCCGAGCCGCGCACGACCGCGCGGTAGCGGGCGGGGAGCAGCGCCAGGTCGGTCGGCTGCGGGTTGAGCGTGAAGAAGCCGTCGACCGAGAGCGTCGTCGGCCCGACGCGACGCTCCAGCTCGTCGCGGAGCTCGCGCGGCCCCCAGTAGCGGACGTCGAAGAGCGTCCTCGGCTCGCGGAAGCGCCGCTCGCGCGCCTGGTTCCACAGGCTCTTCGCGCCGTAGAGGTTCGCCATCTGGATCAGCGACTCGCCGCCGGGCTTGAGCACGCGCCCGATCTCGTCGAACGCGGCGAGCGCGTCGCGCTTCGAGAAGTGCTGGAAGACGCTGTACGAGAAGACGACGTCGAAGCTCGCGTCGGGAAACGGCAGCCGACGCGCGTCGCCCACGACGTAGTCGGCGTCGACGCCGAGCTGCTCGGCGACGCGGCGGGCCGCCTGGACCCCCTTGAGCGACGGGTCGATCCCGGTCGGGGCGTACCCGCGCCGGGCGGCGGCGATGCACCAGCGGCCCCAGTTCGAGCCGACCTCGAGGAACGTGCGCCCGTCGCCGGCCGGAAGCCGAAGCTCCGGGATCGGATAGTCGGGCAGGTCGGCGATCAGGTGCTCGTAGAGACGGCCGCACGTCGCGCCGATCACCTCCTGCACGAACGGGTCGATCCCCTCCTTCACCGGCGGCGGGAGCTCCTCGACCCGCCCGCACGCGGCGTGGGTCGGCGCCTCCTCGTCGACGAGCAGCACCGGAACGCCGTCGACGACCGGGTACTCGTGGCCCTGCTCGCAGACGCCGCCGCGCAGCGCGCTGCGGTCGCGCGGGCAGACGAGCTCGACCACCGCTAGCGCGGAACGGAGCGCACGTTCACGCTGTCCGCGAACGTCGTCGGCGCGTGGACGCGCTTGAGCGCCTCCGACACGTGCACGACGGCGCGAAAGCGCGCCGGCAGCAGGTCGAGGTCGCGCTTCTGCGGGTTGAGCGTGAAGAAGCCGTCCGTCGCGCAGCTCCGTCGGGCCGATCCGCCCGAACACGCGCTTGCAGCTCCGGCGGCGTCCAGTAGCGCACCTCGAACGCGTCGCCCTCGCGGAAGCGACGCTGCGCGAGCCGCACGGCGTTCAGCGCGCCGAGCGAGTTCGGCATCTGCACCCACGAGTACCCGGAGCGCTTCACCACGCGCGCGATCTCGTCGACGGAGACCGCGACGTCCGACTTCGAGAAGTGCTGCAGCACGCCGTACGAGAAGACGACGTCGAACGTGCCGTCCGCGAACGGCAGCCGCCGCGCGTCGGCGACGACGTAGCGCGTGTCCGCGCCGAGCTGCCGCGCGATCCGCCGCGCCGCGACGATCGCCTCGAACGACGGGTCGACCCCGATCGGCCGGTAGCCGCGCTGCGCCGCGGCGATCGACCAGCGCCCCCAGTTGCAGCCGATGTCGAGCAGCAGCTCACCGGTGCCGCGCGGAAGCGGGAAGTCGGGGATCGGATAGCGCGACATCCCGCCGGAGAGGTGCTTGTAGAGGTTCCCGTGCGTGCCGAGGATGAGCTCCGCGACGTACGGGTCGACGCCCTCGCCCTCGACCGGCGGCGGCTCCGCGGCGCGCACGCGCGCGATCTGCTCGGAGTCCGACCAGTACCCCGGCTGCGTCGGCGCGAGCTCGTCGTCGACGACCATCACCGGGATCCCGTCCACGTAGGGGAACTCGTGACCCTGCTCGCAGACGAGCGTCTCGCCCTGCGGCTCGAGCCGCGTGCGATCGCGAGGGCACGCGAGCTCCTGCCAGACCTCGACCGCCGTCTCCGTCACCGCGTTCCCGCCGCTTTCTCCCAGACCGCCGGCACGCCGGAGCGAAGATAGCCCGCGAGCGCCTCGACCGTCGCCCACGTCACGAGCACGTAGTAGCGCGGCAGTCCGGGCCGCGCGGCGGCGAGACCGAGGAACGCGAGCTGGCCCGCGAAGAGCGCGCGGTAGACCGGGCCCTCGCCGAGCAGCGCCGCGTTCGCCGCGAGCGCGACCAGGTGCAGCAGCCCGCTCGCATACCGGAGATGCCGGTGCGAGACGATCTCGGTCAGGTAGACGGGATCGAGCCCGCGGAGCATCCTCCCCTCGACGACGATCGCCCAGCAGTGCTCGAACATGCGCACCTTGCGGCGGTACTCGTCCTCGATGTCGGGCGTCGGCTTCTCGAACGCGACCGCCTCCGGCTCGTAGACCGCGCGGCGGCCGCGCTGCACCATCAGGTACGGCAGCGAGAGGTCGTGGCCGAAGCGCGGGTCGACCTCGACGTAGTCCTCGCGCCGCACCGCGTAGATCGACCCGTTGCCGCCGGTGACGGAGTGCAGCGTCGACTCGGCCTCCCGCACGCCGAGCTCGTAGCGCCAGTAGGCGCCCTCGCGGTTCGTCCCTGCGGCTTCGTCGAGGCGCAGCTGGCCGCAGACGTACGCGACGTCCGGGTCGGCGAAGTTGCGGACGAGCCGGCGCAGCGCCGGAACCGCCCACGTCGCGTTCGCGTCGGAGAACGCGACGACCTCGCCGTTCGTCTCGCGCACCGCGCGGTTCTGCGCCGCGACCTTGCCGCCGCGTTCGCAGCGCAGCAGGCGGACGCGCTCGCTCTGCTCGGCGACGCGGGCCACGATGTCGTCGGTGGCGTCGGTCGACGCGTCGGACGCGACGACGATCTCGACCTGCTCCTCGGGGTAGTCGAGCGCGAGCAGGTTCTCGAGGCGCCGCTCGATCACGTCCTCCTCGTCGTGGGCCGCGACGACGACGGAGACCTTCGGGAGCGCGCCGCCCTTGCGCACCGGTCGCGGCCAGACGCGCGCGGCGAGCGTCGCCGCGGCCGGATAGCCGACGTGGGTCCAGGCGAGGGCGCCGAGCGAGCCCCAGAAGAGCGTCTTCAGAAGGAACAACGCGCCGTGACTCTAGTCGTGCACCGCGCGGCGCACGCGGAGGTAGTCCCGGAGCGTCGGCGTCGTGCGGTGGCGGCCGCCGCCCGGCTGCGGCGTTCCCTCGAAGGCGCCGGCGTCGAGCACGCGCTCGAGCGCGTCGAGGCTCGCCTCGTGGAGCGCGGGGGATCGTCGCCGCGAGCGTCGCCGAGAGCGACGCCCGCCGCTCGATCGGCACCTCGCCGGTCGCGAGCACGGGCCCGGTGTCGATGCCGGCGTCGATCCGGTGGATCGTGAAGCCGACGGTCTCGAGGCCGTCGAGGAGCTCCCAGAAGACGGGCGGGCCGCCGCGGTACTCGGGGACGGCGCCGTGGTGGACGTTGATCGTCCCGTGTGGCGGGAGCGCGAACGTCTCCTCGCGGAGGATCGTGTTGTCGAGCGAGACGGCGACGTCTGCCTTGAGACGTCGCAGCGCCGCGCGCGCCTCCTCGCCGTTCAGCGTCGGCACGCGGACGATCTCCGTCGCGACGTCCTCGAGCGGCGGGCCCTCGCCCGCCGTCGCGTACGCGCCGCGGAGCGCGAGGCCGACGGGTGCCGCCGTGACCCCGACGCGCCGCAGCTTCCGGAACGTGCGGCGCAGGTCGCGCCCGCCGACCGCTTCGTCGAGCACGACCGGCCCGGGCCGCCGCGCGAGGAAGCGCGACGCGATCCCGTGCGGGTTGCGCGTGAGCACGACGACGTTCACGTCAGGAAGTACTCGACCTCGTGCATCGGCCAGCGCGCGCTCAGGTGGTGGCGTCGCAGCGAGTAGAGGTCGAGCGCCGACGTGTTGCGCCCGCGGATCGCCGTCGCGCAGCTCTCGTAGCCGGCCTCGCGCGCGGCCGCCGCGACGCGATCGGAGAAGCGGCTGCGTTCGCCGTACGGCGCGCTCATGTGGCGGACCGCCCCGAGCCGCTTCGAGAGCTCCTCGCGCGAGGTCTCGAGCTCCTGCTCGAGCTCGGCGGGCGGCAGCGACGTCAGGTCCGGGTGCGAGACCGTGTGCGAGCCCACCTCGTGGCCGTGCTCGAGCAGCCGCTCTGCCCCCTCCCAGTCGAGCGGCTCGACCGGCAGCGGGAGGTGAAGGCGCTCGCGCTCGAACCTCCGCGCGCGCTCCGGTGAGGCTCCGAGGAGGTCGGTCACGAGGAAGAAGCACGCGCTGAACCCGTGCTCGGCGAGCAGCGGCGCCGCGTTGTCGAGCTGGTTCTGGAAGCCGTCGTCGAACGTGACGACGATCTCGTCGCCCTCGGTGCGCCCGAGCTGGAGCCGCTCGACGGCCTCGGAGAGCGAGACCGGGTTGAACTCGCGCGCGAGGTACTGCAGCTGCCGCGCAAAGCGTTCGCGCTCGTCGTCGAAGACGTAGTGGTAGTGGACGATTCGCACGCCCGGGCCGGGCGTGCGCGGGAAGCGCGAGAGCACGGAGAGCGCGCCCCCGCGGACCGCGTTCCGTGCGCGGGACCAGAACGGCCGTGCGCGCTCGAGCGCGCTTCCCTCAGTGACGTACGAGCTCACGAGCGCGCGACTCTAGCCCCGCACGCCAGAGCGCGAGCATCGTCAACGCGTACCGCTGCGACGGTCCCGCGGCCTCGACGGCGCTGCGGTCGACGAGCCCGTCGAGCGAGGCGATCGCGTCGCCGGAGAGGTCGCGCAGCTCGCCGTCCAACCAGCGCTCGATCGGCGGGTCGAACCCCTGCTTGGGCCGGCGGGCGAGCTCGGGGCCGAGCCGCTCGCGCACGAGCCGCCGGATCGCGACCTTCGTGCGTACGCCGCGCACCTTCTCCCGGTCGGGGAGCGCGAGACCTGCCTCGACGACCCGGTGGTCGAGCAGCGGCACGCGGAGCTCGAGCGAGTGGGCCATGCTCAGCTTGTCGGCCTTCAGCATCAGGTTGTCCGTCACGAACGACTCGAGGTCGACCCACTGCAGCCGGCCGAGCTTCGTCAGGCGCTCCGGCGCCTCGGCGAAGAGGCGGTCGAAGACCTGCGTCCGCGCGTCGCCGTCCATGAGCGCGAACCAGGAGAGGTAGCGCGCGGGCTCGTCCTTCGCGGCGTGCTTCAGGAGCTTCGAGGCACGGCGCACGACGTTCTTGCGGCCGCCGCGCTCGGGGAGCAGGCGATGGAGCGGCGCCAGCGCGCCGAGGCGGGCAGCGACGGGGTCCCACGCGTAGCGCGAGTAGCCGCCGAAGACCTCGTCGCCTCCGTCGCCCGCGAGCGCGACCTTCACCTCGGCGGCGACCGCGCGGCAGAGGTACCAGAGCGGGATCGCGGCGGCGTCGGCGAGCGGGCTGCTCGAGCCGCGCGGCGATCTCGGGCAGGTCGTCCGCGACGTTCGTCTCGACGAGGAGCTCGCGGTGCTCGCGAGCCGATCGCGCGCGCGACCGCGCGCGCCGGCTCGCGCTCGTCGTAGCGCGGCGTCGTCGAAGCCGACCGTGAACGTGCGCAGCGGCTCGTCGAGCTCGGCTGCCGCCAGCGAGGCGATCAGCGAGGAGTCGAGCCCGCCGGAGAGGAGGACGGCGAGCGGGACGTCGGAGCGGAGGTGGAGGCGGACGGCCTCGGCGCAGCGTCTCCTCCAGCGGATGCGCGCGCGGCTCGGGCGTCCACCAGCGCTCTTCGCGGGTTGCGCCGTCCTCGTGGACGAGCAGCGACGCCGGGCCGAGCTTCCGCGCACCGGCGATCCCGGTCCGTGCGCCCGGCACGTAGCCGAGCACGAGGTAGTCCGCGATCGCCTCGGCGTCCGGCTCCGTCGACGCGCCGAGCGCGAGCAGCGGCGCGAGCTCGGACGCGAACGCGAGCCCGTCGGCGAGTGTCCGCGACGTAGAGCGGCTTGATCCCGAAGCGGTCGCGCGCGAGCAGGAGCCGCTCGTTCGTCTCGTCCCAGAGCGCGAGCGCGAACATCCCGCGCAGGCGCTCGAGAAACCGCTCGCCGTGCTCCTCGTAGAGGTGCGGGACGATCTCGACGTCGCCGGCGCCGCGGAACACGTGCCCCTTCGCCTCGAGCTCGGCGCGGAGCTCGCGGTAGTTGTAGAGCTCGCCGTTGACGATCGCGACGACGTCGCCGCGCTCGTTCGAGACCGGCTGGTCGCCCGTCTCGAGGTCGATGATCGCGAGCCGCCGCATCGCGAGCCCGGCGCGCTCGCCGACCCAGCGGCCCTCGCCGTCGGGCCCGCGGTGGCGCAGCAGCTCGACCGCGTCGAGCGCCTCGGCGCGCGGGCGTCCGACGATGCCGAGGATCCCGCACATCGCGCCTAGGGTAGTCGCGGCTTCCGACCGACGAGCGAGCAGCGAGCCGCCGGACGGCAGCGAGACGCCGCGCTCGATCAGCCGCCGCTCGCCGTCGAGCATCCGCTCGAAGACGCGCGTTCAGCGCGCCCCGGCTCGAGCTCCGCGACCGGGTCGTACGGCTCGCGCGACGCAGCCGGCGACGCACGCGCGAGAGCGACCATCGCCGGCAGGAGCGACGAGCACGAACGAGGTCGACGTCGCTCGACCTCGAAGCCCGCGCGCTCGACCTTCGCCGACGAGCTCGCTCGCGCGTGTAGCGGCGCACGTGGTCGCGCGACGTCGGTCCATGCTCGCTCCAGAGCCGCGGGTGCTGCGGCACGAGCAGGAGCGACACCGCCGCCCGGCCGCGCCGCGCGCGAGCATCTGCGCGAGCACCTCCTCGTCCTCCTCGACGTGCTCGAGCACGTCGAACGCGCCGACGACGTCGAACTCGTCGTCGTACGGCAGCGCCCGCGCGTCGAGCTGCGACGCAGCTCGACGTCCGGGGAGCCGCGCGCCGCGCGAGCGCGAGCCCCTCCTCGTACAGCTCGCGCGCCGACGAGCCGCAGCTCCGGGAAGCGCCTCGCGCAGCGCCGCGAGCACGACGCCCGAGCCGCAGCCGACCTCGAGCAAGCGAGCGCGCGTCCGGGAAGTGCCGCCGGAGCGTCGAGACGATCAGCCGGTTGCGCGCGCGGAACCAGAAGCTCCTCGGCTCGACGTCGGCGAGCGGCTCGAAGAGCTCGGCGTCGTAGCCGCCGCTCACAGGCGTCGAACGCGAGCACCGCCTCGATCACCTCGTCCTGCTCCGCGTCCGTCAGCGCCGGTGAAGAACGGCAGGCGCAGCGAGCCGGTCGCTGACGTCCTCGGTCACGGGGCACTGCGCCCTCGCGGCCGCCGAAGCGCCGGCCCATCGGCGGAGAGGTGCAGCGGCAGGTAGTGGAAGACCGCGAGGATCCCGCGCTCGCGAGATGCGCGATCAGCCGCGTCGCGCGCCTCGAGCGACGGGCAGCAGCACGTAGAACATGTGGTACGCCTGCTCGCAGTGCTCCGGGCACGACCGGGAGCTGCACGCCGTGCTCGCGCGGCCCAGTCCGCGAGCGCGTCGCGCGTAGCGGTGCCAGATCCGCGCGCGCGGCCGCCTGGATCCGCTCGCGCGCCTCGAGCTGCGCGAGCAGGAACGCCGCGAGCAGGTCGGACTGCACGTAGCTCGAGCCGAGCGTCGACCCACGTGTACTTGTCGACCTGGCCGCGGAAGAACTGCTTGCGGTTCGTGCCCTTCTCGCGCACGATCTCGGCGCCGCTCGACGAGCGCGCGTCGTTGACGACGAGCGCGCCGCCCTCGCCGCACGTGACGTTCTTCGTCTCGTGGAAGCTCTGCGTCGCGAGCGCGCCGAAGCGTGCCGAGCGGTCGCCCGCGGTAGCGTCGCCGAAGAGGCCGTGCGCGTTGTCCTCGACGACCGCCGCGCCGACGCGCCCGGCGGTCGCGAGGATCGCGTCCATCTCGCAGCCGACGCCCGCGTAGTGCGACGGCGACGATCGCCTTCGTGCGCGGCGCTGACGAGCGACGTCGAGCGCGCGCTCGTCGAGGTTGAGCGTGTCGGGCCGGACGTCGGCGAAGACGGGCTTCGCGCCGCGCAGCGCGAACGGCGTTCGCCGTCGAGACGAACGTGAACGACGGGACGATGACCTCGTCGCCGGGCCCGACGCTCGAGCAGGAGCGCCGCCAGCTCGAGCGCGTGCGTGCACGACGTCGTCAGGAGCACGCGCGCGCACGCCGAGCGCCTCCTCGAGCAGCTCCTCGCAGCGGCGCGTGAACGGCCCGTCGCCGGAGATGTGGCCGCCCTCGACCGCGCTGGCGCACGTAGCTCGAGCTCGTGCCCGGCGAAGGCTCGCCCGGTTGAAGGGGATCCGGCAGCTCGGTCATCGGTCGATACCACTTGTGGAACCAGAGGCCGATGCGACTCGACCGAGGAACCCGGCGCGCTGGTACGTCGCGAGCGCGGCGGCGTTCCGGCCCTGCGTGACGACCGACATCTGGTCGGCGCCGCGGTCCGCGCACCAGGCGACGGCGCCGCGTCGACGAGCGCGACGCCGAGCCCGCGCCCGCGCGCGACCTCGCGTCGACGGCGATCAGCCCGATCGACGCCGCGTTCCGCCGTCGTCGACGTGGCACGAGACGTAGCCGGCCGGCGCGCCCGTCGACCTCGGCGACGAGCACGCCGTCGGCCCAGCCCTCGAGGCTGCGCGCGATCCACGTGTCGTAGAGGTCGTCGCAGCGCTCGTCGCGGGAAGCGCGGGTCGGCGTAGAAGCGCGTCACGCCGTGGCTCGCGCGCGCGATCGCGCGCAGCGCGTCGGCAGTCGTCGGCCCGCGCTTCGCGCAGGTCGGCGATCGTCGTCGTCGCCTGCGCGCCGGCCGCGCGCAGCTCGACGCGCACGTCCATCAGGCGGAAGCCCGCCGTCCTCGGCCGCGTGCGCGCTCGGCGGCGTCGTCCGCGTCGGCGAGGAAGTAGAGGCACGCGATCTCGTTCGCCGCCGCCCACGCGTCGACCGCGCGCCAGCCGGGCGGCGTCGAGCGTCGCACCCTCGACCCGGCCGATCCGGACGCCCCAGAACTCGGTGTCCCAGTCGAGGAGCGAGCACGGCCGTGTCAGCTGCCGGCGCACCGACCTCTTCACGGACGTCGGCGCCGACCTCGTCGCGGATCGTGTACGGCGGCCGGTCCATCACGCGGACGTGCATCCGCGCGAGGTACTCGCCGATGATCCCGAGCGTCAACAGCTGCGCGCCGGAGAAGATCGCGATCATCGAGGCGAGGAACGGGAAGCCCGGCACGCTGCCGCCCTCGACGACGTAGCGTCACGATCACGATCGCGAGCACGCGCGACGCCGAAGAGCGTGAACACGAGCCCGATCAGGCTCGCGATCCGCAGCGGCCGCGTGCTGAACCCCGTCATCACGTTGAGCGCGTGCGTCGCGAGCCGCGCTGAAGCGTGTAGCTACGACTTGCCCTCGGCGCGCGCGCTCGTGCGCGACCTGCACGGAGCCGAACCGCGTCGTCCCCCACGACAGCAGCACGTCGATCGACACGTACGGCCGCGTCGTAGTCGGCGAACGCGTCGCGCAGCTCGGTGCGGAACGCGCGGATACGCGCTGACCTTGCCGGCGACGTCGCTCCCGATCGCCCAGCGGAGCGCGAGCTTGGTCATCGCGCGTGCCGAGCGTTGCGCAGGATGCCGAAGCCGCGCTCGTCGGCCGTGCCGTAGACGACGTCGAAGCCCTCGTCGAGCTCGGCGAGCAGCTTCGGGATCTCCTCCGGCGGGTTCTGGAGGTCGTCGTCGAGCGTGACGACGATCGCGTGCCGCGCTGCGCGGATGCCGGCGAGCAGCGCGTTGTGCTGGCCGTAGTTGCGCATCAGGTCGAGCCCGCGAACGCGGTCGTCGCCGGCCGCGAGCTCGGCGATCCGCTGCCAGCTCGCGTCGGCGCTGCCGTCGTTGACGAGGACGAGCTCGTACTCCGCGTCGAGCGCCGTCGAGGACCGTCGCGGAGCCGTCGCGTGCAGCTCTTCCAGCGTCCCTTCGCTGTTGTAGACGGGAACGACGACGGAGATCGAGCGTCTCATCGCCGCAATGGTGGCGAATCCGCCGGTACGGGAGCGGGTCGTCGGGGCGGCGAGACGGTCGCGACCGCCGCAACGGCCGCGCAGGCGGCCGCGACTTCCATGACGACCCTCCACCGCGCCGCGCGCTCCGAGAGCCCCGCAGTGATCGCCGCATGCTGCTCGAAGTTGCGGCTCAGCCGGATCGCGATCACGTGCTCGCCGGTCGCGGCAAGCGCGTGCGCCTTCTCCCACGGGGCGTCGCGGCTGCGGTCGTCCGCAAGCACGATGCTCCCAGGAGTCGACGAGCGCCATCAGGGCCGCCGTCAGGCGGGTGTGAAGGGCCGACAGGCTCTCCTCGCAGTCGTAGACGGGGACAACGACGCTGACTTCGACGATCTCAGGGCACACGTTCGGCCTCTATTCTGACCGGCCCGCGCCGCGGTCAACCCTGCCCGCCGCGCGGCCACAATCGCAGCGACGACCCCGGCCACCAGGACGAGCGCGGTGAGAAACTGGACGGGCGAGGAGCCGTCGTCGACGAGCCGCGGGACCTGCGTAGCGACGACTGCGAACCCCGCCCCTGTGAGGAGCGCGGCGAACACCTCCCGCGAAGACAGCGTCAGCCGGGACACCCGTGCGGCGGCAACGAGCGCAACGGCCACCGCGAGCCCGAAGATGAGGACGCTGAAACCGCTAGTGATACCGACGAACTCGAGCGCCGTGCCGACGACGCTGTGGTCACGAAGCCGCTGGATCACGTGCCGGTCGAGCGCGGCCAACGGTGACGTGACGGTCGTGGCGACGAGCATGGTCGAACCGGCGAGCGCGAGCCCGACGGTCTCGCCGGGAAAGTGCCTGAGCGCGACCGCAATCCCGACAGCCAGAAACGGGAACACGGGCATCAGGTACCGCGGCCCGGGCGCCGCACCACCGAGCAGATCGGGGGCCATCGCGTTCGCGAGGACGAACGCACCGGCAGCCGTGAGGATCACGAGAGCCTCGGCCCGACGGCGGCGAAGCAGAACGAGCGCTCCCGCAATTCCCGCGGCGAGCAGTGCGAGGCCCGTCGGGTAGAGCAGCACCACGAGCAGCGAACGTACGGAAGGGATCCCGAACCCGAACGAGCCGCTCGCGACCGGCTGGCCCGGGTAGTGCCATCCCTCGTACGGCGAACGGAAGGGCGAGCCGAGCGCCCACCAGTTGAAGATCGGCGTCGGAGCGACGCCGACCGCGAACGCGGCGGCGAACGCGAGGCCACGGGCGAGTCGGCGGCCGCGGGAGATCGCGTAGACCCCGAGCACGAGCGCGGCGAGCGCCGTCGACGCCTCTGTGGTGGCGCTCAACCCGGCGAGCAGCCCGGCTGCGGCAACTGCGATCAGCGACGAGGCGCCCGCGCGCTCACGCCAGAGGACGACGAACGCGCCGAAGGTCAAGGCGGCGGCCAGGAGGTGGGAGAAGTAGAGCGTGGAGAACGGGAGCACCAGCGTCGTCGCGCCGAGCGCCACAGCGGCCGCGATCCCGTACCCCGGCTCGAATGCGTCAGCGACACGCCAGACGAGCAGCAGCAACACGAGCGCCGGGACCACCACCGCCCAGAGGTGGAGAGCCCAGAGGATCCGCGTGGTGTCGCCGTCGGTGTCGACGCCGGCCCGATCGAGAGCCAGGTAGGGCGGAAGCGAGAACAGCGCCAGGCCCGGGGGACTTCGCCGCGTAGAGATGACCGCCGTGCTCGGTGACGTCGATCGTGCGGAGGTTCGGATTCGCCCTGACCTCGTCGACGTTCGGACGGCCGTCGGCGAGCGCGCGCACGAGCGCGTAGTGCGCCTTCTGGTTATCCCCGGTCGGCTGGATCAGGAACGCGTAGGCGAAGATCAGCGCGCCGAGCGCGACGATGCTCCACCGACGGCGCACCGTGCGACTCTACCCGCCGTCCTCGCGCGCCCGACGGTCCGGCACGTACACGACGAAGCCGTCGACGCGCAGACGCTCGTAGCCGCGCCGAACGAGCGCGGGCCGCTCCCGCCGCTCGACGGCCGAGCCTTCGAGGAACACCCTGCCGGGGCGAGCGTCGGCCGCCACGGCGTCGTGGTAGGGCCTGTAGCGCCAGAAGCCGCTCGGGCTCGCGATGATGCGCTCGTCGCTCTCGAACGTGATGCGATACGCGATCCAGTAGTTGGCGAGGACGTGTCGGACGTGATGACGCTCGAACGTCTCCAGCACCGGGTCGATGTCCGCCGGAACGCGTAGCGGCGAGTAGCGCCCCTGGCGCTCGAGCTGGACGAGGCCGGTCAGGGAGAGGCCGACGGCGGCGGCGAGCGCGATCCCCGCGACGGCCGGGCCCGCTCGCACGAGCCCCGCTCCGAGCAAGAGGGCCGGGACCGGCGCGACGAAGACGAGATAGCGCGGCTCGTCGACGAAGAACGTGAACGAGGAGGCCGCGTAGAGGAACGGGAACGCCGCGCCGACGACGAGCAACGGCTCGAGGCCGGGAGGCCGCCGGACGAGCAGCGCCACGAACGCCGAGCAGTGCGACCGCCACGACGAAGACGCCGACCAGCGCGCCCCGGCGTCCAGTCGAGCGAGTACGGCACGCGGACCCCGAGCCACTCGGCAGGACGATCGAGAAGAGGTCCCAGAGACGCTCGAAGTAGGTCGTCTGCTCCCGCCGCGACGGAGCGAGGGAGCGACCGCGTTCCACCCGTGCGTGGCGTTCCAGGCGAGCCACGGGAGCGCGCCGAGTACGAGACCGGGCAGCGCGTAGAGCGCGAGCCGGTACGCGCGCCGGGCGCCGCCACGCGAGCCACGCCAGCGCGGGCGCGGCCAGCAGGAACGACTGCAGCGTCGCCCAGACGCCAGCCCGAGCACGAGGCCGAGCAGCGCGGCGTCTCGCTTCGAGTCGCGCTCGCGAAGGCGCAGCGCGAGCAGCAGCGCGGCGAGTCCGAGCGCGAGGCCCGAGCCGTAGAAGCCGCGCGCCTTCGTCGACCACCAGACGAGGAACGGGCGGCCAGATCCAGAACAGCGCCGCGCCGATCCGTGCAGCCGGCTCGCCGACGGTGCGCCGGCCGACGCGCCAGACGAGGACGGCGGCGAGGGCGAACATCGCGAGCGAGACGAGCTTGAGCACCAGCGTGCTCGGACCCGTCGACCGCGAACGCAGTCGCGGCAATGAGCGCCTCCTGCGAACCGCCGTAGAGGCCGCCCCAGTAGAAGACGGGAACATCGCCGTCGAAGCGCGCGCATGGCCATCAGGCCGACCACGGCCTCGTCGGACTCGAGCGACGAGAGGGGCGACGTGAAGATCCAGACGCGGAGCCCGAACCCCGCCGCCACTGCGGCCGCCGCGACGATCGACCACGCCAACGCTCTCGGCGGCAGCCGCACGACGCGTGAGGATAGTCCGCGCTCTGCCCACGGGCCGTACGTCGCCGCCCGGGCACTATCCTCGGCGCTGATGGGCCTTCAGCCGCACGTTGAGGAGCCGACGCTCAGCGTCCGCAGTCCGGACGGTGAAGTCCCCGAGATCTCGTTCGTGATCCCGTGCCTGAACGAAGAAGACGCCGATCGAGGCGGTCGTGCAGCGACGCACTCGACGCGATCGCCGTCGCTCGGTGTCTCGGGCGAGGTGATCGTCGTCGACAACGCGCTCCGAGGACCGCTCGGCGGAGCTCGCGCTCGCGGCCGGCGCGACCGTCGTGCACGAGCCTCGGCGCGGCTACGGCAGCGCGTACCTCGCCGGCCTCCCGGCCGCGCGCGGCCGGTTCATCGTGATGACCGACGCCGACCGCACGTACGACCTCTCGGCGCTGCCCGCGATGGTCGAGCGGCTGCGAGGCGGAGCCGACGTCGTGCTCGGCACGCGGTTCAAGGGCGAGATCCTCCCGGGCGCGATGCCGTGGACGAACCGCTACATCGGCAACCCGATCCTGACGCGGGATGCTCAACGTGATCTTCGGCGCGCACGTCTCCGACGCGCACTGCGGCCTGCGCGCGCTCCGGCGGGACGCGGTCCCGCGCCTCGGGCTCTCGGCGACCGGGATGGAGTTCGCCTCCGAGATGGTGATCAAGGCGGCGAAGCAGGGCCTGCGGATCGAGGAGGTGCCGATCACGTATCGCCCGCGCGTCGGCGACTCGAAGCTGAGCCGGGTGCCCGACGCGTGGCGGCACGTTCGCTTCATGCTCGTACACAGCGCGACGTTCCTCTTCGTCGTGCCGGGGCTGCTCGCGATGCTCGTCGGCTTCGGCGCTGCTCGTCCCGCTCGCGGTCGACCGCAGCCTCGGCGACCCGAGCTGGACGGTGCCGGCGGCGATCGCCGCGAGCTTCCTCGTCGTCGTCGGCTCGCAGGTGATCCAGCTCGGCCTCTACGCCCGCACCTACGCGTCGATCTACCTCGGCGATCCCGAGCCGCTGCTCGAGCGCGCCTGGCGCCGCTTCCGGCTCGAGCACGGGCTCGCGGTGTCGGCGGTCGTGCTCGTCGCTGGGGATCGCGTGACGCTCGTCGCCCACCTCAACGACGTCTCGGACCCGGCGCTCGGCCTGCTCGGGCTGACGCTGGTCGCGCTCGGCGTCCAGGGCGTGTTCTCGTCGTTCTTCCTCAGCATCCTCGGGTCTGAGCGAGCACGCGGTCCTGCGGCGGCGCGGCCGCGAGCCCGCGAACGAGCCGCAGACCACGACGCGGGCCTAGTGGAGACCAGCAAGCGGCGCTGGACGGTCGTCGCGTTCGCGGCGTTCGCAGTTGCCGCGGTGTTCCCGATGCAGGTGAACGGCTGGAACCAGAACGCGCACTACGCGCTCGTGCGCGCGCTCGCGCAGGGCACGCCGACGATCGACAAGACACGGACGGAGATCGGCGACCTCGGCACGGGCGACGTCACGCTCGTCGACGGCCACTACTACTCGAACAAGGCACCCGGCCTCGCGATCGTGACGCTGCCCGCGTTCTTCGTGGTCGAGGCCGTCGGGATGCGGACGACCGGCGATCCGACGCGCGTGATCTGGGCGCTTGCACGTCTGGTCGATCGCGCTCGCCGCGGTACTGCTGCTCCTGCTCGTCCGCAGCGTCGCGGACGGGTACGCCCCGGGCTACGGAACGACGACGGCGCTGACGCTCGGGCTCGGGACGCTCGTGCTCCCGTTCTCGACCCTCTTCTTCGCGCACGTCCTCGGCGGCGACGCTCGGGCTTCGCCGCGTTCGCCGCGCTCTGGCACGAGCGACGCGGGCCACCTCGGACGTGGCTCGTCGCGCTGGCCGGCCTGCTCGGCGGGCTACGCCGCCACGACCGAGTACACGGTGGCGATCGTCGGCCTCGTCCTGTGGGCGTTCGTGCTCGCCCGTCCCTCGCGACTCCGGCGCGCCGCCGCGTACGTCGGTGGGGTCGCGCTCGGCGTCGACGCCGCTGGCGCTCTACAACCTCTGGGCGTTCGGCTCGATCACGCACTTCTCGTACGAGGAGAACGAGGTCGAGCCGATCGGCGGGGTCCTCGGCCTCGGCGTCCCGAGCCTCTCCGCCGCACGCGATCTCCTCTTCTCGGCCTGGGGGTTGCTGACGAACATGCCCGTCCTTGCCCTCGGAGTCGTCGGCGCCGTCCTGCTCTACCGAGGCGGCCGACGACTCGAGGCGACCGTGCTGCTCGCAATACCGGCGCTCGCGTTCCTGCACGACACCGCGCTCCAGTTCTCGCCCTTCGGCGGACTCGGTCTGCCGCGCTACCTGATCTACGCGTTCCCGTTCGTCCTCGCACCGCTCGGGCTCGTCTACCGGCGACTGCCGCTGACGACGCTCGCGCTCGCGGGCGTCTCGGCTGTGCAGATGACGTTGATGACCGCGACGAATCCGCTCGCCGCGTACGACCTCGACTGGGCCGGAGAGCGTCGCGAAAGGAGTTCTCCCAGAACGCGGCTGCCTTCGTCGAGGTGACCGGCTGGTACACGATCGCGCTGTTCTTCGCCGCAGTCGCTGTAGCCGCGCGCGGCGGCGGTCGTGCTTCTGCCCCGCATCCGCGTGGATCGCGTCGACGCGCTCGCCGCCGCCTCCGCCCTCGCCGCCTGGGCCGTGATCGCGGCCGTGGCCCGCACGCCCGACGGCGGCCGGCACGATCTGGGCTACGTGCTCGCCGTCGCTATCGCGGTCGCGAGCCCGCTGCTGGCGCTGGGGCTGACGCGGGCTCGGCTCCGCCCGCAGCCGAGCTGACCGCCCGCACGACGAGCCATCCGGTCAGCCCGAGCCCGACGCCGAAGACCACGGCGGAGCACAGGGGCCAGGTGACGTCGTAGAACGGGAGCGCGTACGGATAGACGAACGCGTTGGCGAGCGCCGCGGCGCCCATCGCGATCCCGACCGCGAGCTGCTCGCGACGTGTTCGCACGACGAGTGCCGCCGCGGTCGCCCACGCCGCGAAGAGGACGACGACGAACTGCGGGCTGAAGATCCGGTTCGTGAGCAGGAACACCGCCGGCGCGCAGGCGGCGAGGACGGTCGCCGCGCGGAGGCTGCTCCGCGCCCGCGCGGCCGCGGCGAACACGACGAGCAACGCGAGCACCTGGACGGCCACGGCCGCGGCGTTCGCCCAGCGCGGCGCACCGGCCGAGAACGAGATGTGCGTGCGCACGTGCGCGAGGTCGAACGGGCGCAGCAAGAGGTACCAGACGGACTCGGGCGTGATCCTGCGGCCGCTCTGGCGCGAGTACGCGGCCGCCACCTCGCTCGGACTCCAGACGAGGAACGGGAGATAGACGATTGCGACCGTTCCCGCGGCGGCCAGCGCATGCATCGCGGCCAGCCGGAAGCGACGGCCGGCGATGAGCCACACGACGAACGCGACGACGGCGAGCGCCGGCGTCCACTTCACGAGCGTCCCGAGGCCGAGCACGACGCCCGACAGCGCCCAGCGCTCGCGCCACGCGAGGACGAGACCCACCGCGAGCAGCGCGGCGGGCACGAGGTCGTACTTGAACTCCCAGTAGAACGCGTTGGCCGGCCAGAGTCCGACGAACGCCGCGAGCCACGGCGCGTACCGCTCGCGGATCGCCCAGACGGACGCGACGAGCGCGACCTGGAAGGGGATCATCACGAGCGCGTTCGCGGTCCGGGTCGTACCGCCGCCGAGCCACGCCTCGAGCGCGAACAGCAGCACGGCGCCGAGCGGATACTCCGACCGCGGATAGTCGCCTCGGAGCAACGCGTTGCCCTGCCAGCGGAAGACGACGCTTGCGTCCTTGTCGCCGCCGTAGTCGACCGCGAGGTGAAGGAGCAGCCAGGCGAGCGGCAGCGCCGCCGCCAGGACGAGGACCGGAACGAGCCGCAGTCGCTCCTGCTCGCGCCAGGCCTGCACGAGACCGAGGGCCGCGGCGGCTGCGCCGACGAGCAGCCACGCCGTCGAGCCCTGCTTCCGATAGGCCAGCTCCGCGCCGAGCGCGGCAAGCGAGCCGGCCGCGAGCGCCACGTGCGGATCGGTGCGCGCCAGCATCGCGAGAACGTACTCGGCGCCGGAGATGGATTGCCTAGACTGACGCGCTTTCGTGCGCGTCTCGTTCGTCATTCCAGCGTACAACGAGGCGCCGACGCTCCTCGACGTCCTTGAGCGGGTCGAGGCGCTCGACTTCGAGAAACAGATCATCGTGGTCGACGATGGCTCAACCGACGGAACGAGCGAGCTGCTCGGTGAGTGGGCGCAGGCCCGTCCGGAGCACGTAGTGCTCCGCCAGGAGAACCGCGGTAAGGGCGCAGCGGTGCGTGCGGGGATCCCGCACGCGAACGGCGAGATCACGCTGATCCAGGACGCCGACATGGAGTACGACCCCGTCGATGTGCCGGCCCTGATCGAGCCGATCCAGCGTGGGGTCGCCGACGCTCGTCTACGGCTCGCGGCTCTCGGGCGGCCGGCCGCAGCGCGCGTACCTGTTCTGGCACCTCGTCGGGAACCGCTTCCTCACGCTCCTGACGAACCTGCTCTTCAACACGACGCTCCACGACATGGAGACGGGCTACAAGGCGTTTCGAACCGACGTGCTCAGGTCACTCGACCTCCGCCAGGACGACTTCGGAATCGAGCCCGGGAGCTGACCGGCGAGATCTGTCGCCGCAAGCTGCGCATCTACGAGATCCCGATCGCCTACTACGGCCGCACTGCGGCCGAGGGAAAGAAGATCACCTGGCGCGACGGCTTCAAGGCGATTTGGGTTCTCTTCGGAGTGAGGCTCCGACATTGAAGGACGTCCTCGCGCGGGAGAACAGGCCCCCCGCAAGCTGGACCGCGTTCGCGCCCTGGCCCGCCGTCCTCGCCTTCTCACGTTGCTCATCGCGGTGGTCGCGGGCGTCCACGGTCCTCGTCTACATCCCGCTCGTCAGCACGAACGACGAGACGGACAGCTGGTCGTACCTCGCCTCGGCGAACGCGATCCGGGACGGCTCGTACTCGACGCCGCTGAAGGCCGGGTTCTACTTCGTCTTTCCGGCAGCGCTGGTACGACATCACAGGCGCCCGCATGCCCGAACGCGCGTGGCAGTCGCCCGAGCGACAGGTCTTCCGTCCGCCGGGATACCCGTTGTACGTCTCGGTGTTCGGGGAGCGCACGGTCTTCGCAGGCGACCACCTGCCGGTGCTCCTCGGTCAGGGCGTGCTGTTCGGCCTCGGCGCGTGGCTGCTGATCCTGACCGTGCGGCGCTGGTGGGGCCAGGGGCTCGGCGTTGCTCGCCGGCCTCGTCTACGCGATCGACCCGTGGTCGAAGCACTACGTGCCGTTGGTGCTGAGCGAGACGCTGGCCGGGCTCCTGGTGCTCGCCGGCGCGTACGTCTACACCCGTGCCTGGCAGGAGGGACGACTCGTGCGAGTGGGCCGCGCTCGGGGCTGTCGGCGCAGCGCTTGCGCTCGTTCGAGCGGTCTTCGTCTTCGTCGTCCCGCTGGCCGTGCTCGGAGCGCTGATCGCGCGCGGGGCGCGTCGGGACCGCCTGCTGCGCGCGGCGGCGACGGGCGCCGCCGCACTGGTGCTGCTCGTCCCCTGGCTCGGCTGGACGGACCACGTCGTCGGCCGCGCGACGATGTCGGTCTGGGGCGAGGGGTACAACCTCATCCTCGCCGCGAGCGGCGAGGGCCACGGTCGCTCCTCGGCCGCGGTCGAGGCCGACCCGCGGTTCGCCGCCCGCATGGAGCGGATCCGCGCCGGCGTCCCGCCGCTCCGCGAGCTGCTCGCACGACCCGACCGCGCACCCGCGCTACCTGTCCGCCTCGGACGAGGAGCTGCGCTCGGCCGCGATCGACCTCTACCGCGAGCGGCTTGGCGGACGAGCCGCTGCAGGTGCTGTGGGAGGGCGTCTATCGCATGTGGTTCCTCTGGACGGCGCACAAGGACTGGTACCAGCCCGGCGGCGTCGCGCCCTCGCGGTCCTGACCTCGCTCGACTGGCTGTTGCTCGGGCTCGTGCTAGTCGGGTCGGTACTCGCGGTGCGGAGAGGCGGCCCGGCCCGAGGCGTCGTCGTCTTCCTCGCCGTCTACACGCTCCTGCTCGGAACGCACCACGTCGAGGCGCGGTTCGGCATTCCGTTGCGAGGGCTCTATCTCGCGTTCGCGACCCTGACGGTCGCCGAGGCGGTTCGCCGCCTGCGGCTCCGTCGCGCCGACCAGTAGCAGCGCGGCGAACCAGAACGGCACCATCGCCGGGCTGCCGACGGAGGTCAGGTACGACTGGCTGACCGCGAGCACGAGCCCGCAGACGACGGCGCCGGCGCACGCCGCGGCCGCGGCGTCACGAACGAGTCGGATCCGCAGCACGAGGGCGACGAGCGCCGCGAGCAGGAGCGCGAGCCCGACGAGCCCGAGCTGGAGCAGCGTCCCGATGTACGCGTTCTCGGGGCGCTGCGAGTAGTGGAGGTAGTAGCGGTCGACGAACACCCGCTCCTCCGTCCCGAAGCCGTATCCGAGGAGCGGCCTGCTCGAACGCCTGCTCCAACGCTCCGCGCCAGGCATCGACGCGGCCGCTCGAGGTGAAGAGCGTCCGTGCTGAAGGGCTCCTCGCCCTGCCTCGGCAGCCCGACCTCGCTCTCGAGCGGCAGCTTCGGCTGCGCATCGAGCGGGCTGAGCGGCGGCGTCGACGGCGGCACGATGTCGAACGGGATGACCGGGTTCGTCTCCGCCGGCTGCGGGATCTGCGATCGCCAGCGACTCCCACCGCTGCCAGCGCGACGGCCGCCGCTGCGACGACCGCGACCCGCGCGCGCCGGGCACGAGGCGCCGCCGCGGCGAAGACGAGCGTGCCGGCCAAGGCCGCCGAGCAGCGCGCCGCGTGAGCCCGAGGCCACGAGCGAGCCGTAGAGCAAGGCGAGGACGGCGAGCGAGACGACCTTCCGGGCGCGGTCGCGGGCCGTGAGGACTCCCCCAGACGACGATCGGGATCACGAGCGCGATCAGGATCGCCATCGTGTTCGGGTTGCCTCCGATCCCGTTGTATCGGGCGGCGGACTGCGTCGTCGCCGGGAGCGAGGGCGCGATCGGGGTCGTGCCAGAGCTCGAGCAGTCCGAGCACCGCGAGCAGCACCACGCCGGCGACGAGGCCGAGCAGGACGACCTCGACGAGCTCGCGCCGCGACCGACGCGACCAGCGCCAGCACGACCGCGACGGCGAAGACCGCCGCGACGGTCGCGAACCTCCCGACCGTCAGCGTGGAGTCGACCGACCAGCCCGCCGAGAGCAGCGCGAGCCCGAGGAAGCCGCCGAGCAGCAGCGACACCTCGTCCCGATCCGCCCGCGGCGCGAGACGAGCGCCAGCGCGAGCGCCGCCGCGAGCAGCTCCGCGAGCACGATCCAGCGGAGAGGCCGGCCGACGGGGATGTTCCACGGATAGGACGTTGCCCGCGGCGAGCCCGAGCGAGAGGACGAGCGCGGCGGTCAGCACCTGCACCGCACCCGCGAGCTGCTCCCGCAGCCGCTCGTCGCGTCACGAATCGGCTCGCTGCTCGTCGCGCTCGAAGATGCCCTTGCACACCGGGCACATGTGCACGATCTGCCGCTCGACCTCCGCCCGGTCGACGATGCACGTCGGCGAGCTCCGGGTCCTCGCGCAGGCTCCAGTACTTCGTCTCGCCGGAACGCCGGTCGATCGCCTCGACGACGCGCCCGCTCCGGTCGACGCACAGCTCGAGCGCGAACCTGTTGCGGCCGCGCGAGTACACCAGGCACTGGAAGCGGGCGAGGAACCGGAACCCGCGAGAGCGAGCGAGTCGAGCGGCCCGACCGCAGCCCGCACGCGGGCGATTCCCGCGTTCTGCTCGTCGGCGTGACGCGACGCGCTCCAGGCGTCCGACCCCGACGAGCACGAGCGCGAGGACGACGACGCCGGCCGCGAGGACGGCCGCTCGGCCGCGCGTCATCGACGCCGTCCGTTCGTCAGCCTCGTGCAGCAGCTCCCGGTAGCGGCCGATCGCGACCTGCCGGTCTGCCTTCGCCGGCCGACCCACTCGCGGCCGCGCCGGCCCATCTCGTCGAGGTCGTGCTCGCCGTCGTGGGCCTGCCTGATCGCCCGCGCCAGCAGCTCGGGCCGCCCGGGCGGAACGACGACGCCGGCGCCGACCTGCTCGATCACCTTCGCCGTCTCGCTGTCCGCCTCCGCCGCGGCGAGCACCGGGCGCGCCGACCGCCAGCACGCCGTACAGGCGGCTCGGAACGACGTAGCCGGAGAGCCCGCGCGCGAGCCCGACGACGTGGATGTCGGCGGACGAGAGCGAGTCGGCAAGGAGCTCTCGCGGCTGGTAGCCCATGAAGGCGACCTGCTCGACCTCGAGCAGCTTCGCGAGCTCCTTCAGCTCGTCGCGGCGTGCGCCGCCGCCGATCAACACGATCCGGAGATCGTCGAGGTCGCGGAGGAACGTCGCCGCGCGGATGAGCGTGTCGAGGTCCTGGGCATGGCCGATGTTGCCCGGAGTGCATGACGACGAACTTGCCCACGCAGCCCGTGCTCCCGCGCCCAGGCGTTGTCGCGCGGTCGCGGCTCGAGATCGGAGGTGTCCGACCCAGTTCGGGATCACGACGATCCGGCTCCCGTCCGCGCCTTTCGCCACGAGACGCTCTCGCATCGTCTCCCCGATCGCGACGACGCGGTCGGCGCGCTTGAGATACGATCCGCGTCGCGAGCCTGCAGGAGCTCCACGAGCGCGGGGTTGTCGAGCCGCTTGAGCGCGACCGCGACCTCGGGGAAGACGTCCTGGCTCACGACGACGAGCGGCACGTCGAATCGGCGGGCGACCAGCAGCGCGACGTCGGCGATCACCGGCGGGTCGGTCATGCAGAGCACGACGTCCGGCCGCTCGACCTTCAGGCCTTTCCAAAGCGACAGTCCGAGGTACGTCAGGTAGTTCGCCGCCCGCAGCGAGAGCCTGCTCCGGTCGTACGCGGTCGAGCCGACGCGAACGATCTCGACGCCGTCGCTTCTCGGTGCGCCCCGGCGTCGCGCGGCGCCGGCGACCATCCCGGTGACGACCGTCACGTCGAACTCGTCGGCGAGCGCCTCGCAGAGCTCGGCGAGCAGGTGCGCCGTCGCCTCGACTCCGGGCCAGTAGTACTGGTTGAGGACGAGGACGCGCGGGCGCGCGCCCGCCTCAACGCTCGGCGGCGACATCGCGGGCGCGCACGCAGCCGCGACGAGGAGGAAGGCGCGAGATCCAGAGCGCGGCGGTCGCGTTGTTCCCCGGCGCGTAGAGGTACGACTGAAAGGCGCCGAGCACGAGCCCGGCGACGAGCGCGCCCGCGCACGCGGCCTTCAGGCGGCGAACGCGCGCGTCGGACGTGCGCACCGCGCACGCGCGGGCACGAGCAGCGCCGCGGCGAGGCCGAGGAAGAGCAGCGAGCCCGGCGGCGCCGAGCTGCGAGCGAGAGCCCGACATACGAGTTCTCGGGCACGCCCGAGTTGAACCCGACGTAGCGGTCGACGAAGACCTTCTCCTCCGTGCCGAAGCCGTAGCCGAGCAGCGGGCGACTCGGCCGCCTGGCGAAGCGCGCCCGCCCAGGCCTCGGCGCGGCCGCTCGAGCCGAGCAGCGTCCTGCCGCTCGTCCTCGACGCCGACGCCCGGCGGCGGATGGCCGACGTCGTCCTGGAGCCGGAGCACGCATGTTCGCGTCGACGATACGGGGCGACGGCGCTGCACGGGCGGCGGGTTGGGGTCCGCCACGACCTCGGGCCGCGCGCCGCGCGCGGGTCGGGATCGGGAAGCTCGACGCACGCGACGCAGACCGACCGCCAGCGCGGCGACCGCAGCCGCCGAGGCGAGCGCCCGCCGCGCGACCGGCTCTCGCAAGCGCGGCGCACGTCGCGAGGCCGGCGAAGCCGGCGGCGAGCGCGCCGCGCGAGCCCGACGCGACGATCGACGCCGAGCGAGCCCCAGAGCCGACGAGCGACCCGAGCACGCGACGCAAGCGTCGAGCCGCCGTCGAGCGCCACGTGCGCAGCCGGCGGCAGCGCCACCGCGAGCAGCATCGTCGCCGTGTTCGGCCCTCCGCCGAGCCCCTGGTAGCGCGCGGGCGAGCGAGGGCGTCGCCGGCCTGCGACCGCGCGGTCGTAGCGGAACAGCGAGCACGAGGAGCCCGCCGACGCGCGACGAGCGCCGCGCCCGCGACGACCGCGTCCAGCACGCGCTCGGCAGCCTCCGGCCGCCCGCTCGCGGCCCAGGCGAGCGCCGCCGCCGCCAGCGAGCACGAGCCGCGAGCGCGGCGGCGCGCCCCAAGGTCTCGCCGCGGGTCGACCGACCAGCCGACCGAGAGCAGCTGCGAGCCCGAGGAAGCGCCCGCCGCGGCAACGGCGCGCGAGCGCCGACGCGTCGGACGCCGCCGCCAGGCCCAGGCGCAGCGCCGAGCACCGCGAGCACGAGCAGCGCAACCCAGCGCAGCCGGCGCGCGAGCGGGATCCACGACTGGATCGACCCCGAGGCGAGGACGAAGAGGACGATCGTCGCGCGATCGACCGGCTGGCACCGCGCGCTCGATCGACCACAGACGGGCCGCGACCGGCACGGGCGGCAAGGATACTTTCCGGATGTGAACGTTCCTGAACGGATCGTCCCGGACGAGACCGAGCCCGGGATCGTCGCCCTCCACCTCAAGCGCTACGAGTTCGCGCGACCGCTACTGCCGAGGGCAAGGACGTGCTCGACGCGGGCTGCGGCGTCGGCTACGGGACCGCGTTCCTCGCCGAGACCGCGCGCCGCGCCGTCGGCGTCGACATCAGCCGCGACGCGATCGCGTACGCGCGCCGCCGCTACGGCGCGCACAACGTCGAGCTACGAGATCGGCGACCTGCTCGCGCTGCCGTTCGCGGACGACTCGTTCGACGTCGTCTGCGCGTTCGAGACGGTCGAGCACCTCTCCGAGCCCGAGCGCTTCGTCGCCGAGGCGGCGCGCGTGCTGCGACCCGGCGGGCTGCTGATCGCGTCGACGCCGCAGGTCGACGCGACGGAGCGAGCGACCCGAGAACCCGTTCCACGAGCGCGAGTACTCGGCCGACGACTTCGAGGCGCTGCTTCCGCGAGCGCTTCTCGACGGTCGAGCTGCTCGGCCAGCGGCGCCGCCAGACGGCGCGCCACCGCGCGCTCCAGCGCGCCGACCGTGCTCGGGCTGCGCAAGCGGCTGCCGTTCCTGCGGAAGCTCGGCGGCCTCGTGACCGGGACGCCGGCGATGGCCGAGGTGTCGAGCGAGGGCGTCGAGATCGGCCCGGAGCTCGACGGGGCGACCGAGCTGATCGCCGTGTGCCGCGCGTGAAGGTCGCGCACCTGCTGATCTCCGGCGACGTGGCGGGCGGGCAGCTCGTCGCGCTGCAGCTCGCGCAGGCGCTCCGCGCGCGCGGCGGCGACGCGATCTTCGTCGAGCCGCAGCGCGGGCCGTTCGACGACGCGGCGCGAACGGATTCTCGACGCACGTCGTGGACGTCGGCCGGCTGCACCGCGTCGGCGGCGTCCGTGCGCTCGCGCGGCTGCTGCGCGACGAGCGCGTCGACGTGCTGCACACGCACACGCTCGCGGCCGCGAACGCGCTCGGCCGGCTCGCGGCGCGTCGCGCCGGCGTTCCCGTCGTCTCGCACCTCCACATCGAGAACCACTTCCGCGCCGCGACGAAGCCGCTCCTGCGCGCCGCCGACAACCGCACGGCGCGGAGCTCGCGCCGCGCTCGTCGCGGTCTCCGAGGACACGAAGCGCGCGTACGAGCGGCAGGGCTACCCGCAGCCGGATCGAGGTCGTCTACAACGGCGTCGACGCTCGACGGAGCGGCGAGCGCCGGGCCTGCGCGCGGAGCTCGGGATCCCGGACGACGCGCCGCTCGTCGGCGAGGTCGGCCGGCTCTGCGACGTGAAGGGGCAGCGCGAGCTGATCGAGGCGCTCGACGCAGGTGCCCGACGCCCGCGCCGTGCTCGTCGGCGCCGACCTCGAGCAGGGCGGCGCCTACGAGGCCGACCTCGAGCGAACGGCCGAGCGCCTCGGCGTGCGCGACCGCGTCGTCTTCGCGGGTCGCCGGGAGAACGCCGCCGGCCTGCTCGCGCGAGCTCGACGTGTTCGCGCTCCCGTCGTGGACGGAGGGGCTGCCGCTCGTCGTGCTCGAGGCGATGGCGCAGCGCCGGCCCGTCGTCGCGACGCCGGTCGGCGGAACGCCCGAGGTCGTCGTCGACGGCGAGACGGGGCTGCTCGTGCCGCCGCGCGAACCCCGACGCGCTGGCCGAGGCGCTGCGAACGCTCCTCGCCGACGCAGAGCTGCGCCGGCGCATGGGCGAGGCCGGCTACGAGCGCGTGCGCGCGCGGTTCAGCGCCGACGCGATGACGGGGCGGATGCTCGAGATCTACGACGAGGTCGTTCGCTGAGGGTCACCGCCGCGATCACGACCTACAACCGCGCCGCGTACCTCCCCGGCGCGCTCGAGAGCGTCTTCGCGCAGACGCGGGCGCCGGACGAGATGCTCGTCGTCGACGACGGCTCGACCGACGACACGCCGGCGGTGCTCGACCGCTACGGCGACCGGATCCGCGTCGTGCGCCAGGAGAACGGCGGGCGCTCGGCAGCGCGCAACACGGCGCGTCCGCGAGGCGAGCGACCGAGCTTCTCTCGTTCCTCGACTCCGACGACCGCTGGACGCCGACGAAGCTCGAGCGGCAGGTGCCCGTGCTCGAGGCGGAACGACGGCGTCGGGCTCGTGCACGGCCACGTCGACCTGATCGGCGCCGACGACGAGCCGCTCCCCGAGGAGACCGAGCGACACCACGCGATGTTCAGCGCGGCGCACCGAAACGGCGTCACGTACGCCGGCTACGCGTTCGACTGCCGCTGCTTCTCGTCCGCGCTGACGCTGCGCGTCGACGCGGCGCGCGACGTCGGCGGGTACGACCCGGCGCTTCTGCTCGACGACTACGACCTCTACCTCCGCCTGGCGCTCGACCGCGAGATCGTCTTCCTCGAAGGGCCGGCGATGGCGCTCTACCGCCACCACCCGGGACAGATGACGACCTACGAGCTGACGATGGGCCAGATCCAGACCGCCGAGAAGCACCTGGCGCTGATCGCCGGACGGGCCGACGTGCCCGACAGCGCGAGCTCGCGCGCCGAAACTTCGAGCTGATGCTCGCGCGCTCTGGGCGGTGCTCGACGACCAGCGCGCGTCGCGCAGGCACCTCGCTCCGCGCGCTCCGGCTCGACCCTGCGCTGCTGCGCGAGCCGTGGGTCGCGCGGCGCCTCGTCGCCTCGATCGTCAAGCGGTGAGACTCGCGCTCCTCACGGAGATCCCGGCGCCGTACCGGATCCCGCTCTTCAACGCGCTCGCCGAGCGGGTCGAGCTGCGCGTGCTCTTCCTCGCCGGAGCGGGACCCGCGCCGCGCGTTCTACGAGCTGCACGAGGACGAGTGGCGGTTCGACCACCGCGTGCTGTCCGGGCCGCAGCTGCGGCGCGGCGGCCGCTGGGTCGTGTTCAACCGCGCGCGTGCTGCGGCGAGCTCCGGCGCTTCCGCCCCGACGCCGTCGCCGTCGGCGGCTGGAACCAGCCGGCGTTCTGGCTCGCGCTCGCGTACTGCCGCCTGCGGCGCATCCCGCTGCTCGTCTGGATCGAGTCGACGGCGCGCGACGCTCGCTCCGAGGCGCGGCCTCTGGCGCTCGCGCGCAGCGCGATGGTCGCGCGGCGCGGCGGGCGCGTTCGTCCCCGGGTCGGCGTCGGCCGAGTACGCGCGGTCGCTCGGCGTGGAGCTCGTCGAGACCGCACCGAACGCGATCGACGCGTCGGTCTTCGAGCAGGCGGCGGTCGACCGCTCCGGCCGCGACGACGTGCACGTTCCTCTACGTCGGGCGCCTCGACCCGGAGAAGGGCCTCGACACGCTGCTCGAGGCGTTCCGCGACGTGCCGGGCGAGCTCGTGCTCGTCGGCTCGGGCGGCGACGAGCCGCGGCTGCGGCGTCTCGCCGGCGAGCGCGTGCGCTTCGAGGGCGCGAAGGACCGCGACGAGGTCGTCGGCTACTACCGCGACGCGGACGTCTTCGTGCTCCCGTCCCGCTCGGAGCCGTGGGGCATGGTGCTGAACGAGGCCGCCGCGGCCGGGCTGCCGCTCGTCGCGACCGAGGAGTCGGGCGCGGCGCACGACCTCGTCGACGGCGCAACGGCTATCCGCATCGCGGCGGGCGACGTCGGCGCCCTGCGCGACGCGCTGTCGTCCCTCGCGGCGGACCCGGAGCTGCGCGCGCGGATGGGCGCGCGCTCGCGCGAGCTCGCGCGGCGCTTCACTCCCGAAGCGTGGGCCGACGGAGTCGCTAGCGCGGCCGATCGTGCACGGCGACGTACTGGTCGTCGCTGAGCGACGCGTCGTCGACGCCCGTCCACTCGACGACGCGCGGGACCAGCGGCGTGCCGGACACGTAGTGCGAGACCATCAGCATCCGCTCGCCCGCTCTCGGGCTTCAGCTGCTTGTGGTAGCCGCACGTGTCGGCGAACACGACGGTCGCCGGCGCGCCCTCGCAGAGCACCCAGTCCGCCTCCGGCGAGACCTCGCGCATCTGCTCGTCGGTCGAGCGCGCCTGCTCGTCGCCCTCCGGTAGCTCGCGGTTCGAGCCGAACGGGTGCGTGCCGCGCGCGTAGCAGAGCGGTCCCGCGGGACGCCTGCACGTCGGTGAAGTAGACGAACATCTTCAGGTTGACGAGGTCGTCGGCGTCGCGGTGCCAGAGCTGCGTCTGGATCGCCGGCCCCGCGGTCGGATGGGTGTGCCAGACGTCGAGCGCGCGCAGCGTCGAACGCATGCCCAGATAGCCGTTCGCGACGGCGAGCGCGCGCGGGTGCAGCGCAACGCGTGGCGAACGGATGCGAGACGTCGTACGAGGGATCGCCGAGCTTCGTCAGGAACGTCGCCTTGCTGCCGCTCTCCGCACCGGCCTCTTCCTTCGGGCGCGCGTCGTGGCGCCTGCGCGCCTCGTCCGCGGCAGCGTCGTAGAGCCCGGTCTCGCCGAAGACCGTCGCGAAGTCGGTGATCACGACGCCGTCGCGGAGGAGGCTCTCGACGAGCTGCCGCGACCGCGGGCTCGGAGCCTTCGTGGGCGCGATCCTGGTTCCGCCGTCTCCACGACGCCAGCTCGGCGGCCTCGTCGCGCTTCGGCGCGCGCCGCGCGAGCTGTTTGCGAAGAGCCGTGCGGAGTGACATCGCGCGGGATGCTACCGCCCGTCGCGGGCGGGACCAGCGAGACTAGTCGCATGCACGTCGGCGTCGTGTTCTCGGGCGTGCCGAACCCCGGCCACGGCGGCGGCTCGCTGACCGCCTGGTCGTTCGTCCGCGCGCTGCTCGACTCCGGGCACCGGGTGACGACCTTCGCGGTGCTGGGCGCCGAGTCCGAGCCGCGACTGGAGGACCGCATCCGCGAGCTCGAGCGGATCGGCTCCGAGGTCGTGACCGTCCCTGCGCCGGGGCTCCGTGCACCCGGCCGCTTCGAGGGCCTGGTCGACCCGCCCGACGACTTACTGTTCCCGTCGATCGCACAGGCGCCGCTGCTTCGTGCCGCGGTGGACGACGCTCGGATAGACGCGGCGCTGGTCTACACGACGGAGGCGGTCGCGGCCGCGACGCAGCTCTCGGTGCCGATGGTCGGCCTGATGAGCGACCCGCCCGGGTTGAGCCGGTCGATTCGGCGGCGCTACGAGCCGCTCGCCTGGGGGCCCGACCCGCGCCGTACCGTCGTGCGCCTCCGGGAGAAGGCCTACCTCCGCAAGGTGGACGCGAGGCTGCTCGAGCTCCTCCGCCGCTTTCCCTCTGTCGGGATGTTCGGCGCCCACCACGCGCTCTGGGCGCGATCCCACGGCGTCGCGGCCTGGTACGCCCCCTCTCCCATCGTCGACCTGGGAGGAGCGGACTGGGAGCGCCGACGCGCGGCGGTGGCAGCGATCCGAGCCGCCCGCGGATCCTGATGATCGGCCACCTGCGCGGGATCGCGACGATCTCCGGACTGAAGATCTTCGCGGACAGCATCCTGCCGGTGCTCACGCGCGAGCTCGGCCCCGACGGCTTCGAGGTGCACGTCGTCGGCGGCTACGACCCGCCAGTCGCCGCGGGGAACGCCTTCGAGCACCCGGCGGTCGTTCGCCGGGGGCAGATCGAGCCGCCCGACGACGAGTTCCTCGCAGCGGACGTCCTGCTCGTTCCGACGCCGCTCAGGACGGGACCCCGGTCGCGGATCATCACCGGCGATGACGTTCGGGACGTGCGTCGTCGCCCACGAGGCGAACCGGCTGGGCATCCCGGAGCTCCGCGACGGCGAGAACGTGTTTCTCGCTCCGGACGGGCCCGCGCCTCGCCCGGGCGACGCTCGACGCGCTCGCCGACTCCCGAGGCGCGGACGCGGGTGGCGCGCGAAGCGCGGCGGCTGTACGAGTCGACGTTCGCCCCGTCGATCGCCGGCGCACGGATCGTGCGCGAGCTCGAGCGCGTCGCGGCGGAGCCCCGGGCGACGGCAGTGACCGGCTGAGAGTCAGCCCACGCGGGCTTGCGAGACGATCGCGCCCGGCCGGGACTCCGCCTGGCCCTCGATCTCGGACCACGACGATTCGACGCGGACGACCCCGTCGCCGCTCTCGTTGAAGCGCGGGTTCTCCTCGGCGTGGTGGCCCGCCTCGACCTCGAAACGCATCGCCTCGGGAACGATGTCCTGGTGGTCGATCCCGATCGCGCCGAGCTCGACGGAGTACACGCCCGGTCGTAGCGGATGGCGCGGGATCGCACAGGAGACGACGTGGCTTCCCGCGTCCAGCTCGATGTCCCGCTGGCCCGAGTAGCAGCTGAAGATCCGCGAGCCCTCCCCTGTCTTGAGCGCGGAGCGCGATCTCGAGGAAGCGAATCGGCTCGCGCACCCGAAGCCCGATGTCGAAGCGGAGCGGCGTGAGCTCCGGCACGTGAGCCGTCGGCTCGCCGTCGGGTCCGAGCAGCGCGAGCGAGTCGAAGCTCACGTTGCGCGCCGTCTGCTTCCAGACGCCGCGCCGGAACTCCTCCGAGGTGAGCTCGACGACGCCGCTGCCGATCTCGACGTCGGTCGTGGCGAGATAGCGCGAGACGACCTCGCTCGTGGGCCCGTACTCGACGAGCCCGCCGCGGTCGAGCCAGAGCGTGCGCTGCGTGAGGGACCGGATCGCGGCCATGTTGTGACTGACGAAGAGCACGGTGCGCCCCTCGCCGGTGACGTCGCTCATCTTCCCGATGCACTTCCGCTGGAAGGACGCGTCGCCGACGGCGAGCACCTCGTCGACGAGCAGGATCTCGGGCTCGAGGTGCGCGGCGACCGCAAACGCGAGGCGCAGGTACATCCCGCTGGAGTAGCGCTTCACCGGTGTGTCGATGAAGCGCTCGACCTCGGCGAACGCGACGATCTCGTCGAACTTGCGCATGATCTCGCCCCGGCGCATCCCGAGGATGGCGCCGTTCAGAAGGATGTTCTCGCGACCCGTGAGGTCGGGGTGGAACCCGGTGCCGACCTCGAGCAGTGATCCGACGCGGCCCCAAACGCGCGCCGAGCCCTCCGTCGGGTCGGTGATCCCCGACAGGATCTTCAGCAGCGTCGTCTTGCCGGCGCCGTTTCGCCCGACGAGGCCGACGGCCTCGCCTGGCGCGATGTCGAACGTGACGTGGTCGAGCGCCCAGATCGAGTCACGATGCTGTCCGCCGCCTCGCGCTCGGTGCAACACGCGTCGCGCCGCTCGGTCGACGGCGTCGCGCAACGTCCCATGCAGCACGGCCCGCTCTCCGAGCGAGTAGCGCTTCGCCAGCCCTCGGACCTCGATCGCCGGCTCAGACGATGTCTGCAAACTCACGCTCCTTCCTGCGGAAGAAGAGCACGCCCACGACGAGGAGCACCAGGGAGACGCAACCGGATAGCAGGAGATCGGCGACGTCCGGACGCACGCCCCCGAGCATCGACCACCGGAACGCCTCGACCGCGCCGGCCATGGGGTTGAGCCAGTAGATCGTCCGCCACGGCTCGTCCAGGCGAAGCCCGTTGAACGTGATGAAGACCGAGCTCCCGAACAGCCACAGCTGCAAGACGAACGGCACCACGAAACGGATGTCGCGGTACTTGACGTTCAGCGCGGCGAGCCACGACCCGACGCCCACGGCGGTCGCGAAGGCGACGAGTACGGCCGGAATCGCGACCCAGACGCGACGCGGGTCGGGAAACACGCCGTACCCGGCCATGAAGACCAGGAGCACGGAGGTCGAGAGAGCGAGATCGACGACGCCCGCGACGATCGTCCCGAGCGGGGCGAGCAGCCGCGGAAAGTAGACCTTGGTCACGAGCGACGCGTTTCCCACGAGGCTGTTGGACGCGAACGTGACCGCGTTCGCGAACGGCAGCCAAAAGACGAATCCGGCGAGCGCGAAGAGCTCGTAGGCTCCGGCTGAGTAGACGCCGAGCAGGCGCTTGAAGAGGAGGGTCGCGACCAGCGTGTAGAGCAGCGGCTGCAGCACCGCCCAGGCGACTCCGAGGATCGTCTGCTTGTAGCGCACCTTGAGGTCGCGCCAGGCGAGGAAAGCGAGCAACTCGCGGAAGCGCCAGAGCTCGGACAGGCCGAAGCCCACCCAGCGCTTGGGAGGTCTGATGACGACCGGCTGCGGGCGCGTCGAGGCGACGGAAGCGGCCCCGTCCACGACGAAAGACTCTAGCCGCGGCGCCAGAAGGCGCGTGACCCCTTAGCGGAATGCTTACGCGCGCTTCGTCGCGAGGCAGTGCAGCTTGTAGCCGAGGTCGAGGTCCTCGAGCAGGCGCTCGAGCTCCCCGCGACGCTCGCTGGACTGCGGCGACGAGCGGGTCGTCGGCCGGAGCCGTGTCCGAGTACGGCTCGTTGTAGGTCAGCCGCTCGAGCACCGGATCGAGCGACGCGACCCGCGTCCGCGTCGAGACGACCTCGAACCCCTCCCGCTCGAGCAGGTCGCGGAGCGTGCGGGGCGAGAAGTAGAGCAGGTGGTTGCGCCCGTCGAACGTCGCCGCGTCCTCGTGGAGCACGCGGCAGGCGAGGCTGTCGACGTTCGGGACGATCAGGTACGTCGCGCCGCCGGGCTTCAGGAGCCGGCGGACGTGGCCGAGGAACTCCTTCGGCCGGTTCACGTGCTCGAGGACGGAGAGCACCGTGACCGCGTCGTACTGGCCGTCGAGCTCCTCGATCGGCGTCTCGACGACGTCGAGGTCGAGCTCGTCCCGGGCGTAGGCGAGGGCGCGCCTGCCGAACTCCGTGCCGAGGCCCGTCCAGCCGCGGTCGTGCGCGAGGCGCAGGAAGAGGCCGATCGACGTGCCGACGTCGAGCATCGTCCCCTCCCCGCGGTAGGGCTCGAGCTCGTCGAGGATCTCGGCGAACTTCTCGCGGTCGAGCTCGAGCTGGCGCGGCGACGTCAGCACGTCGACCCAGAGGTCGTTCGAGCCGCCCTCGCGGTACTCGTCGAGGACGAGCGACTCGTCGACCTGCGGGTTCGCGAAGACGAGCGCGCAGTCGTCGCAGCGGACGATCGGGAAACCGCGCTTGACGAACAGGCGCGTGTGCGATCCACCGCCGCAGCTCGGGCAGTCGATCTCGTTCGACCAGCGCTCGGCGAGCATGCCGGTCTCCGGGTCGAGCAGCTCCTCGAGCTCGCGCTCCTTCGCGGCGAAGTAGCGGTCGCGGCCCGTCTCGCGGTTCAGGCTCGTCATCCGCGTGATCCTAGGAGCAGCTCGGCGAGCTCGAGGTCGATCGGATGGTCGACGTCGAGGGACTCGCGTGCGTCCATCACGAACGGCCGCACGTCGCCCGCGTAGAGGTCGTCGCCGATGCGGTCGGCGCGGCGCGCGAGCACGGCGGGGCCGTTCCGCGCGTAGACGAGCGCCTTCTCCTGTCGCGTGCGCGCCGTGCCCCGCGCGACGAGCCGCCCGTCGACGACGTCCATCAGCGACTCGGGGCGGAACGCGTGCGGGACCTCGACGACGCTCAGCACCGCATCCGCTCCGCTCTCGAGCAGCAGGCGGACGCAGGCGTCGACGTGCTCGGCGCGGCGGAGCGGCGACGTCGGCTGGAGGAGCACGACGACGTCGGGCGCGAGCTCGGCGACCGCGTGCCGGACGACGTCGAGCATCGGGGTGTCGTCGTGCCGCGAGCTCGGGCGGGCGGCGCAGCACCTCGACGCCGGCGGCCGCCGCGATCTCGTCGTCGTCGGTCGAGACGACGACGCGCGTCAGCTCGTCTGCGCCGCGCGGGCCGCGTCGACCGTCCACTGCAAGAGCGGCTTCCCGCCGAGCGGCGCGAGGTTCTTGCGCGGGATGCCCTTCGAGCCGCCCCGCGCAGGGATCAGGCCCAGAACCTCCACCTAGTAGGTGATCCGCTTGTGGATCGAGATCGTCTTCGTCGCGAGGACGTCGGCGATGCGCTCGCCCGCGTGGCCGTCGCCGTAGATCGGCTCCATCTCGTAGCGGCCGTTCGCCATCTGCGAGCGGACGGCGTCCGCGATCGCCGTGCCGTCGTAGTCGACGTCGACGACGTTCCCGCCGCGGTCGCGGCCGTCCTGCCGCGGGCCGATGTTCACCGCCGGCGTGCCGATGAACGCGCCCTCGCGGATCGCTGACGACGAGTTCCCGACGAGCGCGGCCGTGCGCGACATGAGCTTGATGTAGTCGCTCGTCGGCAGGTTCTTGAAGAAGTGGAGCTGCGAGTCGTCGTTGTGCTCGCGGAACTGCCGGATCCCGGCGGCGATGTGCTCCGAGCCCGCGTCGGCGTTCGGCCAGAGCACGATCGCCGGGACGCCATCCGAGAAGGCCGCCCGCGGGGCGATGGAGCACGGCGTCCGCAAGGTCGACGTGCAGGTGAAGGGTCCCGGCTCCGGCCGCGAGACCGCCATCCGCTCGCTCCAGAGCACCGGCATCGAGGTCACCGGCATCAAGGACGTCACCCCTGTCCCCCACAACGGCTGCCGCCCCCCCAAGCGGCGCCGAGTCTGAGGCTCGTCATGGCTCGCTACACCGGCCCCAAGGTCAAGATCTCCCGACGCCTCGGCGTCAACATCTTCGAGAACAGACCGCAAGGCCAGCGAGAAGCGGCCGTACCCGCCGGGCGAGCACGGACGGTCGCGCCGCCGCCAGCCGTCCGAGTACTCGATGCAGCTGCAGGAGAAGCAGAAGGCCAAGCACATCTACGGCCTGCTGAGCGCCAGTTCGAGAACCTCTACAAGGAGGCCACCCGCGCCAAGGGCGTCACGGGTGAGAACCTGCTCCGCTTCCTCGAGCAGCGCCTCGACAACATCGTCTTCCGGGCCGGTTGGGCCCGCACCCGGCCCCAGGCCCGCCAGTTCGTGAACCACGGGCTGATCGACGTCAACGGCCGCCGGGTCGACATCCCCAGCTACCGCGTCAAGAAGGGCGACGTCGTCACCCTCCGGGCGAAGAGCCAGGCGATGATCGTCATCCAGCACAACCTCGACACGCTCGACGGGCGCCTTCCGGCCTGGATCGAGTCCGGTGACGGCGGCAAGTCCGTCACCGTGCGCGAGCTCCCGCTCGCGAGCAGATCGATGTGCCCGTGCGAGAGCAGCTCATCGTCGAGCTGTACTCCAAGTAGTCCGTCCGCCGCCCCCCAGCTCACGAGGTAGATCATGCTCGTCATCCAGCGCCCCACCGTCGAGGCGATCGGCGAGGCCCAGGGCAATCGCCAGACGTTCGCCGTCAGCCCGTTGGAGCCCGGCTTCGGCCACACGCTGGGCAACTCCCTGCGCCGCACGCTCCTGTCGTCGATCCCCGGCGCTGCCATCACGCAGCTCCGCTTCGACGATGCCCTGCACGAGTTCGACACCATCGCCGGGGTCACCGAGGACGTCACCGATGTCATCCTCAACCTCAAGGACCTCGTGCTCGTGTGCCACAGCGACGAGCCCGTCACCCTGCGGCTCGACGTGAAGGGCCCGGCCGACATCACGGCCGCCGACATCTCGACCAACAGCGACGTCGACATCCTCAACCAGGGCCTCCACATCGCCACCCTCAACAAGTCGGCCCGCCTCGCCATCGACATCACCGTCTCGAAGGGCCGGGGCTACGTGTCCGCCGACCGCAACAAGGGCAGCGCCACCATCGGCGTCATCCCGGTCGACTCGATCTTCTCGCCGGTCCGCCGGGTCGCCTTCCAGATCGAGCCCACCCGCGTCGAGCAGTCCACCGCCTACGACCGCCTGGTGCTCGACATCGAGACGGACGGGTCGATCAGCCCGCGAGGCCCTCGCCTCGGCCGGCGACACCCTCCGGTCGCTCGTGGGGCTCGTCGCCGAGATGAGCGACGATCCGCAGGGCCTCGAGCTGGGCGAGGTGGCCACCACCACCACCGGCTCGCCCGACCTCGACCTCCCGATCGAAGACCTCGACCTCTCCGAGCGCCCCCGCAACTGCCTCAAGCGGGCGCAGGTCAACTCCATCGGCGAGCTGCTGCTCAAGACCGAGGACGACCTGCTCGCGATCACGAACTTCGGTCAGAAGTCGCTCGACGAGGTCATCCAGAAGCTCGACGAGCGCGGTCTGCAGCTGCGCACGAAGGACTAGGACCCGCCATGCCTGCCACCCCGAAGAAGGGGCGTCGCTTCGGCGGCAGCTCCCAGCACCAGCGGCTGATGATGGCCAACCTCGTGGCGTCGCTCGTCGCGGCCGAGGGCATCGTCACCACCGAGGCCAAGGCCAAGGCGCTCCGGCCCGTCGCCGAGAAGGTCATCACGAAGGCCAAGAAGGGCGGCCTGCACAACCACCGCCAGGTCGTCTCGTACCTCGGCGACAAGGAGATGGCCCACAAGCTCTTCACCGAGATCGGGCCGCGCTACGCCGGATCGCAACGGCGGCTACACCCGGATCCTCAAGCTGGGCAACCGCCAGGGCGACAACGCGCCCATGGCACGGATCGAACTCGTCTGACCGCCCTCCTGGCGTGACGCTGTTCGACACGCCGGCCACCCCAGCGGCCCCGAGTGGGCCGCTGGTGCGCGTTCGGATGCTCGTCGCGTACGACGGATCGGGGTTCCACGGCTTCGCCGCCCAGCCGGGTCACCGCACGGTCGCCGGGGTGCTGCAGGAGGCGATCGAGAAGGTCGCCCGCCACCCGGTGGAGCTGGTCTGCGCCGGACGCACCGACCGCGGCGTGCACGCGTGGGGGCAGGTGGTGTCGCTCGACCTCACCCCGAGGTCGACCTCGAGCGCCTGCACCGTGCCCTGCTGAAGCTGTGCGGCCCCGAGCTCGTCGTCCGTGAGGTGGCACCCGCCGCGCCGGACTTCGACGCGCGCTTCTCGGCCACGGGCCGCACCTACCGGTACACGGTGCTCAACCGGCCGGTGCCGGACCCGTTCCTCGCCCGCACGAGCTGGCACGTCCCGAGGCCGCTCGACGTGGAGCTGCTCGCCCTGGCCTGCGACCCGTTCCTCGGCGAGCACGACTTCAGCGCGTTCTGCCGTCGACCCAAGGGCGAGCCGGTGTCGCTCGTACGGCGCGTGCGACGGGCGGCATGGACCGACCTCGGCGACGGCGTCCTCCGCCTCGAGATCGAGGCGACGGCGTTCTGCCACCAGATGGTGCGCAGCATCGTCGGGACCATGGTCGCCGCCGGCCACGCCGACGTGCGGGCCGGCGACATCCGCGGGATCCTCCGGTCGGGCCGGCGCTCGGCCGCCGCGCCCATCGCCCCGCCCGAGGGCCTGTGCCTCTGGCACGTGTCCTACTGAGCGCCAGGCGCCCGTGTCCGGGCGCCGGGCGGCGCCCAGCTGCGTGACCGTCCCGCTGCTCCGCCTGGCGGCTCGCACGTCGGGAGTTGCGGCAGGCCTCCCGCCCGTAGCCTCGTCCTTCGCCCCGGGCGCCCGCGCGCCCGATCTGGACTCCGGAACTCCTCAAGGACGCTACGCGTGCGCACCTACAGCCCCAAGGCCAGCGAGATCACCCGCAAGTGGTACGTGGTCGACGCCGAGGACCTCGTCCTCGGCCGCCTGTCCACCGAGGTCGCCCGCATCCTGCGCGGCAAGCACAAGCCGACCTTCGCGCCCCACATGGACACGGGCGACCACGTCATCGTGATCAACGCCGAGAAGGTCGTGCTCACCTCCAACAAGGCCGACCAGAAGCTCGTCTACCGGCACTCCGGCTACCCGGGCGGCCTCAAGTCGCGCACCTTCGCCGAGGCGCAGGCCCTCAAGCCCGAGGAGGGCGTGCGCCGCGCCGTGCGGGGGATGCTCCCGAAGAACCGCCTCGGTCGCCAGATGCTCACCAAGCTCAAGGTGTACGCCGGCCCGAACCACCCCCACTCGGCGCAGATGCCCGAGCCCCTCGACCTCGCCGCCGCCCGGCGGACCGCCTAGGAGATCGCAGTGCCCCAGCCCCTCGTGCAGTCCACCGGTCGCCGCAAGCAGGCCATCGCCCGAGTCCGCGTGCGGACGAGCGAAGGTGAGGGCGACGGTGTGATCACCGTGAACAAGCGGGCGCTCGCCGACTACTTCCCGTCGCAGACGCACCAGATGATCCTCACCGAGCCGCTGCGCGCCACCGAGCTGACCGAGGCCTACGACATCGACGCCACCATCGACGGCGGCGGTCCCACCGGTCAGGCCGGCGCCCTGCGCCTCGGCATCGCCCGGGCCCTCATCGAGCTCGACCCCGAGCTCCGCCCCGCCCTCAAGCGGGCCGGCTTCCTCACCCGCGACTCGCGGGAGAAGGAGTCCAAGAAGTACGGCCTCAAGAAGGCCCGCAAGGCCCCGCAGTACAGCAAGCGCTAGAGCGTCTCGCTCGCCTGCGGCATCTGCGCATCCTCTCCCGGGTGCTGAAGTTCGGGACGGACGGGGTGCGGGGCGTGGCGAACGTCGACCTCACGCCGGAGGTCGTGCTGGCGCTCGGGCGCGCCGCGGCCCGCGTGCTCGGCGAGGACCGCTTCGTCGTGGGGCGCGACACCCGACGATCGGGGCCGCTGCTCGAGGCGGCCCTGGTCGCCGGGCTGGCGCGCCGAAGGCGTCGAGGTGACGACGCTCGGCGTGGCGCCGACGCCGGCGGTGGCGTGGCTCGCGGCGGCCGACGGCATGGCCGGCGCGGTGATCTCCGCCTCGCACAACTCGTTCGCCGACAACGGCGTGAAGCTCTTCACCGCCGGCGGCCAGAAGCTCTCCGACGAGGTCGAGGAGGCGCTCGAGAAGCCGAGCTGCTCGCGCTGCTCGGCAGGCCTCGGTCGGGGGCGGCGCGACACCGGCGAGGCGGTCGGCACGGTCGTCGACGGCTCGGCCGACATCGAGCGGTGGGCCGCGTCGGTGCTCGCATCGATCGACGGACGCGGGCTCGACGGGCTGCCGGTCGTGGTCGACTGCGCCAACGGCGCCGCGTCCGCGGTCGCCCCTCGCCTGCTGCGAGCGCTCGGCGCCACCGTCGAGGTGCTCCACGACGAGCCCGACGGCACCAACATCAACGCCGGCTGCGGCTCCACCCACCCCGAGGACCTGCGGCGCGCCGTCGTGACGCACGGCGCCGACGTCGGGCTCGCCTTCGACGGCGACGCCGACCGGGTGCTGGCGATCGACGCCACCGGCCGGGTGATCGACGGCGACCAGATCATCGGCATCTGCGCCATCGACCGGCGCGACCACGGCCGGCTGGCCGAGGACACGGTCGTCGTCACCGTGATGACCAACCTCGGGTTCCGGCTCGGGATGGCCGAGCACGGCGATCGAGGTGCTCGAGGTGCCCGTGGGCGATCGCTACGTGCTGGAGGCCCTGGCCGACCGGGGCCTGTCGCTCGGTGGCGAGCAGAGCGGGCACGTCGTGTTCGCCGACCTCGCGACCACCGGCGACGGCCTGCTCACCGCCGTGCAGCTGCTCGACATCGTGCGCCGGTCGGGTCGCCCGCTGGCGGAGCTCGCCGACGCCGCGATGACCCGCCTGCCCCAGGTGCTGCACAACGTGCGGGTCGCGGCCAAGGGCATGGACGTCAGCGCGGCGCTGGCCGCCGACATCGCCGCGGTGGAGGCCGAGCTCGGCGACCACGGGCGCGTGCTGATCCGGGGGAGCGGCACCGAGCCGCTCGTGCGGGTGATGGTCGAGGCGCCCACCCACGAGCAGGCGGAGGCGGCCGCCGGCCGCCTCGTGCGCGTGGTGGAGGGCCTCGGGGCCGGCTGATCCCGCCGGTACGCTGTTGCGGTCCCCGAACCGGAAGGCCACCACCAGCCGTGTGCGGCATCATCGCCCTCCTGCGCGGGCCCGGCGCCCGACGCGACCTCCCGCCCTCCGACGTGCTCGACCGCCTGGGCTCGGTCCAGCGCTCGCTCGACGGCGCCGACACGATCGCCGCGGCCGACGCGGCGGCCGAGCTGCTGGAGGAGCTCGACGAGCTGCTGCGGGGCCCCGACGGCGTCGCGCTGCTCGTGCGGGACCGCGACGTGGCCGCGCGCACCGCCGCCGTCAGCCGCCGCGGCCGGCGACTGGGTCGCCGCCGTCGAGGGCGGGCTCGACGCGCACGGCGCGCCCGAGGGCCACTCGCTCGAGGACGCCAACGCCGTCGCTCCTCCGGCTCAAGGACGCCCTCTGGGCGGTGGCGCGCGATCGGCTCCCCACCGCCACCGCCGTGCGCGAGCTGGTCGGCGAGAGCCGGTCGTGGTCGGCCATCGAGATCGGCACCTCGATCCAGCAGGCGCTGTCGGCGCTCGACCGGCTGGAGGTGCGCGGCCGCGACTCCGCCGGGCTCACCGTGCTCGTCCGCGACCACGGCCTCGATCTCGACGATCCCGCGGTCGCGCGCATGGTCGCGCGCGCGCGCGGCGACCACCTGTTCCGGTCCAACGCCGTGCGCACCCCCGAGGGCCACCTCAGCTTCGTGTACAAGGCGGCCGCCGAGATCGGCGAGCTCGGCGACAACACCGCGGCCATGCGCGCCGACCTCCTCGCCGACGACCTGCTGCGGCTGGCGCTGGCCGGCGACGCGCCTCGGCCCTCGTGCTCGGCCACACGCGCTGGGCGAGCATCGGGATCATCTCCCAGCCCAACGCCCACCCCGTCGACAGCCTGGAGCTCGACGGCGCGGCCGGGCCCTACGTCACCGCCGCCCTCAACGGCGACGTCGACAACTTCGCCGACCTGAAGGCGGCCGACGGGCTCCGCCTGGCCGCCGAGATCACCACCGACGCCAAGGTGATCCCCACGCTCGTGTCGCATCGGCTGGCGGAGGGCGCCGACCTCACCGACCGCGTTCCGCGACACCGTGGCGAGCTTCGAGGGCTCGGTCGCCATCGGCGCCAGCGCCGCGACCGACCCCGACCACCTGCTGCTCGCGCTGCGGGGCAGCGGTCAGGCGCTCTACGTCGGGCTGGCCGATGGCTGCTACGTCGTCGCCTCCGAGCCGTACGGCCTCGTGGAGCTGACCCGCACCTACCTCCGGCTCGACGGCGACACGCCCGCCAACCCGGAGAACCCGAACGCCAGCCGCGGCCAGATCGTCGTGCTCGACGGCACCCGGGCCGGCCAGCTCGACGGCATCGTCCGGCAGGCCTACGACGGCACCGAGCTGCCGGTCGACGGCGGCCGACCTGCAGGAGGCGCAGGTCACCACCCGCGACATCGATCGTGGCCCGTACCCGCACTTCCTCCTGAAGGAGATCACCGAGGCGCCCACCAGCTTCCGCAAGACGCTGCGCGGCAAGCTCGTGGAGCGCGACGGCCGGGTGCAGGTGGCCCTCGACGACGACGTGCTCTCCACCGCCGTGCGCGCAGGGCCTGCGCGACGGCAGCATCGGCCGGGTCCAGGTGATCGGGCAGGGCACCGCCCACGTCGCCGGGCAGAGCCTGGCCAGCGCGCTGGTGGCCAGCATCCCCGACGGCCGGCTCCGGGTGGAGGCCCTCCCCGCCACCGAGCTGTCGGGCTTCGGGCTGCGCGCCGACATGCGCGACACCCTCGTCGTCGCGATCAGCCAGTCGGGCACCACCACCGACACGAACCGCACCGTCGACCTCGCCGCGGATCGCGGCGCGTCGGTGGTCGCCATCGTGAACCGGCGCGGCTCCGACCTCACCGACAAGGCCGACGGCGTGCTCTACACCTCCGACGGCCGCGACGTGGAGATGAGCGTGGCGTCGACGAAGGCGTTCTACGCGCAGATCGCGGCCGGCTTCCTGCTCGCCTGGGCGATCGCCGAGGAGGTCGGCGGCACCGTCGACCCCACGCTGGTGGCGGCCCTCCGCGAGCTTCCCGTCCGCGATGGAGGCGACCGCCGCCCGCCGCGCCGACATCGCCGTCGCCGCGCAGCAGCTGGCCCCGTCGAAGCGCTACTGGGCCATCGTCGGCAACGGCACGAACCGGATCGCGGCCGAGGAGCTCCGCATCAAGCTCAGCGAGCTCTGCTACCGGTCCATCGCGTGCGACGCCACCGAGGACAAGAAGCACATCGACCTCTCGTGCGAGCCGCTCATCCTCGTGTGCGCCGCGGGGCTCGAGGGCTCGACGGCCGACGACGTGGCCAAGGAGGTCGCGATCTACCGGGCCCACAAGGCGTCGCCGATCGTCGTCGCGTCCGACGGCCAGGCCCGCTTCGCCGCCGCGCTGCACGTGATCTCGGTGCCGGAGACGCACCCTCAGCTCGCCTTCGTGCTCACCGCGATGGCCGGCCACCTCTTCGGCTACGAGGCCGCGCTCGCCATCGACGCCCAGGCCGCGCCCGCTGCGCGAGGCCCGCGCCGCCATCGAGGAGGCGGTCGGCGAGCACGCGCCGGCCGACGGCGACCGGCTGCTGCAGGTCGCTCCAGCCGGACCTCGCCGCCTCCGCCAGCCGGTTCTTCGACGGACTGCGGAGCGGCGCCTACGACGGCAACCTCGAGGCGAGCACCGCCGTGCGCCTCGCCTCGTCGTATCGCTACGCGCTCGGGCATCGCGCCCCTCGACGCCTACCAGGCCGAGCTGGGCCGGATCGGCACGCCCGCCGTCGTGGTCGACGACCTCACCGCCGCGCTCACCCAGGGCATCGAGGAGCTCACCCGCCCGGTCGACGCCATCAAGCACCAGGCCAAGACGGTCACGGTCGGGATCTCGCGCAGCGACGAGACGCTGCTCCAGCCGCCGCTCGTGCAGGCGGTGCTGGCGGCCGGCGCGGCACGCGACCGGCTCAGCTACAAGACGCTGCGCACGCTGGCCGACATCGATCCCGCCGTGGCCGAGGTCACCGGTTGGATCCGCTACGAGCTCGACGGCGACCCCGAGGGCGGCGAGGTGCCGGTGTCGATCGTCGACCGGGGCGGCATCGCGCTCGACATCCCGTCGCGCACGGAGCGGTCGGGGGTCCTGCGGGGCACCAAGCACACCGTCGCCCTCGAGCGCCAGGTGTTCGTCACCCGCGGGCGCGAAGACGGCCGCACCGTGGTGATCGTGCCGGAGACGAAGGACGACCGCGCCATCGGCCTCACGCTGCTGCACGTGCGCTTCCAGGAGCGGCTCCCGGTCTCCGCGGCCCGGGGCGCCCTGCAGGGCTACCGCAACCGGTGGTCCGCGCTGCGTGACGCGGTGCTCGAGACGGAGCCCACGTTCCGCGAGGACCTGCTGCCCGAGGTGCCCACCGCCGACCTCCTCGTGGAGCCGATCCGCGTGCTCGCCGACCGCTGGCGCAGCCCGGGATGATCGGCATCGGCGTCGACCTGTGCGAGGTCGACCGGATGCGGATGGCCCTCGACCGCACGCCCACCCTCCGGGCCGCGTCTTCACCGACGACGAGCAGGCCTACTGCGACCGCCGAAAGGACCCCACCGAGCGCTACGCGGCCCGGTTCGCGGCCAAGGAGGCCGTGATGAAGGCCATGGGCGTTGGTGTCGGCGCCTGCAAGTGGCGGGAGATCGAGGTGGCCAAGGCCCGCTCCGGCGCGCCGGCGGTCCGTCTCCACGGCGGCGCGCAGCGCCTGGCCGAGGGCCTCGGCATCCAGGGCTGGCGGCTCACGCTGACCCACACCCACCGGGTCGCCGAAGCCATCGCCGTCGCGCTGTGATCCCGATCCTCACGCCTGAGGAGATGGCGGCCGTCGACGCGGCGTCGGGCGTACCCGTCGAGGTGCTCGTCGATCGGGCGGGCGCGGCCGTGGCCACGCGGCCCTCGACCTGCTCGGCGGCGCCTACGGGCGGCGGGTCGTCGTGCTCGCCGGCAAGGGGAACAACGGTGCCGACGGTCGTGCCGCGGCCCGTCGCCTGCGGAGGCGGGGGGTGCGGGTCGAGGTGGTCGACGCCGCCGACGCGCCGACCGGCTCCCGAGCGGGACCTGGTGGTCGACGCCGCGTACGGCACCGGCTTCCACGGCGAGCACACCGCCCCTGACCGTCGACGGGCCGGTGCTCGCGGTCGACATCCCCAGCGGCGTCGACGGCCTGACCGGCGAGGAGCGCGGCCAGGTGCTCCCCGCCGTGCGCACGGTGACCTTCGCCGCGCTCAAGCCCGGCCTGGTGCTCGAGCCCGGACGGTCGCTCGCCGGGCCGGTGGTCGTGGCCGACATCGGCCTCGACGCTCGGCGAGCCCCCGGCGGGCCTGGTCGACGGCCGGCGACGTGCGCGACGTGGCTGCCCTCGCCGCGCGACCGCGAGCCACAAGTGGCAGGCCGCCGTGCTCGTGGTGGCCGGGTCGGCGGGGATGACGGGCGCCGCCCAGCTCGCGGCGGCCGCGGCCCAGCGGGCCGGCGCGGGCATGGTCCGCCTCGGCTCGCCCGGCGTCACCGACGACGCCGGTCGCCCGGTGGAGGCCGTCGGGCTCGCGCTCCCCGCCGCCGGGTGGACCGAGGTCGTGCGTGAGGCGGCCGCGCGGTTCCAGGCCCTCGTGATCGGTCCGGGCCTCGGCACGGGTGCGCCTACGCAGGCCGCCGTCCGCGACATGGTCGCCGGCGCCGGCTGCCCGCTGCTGGTCGACGGGGACGCGCTCACCGCGTTGGGCGGCGATGCGTCGTCGGTGCTCGGTGGGCGGGCCGCGCCGACCGTGCTCACGCCGCACGACGGCGAGTTCGAACGGCTCACCGGCGCGCGGCCCGGAGCCGATCGGCTGGACGCCGTCCGCGGCGCTGGCGGCCGACAACGGGTGCCGTCGTGCTGCTCAAGGGGCCGTCGACCGTCATGGCCGCGCCCGACGGGCGCGTGCGGATGGTCACGGCGGGCGACGCCCGCCTGGCCACGGCGGGCACCGGCGACGTGCTCAGCGGGATCATCGGCGCCCTCCTCGCCCGCGGGCTGCCGCCGCTGGAGGCCGCCGCCGCCGGCGCGTGGCTCCACGCTCGAGCGGGGGCGCTGGGTCCCGCATCGGGGCTCGTCGCGTCGGACCTGCTCGAGCGGCTCCCCGCGGTGCTCGCCGAGGTGATCGGCCTGATGGCCCGAGCGTGGGCGGATGTGTCTCTCGACGCCGTGGCGGCCAACGTCGCGACGCTGCGGGCGGTGTGCGCGACTGCCGAGGTGTGCGTCGTCGTGAAGGCGGACGGCTACGGCCACGGCGCGGTGCCGGTCGCACGCGCCGCGGTCGCCGCCGGCGCGGGTTGGCTGGCCGTGGCGCAGGTCGCCGAGGCGACCGCGCTGCGCACGGCGGGCATCGACGCGCCCATGCTGCTGCTCTCCGAGCCCGCCCCGCCGACGTCGCCGAGGTGCTGGCCGCCGGCGTCGCGGTGACGGTGTACACCCCCGAGCTGATCGCGCGCCTGGGTGCGGTCGCCGAGTCGGCGGGCCGCCGTGGCCGTCCACCTGAAGGTCGACACCGGCATGCACCGCGTCGGCGCCGCGCCCGATGACCTCGTGGGGCTGGCCAAGCTGATCGACGCGGAACGTGCGCTGTCGCTCGCCGCGGTGTGGACCCACTCCGCGGTCGCCGACGAGCCCGATGACCCCTTCACGGCGCGCCAGCTCGAGCGGTTCGACGCTGCCGTCGCCGCCGTCGAAGCGGCCGGGATCCCCGTGCCGATGCGCCACGCCGCCAACTCCGCCGCGGCCATCGCCCATCCGGCCAGCCGGTACGACCTCGTGCGGTGCGGCATCGCCCTCTACGGGATCGCGCCGTCGCCACGGATCCGCGATCACGTCGCCCTGGAGCCGGTCGTCCGGCTGGCCACGGAGGTCGCGTTCGTGAAGCCGGTCGCGGCGGGCGAGGGCGTGTCCTATGGCCTGCGGCACCACGTCGACCGTGACACCCTCGTCGCCACGCTGCCGATCGGCTACGCCGACGGCGTCTTCCGTTCGTTGGGGCTGCTCGGCCAGGAGGTGCTCATCGGCGGTCGCCGCCATCCCATGGTCGGCGCGGTCACGATGGATCAGGTGATGGTCGACGTCGGGCCCGACCAGCGACGTCCAACCCGGTGACGAGGTGGTGCTGCTCGGCGCCCAGCGAGACCAGCGGATCTCCCCCGACGAGTGGGCGGAGCGCCTCGGCACGATCGCCTATGAGGTGGTCTGCGCCCTCGGCGCTCGGGTCGAGCGCCGCTACGGCGACTCCTAGGCTGTACGGCCGTGACCGTGGTCGCCCTCACCACCTCCGTCGACCAGACGCGCGAGCTGGGGGCCGCGCTGTCGTCGCTCGCGCGACCCGGGGACGTGCTGGTGCTGGCGGGTGACCTCGGGGCCGGGAAGACCGCCTTCGTGCAGGGGTTCGGGCGGGGGCTGGGGGTCGCCGACCGCATCACGAGCCCCACCTTCACGCTGGTGCACGTGTACGAGGGCCGGCTGCCCGTGTACCACCTCGACGTGTACCGGCTCGGGCAGCTGAGCGAGGCCCTCGACCTCGGGCTGGCCGAGATGCTCGACGACGGCGGCGTGGTGCTCATCGAGTGGGGCGACGCGATCCGCCCCGTGCTGCCCCACGACTTCCTCGAGGTGCGCGTCACCTTCGGTCCGGGCGATGACGACCGGTACCTCGCCTTCCGGCCGGTGGGTCCGGCGTGGGCGCCGCGGGCCGACGCGCTCGCGGGCGTCGTGTCCCCGTGGGGAGCGACGTCTGATGCTGATCCTCGGCATCACCACCTCGACCGCCCAGGTCGGCTGCGCGATCGGTGGCCACGAAGGTGTGCTGGGCGCGATCCACTCGGCACGCGGCCGGCGGCACGCCGAGACCCTCACGCCGGCGATCGAGTTCCTCTGCCGGCAGAGCCGCGTCGAGCTGAGCGACATCGGGGCGATCGCCGTCGACCTCGGCCCGGGCATGTTCACGGGGCTCCGCGTCGGCGTCGCGGCTGGCAAGGCGCTCTCCCACGCCCGTCGGCTGCCCATGATCGGCGTCACCAGCCTCGATCTCCTCGCCTTCCCCTTGCGGCACTCGTCCCGGCGCATCGTGTGCGCGCTCGATGCGGGGCGGGGAGAGATCTTCCATGCGAGCTACCGCCAGTCGCCCGGCGGTGTGCAGCGGATCACGTCCCCGCAGGTCGCGTCTCCGGACGAGCTCGCCTCGGAGCTGCAGGCCGCCGGCGAGGAGGTGCTCCTCGCGGGGACGGCGCCCTGCGGTACGCCGCCGCGTTCGAAGCCATCCGACGCGTCGAGCTGGCGGACCGCGGCGAGGCGTACCCGCTCGCCGGGTCGCTCGTGCAGCTGGCGCACGCCCGCGCCCTCCGCGAGGAGTTCGTGAGCCCCGCGGAGCTGACCCCCACGTACCTGCGCAAGCCCGACGCCGAGATCAACTGGTCGACCCGGGAGGAGCGGCATCTGATGGCCCTCCGCGTGCCCCAGCCCGACGAGCTCGACGTCACCATCGGCCCGATGCGCCGCCGCCATCTCCGGTCGGTATCCGCATCGAGCAGCAGGTCTACCCGCGCCCCTGGTCGCTCGGGCTGTTCATGAGCGAGCTCGGGTACCGGGGCAGCCGCGTCTACCTCGTCGGCGCGCGTCGGCAGCACCGTCGTCGGCTACGGAGGCGTGATGCTCGTCGCCGACGATGGCCACATCACCACGCTGGCCGTCGACCCGGCGTGGCACCGGCATCGACTCGGCACTCGACTGCTCCACGCGCTCGCCGTCGCCGCCATCGACCGGGGCGCCACGAGCCTCACCCTCGAGGTCCGGGCGAGCAACGATCCGGCCCAGGAGCTCTACCGCCAGTTCGGGTTCGCGCCCGGCAGGGATCCGCAAGGGCTACTACGTCGAGACCAAAGAGGACGCCATCATCATGTGGGCCACCGACGTCGACAGCCCGGCCTACACCGAGCGGCTCGCGGGCCTGCCGACGCGGTCCCCGGCACGACGGTCCACGAAGAGCTCGACCGTGAGCGACTCTGTCCCGGGGGCGGATCCTGGGCATCGAGACCTCGTGCGACGAGACGGCCGCCGCCA
>CAVTSL010000010.1:0-62072 GCA_963737405.1 uncultured Actinomycetes bacterium
TTGGAGTGCAGGGCGTGCTTTCAACGCTCGCTCTAATGCACATCGTGATTAGGCCGGAGCTAAAGTACTGATTCTCTATGTAGATAAAACGTTTCGCTTGAGCGATGGCACGCAAGTAGCCCTCAAGAACAGCGACTTCACCTTCCGGAATTTCGTCGACGAGATCGCGGGGCAGTGTGCGTACGATCTGTACTGCCTGTAATGCTGTCACATTGGACTAGCGACGCCGACACTGATGTGCTCACTGTCCGGTGTTGCTCTGTTCCAAAGTCTCACGAAGGTCCTCCACTCCGTCGGCACCGAGGCCGCGGATCTCCAGCGAGACATCGTGCACCGGCTTGCCGGCGAAGCTGTACGTGCCAGGCACCCGCTCACCGCGGTAGGAAGACGACACTGGATGCGAGGATAGTCGTAATACTCGTTTGTGAAGGGCGAGCCGACAAGAAACGCAAATGATCCGTCGACAATGACTGATTTAGCGTGTAATACTTGGCCTCGCATTGTGAGAGAGCGAACTCGAGTATCCGGGGTTCCTGCGAGCGCCTGGAGAGGTCATCGACTGTGTTCGCGAAGCGGTTCTTGTTCAGCAAGATGTCAATCGACACGCCGCGGCCGGCGGCGGCGACTAGAAGATCCGTGAAAAGCGTTGTTTTTCCCGGTCGTTGGCGCGCAGCACAGTCAGAAGCGAAGGCGAGCTGCATGATCCTGACGTTCTGACGCGCCTGATCAATCGCGTCGGCAATCGCGCCGAAGGCCGCTTCATTGTCGATCAGGGCTCGGACTGCGTTGTCTCGGTAAATACTCTGGTCGTTGAGCGTTGCTCTGCTTGTCCCACCAACGCCTCGCACCGCCCACGTTGGAATGGTTCGCCCATCCAAGACGATGTCACCGACGTCCAGCTCACCTCCGACGGTGTCACCGGTGATCGTCTGTGTAGCGAGGCGCGCAAGTCCTATTCCATCGAAGATGCCGACAAAATAGTTTCGAAGATCAACACGCGCCCCGACTTGGGGAACAAACAGGAACGCAAGAGCGCGCCGTGACATCGGAGACGCCCCACCCTGATGATGACCCGCTCGACGCCCTCGCTCTCGGAGCTGCGCGATAAGCCCCGGCACGCCGCCGCCATCCGGGTCGAGAATAGCCCCTTGATCACGACCGCTCCCTGGACGAGGCGTAGGTCACCAACGTCGAGGATGTCAGCTGCAACGTCTCGATACTGACGCGTGCGAACGGTGCACCGCCTGGCGGAAACAGGAGGAGCGTAATGTCCGGCTTCGCCTCGCCGAGGCTCAGAGTGGGCAAGTAATTGATGCGGAACGTGCCGTCCACGCCTGTCGCCGCGAGGCCGATCGGTAGCGTCACGCCGAAGAGGTCATTCTCAAGGGCAATCACAACGACGGCGCTGAGAGGAGTTACGCCGTCGGAGTCGATTACCGCCCGACAACCCGGCATTAGGCATGAAAGCTCTCCGAGCGGGGTGGCCGCGCGCGGCCACGGGATGTTCGCGTTCTCACGGTGGGTCGACGATCGTTCGGTCCGCAGATCGCGCCGGCGGCCCTGCTGCGGCCGGATGAAGATCCGCAGTTGGCGATCCCAGGTCAAGTTTGGAGAGACACGCGCGGAGCGCACCAACGTAAACGAACATGAGCGGTATTAGCACCACCTGCGCGCCCAATGCGGCGATGTCCACCACATCGCTGGCTGGGCGCCCCATGGCAACCACGCGATCCCCGCGGCACCAAAGCACGCGGCTGACAGCACGGCCAGTGCGCCGATCATCGCGGCCAGCGCGTTTAAGAGATTGCTTCGGTCGCCCGCAACACTCGTCGCCGGTCAGCGCGTTCCGCCGCAAGCAGTCATAGAAATCAATCACTGCCGCGCGCGCCCTGTCGACAGCGAAGCCTGCTGCGGAGACAGCGATTCCGGCGGCGACCATTAGCGCGGGAGACCCTGGCGCGAGGAAGAGTGAGCCGTTGAGCACCGCAGCAGCCACGATGAGGCCAATCGCCGTAGCGAGCGCAGCAGCAGCTGCTAAGAGCCAGTCCTGAACGGCGTATCGTCGCACACGGCTCTCCCGTTGAGCTGGAGAACGTCAACATCTCATGATCGGACACACGTGTCAAAGGTCACATGCGGACGGCAAGGTACTGACAGGCAAGACCGGCGGAACGATCGTCGGCGGCCCGAAGGACGAGCCGACCGAGCCGTTGGCGCGCTTGCGTTTCTCGTCGGAGCCGGCGTCTGGGTGTCGGCATCGAGGGAGTCCACATGAGCATGATCCGGATCAGGCAGTCACGCTCTGTTCATTTCGAGACCTCCGAAGTGGACCCAGCCACAAAGTGCGCGACGAACGCCGTGGTGCCCGCGACGAGGAGCGAGATCACACCAGCAACCAGACGCGGATGTAGTACGCCCAAGCCTCGGCTCCCGCGCATCGCGCGAGTCGATCGACACTGGGTACGGGCCGCCCGTGAACGTCCACATGGTGAAACCAGGATGCTGCGTCTGGGCGACTCAGTACCGTGCGGGTCGTCGCGAGCGCGGAAGCTTCCGGAGCGAGCGAATAGTTCGCCGGGTACGGAAGCTTCCGAGCTCGTATGCGTTGTTACGCTCCTACTGCCACACCGCGCCTCTTGACGCCGAACCTGCCAAGCCGTGGCGCAATCACTGCCTCCTCGCTCAGCAAGCCGAGCAGCGACATCGTCAGTGCTGCGTTGCTGCGGAAGTCGTTCTCGATAACGAATGACGGATGCAGCCCTTTCAGGTGTTCCGAGTGGGCAATCTTCGCGCTGCGATCTCGCCGTACGCGGAGATCACATGCTCGGCGATCTCATCCGCGTAGTGGTCTGGGTACTGAGCCTGGAAATGTTCGATCTGTTCGATGAGCACGGGGTGTTCGACATTCAGTAGCACGACGCCTTCCGGATGCTCCGGATCTCTCGGCTGCCAAGCGGCGAGCATCCCTGGTTCGATGTCCGCGGCTCCAACCCGCCGGTAGTGCGGATCCCACCAGCGACGTGGATCTTCGACGCTTCCTCGAAACCGGGAAGCCGCCGGTGTTCGAGTCGCCACTCCGTCCGCCGCTGCCACCTCCTGCGCCGCCTTCTCGGCGAACCTTCCGCGCGACAATGGTTTTAGCGGTCGTTCCTGGAGTCGTTGGCTGTACGGTCGTTTGCCCTGCCCGGCGTGTGCGAAGGCGCAGGATCCGCCACCGTGCACCGAACCGCTCCGCCAGTCGATCTCTCCACGCCGAGTCCGTGACCGTTCCAGACCCGCCCGCGCGCGCCGACTGATCGCGAGAGGATGTCGTCGGGCATGTTCTCGGCGAACTGGCTACCCCACTCGTTCATCGGAAGCGGATTGCCTCCCGTGACGTACAACGCATTTCGGTCGCCTGACGGATAGACCCCGAAGCGCTTCGGATCATCCATCGCTTCCGGCGGGCGCGCGACAAGCCACAGTCGGTACGTAACGCTGCCCTCACTTATCCCGAACGAACGGAACGTGGCGGGATGAATCGATACGTCGTACAGCTCGTCGGTATAGCGCCCCGATGTAGCGACCAACGGCGGCGTACGAACCAACCTCGGTCGCTGGCCTTCCCAGAGGTACCAGTCGATGACGGTTCCATCCGTAAGCGGCAGAGAACCATCAGCGACGACCCGTCCGCCGGAGAACCGCTCCACGCGGTACTCGATGAAGTGTCGCGCGCCTCGGATTGGTCGGAGACTCGTCCGCTTCTCGGATTTCCGATCCCTGGTGTGAGCGTCTGACTCAGACGATGGCCACTGCGCCCGCTCTCTGCGTCCGAAGCTCATCAACCGCGATGTGAGCGTCGTCCGGGATTTCCCAGAGTCTGCGGTTCAAGTAGCTCGATACGCCTTTAATGTTCTGCTCTTCGCGGTTGGGATCTCCGAGGACAGTGTCCTCGTTCAGGTCGTTTCCGAGCAAGACAATGACCGTCCCATGCGTGGTGAGCCATGATGGCTTCACGTTGGCCCAGTGGCCCATGTTCCTCGTCGTCATATGGCTGGTATACCTCGTCCAAGCTGATTAGCCCGGACTCGACGTCCTCAGCTCTTCGAGACGAAGCCCGTACTCTCCGGACGCGGCGTCGCGATAGACCCAGATCATGGACGCTTCGCCGTCGACCCATGATGATCACCACCATTCCGTACTCGTTCCACGGAGCAGTGAGGTTTTCGCGCTGACCCCGTAGTTCTCGTGCAATCCACCGATCGGCTTCCCGCCGCCTCCGAAGGTGTTGAAGAACCTCACCAGTTCCTGCGCAGTCATTCCGCTGCCGTTGTCGGCGATGACGCGCCGATAAACACCGAGGTTCTCCACGGCCTGCCATTCGATGCCGTACTCGGTACGCGTCGCTCCGGCTTCGAGGGCGTTGATTAGCGTCTCCCCGAACCCACTGGAACGTTCCGCCTTGGCGATAAACGCGCCCAATCAAGTGCTCCGTGCCCGATGTCTTCATCGGAGGATCCGTGCATGACCGCCTAGCGCCATGCGATTCTCCTTCCTCCTCAAGCGCACTTGAGGTGTGGCGGGCTAGAGCGGCTGCGCTAGCCCTATGGAAGCGGCGGATCCTACGCTCCGGCTCGGACGCCCTCGGATGCGTTCACCGGGGCGGCGGCCGCACGCGAACTGACCACATCGCTGACCACACGACCCCGAACGCGCCCGGCGCTGGGCACGTGGCTGCAAGAAAACCCGCCGTTACCAGCGGGTTCTGAGCAGGGGCTTCGTCACATGGAGCTAGCCGGACTCGAACCGGCGACCTCCTGGGTGCGATCCAGGCGCTCTCCCAACTGAGCTATAGCCCCGCGAGGGGCAAAGTGTAGCCGCGGTCAGCGGCGGCGGATCAGCGTCACGCCGTCACGGACGGTGAGCATCACGGAGACGACTCGCGTGTCCGCCGCGACGTGCTCGTTGAACGTCCGGATCGCCCGCGTCGACTCCTCGTCGTCGGAGTCGTCGATGACCCGGCCGCTCCAGAGCGTGTTGTCGGCGGCGATCAGGCCGGTCGGCGAGAGGCGCGGCAAGACCTCTTCGTAGTACGCGACGTAGTTCTCCTTGTCGGCGTCGATGAAGACGAAGTCGAAGTCGCCCTCGAGCGCGCGGACAGTGTCGAGCGCGGGCCCGAGGTGCACCGTCACGCGGTCCGCGTAGCCGGCCCGCTCGATGTACCGGCGCGCGACCGCCGCATGCTTCTCCGAGATCTCGCACGAGTCGATCCGCCCGCCCGACGGTAGCCCGGCCGCCATCGAGAGCGTGCCGTAGCCGGAGAACGTCCCGAGCTCGAGCACGCGCCGCGCCTGCATCCCGTGCACGAGGAGCTCGAGGAAGCGACCTTCGATCGTTCCCGTGAGCATCTGCGGCAGCTCGAGCGTCGCTCGGGTCTCCTCGGCGAGCTCGGCGAGCAGCGGCTCCGGGGGCGTGGCGTGTGCGGCGGCGTACTCCTCGAGGGGCGGGTCGACGATGTCCATCGCCGCATTCTGACGGTTCAGGTCAGGCGAACGCGCGGGTCGAGCCAGGCGAAGACCAGGTCCGCGATCAGATTCGCGACGACGATCATCGTTGCAGTGATGCAGAGCCACGCCATGATCGGGTACGGGTCGGCCTCGCCGAGCGCCGTGATGTAGTACGCGCCCATCCCGTCGAGCTGGAAGATCGTCTCGGCGATCACGGCGCCGCCGATCAGGCCGCCGAAGTTGAGCGCCGCGAGTGTGACGAGCGGGACGAGCGCGTTGCGGAACGCGTGGCGCATGATCACTCCCCGCTCCTTCAGGCCCTTCGCCCGGGCGGTGCGCACGTAGTCCGCGTTGATCACCTCGAGCATCGACGCGCGCATGAAGCGGCTGTACGCGGCGATGTTCCCGACGGCGATCACGAACACCGGCAGCGCGAGGTGCTGGATGCGGTCGAGGACGACGTGGCTCGGGTCGACGGAGTTGAGCCCCGCGACGTAGAAGACGCGGACGTCCGTCGCGAGGAAGATGTTCACGACGAGCACCTGGAGCATGAGAGCGAGCCAGAACTCGGGCGTCGAGAGACCGAGGAAGCTGAACGTCGTCGCGCCGTAGTCGAACGCCGAGTACTGGCGTATGGCCGAGTAGACGCCGACGGCGATCGCGACGAGCAGCGCGAGGATCTGCGCCGCGACGAGCAGTTGCAGCGTGTTGCCCATCACGCGCTTCAGGTCCGGCCAGATCGGCCGGTCGCCGAGCAGCGTCGTGCCGAACTTGTCCGTGACGGCGTCGCGCAGCCAGTAGCCGTAGCGCACCGGCACGGGCTCGTCGAGGTGCTTGCGCTCGACGATGTTCCGGATCGTGCCCTGGTCGACGCCCGGCTGCATCCGGAGCTGCGCGAGCGGGTCGCCCGAAACCGAGACGAACGTGAAGATCAGGAACGTCGACGCGAACAGCACCGGGATGCTGTAGAGCAAGCGCCGCAGGACGTACGAAACCATCGCCTTGCTCAACGTAAAGCCGTCAGCGGCGTCGGGTCTTGAACGACGTGAGCGGGGTTTGGTACCGCGTTAGCGCTGCACGAGAGCGCGGTACCGCCCGGGAGTCACTCCCGTGTGGCGGCGGAACGCGCGCGTGAAGTGGCTCTGGTCCGCGAAGCCGGCGTCCACCGCGAGCCTGCAGATCGGCACGTCGCTCGTCAGCTGCTGCGCCGCCCAGTCGAGCCGTACCGCGCGGTTGTACTCGCCCACGGTCTGGCCGTACGTCCGCTTGAACGAGCGCGCCAGGTGAACCGGGTGCACGCCCGCGCGTTTTGCGAGGTCGCCGAGCGAGTAGCGCTCGGGCGCGCTCTCACGGACGAACTCGTGGACGTCGCGGAGCCAGGGCTTCGCACGACCGAGACGCGCGTCCTCCACCCGTGCCGCGGAGGCGACGAGCTGAGTCAGAAGCGACTCCGCCGCGCTCGCCCACGTCGCGTCGGGCGCGCCGCCGAAGGACGTCGGCTTGACGCGACCCGAGTGCAGGCCGCCGCCGATCCCGTGTCGGCCGCTCGTCACACTCACTAGGACGACTTGCCCGCGGAGCCGGTTAGCTAATCGTGTTCCAAATGTTGACGTCTGACTCGGTCGCGAACCGGTCGATCTCGGCGAGCTCGTCGTCCGTGAAGTCGGTGCGCTCGAGCGCCGCCACGTTCTGCTCGAGCTGCTCGATGCTGCTGACGCCGACGAGCGTCGAGGTGACCCTCGGGTCCCGGAGCGTCCACGCGAGAGCGAGCTGCGGCAGCTTCTGCCCGCGGCGGGACGCGATCTCGGCGAGGCCCGCGATCTTCGCCCGCGTCTGCTCGTTCAGCTGGTCTTGCGAGAGCGTCTCGTTCCGGCTCGCGCGCGAGCCCTCGGGGATCCCGCCGAGGTAGCGCTCGCTCAGCATCCCCTGGGCGAGCGGCGAGAACGTGATGCATCCGACTCCCTCGTCCCCGAGCACGTCGAGCAGGCCGTCCTCGATCCAGCGGTTCAGCATCGAGTACGACGGCTGGTGGATCAGGAGAGGCGTCCCGAGCTCGCGGAGCGCAGCCGCCGCGGCGCGCGTTTCCGCCGGTGAGTACGACGAGATGCCGGCGTAGAGCGCCTTGCCCTGCCGCACCGCCGTGTCGAGGGCGCCCATCGTCTCCTCGATCGGCGTCTCGGGGTCGGGACGGTGCGAGTAGAAGATGTCGACGTAGTCGAGACCCATGCGCGAGAGCGACTGGTCGAGCGAGGCGAGGAGGTACTTCCGCGAGCCCCACTCGCCGTACGGCCCGGGCCACATGTCGTACCCCGCCTTCGTCGAGACCACGAGCTCGTCGCGGTACGGCCGGAAGTCCTGCGCGAAGAGCCGTCCGAACGTCTCCTCCGCGGAGCCGTACGGCGGCCCGTAGTTGTTCGCGAGGTCGAAGTGCGTGATCCCGAGGTCGAAGGCGCGGCGCAGGATGGGGCGGCTCGTCTCGAGCGGACGTTCCGAGCCGAAGTTCTGCCAGAGGCCGAGCGAAAGGGCCGGAAGGAGCAGCCCGCTCCGCCCTGTACGCCGATAGGGCATGTCGTCGTAGCGCCCGGGCGCGGGCGCGTACGGCTCGGGGATCACGACCGCTCGACGCGCGAGCCGCCGACGATCCGCTCGGTGCCGTCGGCCATCCGCACGAGCGCCTTGCCCTTGCCGTCGTAGTCCGGCGACCAGACGACGAGCGTCGCGTCCTCGCCCGCGACGCGCACCGCGTCGTCGATCGACGGCGCGGCCCCGAGCCAGTAGCGCAGGAAGGGGTTCTCCTCGCGCTCGCGCCCGATCGTCGTCTCCTCGGTGTGGCCGGGGAGCACGCGCGTGTCGTCGGGGAGCTCCATCACCTTCAGCACGGACTCGCGCACGAGCGCGGCGTCGCCGCCGCCGACCGCGTCCTTGAAGAGGAGGTCGCCCGAGAAGCAGAGGTCGCCGACGACGAAGGTGACGTGGTCGTCGGCGTGGCCCGGCGTCGGGAGCGACTCCGCCCACTCGACCTCCTGCGTGCCGCTGACGCCGAACCGGCGTCTGAGCTCGTCGTCGCCCGCGATGTGGTCCGGGTGCGTGTGGGTCGTCAGGAGCGCGGTCACGGTCAGCCCCTCCCGCTCGACGACCTCGAGCAGGGGCTCGAGCGGCGCGCCGCTGTCCACGAAGTACGCCTCCCGCGTCCCCTCGTCCCAGACGAGGTAGGCGTTCGAGAGCCACTCCGGGTGCATGCTTCTCTCGACGGGCACGTGGGTAGGCTAACCGGGAACCCGACGACGGAGGAACGATGGCCGGTCTGCTCTCACGTGCCGCGACTGTGATCAAGGCGAAGTTCTCGAGGCTGCTCGACCGCGCGGAGGATCCCGCGGAGACGCTCGACTACTCCTACGAGCAGCAGCTTCGGCTCCTCCAGGACGTGAAGCGCGGCGTCGTGGACGTGACCACCTCGAAGAAGCGGCTCACGATGCAGACCACCTCGCTCGAGCAGAACGTCCTCAAGCTCGACACGCAGGCCCGGGACGCGCTCGCCGCCGGCCGGGAGGATCTCGCCCGCCAGGCGCTCGAACGGAAGACGCTCGTCCAGCAGCAGCTCCAGGACCTCGACCAGCAGGTGGCACAGCTGGAGCAGCAGCAGGAGAAGCTCGTCGCCTCCGAGAAGCAGCTCCAGGCGAAGGTCGAGGCGTTCCGCTCCCAGAAGGAAGTCATCAAGGCGCAGTACTCGGCCGCCGAGGCGCAGGTCAGGATCAGCGAGGCGGCGACGGGGATCGGCGACCAGATGGCAGACACCGGCCTCGCGATCCAGCGCGCGAAGGACAAGACGGAGCAGATGCAGGCGCGCGCGTCGGCGGTCGAGGAGCTGATCGAGGCCGGAACGCTCGAGGAGATCACCGCCGGGAACAAGACGCAGCTCGATCGCGAGCTCGAGCAGATCCAGGCGTCCAACCAGGTCGACCGGGAGCTCGAGCGGCTCAAGGCCGAGGTCGGCGCGGGCGACACCCAGAAGCAGCTCGACGCTTAGCTTGTCGCGCGGCGGGCGATCGCCCGCAGCCACGCACGGCGGACCAGCCCGCTGAACGGTCGGACCACGAGCCAGTAGCGCCGAAATGAGCGGCGGGAGCGCGCGTCGGTCAACTGGACGCGCGTCTCCGTCGAGAGCGTCCCGTCCTCGAAGCGCCAGCTGAGCGCCATCTTCGCGTAGCCGGGCTCGGCGAACGTCCGGAAGTCGGCTCCGCGCGGACGGTCGCCACCGCGGAGCTTCCAGGGCTGGCCGATCGCAGCGACGACGAACTCGCGCCCGGTTCCTCCGCGACCACCTCGAACCCTTGGCGTCCCATCTGCTCGAAGATCGGCCGCGACGCGTCGCCGCGCAGGCCGCGCAACCGGAAGAGGATCCGCACGACCGGCGTGTCGTCGGCGCTCAGCTCGCGAACGGCGGCGAAGACGCGCGCCGGCGGCGCCTCGACGCGCCGCGCATGCCGCTCGCGGAAGTCGTACTCCGGCAGAACCTCAGACAGGAGCGTCGAAGAGGGCAAGCCAGCGGGTGAGGTCCTGCTCGATCGGCAGCTCGTGCTCGAGCTTCGCCTTCAGCTCGAGCTCCTTGGCGTTGTCGCGCTCCTTGTCCTTCCCGGAGGGCACGAACGGCCAGAACGCACCGCGCTTGAAGCCGTAGATGAAGTACACCGGGTGCTCGGCGCCCTCGAAGCGGAACACCGCCGCGAGGAGCTGCTGGCCGAAGCCGCGAGCCTGGAGCTCCGAGGCGACGAGGTGCACCGTCGCGACGAGGTCCTCGAAGTCGTCGTCCTCGACGACGATCCAGTTGAAGCCGAACTCGTCCTCGGTGCGCGAGACCTTCGACGCCGTGTCGCGTGCGGCGACGTCGAGCAGCTCCTGCGTCTCGTTCTCGACGCGGACGAAGTCGCCGGACGACAGCGGCTTGAACACGACGGCCGCCCGCCGGCCCGGCTTCAGCCCGAGCTCGACCTCGAGCGTGACGCGCGCGGTCGAGATCGCGAAGAGCCGGTCGCCCTTCGCGTCCTTGAGCTTCTTCCGCCCGAAGAGGACGTCCGTCAGGCCCACTACTGGACGGGCCGGCCCATCTCCCGTGCGATCTCCGCGAGCGCGGCGAGGCGCTTCTCGAGCGGCGGGTGCGTGAGGAAGAGCCCCCCGAACGCCGACTTCACGTTGGTCGGGATGATGAAGAACGCGTTCAGTGCCTGCACCTCGCGCAGGTCGCGCTGCGGGATCGTCGCGATCCCGGACGAGATCTTCTGCAGGGCGCTCATCAGGTTCTCCGGTGCGCCCGTCAGCAGCGCTGCGCCGCGGTCTGCCGCGAATTCGCGGTAGCGGGAGATCGTCCGGATGAGGATGTACGAGAGGAAGTAGGTGACGATCGAGACGAGCAGCACGACGAGCCAGACAGGCGGCCCGTTGTCCCTGCTGCGGCCGCCGCCTCCGAAGAAGAAGGCGTACCGGGTCAGGATGCCGGCGAGCGTCGCGAAGAAGCCCGCGAGCGTCATGATCAGCACGTCCCGGTTCGCGACGTGCGAGAGCTCGTGCGCGAGCACGCCTTCCACCTCGCGCGGCTCGAGCCTCCGCCAGAGACCGGTCGTGACGGCGACGGCCGCGTGCTTCGGGTTGCGGCCGGTCGCGAACGCGTTCGGGACGTCGGTGTCGATCATGGCGACCCTCGGCTTCGGCAGGTCGGCCATGGCGCAGAGGCGCTCCACCATCGCGTGCAGCTCAGGCGCCTCCTGCTCGGAGACGATCTTCGCGCCGGACGCCTTCAGCGCGAGCTTGTCGGACGTGAAGTACTGGACGAAGGCGAGTGCGCCGACGATCAGGATCATCGGGACGATCCCGACGTTGAGGTACGAGATCAGCACGACGCCGAAGACGACGTAGAGCAGCCCGAGCAGTCCGCTCGTGGCGAGTATCCGCAGGGTCAGACCACGGTCGCGACCGAAAGCCTGTCGTTTCATCAGAATCCTTGCTCCTTGGCGAGGGTCGCCTCCATCGTAGCTTTGGCCCTGCTGGCCACCGCGCAGCCCGCGGACGCCGCGCAGCGCGTCTACGCCCTGGTCGTCACCGGCGAGCAGCCGTCGGCCGTTCGCGGCCGCGGCGCGGTCGGGCTCTACGTTCCGGGGCAGGGGCTCTACGTCAGCCGCGAGGAGGCGCTCGAACGGCTGGGCCGACTGCCGCAGACTCCGTGCGGCGCGATCGGCCAGTGCCCATTCGAGCTCTTCATCTCGGTCCCGCCGCTCGGGGCGCAGCCGAACGACAAGCGGTACGAGGTCACGATCCTCGGCGACGGCTACCACGGGATCCTGACCTCGGACAGCACGCGGATCCCGGGCCTGATCGCCATCTCGGATCTCTCGAAGACCGTGGCGGCGCTCGAGCAGGGAAAGGAGCCGCCGCTCGAGTGGGAAGCGAGCGACCATCCGCAGGAGGAGCTGCGCGACCTCGACGAGCGGCTCACCGACGCGCGCGACGCGCAGGTTCCGGGGACGGTCGCGCTGACGCTGGCGCTGCTCGCGCTCGTGGCCGCGGCCTTCGTCACGCGGTCGGCGCTCGTCGCTCGCTCCGCCCTCCTCTACCCGCTCGCGGCGATCGGGCTGGCGCTGCTCGCGAGCGCGCTCGAGCTCGTGGGGCCGGTCGAGACGCCGATCGTCGTGCTGCTCGCCGTGCCGGTCGCGTTCGCGGCGGCGAGATGGGTGCCGCTGACGCTGGCGGTGCCGGTCTTCCTCGGCGTCTACGGCCTCGTGCTCGCGGCTCTCACCAGAGACGAACTCGCTGATGGCGATCGGCCCGCATCCGTGGTCCGGCGGCCGGTTCTACGGCGTGACGAACATGATCGAGACGCTGCTCCTCGGCCCGGCGCTCGCAGCAGGCGCGCTCGTCGCCGGCTGGCGGATCGTGGCGCTCGCGCTGCTCTCGCTCGTGGTCGTCGGCGCGAGCCGGACAGGTGCGGACGGCGGCGGGATCCTCGTCTTCGCGACCGGCTTCGCCGTGCTCTGGCTGCTCCTGAACGGCCGGCCTCGCTCGATTCCGTGGGCCCTCGCCGCGGTCGTCCTCTTCGGCCTCGCGTTCGTCGGGATCGACGCGGTCGCGGGCGGCTCGAGCCACGTCGTCGACGCGGTCTCGGAGGGCCCGGGCCACCTGTTCCACGTCCTCAGAGAACGAGCCGAGCGCTCCGTCTCGATCGCCACCTCCACCGTCTGGCAGCTCGCCGCCCTCCTCGGCGGGCTGGGCGCGCTCGTCTACTTCGCGACGCTCCGGCCCCGCTACGCGGTCGTCGATGCGTTCCTGGTGGCAATCGCCGTGTCCCTCGTCGTCAACGACTCACCGACGAAGGTCGCCGGGTACGGCGCGATCGTCTGCGCGGCCCTTCGCGCCTGGTCGGTTTCGAGTGACCGCCGCGTCGGAATAGAATCCCCGTCGTGAAACGCGCCGTCCTCTTGCTCGTCGCCCTGACCTTCGTCCTCGGCGTTGCTGCGTGCGGCGGCGGATCGGACACGACGGCCACGCCCGAGACCGTCGAGGGCACGCTGCCGCAGGAGACCGGCGGCACGGCGGCCCAGGGCGATGCGACCAAGGGCAAGGCGGTCTTCGCGTCGGCCGGGTGCGGCGGATGCCACACGTTCGGCCCGGCCGGCTCGAACGGCTCCGTCGGGCCGAACCTCGACGACGCCAACGTCAGCGACGACGCGGCCGTGAAGCAGATCGAGAACGGCGGCGGCGGGATGCCGCCGTTCAAGGATCGGCTGAGTGAGCAGGAGATCGCAGACGTGGCCGCGTTCGTCTCGCAGTAGTCGCGCTGCAGCTGCCGCCCGACTTCCCGCGCGACGTCGCCGCGTTCGCGTCCGACCTCGATCGCACGTTGATCGCCGAGGACGGGGTCGTCCACCCGCGGACGCGCTCGGCCGTAGCAGGCGGTCCGCGACGCCGGGCTGCCGTTCGTGATCGCCACGGGCCGCATGTACCGCTCGGCGAAGCGGTACCTCGAGGACTTGGGGATCGCAGGGCCGATCGTCTGCTACCAGGGCGCGGTCGTCGCGGACGCAGCCGGGAGGTTCGTGCGCCATGTGCCGATTCCCCTCGAGCCGGCGCGCGAGGCGATCGCGGCGATCGTGGCGGGCGGCCACCACGTCAATGTGTACGTCGACGACGAGCTGTACGTCTCGGAAGTGACGCCGGAGGCGCGCGCGTACGCCGACTTCCAGGACCTGCCGATCCACGCCGTCGGGGACCTGCTCGAGTGGCTCGACAGGCCGCCGACGAAGATCGTCGCGGTCGGCGAGCGCACCGTCATGGACGAGCTCGAGGTCGAGCTGAAAGCACGCTTCGACGGCCGCCTCTACATCTCGAAGTCGCTGCCGGAGTTCGTCGAGCTCGCGGCGCCCGGCGTGACGAAGGCCGAAGGGCTCGCGTTCGCCGCCGATCTGCTCGGCGTCGACCTCCCGCGGATCGTCGCCTTCGGCGACGGTGAGAACGACATCGAGCTCGTGCAGGCCGCCGGCTACGGCATCGCGGTGGAGAACGCCCACGACCGCGTTCTCGAGGCCGCCGACTTCGTCTGTCCGCCCGCCTCGGAGGAGGGCGTGGCGCAGGTGCTCGAAGCCTTCCTACACTTGCGGAAGTGATCGACGTCCGCGCCGCCCGCAGCGACCCGGAGACCTACCGGGCGGCCGTGGCGCGCAAGGGCGCGGCGGAGGCCTTCGACGAGCTGATGCGGCGCGACGCGGTCTGGCGCGAGCTCGAGACCCAGGTCACGGAGATGCGCTCCCAGACGAAGACGAAGGGCAAGCCGACGCAGGAGCAGCTCGAGCAGCTCCGCGCCGTGAAGGAGGAGCTCTCGCGGGTCGAAGCGGAGCACGCGGAGGCCGCACGCCTCCGCGACGAGGCGCTCGCGCGTGTGCCGAACCCGCCTCATCACTCGGTGCCGGACGGCGACACCGAGGACGACGCGCAGGAGTTCCGGCGCTGGGGTGAGATCCCGAAGCTCGAGCATCCGAAGGAGCACACGGAGATCGGGCGCTTCGACATGGATCGCGCCGCGCGGGTCTCCGGGGCGCGCTTCGGCTACTGGCTCGGCGACACGGCACTGCTCGCGCTCGCGCTCTATCGCTTCGCGCTCGACCGGCTCGTCGGCCACGGTTTCACGCCCGCGATGCCGCCGGTGCTCGTGCGCGAGGAGGCGATGTACGGCACCGGCTTCTTCCCGACGGAGCGCTCGAACATCTACGCGATCGAGGGCGACGACCTGTACCTCACCGGAACGTCCGAGGTCGGGATGGCCGCGCTGCACATGACCGAGACGCTCGACGAGCTCCCGCTCCGCTACGCCGCGTTCTCGACGTGCTTCCGCCGCGAGGCCGGAGCCGCCGGGCGCGACACGCGCGGGATGTTCCGCGTCCACCAGTTCAACAAGGTCGAGATGTTCGTGTACCAGCGGCCCGACGAGTCGTGGGACGAGCACGAGCGGCTGCTCGCGATCGAGGAGTCGCTGATGCAGGAGCTCGGAATGCCGTACCGCGTCGTGAACGTCGCGGCCGGCGACCTCGGCGATCCGGCGGCGAAGAAGTACGACATCGAGGCCTGGTTCCCGACCCAGGAGCGCTACCGGGAGGTGACGTCGTGCTCGAACACGACGGACTTCCAGGCGCGACGCCTCGGCATCCGCTTCCGCGGCGAGCGCGGCCTCGAGCCGGTGCACACGCTGAACGGCACGGCGACGGTCGACCGCGTCGCGCTCGCGATCCTCGAGAACTTCCAGGGCGACGTGCCCGACGTTCTGCAGACGTTCGGGGCGCCCGCTGCCGTTACCCGATGACGCCGTGAGAGGGCTAGGTCCTCCGGCGAAACGTGATCCGGAGGTCGTCGTCCCACGTCTCGTCGTCGCGTGACAGCTTCCAGAGACCGTCGATCGTGTTGCCCTCGTCGTCGAACGTGCCCTCGAATCGCTGCGAGAAGCCCGGCGCGTCGCGCGACATCGTCCAGACGCCCTCGGAGAACCGCACGTCGTACAGGCGGTAGACGCCCCTCGAGTCGAAGTAGTGCATGAACAGGCCGTCCTCGCCGACGGCGTAGACGATCAGCGAGTCGGGGAATTCGGCGACGTCGGTGCGTGAGCGCTGGAGCAGGAACTGCTCGCCTTCGAGCCAGTCGAACACCGACTCGCCGTGGGCGACCGCATCGACCGCCGGGTGGGACGCCTCGATCGTCCAGACGCCGACAAGCGCGTTCAGCGGCTCGAGCCGACCACCGGCCATGCCGCCGAGGATACGGGAAGAAAAATCTGCGGCGATTCCGTCGCGCGTCATAGACCTCGCGGATGCCAACAGCGCTACTGTCCGACAGGATGGGTGTTCAACGCCAGCGGCCGTCGAGCTGACAGCTCGCGGCCCGAAGGGAGGAGATGCTGTGACGGCATCGGAAAGCTTCGAGAGGTTGAAGAAACAGGTCGACGACGCCCAGCGCGCCATCAGCGCCGCCGTCTCCGAGGACGAGGCCGCAGCGCGGGCGAAGCTCGACCAGGCGCGATCGAGCGCGGAGGAGCGCGCCGCCGAGTTCCGTGCCAAGACGCAGGAGGCCTCTGACGAGGCCGGTGACCACTGGCACGAGATCCAGCGTGACTGGGACGCGCACATCCAGCGGACACGGCAGCGCCTCGACAAGACCAAGTCGGAGATCGACGCCACGGTCGCGCTCGACGACGCCGCGCAGGCAGAGGCGGACGCGATGGACGCGATCGACTTCGCCGGCGCCGCCATCGGCGAAGCCGAGTACGCGGTTCTCGACGCGCTGCAGGCGCAACGGGACGCGCAGGCGCTGGTCGCCAAGACCTCGTAAGACCACGACGACGGCCGGCGGCAGTGCCGCCGGCCGTCGTCCAGGCTGGGCAGCTGTTGCTGCCGGGTGTACGCGGTCGTCGTTGCCGGACTGGTCGTCGTGCTGAACGTGTAGAGCGATACGGGCCTCAGGCGAGGATCACGGGGCAACCGGCCTCGCGCTCCACCTCCGCATCGACGTCCGAGCCGAAGAAGCTCGCGAGGCGCCCGTGATGGTGCTCGCCGAGCACGATCACGTCGGCGTGAATCCGTCGGGCGGTCTCGACGATCACGTGGCCCGCTTCACCCGCCGCCCAGATCAGCTCTGCCGAGAGCCCGGCTCCGTTCAGCATCTCGCGCGCCTCGCCTAGGTGGGCGACGACATCCGGCGGGGCGGACGGTGCGACGTCTTCCCACGCGGAGATGTCGTCGAGTGTCCCGAAGTTGCGAGGCACGTTCGGATCGAGAGGGACATCTTCGACACTCAGCACCGTGATGTGTCCATGCGACCGACGCGCCTCGGCAGTCGCACGGTCGAGGGCGCGGCGCCCGCTGTCGGACCCGTCATAGCCGACGAGGATTCGGTGCACACCCTCAGTAAAGCAACCGCAGCTACGGCACTAACGCGGCTGGGTACGATCATCGACCGTGATCACGGCTGTCCATCTATTGATCTACTCCGACGATCCAGTCGCGACACGCGCCTTCTTCCGAGATGTCGTCGGCTGGCCCAACGTCGAGGACGAGGCGACACCCGGATGGCTCATCTTCAAGAGCGGCCCCAGCGAACTGGGAGTGCACCCGACCGCTCAGACCCACGAGGGCGCGACATACGAGTACCCGCGCCATCACTCGATCTCGCTGATGTGCGACGACATCGAGGCCACCCAAGCTGATCTCGCACGCAGAGGGGCCGAGTTCAACGGGACGATCAACGAGATGTCCTTCGGCCTCACGCTGACGCTCAAGGTGCCAGGAGCAGACGACATCATGCTCTACGAACCGCGCCACCCCGTAGCTCACAGCCTCTAGCGGTTCGGCAAAGCGCACGCTCCGTCAGTTCGGGCTTGGTTGCGCGACAGAGGCGTAACGCATCCGAACGCGACTGTTTCTTTCTCAGCCAGGCTGTGTGGCCTGCCGCTCAGGCCGCGACGACCGGTGCACGGCTCAGGCCTCGTTGTGGTTGACGACCTCAACGTTGTGCCCGTCCGGGTCGAGCACGAACGCGCCGTAGTAGCCCGGGTGGTAGACCGCGCGCTCGCCCGGCGCGCCGTTGTCCTCGTAGCCCGCCGCGAGCGCGGCGGCGTGGAACGCGCGCACCGCGGCGTCCTCGCGCGCGGGGAACGCGAGGTGGACGTGCTCCGTGAGCGGCCGCTCGTCCCGGACGAGCGAGAAGCTGTAGTCCGGGCCCGACAGCTGCACGCGGCCGGGCTCGTCTTGCGCTAGGCGGAGCCCGGCGTGCGGGGCGATCGTCGTGTAGAAGCGCCGGGAGGCCTGCGGGTCGCGGACGCGAAGCCACAGATGGTCGATGCGGCCATCGGGCACGGCGTCCTCGCGGTCGTCATGGACCGCCTCGACGCTGTTGCCGTCGGGGTCGAGCAGGAACCCGCCGTAGTACGTCGGGCCGTACTGCGTGCGCGGCCCCGGCGCGCCGTCGTCGCGGTACCCCGCATCGACGCCCGCCTGCCAGAACGCGTCGACCTGCGCGCGGTCGCGGGCGCGGAAGCCGACGTGGAGCCCGCGGGTCACCGGGTGCTCGCGGTCCGTCGGACCGATGTCCCAGTCGTCCCACTCGACCAGCTCGGCGTCCGCATGGCTGGGCTCAACGCCGAGGACGCTCAGGACGGTGCGGTAAAAGCGCTCGGAGGCCGCGAGGTCCGAGACGGCGATGCCGACGTGGTCGAACACCCGGCCGAGGCTACCGTTGCGCCGCGCCTTCCTGGATCTCGACGAGTTCGCGCGGGGAGACTGGCGTCCGAAGGAGAATAGGATGCTTGGAATGCGAGTCGGCGTCGCTGCCACGCTCGCCGCGCTCCTAGTCGGCGTCTCGGGAGCCCTAGCCGCAGTCCTTCCTGCCGTCCTGCCGATGGACGGGCGTGTCTACAGGGACGAGGCGAGTCAGTCGACAGCGATCCGCTTCGTCGGCCGCGTCCCTGCCACCGCCGGCGGTCAACGCGTGACGCTGCTGGTGCGGGAGTGCCAAACGCGGTTCTTTCGCCAGATCGGGGGGACACAGACGCGGACTGGCGGGATGTGGGAGACAACAGTCGGCGGCGGCTACGGCTTCCCGTTGGCGCCGAGCGGATCGACATACCAAGCCCGCTGGAAAGGACGTACGACGACGCCGTTCACTTGGCGAATCCGCATCTACCCACAGCTGACGAAGCTCGGGCCGTCCCGGTACAGGGTGTCCGTCTACACCGGCTACGGGACGCCGCTACAGAACCTTGCCGGTAAGCCTGTCGTCCTCCAGCGACTGGCCGAACAGAGGTACGTGAACGTGCGAACGCTGCGCCTTCGCGCCGTCGATGCCCGCACGTTTGTGGCGACGTTCAACGTGCCGACGCCGGGCCTGACGCTCCGTGTCCTGGCGCCAACAAAGACCGTTCGCCCCTGTTACAACGGCGGTGTCAGCAACACGACTCAGTCGTAGCCCGCGTTCACTGCGTTGCGGCGCGCGCCGCGCGCCGGGTGGGCCGCAAGCCCGCATAGGATGGGCAAAGGCGGGGTGCCGGAGCGGTCGAACGGGGCGGTCTTGAAAACCGCTGACGGCTGACGTCGTCCGTGGGTTCAAATCCCACCCCCGCCGCTTACCCAACGGGACGCGGTCGATCATCCGGTTTGCGGGCCGCCTGCGCAGGGACTATCCGATGACGATCACGGCCACGATCGCGGGTTCGAGAGGCGCGAGCGTGTCACGAACGAAAGCAATCCCGTCCAGCATCGCGTATTCGACGCCGTCTGCTGCCGTCTCGTTGAGCTCCTCGTAGTAGCGGCGAAGCTCTGCCCCGTCGAACGCACTTGGATCGAGGCGTGCCAGGTACCGCTCACGGTGATCTGACGTGAGGACAACGACCGGGCCCTCTCGGGTCTGCGAGATGGTCGAGGCCACCTCATCGTGGTCAGAGTGCACAAGGTCGATGCCCTGCTCGTCGAGGTACGGCAACAGCGTCGCAAGAACGTCGCCGGACCAGGCGTATTCGAAGCGAGTGATGGTCTCGCGGCCGAGGACATCCCAGAATTCATCCGACGTTGCACCGACGATGTTCTTCCGCGCGCCAGCAGCAGCCTGCACGATCGGGAGTGCGGACTCAGAGATCACGAATGACTGGCCAATCGCGGCCCCGCGCTTCGACCATGGTGTCAGCGTCGAGTCGCTCGCAACGGTTGTGCAATGTGCCAGGCGAAGCACTTCGTCGACCACCTGGTCGAGAGGCTGGGTCGCGTCTACATCGATGGCTCCGGCCGGTTTCTCGTCGCTCCGATTGAGCCTGAGCATGAGTTCGACTTCTTCGGGCTGCTTGCCAAATTCATTGTTGGTGCGCTCTTGGAGGCGGCGACGCATGGTGTCGTCGTCGATACGGAGGTTGAATGTCTTGGTGAAATACGGCAGAAAGCGGTCCCGATTACGGCTGCTTCCGCAAACGAACAACACCTCTGGTTCCGGGCTCTCGAGTTCGCTGAGAGCTTTTCGCTGGTCCCAGATCGAGTTGCCGTAATGACCGGGCCGACCTGGGAGACCGGTCTCTGGGTCGGCCTGGCGCTTCCAGGCACGGTCGGTGCTGATGGCCTTGTAGCCACGTCGGATCAGCTCCTCGTAGACCGAGGACTTACCGGCACCAGATAAGCCCTCCACCAGGTAGTTCCGTTTCGCCACGGTGCTGGTCCAAGACCTCGCCGCACCCAGTGTATGGCGACGTGGGACACCGCCCTGGACGCGCTCGCAGAGGCCGTTGATACTGATCCGCCGTGAGTGTCCCGGTTCAGTTCTTCCAAGCCACGATCGCGATCGAGTTGGCGGTAGCGGGTGCACTGCTCTGGGAGATCCGATTCTTCGAGCGCGATAGCGCGGAGAGGCGAGACAGGCAGCAGCTTCCCGACGCGCGGCTGCAACTTCTCTTTGTGCTCGTCCTGGGAGCAACCCTGTTCGGGTCGCTGTGGGCCATCGCCGATGAGGGCCAAGCGCTCGCCGCGAGCCTGGTCACGATCGGCGTCGCTATCTCGCTCCTCCCGGTGTTGATCCGCGTGCTGCCACCGCTGGCCAGAGACGCACGCACGAGCGAGCGCGATGCCGGTTACGCCGTCACCGTCGTCGGCTTGATCCTCTACACCGTGGTCGTGGGCGGCGTCATCGCGCTGATCAACATCGACTAGGCCGCCGGATCCCTACCGCGCGACGACGCGCTGGTAGCGCCACGCCGAGAGCGGGGCGAAGACGGCGATGATCGCGATCGTCCAGACGAGCGCCAGCCAGACGTCGTTGCCGGCCGGGATCCCGAGGAACAGGGCGCGGGCGGCGTCGACCATGTAGGTGAACGGGTTGTGTTCGGCGATCGGCTGGAGCCAGCTGGGCATCGAGACGACCGGGACGAAGGCCGACGAGACGAACGTGAGGGGGAAGAGGATCGTGAACCCGTACGCGTTCGCCGCCTCCGGTGAGGAAGACGAGAGCCCGATGAAGGCAAACACCCAGGAGAAGGCGTAGCCGATCAGCAGGAGCAGAGCGATCCCGGCGATGACCTCCCCGACGCTGCTCGAGAAGTTGAACCCGACCAGGAGCCCGACGGTGAACATCACGACCAGCTGGAAGACGTTGGTGACGACGTCTCCCAGCGTGCGTCCGGTCAGCACCGCCGAGCGCGTCATCGGCAGCGAGCGAAACCGGTCCATGAGCCCCTTCTTCAGGTCCTCCGAGAGCCCGAGCGCCGTCACGAAGCCGCCGAAGACGATCGACTGGACGATGATCCCGGGCATCAGGAAGTCGACGTAGTCGAAGCCGGGCGTCTTGATCGCCCCGCCGAAGACGTAGACGAAGAGCAGCACGAAGAGGATCGGCTGGACCGTGAAGCCGACGAGCAGGTCCGGCTGGCGCGGGATGCGCAGAAGGCTTCGCTTCGCGAGGACCAGCGTGTCCGAGATGCCATAGCGAAGCGCCGTCACGAAGACTGGACCTCCGCCTCGTCCGGCTCCTGCTCGGCCGCACGGCCCGTCAGCTTCAGGAAGACGTCGTCGAGTGTCGGTGAGCTGACGGAGATGTCGTCGATCGCGATCCCGGCGTCATCCAGTCGACGCACTGCCTGGGCGATCGTCCCGCGGCGCTCGGCGACGGGCACGCGAACGGACCCGTCCTCGACGAACGGTCGATCGCTGGCGATCGACGCAAGCGCTGCGACCGCTTCTTCGCCCCGCGCGCCGTCGCAGAGGTGGATCTCGAGCCGCTCGCCGCCGACCTGTGTCTTCAGCTCGTCCGGCGTCCCTTCCGCGATGACCAGGCCCTGGTCGATCACGGCGATGCGATCGGCGAGCCGATCGGCCTCGTCGAGGTACTGGGTCGTGAGCAGCACCGTCGTGCCCTGCGAGACGAGCGCCTCGATGGCGTCCCAGAGCGCGATGCGGCTCCGGATGTCCAGCCCGGTCGTCGGCTCGTCGAGGAACAGGACCGGCGGCCGGGCGACGAGTGCAGCGGCGAGGTCGAGGCGCCGGCGCATCCCGCCGGAGTACGTGCGGACGAGCCGGTCGCCGGCGTCGGAGAGGTCGAAGGAGGACAGGAGCTCCCGCGCCCGCTCACGCGAGTGACCTCGTCCGAGGTGGTAGAGCCGACCGACCATCTCGAGATTCTCGAAGCCGGTCAGGTTCTCGTCCACGGCGGCGTACTGGCCCGCCAGCCCGATCTGCGCGCGAACCTTGGCGGCTTCCCGGACGACGTCGAAGCCGGCGACGCGGGCCGAGCCCTCGTCCGGCTGCAGCAGGGTGGTGAGGATTCGCACGGCGGTCGTCTTGCCGGCGCCGTTCGGACCGAGCAGCCCGAAGACGCTGCCGGCCTCGACCCGCAGATCGACGCCGCGAAGCGCCTGGACGTCGCCGTAGCTCTTGTGCAGGCCGGTGGTCTCGACCGCGTCCGCGAAATCGCTCATTCGGGTTTGTCGCCTGCGCGTGGCCGGGCGAGGAACTCGAGCACGACCTCCGCGAACCGATCCGGTTCCTCGAGCTGGATCATGTGCGCGACGTTCTCGAACTCGACGAGCTCCGCGCTCGGCGCGGCCCCGAGCTTGCGGCCTGCCGCGACGGCACCCGGCTCGTCCGCTGCACCGACGAGCACGAGTGTCGGCACCCCGAGCTCGTCGAGGCGCTCGACCGCGGGCGGTGCCATCGGCACCGGGCGTCCTTCGGCGTTCCCGGCCTCGTAGCCCGCCAGGATCCAATCGCGCACCCGCCGGCGCACCTCCGGGTCGACGCGGTCGCGCGGCTGTCCCCACCCGTCGACCCAGACCTGGGTCTCGAGCTCTGCGAGCGCCGGCCACTCCTTCTGCTCCCAGAGGCGCTCGAGCTCGTCCCAGGGCGGCACGGACGTCCCGTCCGCGAGCTCCGGCTCGTAGCCGCCGATCCCACCCGCGACGCTCACGAGCGCGTCCACGCGGTCGGAGTGATCCAGCGCAACGTCGAGCGCGATCATCGCGCCGCGCGACTGTCCGACGACCGCCGCCGACGCGACGCCGAGGTGGTCGAGGACCGCGATCGCGTCGTCGCGGTTCGCGAACTCGACGTCGTCCGTCTCCGTGCGGCCGAACCCACGCGTGTCGTAGCGGATCACGCGGTGGCGCTCGGCAAACCGCGGAGCCTGCTCGTCCCACATGCGCAGCGTGCCGAGGCCGCCGTGGATCAGGAGCACGGCTGGGCCGTCCCCCTCGGCCTCGTAGTAGATCCTCCCGCCCTCGACGTCGACGAACCCGGACTCGGCCATCAACGGCAAGCGTAGGCGCTCGCATCGTTGCGGCGCTTCCGAGAGGAGCTAGCGGCGGCCCCGGCGCTCCCGCTCGCTCAGGCTGCGCTCGAGGGAGCCGAGGACGCGCGACTTGATGTCCTCGGAGAACCGCCTGGCGAGATCGGCGGCGCTGGCGTCGAAGTCTTCATCGGCGTCCGCTGACACCTCAGGCGGCTTGATCTCCGGCTCGGGTTGGGCCACGCCGTCGATGACGAGCTCGTAGACCCGCTCGGGCTCGTCGAGGTCTTTCAACAGGCGCTCGCCCAGCGGATGCACCGAGACGCCCTCCGGGAGGGAGGGTCCGAGGAGCGCTCTCGTCGCGTCCGAGACAAGGACGTGACCTCCCTGGCCGGCTGTGCAGATCCGGGCAGCACGCACGACGTCGAGCCCGAGGTATCCCTCCTCGCCGAGCGCCGGCTCGCCCGTGTGGAGCCCCATGCGCACGCGGACGTGCTCCCCGTCCGGCCACGAGTGCTCGGCATGGGCCCGCTGCGCTTCCACGGCCGCAGCGGCCGCGTCGCGGGCTCGGGCGAAGGCGAAGAAGAACGCGTCACCCTGGGCGTCGATTTCGATTCCTCCGTGTGCGCCGAACGTCTCACGGACGATGCGTCGGTGATCGGAGATCAACTCCGCGTAGCGGTCACCGAGCCGCTTGAGGAGCTCCGTCGAGCCCTCGACGTCGCTGAAGACGAACGTGACCGTGCCGGCGGGAAGCGCCACGGCGTCATTCTCGCAGCCACGGCTCGGCAAGAGCTCGATGGTGCGAACCGTGCACCCGCTTTCGACGAATGAGAGGTGCAAGGAAAACCGCGAGGGGCAATGAACTCTGTGGACGGCTACTCAGGAGGAACGCATGGTTGAGCGCTCTACCGCGGGCGACAGGGACCTGCTGGTGACGGTTGCGAGGCTGTTCGCGATCGTCTTCCTGCTCGTCGGCATCCTCGGCTTCATCCCCGGCATCACGACCGACGCACCCGGCGACTTCGCCGGCGACGGCTCGAACGCCGAGCTGCTCGGGATCTTCCAGGTGAGCATCCTGCACAACCTCGTGCACCTGCTCTACGGCATCGTCGGTCTCGCGCTCGCGCGGACCTGGTCCGGCGCCCGGACGTTCCTGATCGGCGGCGGCGTCGTCTACATCGTCCTCTGGATCGTCGGGCTGATCGGCGGAGCGGACTGGGTCCCGGTCAACGCCGCGGACAACTGGCTCCACTTCGTGCTCGGCGTCGTGATGGTCGCGGCCGGCTACGTGCTCGGCCGGGAGCCCTCGGGACGCACCGTCACCACCTAGACGGCGGCTGATCGAAGCTCGAAGGGCGGGGACCACCCCGCCCTTCGCCCGTTCAGGGGATGCGTTCGGCGCGCACGGGCCGATGGCAGTCCCAGGCGACTCCCAGTACGCATCGGGCGTCACGCCCGTGCCGATGATCGCCAGCACCCGGGACGTACAGCCGCGAGCTCGACCTCGTCGCGAACGACGAGCAGCGCGCGCTCGTCGGCGACTCGAAGTACTGCCGCCCCAACTAACCTCGTCCGCATGACGAGCGGAGACGAGCTTCGCACGGCGATGCGCCGGTTTCCCGCGGGCGTCGCGGTGCTCACGCTCCGCAGGCCGTTCGGCGTCACGATCGGCTCGCTCGCGTCGGTGTCGCTCGAGCCGCCGCTCGTGTCGGTCGCGATCGGCCGCGACACGCAGGCGCACGAGCTGATCCGCGACGAAGCCGGCTTCGCCGTCAGCGTGCTCTCCGCCGAGCAGGAGGCGCTCGCGCAGCACTTCGCGCGGAGCGTCCCTCCGATCGCGCTGTTCGAGGGCGTCGAGGTTCGCGACGGCGAGCGCGGCCCGCTGCTCGAGGGCGCGCTGGCGTGGCTCGAGTGCGCCGTCCGTCACGCCTACCCCGCCGGCGACCACACGCTCTTCGTCGCCGAGATCGAGCGCACGGAGCTCGGCCGCGACGGCGCGGGGCTCGTCTACCGTCACGGCGGCTACGCGCCCGCGTGATCGACGCCGTCGTCTTCGACCTCGACGGGCTGCTGCTCGACACCGAGCAGCTCTGGGACGAGGTGCGCGAGACGCTCGCCCGCGAGCGCGGCGGCCGGTGGTCCGAGCGCGCGCAGAGCGACATGATGGGGATGAGCTCGCCGGAGTGGTCGCGCTACATGCACGACGTGGTCGGGCTCGCGGAGTCGCCGGACGAGATCGCGGAAGAGGTCGTGCGGCGGATGGCGGAGCGCTACCGCGAGCACCTGCCGCTCCTCCCCGGTGCGAAGGAGGCCGTCGAGCGGCTCGCCGCGCGCTGGCCGCTCGGCCTCGCGTCGTCCTCCAACCGGCCGCTGATCGACCTCGCGCTCGAGGTCGGCGGGCTCGCGCCGTTCTTCTCGGCGACGGTCTCGTCGGAGGAGGTCGAGCGCGGCAAGCCGGCGCCCGACGTCTATCTCGAGGCGGCGCGGCAGCTGGGAGTCGATCCGGCGCGCGCGGCCGCCATCGAGGACTCCCGGAGCGGCATCCGGAGCGCGCACGCCGCCGGGATGCGCGTGATCGCGATCCCGAACGCGCACTACCGGCCCGATGCGGAGACGCTCGAGCTCGCCGACAGCGTCCTATCCTCTCTCGAGGAGCTCGATGCGAACGCTGTCGATCCTGGGTCTTAGCGTCGCCGCCCTCGTCGCGACGACGGCCTCGAGCGCGTCGTTCGCCGGCGCGCCCGGGCGACTCGCGTACTTCTACGCCGCCGAGCTCTGGTCGCTGAGCGCCGACGGTTCGTCGGTGCGGCCGCTCGGGCCCGGCCTCTCCCCGGCGTGGTCGCCGAACGGCCGGCTGATCGCGTTCGACGCCGCCGTGAACGGCAACTACGACGTCTGGGTCATGCGCGCGGACGGCTCGGGACGGCGCCGCGTCACCCGGAACGCGGCGCCCGACTACTTCGCCGGCTGGTCGCCCGACGGGACGCGGCTCGTGTTCACGAGCGACCGCGGCGGCGAGGATCTCTACACGATCCGTGCCGACGGGACGGACGAGCGCCGGCTCACGCAGGACCCCCGCCCGGACTGGGGTGCGTCCTGGTCGCCGGACGGCCGCTCGATCGCGTTCGCGGGAAACGCGCAGGGCAACCTCGAGATCGAGCTGGTCGATCCCGCGGGCGGCGGAAGGCACGCGCTGACGAACGACCCCGAGCGCGACTACGACCCGGCGTGGTCGCCGGACGGGACGAAGCTCGCGTTCACGAGCGAGCGCGACGGCAACGCGAACGTCTACGTCATGAACGCCGACGGAACGGGGCTCACGCGCTTGACCGACGACCCGAGCGGCGACTGGCGGCCGGCGTGGTCGCCCGACGGGACGCTGATCGCGTTCGAGTCCGACCGTGACGACACCGTGTTCGACCGCGACGTCTTCGTGATGAACGCGGACGGCAGCGGCCAGCATCGCCTGCGCTCGGGCGACGTCAACGCGCGCGACCTCGACTGGCAGCCCGTGATCGACCTGGCGCTGACGCTCCGGCGAAGCGGCCGCTCGCTCGTGGCCGAGGTGCGGAACCTCAGCCCGGCCCCGGCGCTCCGCGTCCGGCTGAAGGTGACGGCAGGCGGGAGGTCACGCACGCGCGCCCTCGGGACGCTCGCGCCGGGCGACGTCACCACCGTGCGGATCGCTGCTCGCCGTGCCGCTGCGCTCGTCTCGGCGTGGCAGATCGACCCGAACCCGCGCGACAACGGCGCGGTGATCTCGAACTAGTCGTCGAAGCGCCCGAGCAGCACGCAGGCGTTGTGGCCGCCGAGGCCCATCGCGTTCGAGAGCGCGACGTCGACCTGCGCCTCGCGCGCCTCGTTCGGGACGTAGTCGAGATCGCAGTCGGGATCCGGCTGCTCGTAGTTCGCGGTCGGCGGGAGCACGCCGTGGTGCAACGCGAGGACGCACATCATCGCCTCGAGCGCGCCGGCCGCGCCGAAGCAGTGGCCGGTGACCGACTTCGTCGAGGAGACGGCGAGCTCGTAGGCGTGGTCGCCGAACACCTGCTTGATCGCGCGCGTCTCGGCAAGGTCGCCGAGCGGCGTCGAGGTGCCGTGCGCGTTGATGTACCCGACCTGCTGCGGCTCGATGCCTGCGCGCCGGAGCGCGGAGCGCATCATCTCGCTCACGCCGATCGCCTCGGGCTCGGGCTGCGCCATGTGATGCGCGTCGTTCGAGGTGCCGTAGCCGAGCACCTCCGCGTAGATCCGCGCTCCGCGGCCGCGCGCGTGGTCGAGCTCCTCGAGCACGAGCGTGCACGCGCCTTCGCCCATGACGAAGCCCTCGCGCGTCGCGTCGAACGGCCGTGAGGCGCGCGCCGGCCGCTCCTCCTCGGTCGCGAGCCCGCGCATCGCGGCGAAGCCGGCGACGATCAGCGGGTGGATGCACGCTTCGGTCCCGCCGGCGACGACCGCGTCGACGTCGCCGCGGCGGATCAGCTCGGCGCCTTCGCCCACCGCGTGCGAGCCGGTCGCGCACGCCGAGACAGGCGCGTAGTTCGGCCCGCGGATCCCGAGCGTGATCGCGAGCTGACCGCTCGCCGAGTCGACGAGCACGTTCGGGAGGAAGTTCGGAGAGACGCGCTCGGGGCCGCGCTCCCTGAACACCTCGGCCTGCTCCATGATCCCGAGCAGCCCGCCGATCGCGGAGCCGAAGACGATCCCCACGCGGTTCGGGTCGAACCCGTTCAACCCGGCGTCGGCAACCGCCTCCTTCGACGAGGCGACGGCGAAGATGACGTTGCGGTCGAGCTTGCGCGCCTCCTTCGCGGAGACGGCCGACGTCGGGTCGAAGTCCTTGACCTCCGCCGCGATCTTGACCGAGAGCCCTTCGGGGTCGAACGCGCGGATGAAGTCGACGCCGCTCCGTCCACCGGTCGCCGCATCCCAGGTCGACGCGACGTCGTTCCCGATCGGGCTGACTGCGCCGAGTCCGGTCACGACCACCCTCCGCATACGCACGGTTTACCAGAGCCGGGGGTACGATCACTCTGTCTCCGTCCGTCGAAGGGACAGATGGCGTCACTCGCCCCCCACCGCGACCGCCCCGGCCTCGTCTACTTCTACTCGACCCGCTCCGGGGCGTGCCGCAGAGCCGAAGGGTTCCTCGCTCAGGTGCTCCAGCGCCGCAAGAACCACGGAACGTTCGATCTCTACCGGGTCGAGGAGGGAGAGCGCCCGGACCTGCTCGAGCGCTTCCACGTCGACCACGTTCCCACGCTCGTCGTCGTCGAGGAGAAGGCCGTCAAGGGACGGCTCGAGTCGCCGCGCGGGTGCCGCGAGATCGAGCACTTCCTCTCCCCCTGGCTCCACTGACGCGCTCGTGAGATAGTCCCGCGGCTACCGGGCCACAGGAGGGGAGAGATGAGAACGAGAGCGCTTTGGGCGGCAGTCGCGTGCGTGTGCGCGCTGGGCGGCGCGCCCGCGTCGTCCGCCGAGACGACACACGACTTCGCGATCGACGTTCTGTCGTCGCCGGCGACGATGGTCACGGGAGGCGACGCACTCGTCCGCGTGACGATTCCGCAGACGGTCCCGCTCGCGAAGGCAACCGTCGCGGTGAACGGGACGGACGTCACCTCGTCGCTCGAGCGCGACGACGACGCGCGGACCCTGACCGGGATGGTGTCCGGGCTTCGGCTCGGCGACAACACGGTGTTCGCGGACTCGAACGGCCGCGGCAACGGACGGCCCACCGCGACGCTGACGCTGGTGAACCATCCGACGACCGGACCGATCTTCTCCGGCCCGCAGCAGCAGCCGTTCGTCTGCAAGACGCAGACGCAGGGGCTCGGTTTCCCCCAGGTCGACAACCAGAGCGGCATCGGGATGCGTCTCTTCCAGACCCCCGGCAACCCGGCGACGCCGACGATCGGCTGGAGCAAGGACTGCAGCGCGCCGACGATCGTCGACTTCCTCTACCGGACGACGTCCGGTTCGTTCCAGCCGCTTCCGGCAGGTCCGCTCCCGGCGAACGTCGCCAGCACGACGACGCTCGACGGCCGGACCGTCCCCTACGTCGTCCGCCGCGAGCGCGGCACGATCGACCGCTTCATCTACTCGATCGCGATCCTCGCGCCGCCCGGCGATCCCGCGGCGTCGCCGGACCTCTCGCTCTGGAACCACCGGCTGATCTACTCGTTCGACGGCGGCGTCGCGATCGGGCACAACCAGGGGACGCTCGGCGGCAACCACCTCTACGACTTCGGCCTCTCCAAGGGCTACGCCGTCGTCTACTCGAGCGGCACGCGCACGGCGACGCACTACAACCTCGTGCTCGGCGGCGAGACCGCGATCATGACGAAGGAGCGGTTCATCGAGGCCTACGGCGTGCCCGACTACACGGTCGGCGTCGGCGGCTCCGGCGGCGGGATCCAGCAGTACGTCTACGCGCAGAACTACCCGCACATCGTGCTCGACGCCGCGATCCCGCAGTACTCGTACCCCGACATGGTCACGCAGACGATCCACGTCGGCGACTGCGAGCTGCTCGAGCAGTACATGGACGTCACGGACGGCGCGAACCCGAAGTGGTCGACGTGGCCAAACCGGACGTGGATCGAGGGTATGAACGCCAGCGCGACGCGGACGAACCCGTACCGCGGCGGTCTTCCCGGGAACGACGAGTGCGTCAACGGCTGGCGCGGCCTGACGCCGCTCGCGCTCAACCCCTTGTTCGGCACGGCCGGCGCCGGCTCGGAGTTCTACGACCCGGCGGTGCTCGCCGCCGTCAAGTGGACGCACTGGGACGACCTCCGCAACATCTACGGCGTCGACGCGGACGGCTATGCGAAGTCGCCGTGGGACAACGTCGGGGTGCAGTACGGCCTGAAGGCGCTCCGCGAGGGGAAGATCGATCCCGCCGAGTTCCTGAAGCTGAACGCGACGGTGGGCAGCTGGAAGGAAGGAAAGGACATGGTGCAGGAGGGCTGCCCGTTCATCTCGGCCCTCTGCGCGATCCCGGCGCAGTTCGATCCCTGGAGCAGGCGCAACATGCGGCTGAGCCCGGACGGCGGCACGACGCCCGCGCCGCGCCGCGAAGGGAACATGGACGCGGCGAACGCTGCGTACCGGTCGGGAATCGTCTTCCACGGAGACATCGACATCCCGACGATCGACTGGCGGCACTACCTCGAAGCCGAGCTCGACATGCACAACTCGCACCAGTCGTTCGCGTCGCGCAAGCGGATGCTCAACTTCGACGGTGACGCGTCGAACCAGGTGATCTGGTTCACGGACGCGCGACCCGCTCGGGCGTTCGACCAGACCGCGCAGGCGCTGGCGGTCATGGACGAGTGGATGGCGAACATCCGCGCGAACCCCGAACGGAGCGTCGCGGCGAACAAGCCCGCGGGTGCGGTCGACTCGTGCTTCGCGACGGACGGCTCGCGCATCGCGTCGGGCGCCGACGTGTGGGCGGGCATCCTCGACTCGCGTCCCGCAGGCGCGTGCACGCAGCAGTTCCCGGTCTTCTCGACCTCGCGGATCGTCGCGGGCGGGCCGATCGAGGGCGGCGTCTTCAAGTGCGCGCTGAAGCCGGTCGCGACCGCGGTCGCCGACGGCACGTACGCGCCGTGGATCCCGGGTGCCGCGGACGTCGCACGCCTGCAGCAGATCTTCCCGACGGGGGTCTGCGACTACTCGAAGCCGGACGTCGGCCGGCCGGCGGGGTTCTAGCGGCCGCGGGGCGGGGGTGGCGGCCTAGACCGCCACCCCCGCCTCCCGCAGGGACAGCTCGGCGAACCGATCCCAGTTCGCCTCGATCTTCTTCGCCATCGCGACCTCTTCCGCGAGGCTCTCCCGCGCCGCCTGCGCGGTCTCCTCGTCGCCCGCACGGTCCGCGATGCGCGCGAGCAGCTCGTAGGACGCGATCTCGAGGTGCTCGGTCGCGTACGCGTCGCGCGCGTTCCGGCCCGCCTTCTCGGAGCGCGTCGCGTCGAGCACGCTCTTCATCAGCGCCTGGACGATCCCGACGCCCTCGCGAACCTTCGACGGCGCCGCACCGTGCGCCTCGAGCCGCCGCACCAGCCTGTCTGCCTGCTTCTCCGTCTCGAGCCGGTGGTCGCGCAGCGCGTCCTTGATCGCCGGATCCTCGGTCGTCGAGATCATCGAGTCGAGCATCCGCAGCACGTTCTGCTCCATCGCGTACGCCTCGTCGATGTGCTTGATCAGCTGGTGCTCGAGCTCCTCGGTCACAGAGACCCTCCTCAGTCGAAAGCGTCCGAACTCCTTGCCGAGCCACGTCGCGCGCCCGGCCCACTCGTGCTCGCCGGCCGGCTCGAGGATGTCCACGAGGCCGACGAACGGCGCGCGGTAGCGAAGCTCGTTCCCCTGGACGTCGAACGGCATCCGTAGCGGGCCAGCGAGCGTCTCGCCCGTCGAGCCCTCGATCCGCTTCCGCACGCCCTCCATCGGCGGCAGCGCGCCGCTCGTGCGTTCGACCGACCAGACACCGTCCAGGTTCGCCACGCGAGTAGCGTTCCACACCGTGCCGGGTCAAAACGTCCCCTTCCCGCCGATGGAGGCGGAGCTCGTCTCGGAGCTCCCCATGGGGGACGGGTGGCAGTACGAGCCGAAGTGGGACGGGTTCCGAGGCGTGCTCGAGAACGACGGCGGCGAGCTGGCGCTCTGGTCGCGGAAGGAGCGGCCGCTCCTGCGCTACTTCCCGGAGCTGCGGCCGCTCGGCGACCTGCTTCCTCCCCACTCCGCGCTCGACGGCGAGATCGTGATCGCGCGCGACGGCGTGCTCGACTTCGAGCTGATGCAGACTCGGCTCCACCCGGCGGAGAGCCGCGTCAACAAGCTCGCGGCCGAGATTCCGGCGGAGTTCATCGCCTTCGACGTCTTGCTCTGGAAGGGCAAGCCGGTTCACGAGCTGCCGCTCGCGAAGCGGCGGAAGGAGCTCGAAAAGGTCGCGAAGGGCTTCCGGCTCTCGCCCGCGACGCAGGACGTCGACACCGCGCGCGGCTGGCTCGACACGTTCGAGGCGGCCGGGCTCGACGGCGTGATCGCGAAGCGGCTCGACCTTCCGTACCGCCCTGGACTGCGCGACGCCGTGACGAAGGTCAAGCCGTACAAGACGGCGGACTGCGTGGTCGTCGGCGTGCGCTGGAAGCAGAAGCCGAACCGGCTCGCGACCCTTCTGCTCGGGCTCTACCGCGACGACGGCGGGCTCGACTACGTCGGCTCGGCGGCCGTCGCCGCGTCGAAGCACGACCAGATCAAGGGGCTCGTCACGCCGCTGCTCGACACGAAGTCAGAGCGCCGGTTCTCGGAGCCGAACCGCTGGGGCACCGGCGACCTCGAGGAAACCCCGTTGAAGCCGAAGCTCGTGGCCGAGGTTCGGTACGACAAGGTGCAGGGCAACCGCTTCCGGCACGGCACGAAGCTGATCCGGTTCCGCGAGGACAAGGATCCGGCCGACTGCACGTGGCGCGAGGTGAGGCCGCCGCGAAACCCGAACGACCCCACCTTCGAGTCGCTGCTCAGCTCCGCAACCTGACGAACCCGAGCCCGACGATGTACGCCAGGCCCGCGATTGCGCCGAGCTGCGTGTAGGGCGACCCGTCCCGGCCGTGCGCCCACTCCCAGAGGCACATGGCGATGATCGCGGTGATCGCCACGATTCCGGCGAACGTCGTCGCCAGCGTGTCGACCCGGGCCCAGTACTCGTCCCGTCCGTCGCCGCGGAGACCGCGGATCAGCTCGCTGCGACCGCCGAGGGCGATCGCGACCCCGAACACGGCCAGCACCCCGAACGCGAACAGCCCGCCGTTGCGGTCGCCGCCGATCCAGATCGCACCGCCGCAGAGCACGCCCAGGAACACTGCGAACGCCGGCAGGTGCCACCAGCGCCAGCGCGTCGTCGTTCTATTCATTGCCGTCGACATGGAACATCGCCTCCACCGTTGTGTCGAAGAACCGCGCAAGCGCGAGCGCGAGGGGCAGCGACGGCGTGTAGCGCTCGGTCTCGATCGCGTTGATCGTCTGGCGCGAGACGCTCATCGCCTCCGCGAGCGCGGCCTGCGAGAGGCCCTGCTCGTTGCGCCGCTCCCTCACGTCGTTCTGCACGATGTCAAGCTAGCTTGACATCGCTTCTATGTCAAGTCAGCTTGACATCGCCGTCTGGGTTACTTGCCTTTTCGAGCGCGCGACGGCTGCACCCGGCTCGGCTCACCCGGCATCTTCGGGAAGTTCGGCGGGTACGGCGCCTCGCCCTCGCCCTCCTTCTCGTCCCGCTCGACCCACTCGTGCAGCACGCGCAGGTCGTTCACGCGGTCGTCGATCTGCGCCTGCACGTCGCCGAGGTCGGCGAAGCGCGCCGGCACGGTGGCGATCGTGAAGTCCTCCGTCTCGACGTCGGGGAGCTCGTCCCACGTCACGGGCGCCGACACGGTGGCGTCGGGTCGCGCGCGCACGGAGTACGCCGACGCGATCGTCCGGTCGCGCGCGTTCTGGTTGTAGTCGATGAAGACGCGCTCACCGCGCTCCTCTTTCCACCACGCCGTCGTGACGAGCTCCGGCATCCGCCGCTCGACCTCTCGCGCGAACGCGAGCGCGCAGCGGCGCACCTCCGGGAAGGTCCAGTTCGGCTCGATCCGGCACGCGATGTGGATGCCGCGGTTGCCCGAGGTCTTCGGCCAGCCGACGTAGCCGATCTCGTCCAGCACCTCGTGCACGACGCCGGCGACGCGCTTCGCGTCCCCGAAGTCCGTGCCCGGCTGCGGATCGACGTCGATGCGCAGCTCGTCCGGGTTGTCGACGTGCGCGCGGCGCGAGGGCCACGGGTGGAAGTCGATCGTCGCGAGGTTGGCCGCCCACGCGACCTGCGCGATCTCGGTCACGCAGAGCTCGTCGGCGTGCCGGCCCGACGGGAACGTCACGCGCGCGGTCTCGATCCACTCGGGCCGCTTCGCCGGCACGCGCTTCTGGTAGATCGCCTCGCCCTCCGCACCGTCGGGATGGCGCTTGAGCTGGGTCGGCCGTTCGTAGAGCGCACGGACGATCCCTTCCGCGACCGAGATGTAGTACTGGACGTGGTCGAGCTTCGTCTCGCCGCGCGCGGAGTAGAAGATCTTGCTCGGGTTCGTGACCTTGACGGTCCGGCCCCCGACCTCGAGCTCGACGAACTCCGCGGCCATCTCGGACAATGGTAGGGTCGCGCGCGTGAGGCGGCTCACCTTGCTCGCTGCGGCGCTGCTCGCGCTGCTCGCCGGGTGCGGCGGCGACGACAACGACGGCACGGAGGCGGCGGGGACGACGACGGCCGCCACGGCGAGCTGCGACAAGGGTCAGCTCCAGCTCGTCAACCCCGGGCAGCTGACGGTCGGCACCGACAATCCGGCCTTCCCGCCGTGGTTCGACGGCGGGACGCCGAGCGGCTCGAGCTGGGAGATCAACGACCCGTCGACGGGCAAGGGCTTCGAGAGCGCGGTGGCCTACGCGGTCGCCCAGAAGCTCGGCTTCGCCAAGAACGAGGTGAAGTGGACCGTCGTCCCGTTCAACCTCTCGTTCAAGCCCGGCACGAAGAAGTTCGACTTCGACATCAACCAGATCTCGGTCACGGCCGATCGCGACCGCGCGGTCGACTTCAGCGACTCGTACTACGACGTCAACCAGGCCCTCGTCGCGGTCAACGGGACGCCGCTTGCGAGCGCGACGTCGCTCGACGACCTCAAGCAGGCCCAGCTCGGCGCGCAGATCGGAACGACGAGCCTCGGCTACATCCAGGACACGATCCAGCCCGAGAAGGATCCGCGCGTGTACGACACGTCGAACGACGTCGTCGCGGCGCTCAACGCGAAGCAGATCGACGGCGCCGTCGTCGACCTCCCCACCGCGTTCTTCCTCGTCGGCGCCGAGGAGGTCAAGAACGGCAAGGTCGTCGGCCAGTTCGAGAACGCCGGCGGCGAGCAGGAGCACTTCGGGATGCTCTTCGAGGAAGGCAACACGCTGCGCGACTGCGTCAACGACGCGCTCGCGGAGCTGAAGTCCGCCGGCACGCTCGACCAGATCCAGCAGGAGTGGCTCTCGGAAAAGGCGAGCGCTCCGGTCCTGAAGTAGAGCGGGGCAGCCGGAGCTCACGGATCCTCGGCGGCGGCGGCGGGGGGCGCAGCCTTGCGATCGCGACCGTCAGCAGCATCGTCTTCTTCGGCGCGATCGCGCTCGTCGTCGTCAACTCGCCCGGGTGGCCGGCGGTCAAGGAGAGCTTCTTCTACTGGCCCGAGTTCCGCGAGTCGCTCCCCGACATCGCGCAGGCGTTCAAGACGAACGTCAAGCTCTTCCTCGTCGCCGAGGTCTTCATCCTGATCTTCGCGCTCGTCCTCGCGATCCTGCGCGGGCTGCCCGGGCCGGCGTTCTTCCCGCTGCGGCTGGTCTCCACCGTGTACACGGACGTCTTCCGCGGGATCCCGACGATCCTGCTCATCTACATGCTCGGCTTCGGCGTGCCGGCGCTCGCGTTGAAAGGAGTGCCGACCTCGGAGTTCTTCTGGGGCGTCATGGCGCTCGTGCTCGTGTACTCGGCGTACGTCGCGGAGGTGTATCGAGCCGGGATCGAGTCGATCCATCCGAGTCAGGAGGCGGCGGCGCGCTCGCTCGGGCTCTCGCGCGGCCAGGCTCTCCGCTACGTCGTCGTGCCACAGGCGGTGCGCCGGGTCGTGCCGCCGCTGCTGAACGACTTCATCGGGCTCCAGAAGGACACCGCGCTCGTCGCGCTGCTCGGGCTCGTCGAGGCGTTCCGCCAGTCGCAGATCGAGGTCGCGGGCTCCTTCAACTTCACGCCGTACCTCGCGACCGCGCTGCTCTTCCTGCTGCTGACGATCCCGCTGACGCGCTTCACGGACTGGCTGATCGCGCGCAACCGCCGCCGGGAGCTCGCGCGCGCATGAGCGACGCCGTCCTGCTCGAGCACGTGCACAAGTCGTTCGGCAAGAACGAGGTGCTGCGCGGCATCGACCTCTCGCTCGCCGAGCACGAGGTCGTGTGCCTGATCGGCGCGTCGGGCTCCGGCAAGTCCACGCTCCTGCGCTGCGTGAACCTGCTCGAGCCGATCGACGAAGGGCGGATCGTCGTCGAGGGCGTCGAGCTCACGGCCCGGGGCGTCGACGTCGAACCGGGTGCGGAGGGAGATCGGGATCGTCTTCCAGGCGTTCAACCTCTTCCCGCACATGACCGTGCTCCGGAACGTCACGCTCGGCCCGCGGAAGGCGCTCGGGCTCTCGCGCGCCGACGCCGAGGCGCGTGCCGACGAGCTGCTCGGGCGGTTCGGGCTCGAGGAGAAGCGCGACGCCTACCCGGACAGCCTCTCCGGGGGCCAGCAGCAGCGCGTCGCGATCGTCCGCGCGCTCGCGCTCCGCCCGAAGCTGATGCTGCTCGACGAGATCACGAGCGCTCTGGACCCCGAGCTCGTCGCCGAGGTGCTGAACGTCGTGCGCGAGCTGGCGGCGAGCGGGATGACGATGCTCATCGCGACGCACGAGATGGCGTTCGCGCGCGACATCGCGGACCGCGTCTGCTTCCTCGACGAGGGCGTCATCCTCGAGGAGGGCCCGCCGGACCAGATCTTCTCGTCGCCGCGGGAGGCCCGCACCCAGCAATTCCTTGCGCGAATCGTGGAAGCAGGCAGACTCTAGGAATGCTGGAGAAGCAGCACGAACACCACGTCTCCGTCTCGCTCGAGCCGCTCGACGACTACCTCGTGATCGAGCCCGCCGACACCGACAGCTGGACGCGCGGCGGCCTGATCATCCCCGCCGGCGTGGATGCGCGGTGCCGGAGCGGGATCGTCACGGCAGTCGGCCCCGACGCGCAGGGCATCGACCTCGGCGACAAGGTCCTCTTCCCGATCGAGGCGGGCTTCGACGTCCGCATCGGGAGCGGCACGATCAAGGTCGTGCGCCGCGAGGAGCTCATCGCCCGGGTCATCGACTGACCGGGAAATACGCGACCCCCCTGGAGAGCCGCAGAGGGGTCGACGTGAGCTGCCGGTCGGTTGAGGGGGAGCCGGCACTCCGAATGTAGGACTCGCCCCGGAAGGGATCATGACCCGGACGGGGTATCTGCCTCGAGCGACCTGCGATACCCTGTCGCCCCAACAGGGAGAAGTGGCCGAGTGGCTGAAGGCGGCGCCCTGCTAAGGCGTTAAGGGGGAACAATCCTCCTTCGAGGGTTCGAATCCCTCCTTCTCCGCTGAAGCGCCCCGGGAAGGGGCGCTTCGCGTCTGGGCTACCCTGTGCGTCGCGCTGCGTCGCCTCGGAGGGGTGGCAGAGCGGTCGAATGCGGCGGTCTCGAAAACCGTTTCGGGCGGTTTCGTCCGACGAGGGTTCAAATCCCTCCCCCTCCGCTCCAGCGAAGCGGAAAGGGCCGCCGGCGGGAGTCTCAGGACATTCCCGCCGGTGGCGTCAGCGTCACCTTCCTCGCGCGCGAGAATAGGGGCGTGGCCTCGTACTCCGTGAACAAGCGCGCGGTCGCCCGAGCTGAGGAGCTGATCAGGGGCCGCCAGTACGTGCTCCGCAGCGACTGGGGAGATGTGCAGCCGGCTGCGAAGGACGAGAACGACTTCCTCGAGTCGCACTCGTGGGAGGAGTACGCCGAGTGGCATCTCGGGCTGACAGAGGGTGCTGCGGACGAGACGAAAGCCCGGTATGCGTTCGTCTACGGGGACTTCCGGCGCGTGCATCGGTCGGGGCTGATCGCATGCCAGTACCGAGCCGCGGAGTGGCGCCACAAGGACGTCGAGCTGGCAGCGCACGACCTCCTGCAGCTTCTCGATGCCACGAGCGCGTGACAGGCCCTCGCACGACCGCCGGAATGACGTTGCGCTTCGCGTCGTTGTAGACGGGTAACAGAAGAGTGGAAGGAGGTTTCGATGCCACTCTCGCGCAGGGCTCTCTGGATCGGAATCGCGTTGGCGCTCGTCGCCGTTGTGGTGCTCGCTCTCGTCTACGGCGGCGGAAGCGGCGGCGGCGCCGGCTACTAGCAATCGGTCGGGAGCGAGAGCCACGCCGAGCGCGTGACCCTCGCTCCCGTGGACTCCTTAGGGCCTCGAGAACTTCCGCGCGTTCACCTTGAGCGCGAGGAACGGGCGTGCGGAGTCGGCCTTCGACGCAACGCAGCGCGCGAATGCGAGCTCGCCGCGGCGCGTCGCGTAGCGCGAGCGGAACGCGCTCGCGGACTCGGCCCGCTCGGCCTTGCAGTCCGTGACGGCATTGCTCAGGTCGCGCCTGTGCGCCGGGCAGCGACGCCGAAGCGCTGTGCCTTCGCCATCCCGGACGTGCACCTGCCGTAGCGTTCCCGCGCCACTGGGTGGCGGTCCAACCTGCGTGAACACGGCGTTCCCCATCGTGTTCGCCTGTTCACGGCAGAGCGCCGCCGGCGTCATCTGGGAGTAGCCGCGTGCCATGAGCGACGCGTTGACTCCGCACACGTGCCCGGTACGCGCACTTCATGCGTTCTTGCGGGACGGCAACGAACCGCTCGTCGTAGTCGACGGTATCGGCCGAGTCCCGCGGGACCTGGCAATGACGAAGCCGAGCAGCTGGAGCGCCTCGCTGGAAGCACGTCCCGTACGGCGAGGCCGGCGACGACTCGACTCAGACGCTTTCGGCGACGCCGGCCAGATCGCCGACGGAGGTTCCGGGCCACGACGACCTTCGCGCGTCGTTCTGCGGCACGGCCTCCGCTTTCGGCCGCGCCGGGAACGACACGATCTTCCCCTACACCCTGTCTGGAGGGGCTGCGACCCTCGACGGAGGGGAGGGCAACGACACGATCAGCGCCCACCCCGCAGGCGCCCCCGGCCTCGCAACCCGGTGGGAACGTGAAACGACACGATCGTCGTGCGAGTACTCGCGCCCTCCACGAGCCCACCGGGGTCGTGGAGCCTGTTCGGCGATGCCGGGAACGACACGCTGACCGGCGGCGAGTTCGCCGACAGGGTCGATGGCGGCATCGGGAACGACACAATCGACGTGCGAGGCGGAGGGGCGGACATCGTGAGCTGCGGGAGCGGAAACGATGTCGTTCGTCACGACCGCAGCGACACGGTGGCCGCAGACTGCGCGGTTCTCATCAGCTAGCGACCGGTGGCGAGGCTCCGGGGAGCGTGCGCTCCCCAGAGCCTCGGTTTCGAAGCGGAGAGGGCGGGATTTGAACCCGCGACGCACCTTGCAGCACGTACGCGATTTCCAGTCGCGCTCCTTAGACCACTCGGACACCTCTCCCGAGTGGACGGAGGGTAGCGCTACGCGACCTGGACGAGCGCCTCGGGCTCGCCCTCGTGTTCCTCTTCGACCGCGAACAGCTCGACAGCCGTGAGCATCCCGAAGAAGAGGATCACCGTCACGAGCAGGAACGCGTTTCGGCGGCGACCGGGGAAGTTGGGGTCCCGGCGCGGGAAGTAGAACGAGGACAGGAGCGAGAAGGCGATGAAGATCGCCGCCATCCCTCCGAGGAGCAGCTTGTGTTCGGTCGAGACGGCCGCGAGCACGCGGGGAATCTACCGCTCTCCGGCGGACGGGGTCGGCCGTGGCCGGTCGAGGAGACGCTCGTCGTCGCGGCGGCGGAGCGCCCGGCGGCCCAGGAGCGCCGCCGCCACGATCGCCGCGAGCGGGAGGAGCACGATCGCGAGGAAGAGCGCTGCGGCCGCGGCCACCGCGAGCACGCCGAGCGCGCTGCCGATCGCGTCGTCGAAGCGTCCGCCGCCGGGGGCGGCCGCGGCGCGCCTCGTCGCGAGCGAGACCTGGAACTCCGCGAACGCGACCTCGCCGGCGACGTTCGAACGCTGACGCGTCAGCTGGTTGAGGAGCCCCTGCACGCGCTGCCGCCGCAGCTCGAGCCGCAGACGCTCGGGCTCCGACAGACCGGGCTGCGCGAGCTTCGCGTTCAGCTCGGCGCGCTGGATGCGCAGCGTGTCGATCCGCGCGGCGAGGCGGTCGAGGTCGCCCTGTCGATCCTGGACGGAGACCTCCTGGCCGGTGATCGTGCCGAGCTCCGACAGCTGCGCGATCGCGTCCTGCACGCGCCGCTGCGGCACGCGGAGGACGAGCTGCGCGCTGCCGGTCGGCCCGTCGGTCGCGACGTTCGACGAGACGACGAAGCCGCCGAGCTCGCGGGTGAGGCGGATCGCATCGGCGCTCGCGTCGGAGAGCGCTCGGTTGTCGCGCACGGCGAGCTCGAGCCGGACGTCCCACTCCTGCGCGCGGCCCGCCTTCGCGACGGTGTCCGAGAACGACTGGGCCGGTGCGGCCGCACGGCTGTCCTCCTGCAGGCTCTCGGCCGCGACGGAGCCGGTTCGCACCCCGCCCGCCTCGCGCTGCGGTCCGGAGTCACGCCCGCCGACGATGATCCCCGCGGCGAGCGCGAGCGCGACCGGGACGAGCACGAGCGCCGGCTTCCAGCCGAACTGCCGCCGGCGCGGCGGCTCGAGCGAGCGAACGTGCTCCCGCACGTCCCGCGGCGCGTGCGCCGAGAGGCCGCGCAGCTCACGGATCAGCCCCTCGAGATGCGCCTCACGTGCGCTCTCGGGCGGCACGCCCCGGAGCAGTCCCTCGATCCGTTCGACGTCCGTGTCAGGCGAGCGCATCGGCTGCCATCCTTTCTTCGAGCTTCGTCAGGGCGCGGGCGAGGCGCATCGAGCACGCGGTGCGCGAGACGCCGAGGACCCGCGCGGCCGCCTCGGCGTCGAGCTCCAGCACGACCCGCAGCGCGAGCACCTCGCGGTCGGCGGCGGTGAGCTCGGCGACGGCCGCCTCGAGATCGGGCGAGAGGCCGAGCAGCTGGGTCTGCACGGACTCGGGCTGCTCGGCGGCGTACCGCTCCTCGCGTCGCTTCCGGCGCTTCTCCGACCGGAAGTGGTCGAGCGCGGCGCTCCGCGCGATCGCACAGAGCCACGCGACGGGCTCGGCGCGGCCGGGGTCGTAGCGACGCCAGCTCCGCAGCGCCTTCTCGAAGGTCGCGCCGGTCAGGTCGTCGGCGAGTGCGGGATCGGCGGTGAGCATGAGCAGGTAGCGATAGACCTCGTCCAGGCAGTCCTCGGCGACCGCTGAGAACGTCGGCCGGTTCACATCTCTTCTACGGCGCAGCGGGCTCATCCCGTCACGGCGAACCGATCGATCGTGGCGCCGTCGAGGTCGACCACCCGGACGAGGAAGCCGTCCGGCTCGACGGTCACGTGGACGAAGCCGTGCCCGACGCGAGCGGCGACCCGGCGCGGGTACGACGCGGGGCAGGGCCGGAGCCGGTACAGCCCGGCGCCTCCGCCTCCGTGCACGACGTAGGTGACGCCGCCGCGCGAGAACCGTTGGTAGTTGTGGTCGTGTCCGTTCAGCACCAGCCTGACGCCGTAGCGGCGGAACAGCGGCACCCACGCCCGCTGGACGGCGGCGCTGCCGAGGTGGCCGCCGCAGGCGTACGCCGGATGGTGGAAGACGACGATGCGGCGAAAGCCCGTGCGCGCCGCGAGCGTCCGGCGGAGCCACGCGGTCTGGGCAGTCGAGATCGCCGTCGAGTCGAGCACGATCACCTCGACCTCGCCGACGCGACGCACGTAGTACGGCGCCGGCATCCGCAGGAGCGGGAACTCGTACCGGCCCCGCCGAACCTCGACGTCGTGGTTGCCGAGCGTGCCGGCGACGTCCACCCCGGCCGAGCCGAGCCAGCCGAAGCTCGCGTTCCAGGACGACGCGAACGAGCGCCCGCGCGTGTAGTCGTTGTCTCCGAGCGTGACGAGCAGCTGCGACGGGTTGAGCTCCTCGTACGCCCGAACGGCGGCGCCGACGTCGCGCTCCCGCTTCCCGCCGACGCCGAAGTCGCCGATCGCGAGGATGCTCGTCGCGCCTCGCGCAGACGGCACCACCAGCAACGCGGCGAGGAGTGCGATTCGAAGCGTGACTATGGTTCCGCAAATGATGACGACCCGGAAGGAACGCATCGACGCGTACGCCCGCCTCGCCGTCGAGGTCGGCGTCAACCTCCAGCCCGGCCAGGATCTCCACGTCAACTGCGGCCCCGAGCACCTCGACCTCGCGCGGGCGGTGGCGGACGCTGCATACCGCGTCGGCGCGCGCTGGGTCGACGTCCACGTCAGCGACCAGCGGGTGAAGCGCGCCCAGATCGAGCACGGGCCTGAAGCCGAGCTCGAGTGGACGCCGCCGTGGCTCGTCTCCCGGCTCGAGGACCTCGCCGAGCGGAAGGGCGCGATCCTGCTGCTCGTCGGGGACGCCGAGCCCGATCTCTTCGCCGACCTCGACCAGAAGCGGGTCGGCAAGGCGCGGATGACCGCGCTCCGCTCGCGCTACCTCGAACTGCTCGGGGAGGCCGCGCTCGCGTGGTCGATCGTGGGCAGCCCGAACGAGGGCTGGGCGCGGGCGCTCTTCGGCGAGCCCGACGTCGACCGCTTGTGGGAGGCCGTCGGGACAACCGTCAGGCTCGACGAGCCCGACCCCGTGGCGGCGTGGCGGCAGCACATCGAGATGCTCAAGGGACGAACGCGCGCGATGGACGCGCAAAGGGTTCGACGCGATCCGCTTCCGGGGCCCCGGCACGGACCTGACGATCGGCCTCACCTCACGCTCGCAGTGGGTCGCGGCCGAGGCGAAGACGGCGTGGGGTCAGACGCACGTCCCGAACCTCCCGACCGAGGAGGTGTTCACGACACCCGACCGGCGGCGCGCCGACGGGACGGTCCGATCGACGATGCCGCTCGTCCTCCAGGGGACGATCGTCCGCGACCTCGAGCTGCGGTTCGAGGGCGGCGAGATCGTGGACGTCTCCGCCTCGAGCGGCGAGGAGGTCGTCCGTCAGCAGATCGAGACCGACGAAGGCTCCCGCCGGCTCGGCGAGGTCGCGCTCGTCGACGGCGACTCGCGCGTCGGGCGGACCGGCCTCACCTTCCTCAACACGCTCTTCGACGAGAACGCCACGTCGCACATCGCCTTCGGGCAGGCACTCGTCGAGGGGCTCGAGGGCGGCGAGGACATGTCGCCCGAGGAACGCACCGAGCTCGGCATGAACGACTCGACCGTCCACGTCGACTTCATGGTCGGCGGGCCGGAGGTCGAGGTCGACGGGCTCGACGGCGAGGGCAACGCCGCCGCGATCATCCGCGGCGACCGCTGGGTCTTGTCCTAGACCGGATCCGCGCCGAGCTGCACGACGGCCTCCGCCTCGGCGGGGGTGAGCACGACGCCGGCGTCCGACTCCCAGGCGAGCACCTTGACCCCTTCCCACCAGGCGGGGTAGCCGTTGTCCTTGCCGGGGATCCAGACGAGGAGGCGGGCGCGCGGCTGCTGCTCGAGGTAGTCGCGGGTCGCGCGTTCGACGTCGTTCCAGTCGGTGTCATCGACGATCAGCAGCGCGCGGTCGGCGAGCCAGGGCTCGATCATGCGCAGGCCGTCGAGCTGCTTCTCGTACGTGTGGCCGTTGTCGTAGTAGTAGACGGCGACCGTCTTGCCGGCGAGCGCGCCGGACGGCACGACCTGGAAGGCGTCGCCCTCGATGATCGTCGGCTGGTCGAGCGCGAACCGGGCGATGTTCTCCTCGAGCGCCTTTCGGGAGCTGCCGCTCATCGCGAAGTTGTCGATCGCGACGAAGTCGCCGTCGTCGTTCCCGACCATCGCGCCGATCAGGCTCGCGCCCTGGTAGCTGCCCACCTCGACGAAGCTCTCCCCTGGCTCGAGCATGCTCGCGGCGAGGTTGAGCAGCGCGAGGTTGTTCTCGCACGCGAGCGCGGGGACCTCGTCGAGGATGCGGCTGAAGCGGCGGCCGTTCGGCTGCGGCGAGATCGGGAACTCGTCGAAGAGCGCGTGGAGCGCCGGCTCGAACGCGTCGACGTCCACGGCCTAGTTTTCGGTGGCGTCGCGAAGGACTGCGCGGATGCTGATGATCCCGATCGCGCGTTCGCCGTCCACGATCGGCAGGTGCCGGAAGCCGTTCTCGAGCATGATCTTCGCCGCCTCGTCCGAGGTCATGTCCCGGCCCGCCGTGATCGGGTCGGGCGTCATCCAGCTGCGGACGCGCTCCTCCGAGGAGTGCGTCCGGGCGGCGACCGAGCGGAGGACGTCGCGGTCGGTGAGGATCCCGATCAGGCGGCCGAAGTCCGAGACCGCGGCGGCGCCGCGTCCTGCCTCGACCATCTTCTGCGCCGCTTCCCCGACCGTGTCCTCCGGGGCAACGGTCACGAAGGTGTCGTGCATCAGCTCGCCGAGTGTCGCCATCGCGCGAGGATAACCGTGCGGGGACGTAGGGCGAAAGGCTCGCGGTTCACGAGTCGCCGACGCTCTCCACCGCGAAGAGGCTCCAACGGCCGGGAACGCCTTTGAGATCGTGCGCTCCGCGTTCCGCGAAGCTGACGCTCGACCCGACCACGAGGTCCTTGACGGTGTTCGAGACGAGCACCTCGTCCGGCTCCGCCAGCGCGGCGATGCGGGCGGCGATGTGGACGGCGATGCCGGTGAGCTTTCCCTCCGCGACCTCGCACTCGCCGGTGTGAAGACCGGCCCGGATCGAGAGGCCGAGCGCGGTCACCGACTCCGCGACCGCCTGCGCGCAGCGAAGTCCCCTCGCCGGGCCGTCGAACGAGGCCACGAACCCGTCGCCGGCGGTGTCGATCTCGTGCCCGCGGAACCGCTCGAGCTGGCGTCGGACGAGCGCGTTGTGACGTCCGACGAGGTCGCGCCAGCGTCGGTCACCCAGCCGCGCGGCGAGCGCCGTCGACCCGACGATGTCGGTGAACAGGATCGTCGCGAGCACGCGGTCGGGCTCGGGCGCGGTGCGGGCTCCCGTCAGGAACTCCTCCACCTCCCCGAGCAGCGGCTCGATGTCGCCGATCCAGGGCAGGTGATCGGCGCCGGGGAGCTCGACGAGACGGGCGGTCGGAATCCGCTCGGCCAGGTAGGCCGCCTCGCCGCCCGGGGTGATCGGGTCCCGCCCGGCCTCGCGCCACGCGGCGGCGCCGTGGCCGAAGCGAGCGTCGCGGCGATACACGATGAGCGTCGGGACGCGAATCGTCGGCAGAACGTCGCGCACGTCGATCTGGCTGTTCATTCGGAGCAGCGCGATCGCGGCGCCGGGGCTCGCGGCATGCCTCATGAACGTCCGCCAGCGCCGACGGTAGTCCTCGTCGACGGCGGCACTCGGGGCGGGAACGGCCGGGTCGATCGAGTCCGGCCAGTTGCGTTCGAATCCCGCGAGCCGGGAGTCGAGCTCGTCCTGGGTCATCAGCTCGGCGCCCGCACGCGCGAAGGAGCCGTACAGAACGAGCGACGCAGTCCGTTCCGGATACGTCGCAGCGAAGAGCGCGCTCAGCGCTCCTCCTTCGGAGATCCCCATCAGCGCGGCGCGTTCCGACCCGGCGGCATCCATCACCGCGCGGACGTCGTCCATTCGCTCCTCGAGGATCGGAAGCTGGTTCACCGGCACGCGGTCGGAGAGGCCCGTCCCACGCTTGTCGAAGACGATCAGCCGGGAGAACGACGCGAGTCGGTTGCGGAACGCGGCCTCGGCCGGATCCTCCCAGGCCAGCTCCACGTGGGTGATCCAGCCCGGGACGATGACCAGATCGACCGGGCCCTCGCCGATCACCTGGTAGGCGATGTGGACGTCGCCGCTCTTGGCGTACTTCGTCTCCGGAGTCACGTCGCGAGCCTGCGCGAAACGAGAGAGCGCGTCAACGGGCGTGGTCGAGAGTGGGCGCACCTGGGATCGAACCAGGGACCTCCCGCGTGTGAAGCGGGCGCTCTCCCGCTGAGCTATGCGCCCGGGAGAGAAGTCAGGTTAGCGCGAGAGGAGCTCGCGCGCGGTCTCGTGAGCGGACTCGTCGCGGGCGGCCCAGACCCGTTCGACGAGCGCTCCCATGACGTCGCGGATGCCGACGATCCCGAGGACGTTGCCGTCCTCGACGACCGGGATATGGCGGATCTTCTTCTCGCGCATGAGGCGCGCGGCGTCGACGATGTCGACGTCGGGAGTGAGCGTGAGGACGCGCCGGGTCATCACGTCGGCGAGCCTGAGCCCCCCGAACTGCGACCCCTCGCCGGCGAGGCGGAGCACGTCGCGCTCGGTGAAGATCCCGACGAGCTGGTGCCCCTCGCAGACCGCGACGGCGCCGACGTTCTCCTCGAGCATGCGAGCGATCGCCACCTGGACGGTCTCGTCCGGACTGACGGTCACGACCCGGACGGTCATCGCGTCGGCGATCGCCACAGCCCTATCGTGTCAAATCGCACCAGCGGTTTCCAGGCTACGATTGGCCCGCCGGGAGACTGGTTGGCTCCGAACCGCGTCAGGTCCGGAAGGAAGCAGCGCTAAGGATCTCCAGCCAGGTCTCCCGGTTATGCTCGACGGAGTGGCCGCGCTCTACCGCAAGTACCGTCCGCAGGACTTCGACGAGGTGGTCGGCCAGGAGCCGATCGTCCGCACCCTGAAGAACGCGATCGCGGCCGACCAGGTCCGGCAGGCGTACCTGTTCGCGGGGCCGCGTGGCACCGGGAAGACGTCGATGGCGCGGATCCTCGCGAAGGCGCTCAACTGCGTCGAAGGCCCGACCCCGACGCCCGACAACACGTGCCACGTCTGCGTCGGGATCACGAACGGCACCTCGCTCGACGTGATCGAGATGGACGCAGCGTCGCAGCGAGGGATCGACGACATCCGCGAGATCCGGGAGCGCGTCGTCCTGCAGCCGGCGGAGGGTCGCTACAAGGTCTACATCCTCGACGAGGCGCACCAGCTGACGGATGCAGCCTGGAACGCGCTGCTCAAGCTGATCGAGGAGCCTCCGCCCCACCTCGTCTTCGTCTTCTGCACGACCGATCTCTCGAAGGTCCTGCCGACGGTGCGCTCGCGCTGCCAGACGTTCGTCTTCTCGCGGCCGCGGCTGCCGGAGCTCGTGAAGAAGCTGCGGCGGATCGCGGACGCCGAGGGGATCGACGTCCCCGACCAGGCGCTCGCGCTCGTCGCTCGATCGGGGCGCGGTGCGTATCGCGACGCGGAGTCGACGCTCGACCAGCTCGCGGCCGCGACCGAGAAGACCATCACGGTGCAGTCGGTGCTGCAGCTGCTCGGCGCCGTGGAGGAGGAGGCGCTCTTCCGGTTGCTCGACCTCGTCGTGGATCGCGACACCGCGGGCGCGCTGACGTTCATCGAGGACCTCTCGGAGCAGGGCCAGGACCTCGGCCGCCTCGTCACCGACCTGCTCGAGCACCTTCGGCACCTGCTGCTCGTGCAGCACATGGGAGAGGTGCCCGAGTCGCTGCCCGTGACGGAGGAAACGCGTGACCGGCTCCGCGAGCAGGCGAACCAGCTGGGCGAGGCGACCGTGCTCCGGCTGATCGATCTGCTGCACATCGCGGTGGAGGACATGCGGCAGGGCGGCGATCCGCGACTTCCGCTCGAGCTCGCGCTCGTGAAGGTGACGCGCCCCGGATCCGACCTCTCGCGCGAGTCGGTCGCGTACCGGCTCGAGCAGCTCGAGTCGCGCCATCACGGCGCGCCGGCGGCGGCGCAGACCGTTGCGCGTACCGAGAGCGTCGCGACTCCGCCGCCGCAGGAGGCGACCGCGGCCGCGCCGCCGTCGCTCGAGCTCGAGGCGCTCCAGGAGGCGTGGCAGCGCTCGGTCCTCCCGGCGGTCGAGGAGCGTTCGATCCCGACGGCGTCGGTGCTGCGCGAGGCCCGGCCGGCGGAGCTCGCCGAGGACCGGCTCACGCTCGAGTTCCCGTCCTCGGCGTCGTTCCATCTCAAGCTCGCCGAGGACCCGAAGAACGCGACGCTCCTGCAGGATGCGCTCTACGAGATCACGGGGCGCAAGCTCGCGCTCGCGTTCGAGCTCGGCGAGCACGCGCAGGAGACCGAGTCGGCGGAGGAGCCGCTCGGCGAGGACGAGATCCTCGAGCTGGTCAAGGAGACCTTCGACGCCCGAGAGCTCAACGAGGGGGAGGACGCCTGATGGGCATGGACATGAACAAGCTGATGGCGCAGATGCAGGAGATGCAGCAGCAGATGCAGAGCGCACAGGAGGAGCTCGCGAACGAGACGGTCGAGGCGACCGCGGGCGGCGGGATGGTGACCGTGAAGGCGACCGGCGCGCTCGAGATCACCGAGATCACGATCGACCCGAAGGCGATCGACCCGGACGACCCGGAGCTGCTCGCGGACATGGTCCAGGCCGCGGTGAACGAGGCGATCCGCTCGGCGCAGGCGCTCGCGGAGCAGCGGCTCGGCGGGCTCGCGGGCGGCGCGCTCGGAGGCCTCGGGCTGGGTCTGTAGGCGCTCCCCACCCCTTGGGGTGGGGAATGGCGGTTCCACCCGCCACCCGCGTTCGATCGTACCGCCCAACCCGTTGCAGGTCCGTCACCGCTCCGCGCCGAATGTGTGACTTTCCTGTCCGCTCGCTAGCCTGAGGAGACATGTTCTCTCCGCGTGTCGAGAACCTGGTCGCGCAGCTGACGCGGCTCCCCGGGGTCGGATCTCGGACGGCGCACCGGTACGCGTTCCACCTTCTCCGCGTGCCGAAGGAGGAGGCGCTCGCGCTCGCGGCAGCGATCGAGGAGGTGAAGGAGCGGGTCCGCTTCTGCAACGAGTGCGGCAACCTCACCGAGGAAGACGTGTGCGCGATCTGCCTCGACGCCCGCCGCGACCACTCGGTCATCTGCGTGGTCGAGCATCCCGCCGACCTGATCTCACTCGAGCGGACGCACGAGTTCCGCGGCCTCTACCACGTGCTCGGCGGCTCGCTCTCGCCGATCGACGGCGTCGAGCCGGAGCACCTGCGGATCGACGAGCTCCTGCGTCGAGTCGAGCGGAACGGGGTACAAGAGGTCGTGCTCGCGACCAACCCGAACATGACAGGCGAGGCGACCGCGCACTTCCTCGCCGACCGGCTCCGCGGGCGCGTCCGCGTGACGCGGCTCGCGAGCGGGCTGCCCGTCGGCGGCGACCTCGAGTACGCCGACGAGGTGACGCTCGGACGCGCACTCTCCGGTCGCCGCGAGATGTGACGCGGCTCGTCCTCCGCGCGAACGCCGTCCTCGTCGTCCTCGCCGGGCTCACGTTGATCCTCACGACGTGGGATCGCCTGTACGACGCGCTCGACCTGCCGAACCCGGGCGTCGCGGTCTACGCGCAGGCTGGTGGAGTGTTCACGATTGCGTTCGGGTACCTGCTCTGGATCGCGCCGCGCGACGAGCGGTTGCTGCGCCCCGTCGCGGCAGCCTCCGCGGCGGCGAACCTCCTGCTCGTCCTGATTGGGCATCGCGTGGGTCGTCGACACGCACATGGGCGTCTCGAGCCGCCATGCCGTGGCGGCGGCGGCCTTCGTGACGGTGGCGTGCGTGCTCGGGCTGCTGGAGGCCCGGATCGCCGGCCGGCGCGTCGGCGCGCTCGCAACCTAGCTGCGGCCACTGCACCCACTACCCTTCTCTCATGGCGACCACCGAGTACGAGGCCGTCCCCTCGGTCGAGCGCGACGCGACGAGGCCCGACCTCGGCACGGTCGTTCTGAAGTTCGGCGGGACGTCCGTCGGCGACCCGGACAAGATCAAGGAGGTCGCCCGCCGCCTCGTCGCGGTTCGCGAAGCCGGCAACCGCGTCGTCGGCGTGCTCTCGGCGATGGGCCACACGACCGACGAGCTCCTCGACCTCGCAGCGCAGGTCTCCGCCCGCCCGCAGCCACGCGAGCTCGACATGCTGATCTCGGTCGGCGAGCGGATCTCGAACGCGCTCTGCGCGATGGCGATCCACGACCTCGGCCACGAGGCGATCTCGCTCACCGGCTCGCAGGCGGGGATCGTGACCGACACGAGGCACGGCAAGGCGAAGATCGTCGACGTGCGCGCACGACGGATCCACGAGGCGCTCGACCAGGATCGGATCGTCCTCGTCGCCGGCTTCCAGGGCGTGTCCACCGAGCAGGACGTGACGACGCTCGGCCGTGGCGGGTCCGACACGACTGCGGTCGCGCTCGCGGCCGCGCTCGGCGCCGAGCACTGCGAGATCAACACCGACGTGCGAGGCGTCTACACAGCCGACCCCCGACTCGTTCCGAACGCCCGGAAGCTCGACGTCGTCTCCTTCGAGGAGATGCTCGAGATGGCGTCGTCCGGCGCGGGCATCCTCGCGACGCGCTCGATCGAGGTCGCGCGCAGCCACAATGTCCGCCTGCACGTCCGCTCGACGTTCGACGACGGCACGGGCACCTGGATCCAGGAGGAGGACGAGACCATGCTCGAGGAGAAGGCGCTGATCTCCGCGGTCGTGCACCAGCGCGAGGAGACGGTCTACCGCGTGGCGGGCGCGACGCCCGCGAGGCTCTTCGCGGCGCTCGCCGAGGCGAGCATCAACGTCGACACGATCGTGCAGACCGGAGACGAGGTGGTCTTCTCGGCACCGGTCGAGGATCGTGTGGACGCGGCGCGGGCTCTCGACGGGCTCGGTGTCGACTGGAGCGCGCGCGACGACCTCGGGAAGGTGAGCCTCGTCGGGGCCGGAATGAAGAGCCACCCCGGCATCGCCGCGAAGACGTTCGCGACCCTCGAGCAGGCCGGGATCGAAGCGCCGATCGTGAGCACCTCGCCGATCAAGATCGCCTGCCACGTCCCCGCCGACGACGTCGACCGCGCGGTCCGCGCGCTGCACGAGGCGTTCGAGCTTGCCTAGCGTCGCCGTGGTCGGCGCGACGGGCGCGGTCGGCCGCGTGACGGTCGGCCTGCTCCGCGAGCGCGGCTACGACGACGTGCGGCTCTTCGCGTCGAGCCGCTCGGCCGGTGCCGAGATCGACGGGATCACGGTCGAGGAGGCGACTCCGGACGCCCTGGCCGCCGGCGGCATCGACGTCGCGCTGTTCTCGGTCGGCACAGCCGCGTCGCGCGAGCTCGTCCCGCACGCGGTCCGCGGCGGCGCGGTCGCGGTCGACAAGTCGTCGGCCTACCGCCTCCAGGACGGCGTCCCGCTCGTCGTCCCCGAGGTGAACGGCGACCGCGCGCTCGAGCACGACGGCGTGCTCGCCAACCCGAACTGCTGCACGATCCCGCTCACGTGCGTGCTCAAGCCGCTCCACGACGCGGTGGGTATCACGCGTGTCCGCGTCGCGACGTATCAGTCGGTCTCGGGCGCCGGCGCGGCGGCGATGGAGCGGCTCCGCGAGACGTCCACCGAGGACGCCGACCTCGCGATGGACTGGGACTTCGACGGCGAGGAGTTCGACGAGGAGTCGAAGCTTCGCGCCGAGACGCGGAAGATCATGGAGCTTCCCGAGCTCCCGATCCACGCGCAATGCGTGCGCGTGCCGGTGATGGTCGGCCACGCCGAGGCGGTGTGGGTGGAGACCGATGACGTCCTTGCTCCCGCAGATGCCACCAGGCTCCTCGGCGACGCGCCCGCGATCGACCTCGTCGACTTCCCGACGCCGAAGCTCGCCCAGGGCCGCGACACCGTGCTCGTCGGGCGGATCCGGCGCGACTCGACCGAGCCGAAGGGCCTGAGCCTCTTCCTCGTCTGCGACAACCTCCGCAAGGGCGCCGCGCTGAACGCGATCCAGATCGCGGAGCGGCTGCTCGCGGTCCCCGCCTAGCCTCCAGACTCCCCAATCGTCCGTTGCCCGACCTCGAGGGTGGGCGCATCCTGAGCCTGCTGATGCAGGTGAGGCTGACGCGGCCGGCCCTCGCCCAGGAGCTGATCGACTTCCTGGGCCGAGCTTCCTGCGTGGCGGTGCAGACGAGGGCCGGGACGATCGAGGTCGACCTCCCGTACACGAACGACGTCGCCCGTGCGCGCACCGACCTCGGGCTCTACCTCGCCGCCTGGCAAGGGCTCCATCCCGAAGCGACGGCCGAGCTGCAGCCGGAAAGCGTTGCGGGCCCGGCCTGAGCGTGCGCCGGGCCGCTTCGCTTCGTTTGGTCTAGGCCGCCGCCGTCGAGGTCGCCGCCCGCCGGGACTCGGCGGACAGCAGCCCGTTCAGCTGCGCCCAGCGACTTGCCTCGGTCCTGTTCGCGACGTCGAGCTTCCGGTAGATGTTCGACAGGTGGAACTTCACCGTCTGCTCGGTGACCCACAACATCTTGGCCAGCTGCGAGTTGCTGAACCCTTCGGCCACGAGCTGGAGAATCTCGAGCTCGCGTCGCGTCAGGTCAGCCCCCGCGTCGCTCGCGGGCGCCGGCGCAGCCGCCGCCGTTGCGCGGTTCGCCAACGCCACGTAGATCGACCGGTCGAACGCCTGGCGGATGGCCGAGGCGAGGTCGTCGGGTCGCGCCGACTTGACGCAGAACACGACTGCCCCTGCCTCGAACGCCGCTTCGACGTCCTGAGCGTTCGCCTCGCTGCCCAAGGCGACGACCTTGAGCTCGCGGTGGACCGCTCGGGCGCTGCGGATGCAGGCCAGTGCGTCTTCGCTCGTCCCCGTTCCCCCGACACCCACGTCGAGGACGAACACGTCGGGCCGGGTCTCCTCGATCACCTCGAGGGCGTCGTTCCCGGCCGTCGCTGAGCCGACCACATCCATCCCTAGGCGATTGAGCAGGTTGCCCATCGCCTCCAACCACAGCGGCTGGTCGTCGAGGACGACTGCCGTCGGGTGCTCCTTCTCCCACATCGAAAGGGCCGCCTTTCGTGTTATGTGCCTACCCCTCGTATGGATAACTAGCCGATTTTCCAAGCCATGTAAATAGCGCGATTCTTTCTCTAGTCTTTCGGCTAGAACCTACCGAAGTCTCACCAAGTCGATCGGTAGGGGTCCAGTACGCGGCCGGTGCAGGGGTTTTGCCCTTCCGGCCCATTCGGGAGGGGTCCCCGGCCTATCGATCGCGTCACGCTGGTCCCCCGTTCAGTAGCCGTCTCTCTACCGCGGCGTTACGTTTGCCGGACGCGGTGCGTTGGCCGCAGCGACGCCGCGAGGCGACTTGCGCGCCCGATTCGTGCCGCGCCGAGCCGCCGGGTGCGAAGCGGGTCGTCCGGGCGTCCTAGCCGGGCCGACCCGCTCACCCCTTCGAGGGATGAGCAGGTCGCGGCGAGGTTGGACAATCCGGGACAGCACCGCGCGAGCGGGCTGCGGCGGCCGCCTCCGATAGGTCGGGAGGCGGTCGCCTAACTCTTATGCGAGCTCGTTGCCGATGACCCGCAGCTCGGGCTGCGTGTCCGCGGCGGGCTGCGACGCGGCGCCGGCCGACGTGAGCGACTGGCGAAGCGCCTCGAGCACGGCGACGAGGACGATCGACTCCCGGGCCGGAGCAGCCGCCGCCGGCGACCGGATCGCGCTCACGAAGAGCTCGCAGGCCTCGAGGTCGGCGTCGTGCGCGTCGACCCGCGGGCTGAACGCCTCCCCGCCGCCGCGACTGCCGCGGGCGGTGTAGATCGTGAGCGGGCGCTGGGCGAGCTCGTCGAGCACTGCGGTCGCCGCGCGAGCCGACGAGCGCGAGGCGGCTCATCGGGCGCGGGTCGAGGCCGGAGATCTCGATCTGCGCCGTGATCCCGGTCGCGAAGCGGAGCAGGCAGGAGACGACGTCGAGCTCCGGACCGGCGTAGGAGTCGCCTCGCGCCGTGACCTCGACGGGCTCGTCGGCCAGCACGTGGAGCACGCGCGAGACCTCGTCCGCCGCGATCGACCACAGGTTCGTGCTCGAGGCGCCGTCGCCGTGGCGGACGGCCCGCAGGTAGTAGAGCTCGCCGAGCCTTCCCTCCGCGACGACGTCGCGCAGCGCGAGGGTCGCCGCGTTGAACAACGGCCGGTGCACGGCCGCGAGCCGGCGCTGCCGCCGGTGGGCCTCGGCGACCAGCTGTTCCGCGTGGCTCGTCGTCGCGGCGATCGTGCCGCCGACGAGGACGTGCTTGTCGGCCTCGAGCGCGCGCGCGACGTGCTCGCCGCGGACGAAGGGATCGGGCGCCAGGACGACGACGGCGTCCACCTCGTCGTCCTCGAGGATGTCGTCGACGCGGCCGGTGCGGCCTGCGAACACGCTGTGCCACGGATCTTCGCGGCGAACACGACGGTCGCAGAGCCACGCGACGTTCGCCTTCGGGAGCTGGTCCATCGCGCGGAACAGCCCGGGGTCGGCGCCCTCCTCGAGCACGATCCCGACAGTGACCGGCGTCCTCACGGGCGTGCCAGCCTTCGGGCGAGCAGGAGGCCGAGCGAGGCGGCCGCGATCGCGGTGGCGATCGCGAACGACTGCGAGATCCGCATCAGGTCGTCACCGCTCGAGACGGCGTACGCGAGCAGGAAGACGACGGCGCTCGCCGCCCAGGCGACAGCGGCCGCGGTCACCGAGTGGACCGCGAGGAGGGCCTGGGAGACGGTCGCGGCGACGAGGTAGAACGCCACGCCGGCGGCGAGCAAGGCGAGCTCGAGCCGTCCGGCGGTGAAGTCGCCCCCGTAGACGCCGCTCAGCACGTCCGGGCCGAGCACGGCTGCACCGGCGACGGCGGCCGCGCCGAGGCCGAACAGGACGAGCGACGTGCGGAGCACGCCCCGCCGGAAGCGCGCGAGCTCGTCGGCCGCGTTCAGCCGGGTCAGGTTCGGGAGGAGCGACGCCGCGAGACCCTGGAACAGGTAGACGGGGATGCGGACGAGCATCGTGGCCGCGAACACGAGCCCGGCCGTCTTCGCCGAGCCGCCGCCGAGCATCACGAGCACCGGCCCGCCGTTCACCAGCACCTGGTCGGCGGCCGCGATCACTGCGGCCGGAGCAGCGAAGGCGAATGCGCCGCCGAGAGCGGAAGTGCCCGCCGTCGTCATGCGCGAGCAGCGGCCGCAACCGGCCCGCACCGGCAGCGAGCACGACCGCGGCGCCGCCGATTCCTGCCAGCGCAACGGCCGCGGCGGCCGTGTCGACCGACGCGACGGCGAGCGAGCGGCAGCGCCGCGAGCAGTCGGATGCCCGCGTCGCCGAGGAGGATCAGGCCGTAGCCGTCGAACCAGCCGCATCCGCTGACAAGGCCGCGGAGGACGTACGCCACGCCGTAGCCGGCGACGCCGACGACGAGCGCGAGGGTCAGCGCCGCGTTCCCCTCGAAGAGCCTGTCGGTGATCGCGTTCCACGAGACGGCGGCAAGAACGGCGAGCCCGACGACCACGGCGGCATAGATCAGGAGCACCGAGCGGACGATCCCGCGGACGGACGTGCCTCCCCGGGCGAGCCTGTCCGCGACCGCGCGCGACGTCGTCTGCTCGAGCGGCCGGAAGAGCACGACGACGAGGATGAACGTCGCCGCCCAGAGCACTCCGATCAGGCCGTAGTCGGTCGGACTGAGCGTGCGCGCCGCGAGAATCGTGAACGCGTACGCGAGCGCACCCGAGGCCGCCGTCGCGAACGACAGCAGCCAGGCACCGGCATACGCGCGCGGTGCGCGCGGGCGTTCGGCGGCGGCGACTGCGACTGACGTCACGGCTGCGGGATGGCCCATGTGTACCCATGGGCCACACGGAGTGCGGGCGCGGGTGCCACGACCGTCCGATCATGGCGCGGAGCGCTCGCCGATTGAATTCCCCGGACGACGGGCTTTCACGGGTCGCCGAGGACGCCCGCTCCCCGAATGGCTAGCCCCGGGGACCATCTGCGCCTCCCCGCCTTGCGGGTTTCCGACTCTGGTCTGGAAGCCGTATTCAGGCACTCCTAGGCTCCTCTGCAAGGCGCAACGTGGCGCCGCTGTGGCAATGGGACGGGAGGAGTTGGGTTGGCAGTCGACACGGTCCGGCTGAAGCCGGCGGACTCGGTGTCCGACCGGGCGGGCCGAGCAGAGCTCGTGTTCGTGCTTCCTGCGTACAACGAGGAGGAGAACCTCCCGCGCCTGCTCGCCGATTTCGCCGTTCGCCCGGAGCTCCTCGCGCGCACCAGCCGCGTCCTGATCGTCGACGACGGATCCGAGGACGCGACCGCTGACCTCGTCGATGCGTACGACGGCGACGTGCCCGCCGAGGTGATCCGCATGGGCGAGAACCAGGGGCCCGGCGCCGCGTTCCGCGCGGGCTTCGACGCCGCCCTCGCAGAGTGCTCCGACGACGCGTTGATCGTCACGCTCGAGTCGGACACGACGAGCGACCTCGATGCGCTCCCGCTCATGGTCGAGCGCGCCGAGGCCGGGGCAGACCTCGTGCTCGCGTCCTGGGTGATGCAGAACGTCAGCCGGCGCCGGCGCTTCCTGAGCGCGGCGGCGGGCTGGGTGATCCGGCACACGCTCGGGCTGCAGGCGACGACCGTCTCCTCGTTCTTCAGGGTCTACCGGGCGTCGGTCCTCCGCGCGGGCGTAGAGAAATATGGAGAGAACGCTCGTCCAGGAGGCCGGGTTCGCCTGCAAGGCCGAGCTCCTCGCGAAGCTGTCCGCGCTCGGCGCGACGGTCGAGGAGGTCGAGGTCGACCTCGACTGGACCCGGCGCGCCGGCAAGAGCAAGATGCCCGTCTTCAAGACGATCGTCGGCTACTGGCGGATGATCGCCCGGCTCCGCTCGGCGAAGGCCGCGGCCCCGGCATGAGCAGACCCGCCGTCGCGATCGTCGGCGGCGGCATCCTCGGGATGACCGCCGCCTACCGCCTCGCACAGGCGGGAGTCCACGTCGCGCTCTACGAGCGCTCGAACGATCTCGGCGGGCTCGTCGGCTCGTTCGACTTCGACGGCTACCCGGTCGACCGCTTCTACCACGTCAATCTCCCGACGGACGATCGGATCCTCGCCCTCGCGGAGGAGCTCGGCCTCTCCGACAAGTGGCGCTTCCGGCCGACGAAGGTGGGCTTCTACGACGACGGCCGGCTCTTCTCGATGACGTCGCCGAAGGAGTTCCTGACCTTCCCGGTGCTCCGGATGCAGGACCGCCTGCGCCTCGGGACGTTCGTGGCGCGCTGTCAGATGATCAAGGGCTACGACGAGCTCGACGACGCGCCGCTCCTCGAGTGGCTGCGGCGACTGTGCGGGCGACGCGTCGTCGACCGCCTCTGGGCGCCGCTCCTCGACTCGAAGTTCGACGGGCGCTACGACGATCTCCCGGCCACGTACATCTGGGCGCGGACGAAGCGCATGTCGAAGACCCGCGACCGCTCCGGCGCCGAGGTGATGGGCTGGCTCCAGGGCGGCTACCAGACGCTTGATCGACGCGCTCGAGGCCCGGATCCGGGCGCTCGGCGGGGAGATCCACGCCGGCTCGGCGGTCGACGAGATCGCCGGAACCGGCCCGCGGGCCGAAGGCCTCGTCGTCGACGGACGCTTCCGGCCGTTCGACTTCGTCCTCTGCACGCTGGCGCCTCCGATGGCCCGCCGCGTGCTCTCCCCCACGCTGCGCGAGCTCGCGCCGGCCGACCACTGCCGCTACCTCGGCGTCGTCTGCCTGCTCCTCCGGACGAGCCGGAGCGTCAGCCCGTACTACCACCTGAACATCACCGACCGGCGCGTGCCCCTGACGACCGTCGTCGAGACGACGCACGTCGTCGACCCGGAGCACGCCGGCGGCCATCTGATCTACGTCTCGAAGTACGTCGACCCCGGCTCGCCGCTCCACGAGCAGCCGCTCGACGACCTGAAGCGCGACTTCCTCGGCTACGCGCGCACGATCTTCCCGGATCTGCGCGACGACGAGATCCTCGGCTCGGTCGTCCAGCGCGCGCGCGTCACGGAGCCCGTGCACCTGCTCGGCGGCGCGAAGAACCTCCCCGAGATCTTCCCGATCGACGGGCTCGCGATGGCCTCGACGGCGCACGTGTACCCCGAGATCGTGAGCGGGCAGGCCGTCACCGGCGTCTCGCAGCGCGTCGTCCCCGGCATCCTCGAGCGGCTGCAACTCGAGCGTCGGGAGGCGGCATGACGAGGAGGGCACCATGAAGAAGATCGGGGTCACCGGTGCGGCCGGCTTCATCGGCTCGCACGTCTGCGAGCAGCTGCTCGCGAAGGGCTACGAGGTCGTCGCCGTCGACGATCTGTCCTACGGGTCGGTCGGGAACATCGCGGGCTTCCTCGAGCATCCCTCGTTCTCGTTCGAGGTGCTCGACTGCACGCGGCAGCGCGAGCTGCGCCGCGCCTTCGACGGCTGCGACGGGATCGCGCATCTCGCGGCGAAGAAGATCCCGCGCTTCGGCGGGACGCTCCGCACGCTCGAGGTGAACGTGCAGGGGATGGACGCCGCGTGCGCCGTCGCCCTGTCGCTCGACGCCGACCTCGTCATCACCTCGACCTCCGACGTCTACGGGAACGCGACGCCACCCTTCCGCGAGGACGGCGAGCTCGTGATCGGCCCGCCGACGACGAAGCGGTGGGCCTACGCGGTCTCGAAGATGTACGACGAGCACTACGCGCTCGCGCTCGCGGACGAGAAGGACCTGCGGGTCACGATCCTGCGCCTCTTCAACGCCTACGGCGTCCGGAACCACCTCAGCTGGTGGGGCGGCCCCGTCGTCACGTTCGTCGAGTCGCTGCTGGACGGCGAGCCGATGGAGATCCACGGCGACGGGCTCCAGACGCGCACCTTCACGTATGTCTCCGACACCGCCGACGGGATCGTGCGGGCCCTCGAGCGGCCGCAGTCCCGCGGCGAGGTGATCAACCTCGGCGGCGTGGAGACCGTGACGATCCAGCGCCTCGCGGAGCTGATCCAGGAGAAGCTCGGGCACTCGCCGAGCCCGCTCCGGGCGCGGTACGTCAGCTACGAGTCGCTCCCCGGCAAGTACCAGGACGTCATCCACCGCGTGCCCGACACGACGAAGGCCGAGGCCCTCCTCGGATTCTCCGCGCAGGTCGGTCTCGACGAGGGGCTCGACCTGACGATCGCCTGGCACCGCCAGCAGCGGGAGGGCGGCGCGGCCGTCGAGGCGTAGACGACCCCGCCGTACGGGGGGTCGGGCCAACTGGCCGAACGAGGGTCGCCCTACGAGGAGGGCGTTCCTAGGATCGATTCATGCGGCGCCCGCTCGTGGTCCACGTGGTCGGTGCGCGACCGAACTACATGAAGGTCGCGCCGGTGTATGCCGAGCTGGCGCGCGCCGGTCGGGTGGAGCAGCGCCTCATCCACACGGGCCAGCACTACGACCGCGAGGTCAGCGACGTCTTCTTCGCCGAGCTGCCGCTACCCGCGCCGCACGCGATGCTGAAGGTCGGGTCGGGAACCCACGCCGAGCAGACGGCGCGCGCCCTCGTGGACCTCGAGGCGCTCTTCGCGCAGTGGCGGCCGGATCTCGTCGTCGTCCCGGGCGACGTCAACTCGACGCTCGCAGCCGCGCTCGCCGCGGCGAAGCTCGACATCCCGGTCTGTCACCTCGAGGCCGGGCTGCGGAGCTTCGACCGGACGATGCCGGAGGAGCACAACCGCCGGCTCACCGATCACCTCTCGACGCTGCTGATGACGCACTCGGAGGACGCGAACGAGAACCTTGCGGCCGAGGGCATCGACGACGATTCGATCGCGTTCGTCGGCAACACGATGATCGACACGCTGCTCTCGAACATCGAGGCGGCCCGTGAGCGCGCGGCATGGAAGGACTACGGCCTCGAGCAGCGGAACTACGTCCTCGTCACGCTCCATCGCGCGCGCCTCGTGGACGATCCCGTGCTCATCCGGAAGACCGTCAAGGCGCTCGAGCAGGTCGCGGCGCAGATCCCGGTGCTCTTCCCGGTGCATCCGCGGACGCGCGCCCGGCTCGCGTCGCTCAACGGCTCCGGCCCGAAGCGCGTCCAGCTCGCGCCGCCGCTTCCGTACGTCGAGTTCCTCTCGCTGCAGGCGGGCGCCGCCGCGATCGTCACCGATTCGGGCGGCATCCAGGAGGAGTCGACCGCGCTCGGCGTGCGCTGCTTCACCCTCCGCGACAACACCGAGCGGCCGGTGACCGTCACGCACGGCACGAACGAGATTCTCGGGCTCGACCCTTCTGCGCTCGCCGGCATCCCGGAGCGCCTCCTGAGGCAGCGCAAGAGCGTCGTGCCTCCGCTCTGGGACGGGCGCGCCGGCGCACGTGCGGCCGCGGCGATCGAGAGGGTGCTCGGCGTCGTGCCGGTCCACACGCGCGTGCGGCGGAGCGCCGCGGGAGGCGGGCGCCGCCTCGCCGTGGCGACCGCGAACGAGCCGACCCTGTAGGCAGGCTCTGAGGTCGAGGATGAACGGTCGCACGACGCTCATCGCGTCCCTCACCGCCGCCCTCGCGCTGCTGGCATTTCTTTCGATCTGGCCGAGCCTGCACGACCCGACGACGTGGACGCCGGACGGGCTCTACTACCAGGAGCGGCTGCTCGAGATTCGCGGCGTCGACGACGCGGTCGCACGAGAACGCACCTTCGAAGGCCCGCTCTCGGCCGAGCTTCGGGCCCGTGATCCGCACCACACGGGCAACGCTGACGTGGGTCGAGTACAACGAGCCCTTCTACGAGCGACGCGTCGCGTTGCCGCTCGCGGGTGCCGCGCTCTATCCCGCTGCGGGCGACCGCTCGCTGCTCTACCTCTCGCTCGCCGGCTACGTCGCGACGATCCTCGCGCTCTTCGGCCTTTCTGCTCCTGCGCTTCCGCGTCGCGGTCGCGAGCCTCGTCACGCTCGGCGCGGTCTTCCTGCCACCGCTCGTGAACCACTCGTCGTATCCCGCTGACGGACAGCTGGGGCCTCGCGCTCGAGATCCTCGCGCTCGACCGCGGCGATCCTCGCGCTCGACCGCGGGTCTTCGCTGGCTGCCGCTGTGGATCGGCGCGATCGCGATCCTCGGCTTCACGCGCGACAGCACGTGGATCCCCGTGCTCGCGGCCGGATGGTGCGCGTTCCGGTATCGCTCACGCGTCCCGGTGACACTCTTCGCGACCGGGCTCGCCGCGGCGCTCCCACCGCTCCTGCTCTACCAGGTGCCGGTGCGCGAGCTCGCTCGCGGAGCTCGTCAACGGGCTTCGAGCCCTCGCGCGACACCTCGTGGTCGTTCATCCTCGGCCACTACCCGGGCGCGCTGCTCGACCTCGTGCGCGCGAACGTCGGGTTCCTCCGGCGCGGCGAGTGGTACACCGCCTTCTACCTCGTCGGCGGCGTGCTCTCGCTGCTGCTCGTCGTCTGGCGGCGGCCGGCGATCGCGCAATCCGACGACGTCACTCATGACCGCGGGCGCCGTTGCCGGCACTGCTCTACGTCTTCGCGGCCCCCGCGTTCAGCGCCTTCCGTCTCGAGCTCGTCGTTCCTCCCGATGGCGGCCTGGGGCCTCGCGCTTTTGAGCCGAGGTCGTTGCGCCCGCGTCGCGAGCGCGCAGGGGCCCTCGCCGGGCTGCCCTGCGGCGCCGCGTCTCCGCCGGTACCTGAGAGCCGCACGACGAGACTCACCGCACGGCTAGGCGGGTCTGAACTTCGGGTCGTTGCCGACGGGCGCTGAAAACGGGATAAAGCAACGTGGACCGGCGTGATGCCGGGACGGCTCGACGTGCGGACGACAGCGGCCTACACCCAGCGCCTGCGGCGACGGATCCCGTCGTGGCAGCGCGCTGCGTTCGCGACGCTCGCATCGCCGCCGCCCTCGTCGCAGCTCCAGGGCTCGCGGGCCGCCGTCGCCGCGACGCCCGCCGAGATCGGCGAGTGGAGCGCCCCGGTCGCGTGGCCGCTCGTCGCCGTCCACATGTCGCTGCTCCCGACCGGTCAGGTCTTCGCCTTCGACGCGTGGGACGCAGCCCCGAACTCGGAGCGGCTCTGGGATCCCGCGACCGGCAGCGTTCCCGCCCGTCCCGTACGGCCGAAACCTCTTCTGCGCCGGCCACATCCAGCTCGCCGACGGCCGCACGCTGCATCGTCGGAGGCAACATCGCCGCCGACGACGGCCTCGCCGACACGACGATCTACAACCCGCA